>CAIUWA010000016.1 GCA_903902745.1 uncultured Opitutia bacterium | reverse complement strand
TACCTTGGCCTCTTCGGCCGTGCCCATGGTGACGAAGGCAAAGCCACGGGGGCGGCCAGTCATCTTGTCCATGGCGACGTAAACGTCGGTGACGCTGCCGAACTGGCCAAAGGCCGTGCGGAGTTCGTCTTCGGTCGTCTTGAAAGACATATTGCCGACGTACAGTTTCGAGTTACTCATGTGATATTTCGTAGATCCACCGTCCGCTGCCAGTTCCGTTCCCACCGTGGGTTTCGAAATCATCACTTAAGCTAACGCTCAGCCAACGACTCACCAGATCCTGTCACCTAACGCTTTCTCTAACGACGGTCGCGAGAACCGCAGAGGCAAGGGGTGAATGCAAGGTAAATTTTGAGGGACTGGGGTGAACCCCGTATGTTACTTCACCCGTCCGAGGTCGGCCCTCAGCCAGTCATCAAGCAACTCCTTCTCATGGCGAAGCGGGTCGTTCGAGTTGAGCGACAGCTTGCTCATGAACATCAGGTCCGTCAGTTCGCGCGTGCCGTGCCTCACCTCGTTGCCGTCCGCATCCGTCAACTTGAAGGCCAGACTGATTTTGGGCGGGTATATGTCCCGCACGATGCGGATATCTTGCAGCCGCGAGCTGCGTCCGGGTTCAAAATCCCCGGCCAGATCGACGTCCGTGATCGTGACCGTGAGCTTTGAGCCCTCGGGCACGTACCACTTCGTTGCCTGACTGACCAAGTAGTCCCTGAGCTCGTCCAGAATGGCATCGCGGCCCTTCGGGCTATCCATGTAATCCGCTTTGGCATCGGTGAATTTTCCCCGCTCGAAGAAAATCACCTCGGCCCGGGCATCAGTCTTGGGTGCGGTCGCGCCCTGCAGCGTCAAGGCCGCCAGCAGGCCGGAAAGGAGGGACAGGAGAAGACGAAGGGTTTTCATGATGGGACCTGAGACGGAGATTCACGCCCAATAGTTCCACCACGAGCGATGGCGGAACCAATATTTAGCCCGGAAAGCCCCAAGGGCGGCACACCAAGTGCAAGCCTGGTGTTTTTTAGCCTGCGCTGGCCGCCGCCCGCGCCCATTCTTCACGTCTTATTTTCCACCGCGCATGAAATCATCTCCCGGCAAAGCCGCTCCGCACCCGCTTTTCAGCTGGCTTTCCACCCGCTCCACCGGGGTTCTGCTGCACCCTACATCACTGCCTGGAGACCAGGGCATCGGCACGTTCGACATCCACACGGAGTCGTTTCTCGATTTCCTGCAGGCCGCCGGCGGCAAGTTCTGGCAGCTCTGCCCGCTCGGGCCGACCGGCTACGGTGACTCGCCCTACCAGTGCTTCTCCGCCTTCGCGGGCAATCCCTACCTGATCGACCTGCGCGAATTTGTTGCCCACGGCCTGCTCGAGGCCGCCGCCCTCGCCCCCCTCGCCCAGCTCAGCGCCGACCGGGTGGACTACGGCGCCCTTTATCAACTCAAGTGGCCGCTGCTCTTCCAGGCCCACGCGCGCTACCAGCAGGCCGGGGAACCGGCACTCTATGGCGACTTTGCCGCCTTCAAGCGGAAACACACGGACTGGCTTGATGCCTACGCCTATTTCCGCGCGCTGAAGGATCACTACCGCGGCCAGCCTTGGTGGGACTGGCCCGCTGACACCCGAAACTATGCCCAAGCCGCCAAGTCGCCCCTGCGCCACCGTCTCGCTACTGCAATCGACGCCCACCGGTTCACCCAATACGCCTTCTTCGGCCAGTGGTCGCGCGTAAAGGCGGGCGCCGCCCGCCGCGGCATCAGCATCATCGGCGACATTCCCATTTTTGTCGCCGCCGATTCCTCCGACGTGTGGGCCAATCCGGAATTGTTCGAACTCGACCCGCAAACCTCCCTGCCGCTCGCCGTCGCCGGGGTGCCCCCGGATTACTTTTCGGCCGACGGCCAGCTCTGGGGCAATCCGCTCTATCTCTGGCCACGCCACGCCGCCGACAACTACGCCTGGTGGCACGCGCGCCTGCGGGCTTCCTTTGAGCTTTATGATGTCGTGCGCATCGATCACTTCCGTGGCTTCGAGGCATATTGGCGCGTGCCGTTCCCGGCCAAAAACGCCCGCACCGGTGTATGGACCCCCGGACCCGGGCTGCACTTTTTCCTCTCGGTGCAGGCGGCGTTTCCCGAGGCCAAAATCATCGCGGAGGATCTCGGCGTACTGACCCCGGCAGTGATCAAATTGCGGGATGACACGGGCCTGCCGGGCATGGCGATCCTGCAATTTGCCTTCGGCAGCGACGCCAAAAATCTCTATCTTCCGCACAATCTCGTGGCCAATGGCGTGACCTACCCCGGAACCCATGACAATGATACGTCCCTTGGCTGGTATGCGACCGCCTCCGAGAAGGAACGCGACGCCGTGCGCCGCTACCTGCGCGTGAATGGCCGGGAGGCAGGCTGGGATTTCATTCGTTCCGCCTATGCCTCCGTCAGCCGGCTCGCGGTGATATCGATGCCGGACATCCTCGGCCTGGGCTCCGAGGCGCGGTTCAACACTCCGGGCCAGGCGGCGGGCAACTGGCAGTGGCGCTATCGGTCATCGCAGCTAGAAGGGCTTTTGAGCGGCACCGCTCCGTACCTGCGTGAATTAACCGCGCTGTATGGGCGTTAGGCGCCGGGCGTTCAGTCGGCGTGCAGAATCATCACACTCCGGTCCTCCACGGATTTATCTTCGACTGGCAACGAGGGAGCCGGAAGAGGTACGCTTGAAATTTCCTTCGCCCGGGTACTCGTCGGGACCTGGCCTTGGTGCAGGATGTGAATCGCGCGTGTCGCAGCAGGACTGCCCGCATGTTTCTGCCGGAATTTTTCGGCAATGCGGTGCGCCTCGAACTCAACCAGCTCCTGCTTAAAATAGCGGGCCAGGGCCGTGGTCTGGCCGGCCGTGGGCAGACGCTGGCCCAACTCGGCTTTGCTCAAGTGGGCCTGATCCATTCCGATCGCCGCAGCCACCTCCCTCAGCGGCAAATCGCGCTCGAGGCGCAACCGGCGCAAAAATGGCCCGAACCCGTCCGCCCCAGGACTTGACGCCCCTTGTTTATACTTATTTTGGCTAGCCATTTATTGGCTATTAATGAAAGCCACCTTTCCCTGGGCAAGGATAATTCGCCGTGGCTTCAATCGCAGGGCCAGTTGGCCCGCCAGTCCGTTACGGCTTCGGCAGACCCGCAGGTCTGCTTAGGCGAGCGTGCCGCTCGTCCCTACCTTTCGATCCCGGTGGTCATCCGCCGCCGCTACAAATTTAAAGATGACTCCCGCTGGCGGTTGGGGTGGCTTTCCTTTCCGAGGTATTTCGCTATGGTCCGGCTTCGGAATCCTCATCTTGCCCCGCCTGTGTTCGCGAACCTTCTCCAACTGATTACCCGGCGCGGCCCGCCCGCCCCGCTGGCGGAGTCCTACGACCTGGCCTTCGTGAAGGAAATTTCGGTGCGGGAGAAAACCCTGCCCAATCCACGGATGTCGCGGCTGCTCCTCGCCGGATGGGTGCTGATTGCAGGAAAGTGCTGGCTGGTAAACTGGCTGATCGAAAAATACCGCGTGCCGATCGACCCCTTGTGGGTGATCATCCCCACCCTGCTTTTCGCCCTGCTCTGCACGGCGGTTTATTTCTGGCGCGATTGAACCCGGATTGGCGGTTGCGCATTGCGGCCGGATCTTTTGATTTATCCCTCCCTCCTGCCCTTTATGCCCAACGTTCCCGGTCTCCGCAGCTGCTACACCAAGGTCGGCCGCCTCGTTTACTTCGGCCGCATGCTCGACAAGATCCGGCTGCACGCCGCCGGCAAACTTCCCGCCGATTACCAAGGCAACCTTGGGGTCGGCTTTGACAACCGCTGCTGTGTGTTCCTCGGCGTAAATTATGCCGCCCTGAAGACGCGGACGCTCGCCAAGGGAAAGGGCATTGATGCCGACATCCTCTCCTGGTGCCAGGAACAGGGCGGACCGCGCACCGATGACCAGTGCAACATCTGGAACCGTTTCATCATGAAGGTGGGCTGGCGTGATGATCGCACGGCCGTGCTGCAACAGCGCCTCGGGGAGTACGGCTTGGTCGGCAAGCCGATCGAAACCTTTTTCGACCTGATCGAATTCGACGAGGGCCGCAATCCCGTCGCCACGCGCGCGTGGGATTTGCCGTCGTCGTGATCCCGTTCGCCGAGGATCGGCTGTAGGAACGGCTTTATGCTGCGATGATTCGCGTGGCGGCCCGGTTTCTCCGGTCGGAATTATTTGGCGTTGAGCCGGACGCCCGTTGGCCGCTACCTCGAACCGTCTTCCCCGCATGAAGAAAAAGAAACGCAGTTACACGGTCTATTTCGGCAGCGAACTGTTCACGCTGAAGCACCTCATCGGCAACGCCTACCTCGGCGAGGCCATCTACGACAAGTCCCACGGCCGCTACCTCTGCCAGCTGCCGCAGGATTTCGAGCCGCGCGGCAAGACGCCGCAGGCCGTGCGTGACCAGGACATCCGTGCTCTCATCGGCTGTGATCTCGCACTTTTCAACTTTGACGGAGCGGAACTCGATAGCGGCAAGGTCATCGAGTTCATGTTCGCGAAGTTCGCCGACATTCCCTGCGTCCTCCTGCGCAGCGACCTGCGCCTTGCCGGCGACAGCTCCGATCCGTGGAACCTGATGGCGAGTTTTTACCCGCGCACCGTCAACGTCCATGTCAACAGCCTGATCGCCTACAAGACGATCATGAAGCGCCGGCACAAGAAGCTCGACGAGGTCATCCGGCTCGCCGCCCAGCACAGTTCGGCCGACGCCCAGCTCATGTGCGAGGACATCGCCGCCGCCTGCGTGCGGGCGCTCGACCGTGCCCTCGCCATGGAACCGGTCATGCCCAAGCACGTGCGCGAGGAGGTCTATAACTGGCTCGCCCTCATGCCGGCCCTCCACGGCAAGGAAAAGGCCCTCCGCAAGGAATTCGAGCGCTACCTCGAGCACAAGGTGGAGCGCGACCTGCTCTAAGCCAGAGGACGGAAAACGGAGAACTGAGAGCAGATTTCATCCTTCTCCTTTCTGTCCCAGTCCTCTGTCACCTGTCTTCTGTCCTCCGCCGCTGCCCCCATGCCCGCCCATATCCTCCAACATCCGCTCGCCGCCCACATCATCACGCACCTGCGGGATAAGACGACGAAGCCGGCGACCTTCCGCACCCTCACCTACCAGATCAGCCTGCTACTCGCCATCGAGGCCACCCGCCAGCTGGCCACCGACTCAAAATCGATCGAGACGCCACTGGAAGCCGTGAGCGGCCGCGTGCTCGCGCGCCAGCCGATTGTCGTGGTGCCGATCCTCCGCGCAGGGCTGGGAATGGTGCAGCCGTTCCTCGATGTGTTTCCCGACGTGAGCGTGGGCTATATCGGCCTCGAGCGTGACCATGAGACCGCGGTGGCGCGCAGCTATTACTGCAAGCTCCCAGCCCTCGCGGGCCGCCACGTTTTTCTCGTCGACCCGATGCTCGCCACCGGCGGCTCCGCCGCCCAGGCCATCGACGTGGTGAAGTCCGCCGGAGGCACGGAGATCGCCCTGCTCAGCATCGTGAGTTCGCCGGAGGGCGTCGCCTTGGTGGCCAGGCAACATCCGGAAGTTCCCGTCTTCACCGCCGCCCTCGACCGCGGACTCAACACGAAGAAATACATCGTTCCCGGGCTGGGTGATTTCGGCGACCGGCTGTACGGGACCTAAATGAATCGCGGCATCTCCAAGATGCACGTTTCTCCGACTGTCTGCGGGTAGGGCGAGGCGTCCCTGCCGAGCCGCGGTCCCTGACCGTGAGCCTGTCGAACGGCTCACCCGGAGGGTTCGCCCTACCGAAAACCCATGGCAAAGGGGCGCCAGCAATTACCAGTGCGGATGCTCCGGTAGGCGGGCGTCGAATTCCTTGATCAGGCCGGCCTCGTAGGCTCCCGCGTAGGTGCCTTGTTGGAAACGGTCCAGTCCTTCCTCCAGGAGCCGTTGCCATGACGCTTCTTCATCACCCGGATTGATGGGATAAAAAAGCGCCCCGTTGGCCTTGGCGGCCTGCCGGTCGCCGGGCGCATCGCCAATCATCAGGATGCGGTGCGCGGGATATTTGCCCGCGGCGGCCAGCCTGAGATGGTCGGTCTTGGTCCCCATTTCCTGTCCGGCGATGAGCTTCACCCGTCGCTCGATGCCGTGCTCCGACCATTCCCGCTGCAACGCGTCGGCTGGAGTCTGGGAGATGACCATGGCATCCGCGAAGCCGTTGATCTTCACCAGCGTTTCCTGCACCAGGGGAAAAGGCGGCACGCCCTTCACGATGTCCTCGATCGCGTGATTGACGGCATCAGACCAGGCTTTCACCTGAAGCAAGGCGGTGTTGCCGCGTTTCACCTCGGCGGCGAGCGTGGCGTTGCCGAGCTTGGTCTCGCGCTTCATCCACTCATCCACCGCCGCGCTGTCCGGCACCTTCACCTGGCGCGCTTTGACCTGCGGACGTTCGCGCAGCAGACTCAAAGCCCGGGAAAGAGCCGGGAACCGGTTGGCGCCGCGCGTCCGCGAGTAGAGATTGACGAAATCCCAGGTCTCGCGCGCGTACTTGCTCACCGGCTGCAGGCCGAAGTGCTTGATGAACATCGGTGCGAAGCATTCCTTGTGCTTGATCTCCATCGAGTCGAACACACACCCGTCGGAATCGATGCCGACAAAGAATTCCTTCGCGGGTTTGAAGTCCTTCAGGGCTTGGGCGGAATCCATGGTCGGTGAATTGGCGTCCGGAAACTGAACATTGTTCACTCCATCGAAGCCAAAAGCCGCGCCTGGATCAATTTCCATCCAATCACGACTCAAGGCCACCACCGCTGCCTACACAGTGTCGATCCCTCGCGATCTGAAGCAGCTACTTTCTCCGCCGCTGACCGCGCTTCGCCTCGCGGGCCGTTACTTCTCCTTCACCCGCTTGGCGACCAGCTCCTCGGTAGCGAAGTCGCCAACCTTGCGCGTCAGCTTCAGTTCGTCGTCGCTGGTGAACTTGCCGGTGTATTCAACCCGGACTTCCATGTCCTGAATCTTGAGTAGTTCGACGAAGGAGACTCCATCCTTCGTGACCTTGATCTCCTTCAGCTCGACCTCGGACTTGGCGTCCTGGCGTTCGCCGGAGGCGGTGCCGGTCACCTTGTCGCCGGCGCCCTTGAATTCAAAGAGGTATTTCTGCTGGCCAACCTGGGATTCGAACTCGGACTTCCATTTACCAGCGAGATCCGCGGCGTGCGCGGAAACCAAGGTAGCCAGCGCGAGCGCGGCGGAGAGGAGGATGCGACGGGATGTTTTCATGGGAGTGACAACGGTGGTTTAAGTCGGACGGGTTTTTATCCCGCCCTTTGGAATGGAGATGGGCGGGTCAAAGACCAGCCCTACTTCAAGAAATCAGGCGAGCTGAGGCACGACAAAGGGCTTCCGATATTCGCGCCGGAGCAATGCGTTCGCCGGGGCGGCGTCGGATCCGGTGAAACGCTCCGTCTTCGGCTCCACCGTGAGCGGCAGCCCGAACGTGGCCGTGTCCTTCGTGAGGTCGATCCCGTTGGCCGCGAGATGCTCGTTCAGGCGGCCAAAGGTTTCGATGAAGGGGACGTTGCCCTGGATCCGCTCCCGGATCTCACCGGCGCGCAGGCCGCGGCCGGTCAGGTAGGAAATATTACTGCAGTGGCAGAGGCCGCCGGAAATGCAGCCCTGGCGGACCGGCGCATTGAGCTCGGCGGCCTTCCGGCTGCGCACGGCGCCGATGAAATTGGCCATGTGGCCTTCAACGCCCTTGAATTCCTTCACCAGCTTGCCGTCCCGGTCATACGCTTGGGCGAGCGAGTAATCCACGGCCGGGACTGCGATGTAGCCGCCCTCGCACTGGATGAGATTCCCGATGGCCATGCCCTGGAGACTGTCCATGGTGGCGGCAGAGGTATTCGCGCCGGCGCTGCCACCGGGCCCCATGGCCATGTTGCTGTAGATATCCGGCTTTGATCCCAGGCCCCGCACCTCGATGATAAGCGGGGTGGGATAGGCCAGCATCGAGATCAGGGTGTTGGGCGTCTGGCCGTCGTCGACATAGCCAAAGCGACCGCCGACCGTAAAGACGTGGGGCGCCAGCGCGGTCTCGCCGAGGAAACGGAGTGCGACATCCGTCTGGTGGTTGCCTTGGTTGGCCACGTCGCCGTTGCCGGTCGCCCACTGCCAGTGCCAGTCATAGTGAAACCGCGAGCGGCGCAGCGGCGCCAGCGGCGCGGGGCCGCACCAGAGGTCGTAATTCACCGTGCTGGGCACGGCCTGCGGGCCCGTCGTTTTCCCGAGGCTGGTCCGGCGCTTGTAGCAGAGAGCGCGGGCCAGCGTGATCTTGCCGAAATTTCCCGCCCGCACCCAGGCGATCGCCTCGGCGATGGCGGTGCTTGAACGGCTCTGCGTGCCGGCCTGCACGAGGCGGCCGTACTTCGCGGACGCCGCCACGATTTGCTGCCCTTCCCAAATGTCGTGGGCCACGGGCTTCTCCAGGAAAACATCCTTGCCCGCCTCCATCGCCCAGATCGCCTGCAGCGCGTGCTGGTGGTTCGGCGTCGCGATGGCCACGACATCGATTCCGGGCGCGGCCAGCATCTCCCGGAAATCGACGAACTTTTTCGCGTCGGGATAACCCTTCGCCACCGCGTCGAGTACGGCCGTGTCCACATCGCACAGCGCCACGACGCGCACGCCGGGGATCCGGGAGGCTTCCGTGATGAGGTTCTTCCCACGGCTGTTGATGCCGGCCACCGCGACCCGGATGTCGCCGTTGGCGCCGGACACCTGACCCCACGAGCGGGCACTGAGCGCGGCACCGGCGGTGACAACGGCGGTGCTTTTCAGGAAGGCGCGGCGGGTAAGACGGGACATGGCGGGAATCAGTGGGGGAGGTTAAGTCGGGCGGGTCTTTGACCCGCCCGACTCCTACTTTAAAAACTCAGGCGAGCTGGGGCACGACGAAGGACTTCCGGTATTCGCGCGACAGCATTGCGTTCGCCGCCGCGGCGCTTTCGCCGGTGAACCGCTCCGTCTTCGAATCGATCGCCAGGGGCAGGCCGAGCGTCGCCGGCGTCCGGCCCAGATCGACGTTGTTGGCGCCGAGGTGCTCGATCATGCGGCCATGGGCCTCGACCAGCAGCTTGTTGCCGGAGATCTGCTCCGCCATGGCGCCGGGCGCAACCGCGTGGCCGAGCATGTGGGAAACCTGGCCGAGATGGCAGAGCGCGCTCGAAAGATGTCCTTCCTCAATGGGGCCGTAGAGTTCCGCGGCTTTGCGGCTGTGGACGCAGTCGATGAAGTTCTGCATGTGGCGGTCGACCCCGCGGAATTCCTTCACGACCTTGTCGGCCTTGTCGTAGGCCGTGGCGGTGAAATATTCCTTCGTGACGAGATAGCCGCCTTCGCAATCGACCACGTTCCCGATGGAGACCCCGCGGTATTTGTCCATCGAGCCCGCGGCGGCCGCGGCGCCTTCCGCCCCGCCGGCGGCACTGGAAGCACGGCCGTCGGCCTTGGCGGGCAAGCCACGCACCTCGAAAATGAGCGGGGCGGTGGCGTAATCGTGCACCACGACCTGCGTGTTCGGTGACTCGCCGTCGTCCACATAGCCGAGCCGGCCGCCGATGCTGAGGGAGTGGCGCGGCAGGCCGGACTCGCCGAGGAACCAGCGCGCGACATCCATCTGGTGGATGCCCTGATTGCCGACATCGCCGTTGCCGGTGAGGTTGACCCAGTGCCAGTCGTAATGGAGGCGTTTGCGGCGCAGCGGAACCATCGCCGCAGGCCCGGACCAGAGATCGTAGTTGACGGTGGTCGGCAGCGCCTGTTCGCCCTCGGTCTTGCCGATGGAGTCGCGCCGCTTGTAGCAAAAGCCGCGCGAAGCCGTGATCTTGCCGTGGTTGCCGGCGCGAATCCACGCCACCGCTTCCTGCAATCCCTCGCCGGAGCGGATCTGCGTGCCGGCCTGGACGATGCGGTTGTATTTCTTCGCGGCGGCAATGATCTGCCGGCCCTCCCAGATGTTGTGCGAAACGGGTTTCTCCACGTAGACGTCTTTCCCCGCCTGCATCGCCCAGATGGCGGCCAGCGCATGCCAGTGGTTCGGCGTGGCGATGACGACGGCATCGACCTCCGGCGAAGCGAAGAGCTCGCGCAAGTCCGTATAGGTCTTAACCGTGGCAGCCTTTTCACCGAGGTTCTGCTTGATCTTGTCGAGGACGGCGGTGTCCGGATCGCACAGTGCCACCAGGCGGGCGCCCTTCGTGGTCATCACGCTTCTGACATGACCACTGCCGCGGCCGTTGAGGCCGATAACGGCGACGCGGACGTCACCATTGGCGCCGGCGACCTGGCCCCAGGAGCGGGTGGAAAGGGCGGCGGCGCCGGCAGCGAGGGCGGAGGCCTTGAGAAAAGTTCGGCGGGTCAGGTTGTTCATCGAAGGAGGGGAATTACGATCGGGGTTGAAAGCGTGCCATCGCAGCGAATTTCTGTCCGGTCCTCGGAGGAAATCCGCTGCGTGGCGACCAGGGGTGATCGCGGGCGTTACTTGCCTGCGGCGTAGTCGGAATAATGTTCGGACAACTTTGCGGCCTTTTCGTCGCCAACATGGAAATAGAAACGGTAGCGCAGCGTGAGGCTGCCGCCGGCCGGGATCGTGTAGTCGCCCTTGTGCGGGTCGTCCTTGAACGCCGGCTCGTAGTCGTGCCAGCCAAAGGGATTGGCGCCGAAGAGGCCGTAGTTGCGGGCCATCCACCAGGTCGGGTGTTGCAGGTTCTTCGGGTGGTCGAAAATGGCGACTCCGTAGGTCTTGCCGTTGTGCTCGGCGTTGTAATCGCACCAGTCGGCGCGCTTGCCCCAGGCGGCGTCGTCGCGATCACCCTTGGCGGTCACGATGTGGCCCTTGCCGCCGGCTTCCTTGCCCGCGACCTTGTGCGGCATCGTCATCCACTGCGCCACACGCGTGGCCATGGTGCCGTCCTTGTTGTCGCCCATCAGCAGCGCCTTGTCCGGCAGGGCGTGCACGGTGATTTCAAAATCAATGAAACGACCGTCCGCATCGGCGTGGAAAGAAATCACCCGGTCGTCGGTGGCGATGAGGGTGCCATCCGGCGCCAGCCAGCGATCGCGGACTTTCACGGTGCCTTTGCCGGCGCTCGTGCTCGTCTCGACCTCGCCGTCAACCCGGGTATGACCCTTGAACTGGGAAGACCGGCCGAGATCGCCGCCCGCCTCGTTCCAGAAATCGATGCCATTGACGCTCGAATGCGCAAACCAGAAGGACTTTTGCCAGGGATGGTCGGTCACCTCGCCCTCCGTCTGCTTCATCGGGAAATCGCGCGTCAGCGGCATGCCGTCGATCGCCAGGATCGGCCAGCAGTACGAGCGCGAAGCATCGTCGCCATGGACGTATTCGGTGAAGAACTGGCCGCCGATCTCAACGCGCACGCGGTCTTTGAGCCGGGTCAATTTAACTTCCGAGGAGGGAGTGGTTGCACCCATGGCGGCAAACTGCGCGCCGAGGCACCACACGACAAGGGGTAGGATTCGTGTTTTCAAAGCAGCCCTAGCCCAACTACTGCGACCGAACGCAGCAATCGCAAAGATTCGCCGGGCGCTTCCGAGCTACTCCTGCACCCACCCGCCGGTCGCCTGCACGGCGGCGAGTTCGCCCCGGCGCGTGACCCAGGCCGCCAGCGACCGGCGCGGCATGGCGCCCACCGCCGGAGGCGGCAGGGAAAATTCCGCGTGCAGCGCACTGCCGCCTGCCGCCGTTGAAAGCTCATGGCTGCTCAGCGCCAGGGCCACAAATTCATGCTTCAGGGTTTCACCCCGGTTTTCACCAGCCGTGACGCGGGACGTGATCCCGCCGCCCAGCCATGCCACATGCACATCGTAAGCGGCCAGGCCGCCAGCGGCCGCCACCGGGGAAAATTCCACCCGGCACCGCCCACCCTCACCCAGCACCACCGCCAGTGTGCCCGCGGTAGCACCGGCGACCGACCGTAGCTCCATATTGTTATGCCACTCCGCGCCGTCGCGAATAAAACACGGGGTGTAAATCGAGCCGCTGCCCCAGGCGGCGGCGTGGGCATACTGGCGCTGGGTGAATTCACGCGTGGCAAAACGGTCGGGCCAGCCGAGGCGATCCCAGTAGTTGACGTGGAATTCCACCGGCACGAAATCGCGCCACAGGCCGGCTTGGCCGCGCAAGGCGCCGAGCCAGCGCTCGGCGGACGGGCACGAGCTGCAGCCTTCACTCGTGTAGAGTTCGAGGAGCGAAGTCCGGGACGGGCCGCTCGCAAAGCGTTGCTCGCCGGCATGCACCGCCAAGCCCGCCACCAGGGCGAAGGCCAGAATGGAAATTGTCTTCATGCCTGTCTGAGTCCTCCGGGAGGGTTTTATTCCGGGTTGGAGCAGCGCACTAGGAGCGCCGATCTTCGCAAGCCGACGGTCATCCGCCGTCGCTGAAGTTTAGCCCCCTTTGGCGACGCCAGAGGCAGGTAAGGCTATGGCGGACAAGTAGACCGCCGCTACATTTCTCCAAACCGCTGCTCGACACCCTGCGCGGCGCGGCTTTGCCTGAGTTGCCACCTGCCTGCATGCCCGCTTCCGTCCAACGCCCCGCCCTTGTCGTCGCCGATCGCTGGCACGACTACGAGTTGCTGGACTGCGGCGACGGTCTGAAGCAGGAGCGCTGGGGCCCATACACGCTGGTGCGGCCCGACCCGCAGATCATCTGGCCGCAGCGTTCGGGCGGATCCACCGCGGGCAAGGAGGCCGGCGGCTGGAAAAACTGGGACGGCTTTTATCACCGCAGCGAACAGGGCGGCGGCAAATGGGAATTCCGTCGTACCCTGCCCGACCACTGGAACATCACCTACGGCCAGCTGACGTTCAAAATCCATCCGACTTCGTTCAAGCACACCGGGCTTTTCCCGGAGCAGGCCGTGAACTGGGACTGGTTCAGTGCGAAGATCCAGGCCGCGCGCAAGGCCGGGCGCGAAGTCTCCGTGCTCAATCTGTTTGGCTACACCGGCGCCGCCACCTGTGCCGCCGCCGCGGCCGGCGCCAGCGTCTGCCATGTCGACGCCGCCGAAGGCATGGTCAAATGGTGTCGCGAAAACGCCGCGCTCAGCGGCCTCGCGGATGCGCCCATCCGCTACATCACGGATGACTGCCTGAAATTCGCCCGTCGCGAACTCAAGCGCGGCCGCAAATACGATGCCATCATCATGGACCCGCCGACCTACGGCCGTGGCGCCACCGGCGAAATGTGGAAGCTCGAGGACCACCTTTGGGAGCTCCTGCTCGAGTGCCGCTCGCTCCTGAGCGAGCAGCCGCTGTTTTTCCTGATCAACGCCTATACCGCGCGCCTCTCCCCCACCGTCGTGGGCAATCTGCTCTCCGCGCTTTTTCCCGGCCGCACCGGCACGATCACCGCCGGCGAAGTCGGCCTGCCCGTCAAGGCCGACGGCAAGGTCCTCCCCTGCGGCATCTACGGCCGGTGGGAGGCATGAACGCCTCTTGAGGGCTTAATCTCCTCCTTTGCCACGGAATTATTTTCGCGCGGAGGCGCGGAGGCGCAGAGTTACGATCCCATGCCTGATCGCCGGAATGCCTTGTCCCACCCTCTCCCTTCCCTGCCTTTCTTCCGCGCCACTGCGCCTCTGCGCGAAACCTTCCAAAAGGATCACGGATTAGCGGTACTCCGCCAGCTCCAGGATCACGCCGTCGGGATCGGTGAAATAGACCAGCGTCTTTTCGCCCGCCTCGTGTTTCACCACGCCGCCCGGCACGCGCACCGGATCGCTGAAAATTTTCACGCCCGCGGCTTTCAGTCGGACGATCATGCCCGCCATGTCATCCACGCGCAACGCGATATGGCGCAGTCCGACTGTGTTGGCGCGCGCGTTCGCCGCCAGCACCTCCCCTTTCGGCGACTCGTAACACAGCAGCTCGATTCGCGGCTCGCCCGCAGGCGCCACCACATAGGCCGCCCGCGCCCGTACTCCCTGCAGGCCGACGATCCGGTCGATCCAGTCGCCTTCAAGATAAGCCTCCTTCGTCTTCGTGAAGCCGAGCACCCCGGTGTAAAACTCCACCGACCGTCCGAGATCGGCCACGACGATGTTGATGTGGTCGATTCCGTGAACCATGCCCCCAGTTTAAAATCCACCACGGGCAACGGTTTCAAGCTTTGCTCGCCCCGCCGCCCCGCTAACACTTCCACCATGTCTTCCCTCGCCGATTCCTACTATGCCCGCGCCAACGAGCTCTTGGCCCGGGCGTGGACGGCCAATGCCCCGGTCATCGCTCAGCTCGCACCGGTCATTGGCGCTTCCATCGCGAAAGGTGGAGTCGTGCACACCTTCGGCAGCGGGCATAGCGAGCTGATCTCGCGGGAAATCATCGGGCGCGCCGGCGGCCTGGTCTGCGTGACCGGCCTCATCGATCCCACCGGTGGCTTCATCGAGAACCTGCCCGGCTATGGCACGAGGCTCGTCGAGCGTTACGACCGCCAATACCAGCTCCTCGCCGGCGAGGTGATCATTGTCATCTCGAATTCCGGCAAGAATGGCTCGCCCATCGACGTCGCCCTCTACGCGAAGCAAAAGGGCCTCACCGTCGTCGCCCTCACCTGCCTCGCCATGTCGCGCGCCACGCCCTCGCAGCATCCGGGCGGGAAGCGCCTTTTTGAGGTGGCCGACCACGTCCTCGACAACGGCGGTGTGCCGGGGGACGCGATTGTTGACGTGGGTGGCGGGGCCATGGCGGGGCCGACCTCCACGTTCATCGGCTGCTCCGTCCTCAACTGGCTCACCCTCGCCGTGGTCGACTGGCTCAAGGCCGGCGGCCACGCCGCCCCGCTCCTGCGCAGCCAGAACCTGCCCGGAGCCATCGAGTACAACCGCGAGCTCGGCAAAAAATACCAGGGCCGCCTCAGCCGCCAGCTGGCGTAAAGCCCGATGATTTAATCCAGGGGCCCCGGAGAAACCCTGCGCCAGAATCTTTCATTTTTCTTCTGCGTTCTCCGCGTCCTCTGTGTTAAAAGTCCTCCCATGAGTTTTAAAATCGGCGTCGATGGTGGCGGCACCAAGACCGAATGCATTCTGGTCAACGCCGAGGGCACGGTCGTCGCCGTTCATGTCGGCGCGGGTTGCAATCCCAGCATCGTCGGCCCCGAGCAGGCCCGTTCGATTGTTTCCGCCGCCCTGAATTCACTGCGGGCGCAGGCCACGGCGCATACCGCGGGCCTGACCCGCACGCCCTTCGCGCCGGCCCCCGAGATCGCCGCCACCCTCCTTTGCATGGCGGGCAGCCGTCCCTTCTGGAGCGAGTTCGCCGAGCGCCTGACCGGCTTCGGCCAGATCACGGCCCTGGATGACTCCCTCCCCGTCCTTGAGCTCGCCACCCATGGCAAACCCGGCCTGGTGCTCCACGCGGGCACGGGTTCGTTTGTGGCCGCGCGCGCGCCGGACGGTTCCGTCCACTATGCGGGCGGGCTCGGCTGGCGGTTTGGCGACCCGGGCAGCGGGTACGACATCGGCCAGCGGTGCGTCGCCCGCGCCCTCCTTGAGCTCCAGGGCTGGTCCCCCGCCTCGCGTTTGGGCGCGCTCGTGCGCGAACACACGGGACTGGCCACCGCAACCGAGATCACCCGCGCCTTTTACGGCGACGCCTCACCCAACCAGAAAATCGCCGAGCTCGCGCCCGCGGTGCTGCGGCTCGCCGGCGATGGCGACCAGATCGCGCAGCAGATTGTCTTTCAATCCACCGCCGGGCTGCTCGACCTCGCCACGCAGGTCGCCGGAAAACTTTTCTCCTCCACGCTTCTCGACACGGTGCGCACCGGCCTGAGCGGCCCGATCCTCACGCATCCCGTCGTCATGCAGGCGCTCGCCGCGCGCTCGCCGCTTGTGCTGGCGCCGGTCGAAGGCAAGCCGATCGAAGGGGTCCGCCGGCTGCTGGACAAATATTGACGGCCCGTTTCTCCGGCCGGGATTCCGCATGGCAGCGACCACCACCAGCGAGGCGCCGATCCTCGCCGAGTCCGACTGGCGCACCCGCCAGTCGCGGCACGAGACCCGGGTCCGCGCCTGGACCGACCCGCATCAGGCGCGCGCGGCCCGGGGCGAGAAGCATCCCGTATACGACTTCCTCTTCGAATATTACTGCTTCCGTCCGGCGTGGCTGCGCCGCTGGCATCCCGGTCCCGATGTGGCACTCGCCGGCGCCGCGGCGCGGGAGTTCCTCCGCTGGCCCGAGTATCGCGAGACGTCGGAAGGCGTGGCGCTCGATCCCTCGGCGCTGCCGGAACACCGGCGCAAGTTCGTCACGTGGCTCCACGACCTGCTGACCACCTTGCAGACTCGCCCCGCCTTCTTCGGCTGCTTCGGACTGCATGAGTGGGCGATGGTTTACCGCCAGACCCCGGATGAGGTGCGGCATAACGCGTGGCCGCTGCGTTTTCCGCCGTCCGAGCTCGCGCGCATCGTCGAGGCCTCACCGGTCTGCTGCACGCACTTTGATGCGTTTCGTTTTTTCACTGCGCCGGCCAGGCCGCTCAACAAAACCCAGCCCACCCGCGAGGCCGTCCCGCAGCACGAGCAGCGCGGTTGTCTGCACGCGAACATGGACCTCTACAAATGGGCCTTCAAACTCGCGCCGTTTACGCCGGCGGAGCTGATCGCCGACTGCTTTGATCTGGCCCGCGACATCCGCGAGGTGGACATGCGCGCGAGCCCCTATGACCTGCGCGCGCTCGGCTTCACGCCCATCGCGATCGAAACGCCGGCCGGCCGCGCCGAATACGAATCGCACCAGCGCGCCTTCGCCACCCGCGGTGAACCGCTACGCGCCCGGCTCCTCGCCCTCTGCGAGCGGCTGCTGGCTCCAGCGCGGGTTTGAGGGTGGAACGCGTTGTCTCGCCAAGGTTGCGCCCCGCACCGACGGATGCCTTCCTTCGCCCCATGGACGTGCCTCCCGCCAGCACCGGCTCGAAACTGCGCACGCAGAAGAAGCCGAGCTTTCCCGTCAACGCCGGCCTCCGCGACTACCTCGTCCGCTATAAGCGCGAGATCAACCTGTCGGTGACCTACGACCGGCTGCGCGGGTTTCATGAGGCGGTCCCGCTGCCCGACGACGCCGGCAAACCCACGCTCTGGGACTCGGTGCTCTATGAGTCCTCCGAGATGCGGGTGCTGAATGAGGACCTGAAGCGCATTTACGCCCTGCTGAAGGTCGATGGCGACTCCGCGGTCGTGCAGCACCTTTACGTCGACCGCATCGATTTCTGCACCTTCGGCAACTCGACGCCGTTCCGCGTCCGCATCGTCAATCCTTACAACGACAACCAGGACTATTTCTACGTGAAGAAGGCCGACGCCTCGCGCGTATACGGGCTCGAGCTGGAGCATCTGCTCTCGCCCAACCGCCTGAATTTCATGACCAGCGGCAACACGCTCATCGAGGAGCACATCCCGGGTATCCCTGGCGATGTCTTCATCACGAACTGGCTGAAGCGCGGCGAGCTGAAGCCTATCCGGGTGGCGAAGGAGCTGGTGAAGTTCAACGAGCGCTGCTTCGTGCGCCTGCTCGGCGACATGCGCTCGTATAACTTCGTGTTCGTCGTCACGCCCGACTTCGAGGATGCGCAGCTCCGCATCCGCGCGATGGACTTCGACCAGCAGAGCTACAACGGCCGGAAAAACTTCTACCTGCCGCAGTTCTTCAAGGAGAACACCGCCCTCGCGCTCTTCTGCGCGAAGCACCTGCACCCCACCGCCGCGTACCAGTACCAGCGGGAGGAGCAAACCCTCATGCTCCAGCGCAGCTCACTCGCGGCCGACCGCCTGGGCCGGCTGTTGAACGAGATGGCCCTGGATCCCATCGCCCCGGTGGAATACGTGCACCAATTGCGCGAGAGCCTCGCCGAGCACTATGCCCGTCCGGAGTACCTGAAGTGCGAGTCGATGGGCGAACTCATCCGCGAAAACCTCGAGTCCATCCGCCGCCATGTCGGCCGGCCGCTGACGACCGCGACGCTGCCGGACCAGCTGATCTGAGGTCCGCGCCTAGATTGGGCGCGCCGCCCGGGCCTTGGCCTGCCCCACGATCTTCAGCAGCGCCGCAAAATCCTCGTCGCGCGTGCGGCTCTCGATGATGAAATCGAACTTGGCCGCCTCGCGCAGCTCCGCCTCGGCCGTGGCCATGCGGCGGGCGATCTCCGCCTCGTCGTCCTTGCCGCGGGCGCGCATGCGCGCAAACAGGCGTTCATAGTCCACCAGGATGAAGATCGTGCTCAGGCTCCGCTGCAGGAGCGGGTTCGCCACCGCCAAGCGGCGCAGGCTGGCCACGCCCTGCACGTCGATGCTCATCACCACATTCTGCCCGCCGGCCAGGGGTTCGAGCACACTCGACGCCAGCGTGCCGTAGCGTCGGTCGCCATGCACCCAGGCCCACTCGAGGAATTCACCGGCGGCGACCCGGGCGTCAAATTGGGCCGGCGTGAAAAAATGGTAGTGCACGCCGTCGGTCTCGCCGGTGCGCGGCGCCCGCGTGGTGGTGGTGACGACCCGGTGGAATTCAGGCGACTCGGCCACCAGGCGGTCGCACAGCGTGCTCTTCCCCGACCCCGCCGGCCCGGCGATGACGAGAAGGACGGGGGCGGGCGGCATGGTTTTCAATAGGTGAACGCCACCACCGCGAGCAACAGGCCGTAGGCGAGGACCGCGCCACCCACCGCACGGGCGCGGCCGCCCGGGCGGAACAGCCACTCAAAAAAGTCGCGCAGGCGCCACGGCTGCGCCCCGAGCCAGATGGCCAGTCCCAAGGCGAGGAAGACGGGCGTGACCATGAAAAGCCGCTGCGGGTGGTCGTATTCCATGTAGGCGGCGGTAAGCAGCGGCGAGGCCCCGACCAGCACCAGCACGCACAGTCCGCGCACGGCGAGAAAATCGGGCACACAATAAAACGACAGCACCGCAATGGTCGCGAAACCCGCAAACAGCAGCCCGCGATGATCGCCGAAATCCGCCGGGGACAGGTGCCAGACCTGATAGAGGAAGGCCGCCGCTCCCGCGCCGAAGAAGACATACGTCGCCCCGGTGGAACGCGGCAGCCCCTTGAACAGGGAGATCACGCCGGAGTTGTTGGCCAGCAGCGCCCCGCCGAGGACGATGAACAGCAAACCGGGAATCAGGGTGGCAAGAGTCAGGGACATGGCAGAAGTCGAGAGTTGAGAGCCTAGAGTCGAGAGACGGAAGCTGAAAGAGGAGTCTGGCGCTGGACCCTCCACCCTGGGCCTTCTACTCCGGCAAGCACCAGTTCACCGTACAGCGTGCTCACCGTGGTGCGGTCGATTTTCAACGGCACAAGCTGGCCGATGAGCCGAGGATTGGCGTCAAAGATCGCGACCCGGTTGCCCCGGGTGCGGCCCGTAAAGCGGCGCCCCGTCTTGTCGGGTCCGTCCACGAGCACCTCTTCCACCGTGCCGAGCAGGGTTGCGTTGCGCCGAATGGAATTTTTTTCGAGCAGACCGAGCAGTGTCTGGTTGCGGGCCTCCTTCACTTCCTCCGGCACCTGGTCCGGCAGGGTCGCGGCCGGTGTGCCGGTGCGGATCGAATACTTGAAAACATAGGCCATGTCGTAGTTCACGGCCTCGAACAATTCCCGCGTCTGCTGGAAATCCTCCTCGGTTTCACCAGGGAAGCCGACAATGACGTCCGTCGAGAAATACATGTCGGGCCGCACGGCGCGCAGCGCGTCGACGATCTCGCGGTAGCGCTCGCGGGTGTAGGGGCGGTTCATCGCTCGGAGGATGCGGTTGCTGCCCGACTGCATCGGCAGGTGCACATAGCCGCACAGTTTCGGCAGCCGGCCGTAGGCCGCGACCAGGTCCTCCTTGAAGCCGCGCGGATGCGGCGAGGTGAAGCGGATGCGCTCGATGCCCTCAATCGCGTGCACGCGGTCGAGCAGTTGCACGAAGGGCGACACACCGTCCGTGTGAATGTAGTCGCGGCGGCCGTAACTCGTGACGATCTGGCCGAGCAGCGTGATCTCCCGCACCCCGCGCTCTGCCAGCGCGCGGCACTCGGCCACGATCTCGTCCATCGGCCGGGAGCGCTCGTCACCGCGCGTCTTTGGCACGATGCAGAAGGCGCAGTCCATGTTGCAGCCCTGCTGGATCGAGACGAACGCACTGACCTGCGGCGCCACTTCCTCGCCGCTCTCGCCCGCCGGGGCAAAGTCCTGAGCCAGGAGATGGTCACGGATCGTATTTTGTGAACCGGCCTCCTCGGCGATATCCACGATGGCCTCGGGTAACGGCACGCCGGCCGCGCGCGCCGCACGGAGATTGTCGAGATAGCCGGGGACCTGGTGAAATTTCTGGGTGCCGACGATCAGGTCGACGTCAGGCAGCCGGTCGAGCAGCTCCGCGCCGCGGTTCTGCGCCATGCAGCCGAGGATGCCCAGGATGAAGTCGGGCTGCTTCTTTTTCCGCTGCTGCACGTAGCCGGCCTTGCCGATGGCCTTCTGTTCGGCGGCGTCGCGCACGCTGCAGGTGTTGAGCAGCAGGATGTCGCAGTCGTTCTCGTCGGCCACGATCCGGTAGCCCCGAGCGCGCAACATCGCCGCGACCGCTTCGCTGTCGCGCTCGTTCATCTGGCAACCATAGGTCTTGATAAAGACACGGTTCATTCTCGGGGAGGGTTCTAGCTACCCGCTGGGACGAAAGGGTCAACGCGGATCGCGGCCGGAGCATAGGCGCGTTTACGGCGACCCACTTCAAACCAGTCTCGCGCAGAGGCGCGAAGGCGCGGGGCCGGGCAGGGAAATTTCCGGGCTTCGCGGCTTCTGCTCTCTCCCTGTCCTGTATTCCGTTGGCTTTTCACTGCGCCACTGCGCCTCTGCGCGAAACATCTGATGGTCCAGGCCCGACAAGGCTCGCGCATCGGCGTCCACCCGGATAATTTTCCGGGGTCATGCGTGCGCGATGGATCATTGGACTGGTGGGCTGCTCCCTCGCGGCGGCCGCGGAGGCGACTGCCCCGCCCCCGCCTGACACCGATGACCTTTTCAAGCTCGGCCAGCAGCTCTTCGAGCAATTGGCCCCGCCGGAGATCAAGGCGCAGTTTGATTTTCCCTCGAAGGAGCAGTGGGACACGTTTGCCGCGCGACTGCAGCAGGCGCTGGACAACAATTCGCTCGAGGAACTTGCGGCCTATGAGCCTGAGGCCCGCGCCGCACTGACCGCGCTGCGCGCCTTGCCGGGTTACGAGGACTACGCCGACTGGCTGGAGCAGCGTATCGATGAGATGCAAGGCGCCCGGGAGGCCGCCGCGCCGCCCAAGCCGCTCCTCCCGGACCAGCCCCTCCTCCGTAACTCGCAGCCGGCGATTCCCCACTACGACCTCTGGCTCGCCCGCGTGCGCAATCGGCCGGTGCCGTCCGGCGCGGCGGCGCTGATGCCACGGCTGCGCGCGGCGTTTGCCGCCGAAGGCGTGCCGCCCGAGCTCGCGTGGCTCGCCGAGGCGGAATCGACCTTCAACGCCGCCGCGCGCAGTCCCGCCGGGGCGCGGGGCTTGTTCCAGTTCATGCCCGACACCGCCCGCGCCCTTGGCCTGTCGACGACGTTGCCCGACGAACGCACGAATCCGGAAAAATCCGCCCGTGCCGCCGCGCGTTATCTCCACCAGCTGTATGCCAGGTTCGGCAGCTGGCCACTGGCCTTGGCCGCCTATAATGCCGGCGAAGGTCGCTTGAGCCGCACACTCACCTCGCGGGGTGCCAGTGATTTCGCCGGGGTGGCTCCTGGCCTCCCCGCCGAGACCCGGATGTATGTCCCCAAAGTCTGCGCGCTCGTCGCCACCCGCACCGGGGTGACGCCGGAAAAACTCCCTCCGCCCCGCCTTTGAACGGTGGGAGGGGCTTTACGCCCCGACTCCGAGTGAACGACTGGGATTCAGTCGGGGCGTAAAGCCCCTCCCACGGTTTCAATCCTTTGAGCCGCCTCTCCGAGGAATGTCCTTAGGCTGAATCTCCACCGATAAATATAGTTTCGCCACCATGGGGTCCGCCGCTTTGTTCGTGGCATGGGCTTTCTTGACCGACTCACTGGAAAGAAGCCGGAGCCGGCCACGGCACCGGAAGCGAATCCTTCACCCGCGCCGCAAACCGTCCCAACGCCCACGCCCGCCGCCGGCGGAGTCATGCCGCGCCTGACGGCCGCGCGTGAAAAGCTTGAGGCGAAGGATCTGCCGGCGGCGCTGGTGATCTACGAGGAAGTGCTCGCCGTGGCCGGCGACCGCGCCGATGTGCTCGTGACCATCTCCGGCGATCTCGGCTCGAGCGGCCACCTGCAGCCGATCGTCGAGCTGGTCGCCCCGCGTTACGATGCCGCGCGGCACGGCCCGGCCACCGGGCTCAACCTTCTGCAGGCCTACCTCGCCCTGCGCCAGGCCGGCGCCGCGCAGCACGTGCTCGACATCCTCTTTGACCTGCAGCGGCCGGAGCTCGAGGAGCGCCTGTATGGTTTTTCCAATGCCATCGCCGACCTCATGGCGGCGCCATCATCGGTTCCTTCGGATTCGCTGGGCGGCGGCCTGATGGTGGAAGTGGCGAAGGTTTCCATGGTCAGCATCAGCAAGCCAATCTGGTTCTACGGCCTCGAGCCGCTGGCCGCCGAGGTGCTGCCGCCCAAGGAGGGCAAGCTGCGCCGCGTGGCGTTTGCCCAGCTCGCCCTGCCCGGGGCCTACCGCGATCCCGGCGCGGCCGGGAAAAAGCCCGAGGATGATCTCGCCCGCCTGTCCCGCGGCATCCCCCTTTGGCTCGCCGAGAAATTTTATTTCTGCCCGCACTACGCCCCGGTCGCCGCCACCGGCGTCATGGATGATCCGGCCGGCGGCAAATCGTACGTCATTTTCAGCGCCGAGTGGACGACCAGCAACCTCCAGCAGCTCGTCGACTCGTCGACCGGCGGGCTCGACTACATCTTCACCGGCACGCTGCAGCAGTCCGCCGGCGACTTCGAACTCCTGCTGCGGGTGTTCGAAGTGAAGAAGTTCCGCGAACGCAAAACCTTCACCGCGCGCTGGACCCCGGCGACGGCCGACGCGGAGCTCGCCAAGCTGCAGGAGCAAGTCGGCCAGTTCATGGAATGGTCGCCGGAGAAATCCGGGCTCGCCTATGTCCCGACTTCCGAGCCGGCCGCCTGGGTCGAGATGCTCGGGGCGTCCCTTTCGCTTTTCCTCGCCGACAAGCAGCTGTTGGCCCCGGCCCAACTGGCCCCGCTGGCCCCCGTGCTGGAGCGCGTGGCGCCGCAGGTCATGATCCGTCCGGCCGCCTCGCTGGCCTGGCTCACGCTCCGCGCTCGCGCCGCCCGGCTCGGCTTCGAGCTGGTGCTGCCAAGCGTGAGGTTGTCCTCCCTCCCGCTGGTCGACCAGGCGCGGCAGACACTCGGCCTGTAGTTCATCCTGCATGTTGTAGCGGCGCTCTATGAGCGCCGAGGCGGCGGCCATCCGCCGTCGCTGAAGCTAAGGCGGACAAGTAGACCGCCGCTACAATTTTTAAGTCTCCCCCACCGCCAGTTGCCCGCAACCCGCGGCGATGTCGATGCCGCGGCGCTGGCGCACGGTGCTCGGCAGCTTGAATTCCTCGGCCAGGATTTTCTGGAATTTTTTCGCCGCCTCGCTGCGGGTCGGTTCGCCCGCATAGCCCGGGGTCGGGTTGAGCGGGATGAGGTTCACCTGCGCGGGCAGCCCCTCCAGCAGCCGCCCCACGGCGCGGGCCTGTTCGGGCGCATCGTTTTTCCCCTCGATCAGCGTCCATTCATAAAAGATCCGGCGCCCCGTGGTGGTGCTGTAGGTCCGGCAGGCCGCCATCAGTTCGTCGAGCGGCCATTTCTTCGCCGCCGGCACCAGCGCCACCCGCTCCGCCTGCGTGGCGGCGTGCAACGACACCGCGAGGCCCACCGACCTTTTCTCCGCCGCCAGCCGCAGGATGCCCGGGACAACTCCGACCGTGCTCAGCGTGATTCGCTCCGCACTCAGGGCGAGACCGTTGGAATCGCGCAGGATATCGACCGCCTGCATCACCGCGTCGTAATTGTGCAGCGGCTCCCCCATCCCCATCAGCACGATGTTCCGCAGCCGGGGAGGCATTTCACGTAATGCGTGAAATGCCTCCGGGTTTGCTTGGGATTTGAGAATGGGAATTTGAAATTTCAGCGCGCGCGCGACGTGCATGGCCTGGGCCACGATTTCGCCGGGCGTGAGGTGGCGGGTGTAGCCCATCTGGCCGGTGGCACAAAAAACGCAGCCCATGGCGCAGCCGACCTGGCTGCTCACACAGGCGGTCACCCGGCCGGTGTAGCGCATCAGCACGGTTTCGATTTTCTCTCCATCCGCGAGGGCCAGCAGGTATTTGCGGGTGAAGCCGTCGCTCGAATCGGTTTCCCGCGCTGTGGCCAGCAGGCCAAACCGGGTCTCCGCCCTGAGCCGCGCCTTCACCTTCGCCGGCAGCTTCGGCATGGCGTCGCACGAATCCGCCAACTCGAGATAGAGATACGCCCACAGCCGGTCCGCGTGCAGCGGGCTGAAGCCCCACCGCCGGAACTGCTCGCGCAGGGCTTCGCGCGTGAGGTCGTAAAGATTGAGGCGAGGGTGCGACATGCGGCTCCGCGCTGAAGAAACGGGGAATGTTTCCCATGTCGAGGTTTGCCCCGCGCCCGTCGGCGGAGATAATGGATCATCATGGCCAAACACGCGGTGCTTGCCGGCGGCAGCGGATTTCTCGGGCAGGCGCTCGCCGTAGCGCTCGTGCGCCGGGATTACACCGTGACCATCCTCACGCGCACGCCGCGGGCCGCCAGCGGCGGGATCGAATACCTGGAGTGGGACGGTGCGACGGCGGGCGAGTGGGCCCGGTCGCTGGAGGGAGCCGCGGCCGTGGTGAATCTGACCGGGCGCAGCGTGAACTGCATCCACTCGCCGGAAAACCGGCGCGAGATCCTCGCCTCGCGCCTCAACTCCGTCCGGGTCCTCAACGAGGCCATCAGCCGGTGCGCCCAGCCGCCGCTCGCGCTCGTGCAGGCAGGCTCGCTCGCGATCTACGGTGATGCCGGCGACCGCGTGTGCGACGAGCAGGCGCCACACGCCCGGGATTTTTCCGCGGATGTCTGCGAGCAGTGGGAGGCAGCGTTCGCCAGCGGCCGCACGCCGCAAACCCGCCGTGTGTTGCTGCGCGTGGGCCTTGCGTTGGGCCGCGGCGGCGGTGCACTCCAGCCGCTCGCGAAACTCGCCCGGTGCTTCCTCGGCGGCACCGTGGGCCATGGACGGCAATACCTCAGCTGGCTGCATGTCGCCGATCTCAATGAGATGTTCATCCAAGCCATGGAGCGCCCGGAAATCATGGGCGCCTACAACGCGACCGGGCCGGCCCCCGTGACCAACGCCGAGTTCATGCGCGAACTGCGCCACGCCGTGGGCCGGCCGTGGAGCCCGCCGGCGCCGGAATGGGCGGTGCGTTTCGGCGCGCACTGGATCATGCGCACCGATGCCGACCTCGCGCTGACCGGCCGCCGCTGCGTGCCCCGGCGTTTTCTGGAGCAGGGGTTTCAGTTCCGGCATGCCGAGCTGGCGGCGGCGCTGCACGATCTGCTCTCGCGTTCGTAGTCCCTCCTTAAGGCGGAATTCCGGCTAAAGCCGGGACTACGAGCGAGTGATCCGCGTCTCGGCGGGACGCCTCGCCCTACCCAAGAAAGACATCTCAGAAAAACGTGTAGTAATTTCCCTGCGCCAGGCGCTGGAGCAACAGCGCGAGTTCCAGCGCGTGGTAATCGCCCCACATCGAGGATTCGCCACACGGAACCTTGCGCCCCTTCGGCACGTAATCCCAGCCGTTGGGGCGGTGATAAACGCTGTGCAGCAGCAGCCCCTGGTGCTTCGGGTCGGTCGACAAATAGGGCTCCGCGAACAGCGTGTCGGCGATGGTGAGGCCGGCCTGGAAATATTTTTTGCCGGCGGCCTTCTGGCCCTTGCCGTCGAGCCAGAGGCCGAGGCGGATGAAGCCCTGCGCCGCAATCGCCGCGGCGGAACTGTCCACGGGCTCATGCGGGTTGAACGGATCGGCGTTCTTCTTCGAATAGTCGCCGAGCTTGTGGCTGTTGAGCGCCATCGAATCCCAATACGGCACGCCGTCCTTCGCCGAATAACCGTCGATGTAATAATCGCTCGTGGCGCGGGCCGTCTCCAGCAGGAGATCGGTCACGGCGCGGCGCCCGCCGACGGCGTCGAGGGCGGATCCCTTGACCGTGTCGAGAAACTCGAGCTGTTCCGCGTAGCCGCAGATGATCCACGCCGCGCCGCGCGTCCAGGTGGTGAACGGCGAATAACCCTGCTGCGACGACGGGCAGCGGAACTGGCCGTCGTTGCGGTTGAAGATCGACTCGTGGGCGACGCGGCCGCGCACATCGTAGCTGTCGCGGCCCTGGCCGAAGAAGACGTTGAAGCGGGCGGTGGTGGCCGCGTGCTCAACCGCCCGGTGGAGGAGGTTCACCGGCTTGTCCCCCTCGCCCATCAGCACGTGGCCGAGCTGGTGCGCCACCACGAGCGAGCGCATGGAGCGGATCGTGTCGGCGAACAGTGACTGCGGGCCGTTGAACGAGTAAACATAGCCGCTGGGCGTGACGCCCGGCGCACCCGCCACGGGCGACCAAGGTTGCCGGTACGCCGTCGGCGCGTAACGCGCGGCCTGCACGGCGCCGGAGGCCTTGAGCGCAATTTCGGTGAAGTTGAGCTCGTCCGGATTGAAGGGAATTTTTCCCTCCAGCATCAGCCGGCGGAGATTGCCGTAGGTGGAGACGTTGTTGAAGCCGTGGTCATGCACGCCGGTGTGCGAGACGTGCGAGGCCATGAACTTTACCGTCTTCTCGCGGCCGAGCCGGAGCATCCCGGTGTCACCGGTCGCGTCAAAGTGCAGGAACGCCATGCCGAACTGGAATCCCTGCGTCCACTCCGTCCACCCGCGCGAAGTATAGCGCCCTTTCACCGTGAACACCGGCGTACCCTTCGTGGGATCCCACGCGGCATCGAGGGCGCGGATCTTTCGGCCCGCGAGATCGAACACGCGGGCGACTTTCCTTTGCAGCTTGGCCGGGGTCAGGGCGGCATTGATCTTCATGGCGATTCCCGCGCACGTTGCCGCCTTCGTCGCGGTGAAACAAGGGCGAAACAGCCGCCGTGTGGCCGTTGCCTTTGCCGGCCGCCCGGGCAGGCTTCCAACCGTGGGCGACCTCATCGAAAAATTCCTGCGGGCCTTCATCCCGCTCTTTGTCGCCATGGACCCAATCGGGCTGGCGGCGATTTTCCTGGGACTGGGCCAAGGCGTTCCGCCTGCAGCGCGCCGACGTATCGCCCATCAGGCGGTCTGGACGGCAGGCGCCGTGGCCCTGCTGTTTTTGTTTCTCGGCCAAAGTATTTTCACCGCGCTCGGCATCACCGTGCATGATTTCCAAATCGCCGGCGGACTCATTCTCTTCATCCTGGCCGCACGTGAACTGATCCAGTCTCCCGTCCAGTCGGCCGCACCACTTCCCGAAGATTTCGGCGTAGTGCCGCTGGGTCTTCCCCTGATTGCCGGGCCAGCCTCGATCACGACCCTGCTGCTGATCACCCAGACGCTCGGCGTGTCCATGGCGCTCGCCGCGCTTGCCGTTAACCTCGTTCTCGTGGTGCTGGCCTTCGCGTGGAGCGAGAAGCTGGGCCGGCTGGTCGGTTTGGCCGGCCTGCACGCCGTCTCGAAAATCATCGCCCTCCTGCTCGCCGCCATCGCTGTGAACATGATCCGGCGCGGGATCATGGGGTGAGGGCCTATCCGCCGAACGTCGTCAGCAGGTCGGCGTAGATCTTGGCCGAGTCGAGCAGGTCCTTGATCCGGGCTCGCTCGTCCACCGCGTGATAGTCCTCGCCGCCCGGGCCGTAGCCCAGCGTCGGGATTTTCCGGTGGTGCGAGAAAAAATGCATGTCGTTAAACCCCGTCGAGACGTTGAAGACCGCTTTTTTCCGCCGCACGCGGGTCACGCTGGCCGCCATCGCGGCGAAGAACGGATGCGTGGGTTTAGCAAAGCAGGCGAAGTTCTCGGAGGTTTTCCTCACGCTGATCCGGCAGTGCGGAATCCGCCGCGCCGCCGCGGCGAGGGCCGCGCGCAACTCGCGCTCGGCGGCGGCGTGTTTTTCCACCGCCAGCACCCGGCGGTCGATCGAGAAGGTGGCCAGCGCCGGCACGGTGTTGATCTTGCCGCCGGGGCCCGCGCTGAAGACTCCGCCGACATTGATGGTCGGGTGCATGGTCGCACCCCCGGGAGTCACAAAAGCCCGGCGGGCGAGCTGGCGTTTGTAGCCTTCCAGCTCCAGCACGAGGGCGGACATTTTCTCCAGCGCGTTGATGCCCGCCTCCGGGGTCGAGCCGTGCGCGGCGCGGCCGTGCACCGTGACCTCGAGCCAGATCACTCCGTTGTGGCCGCAACAGACGGCCGGGCCCTCGCCTCCCTCCATCACCACGGCGTAATCGGGGGAAATCGGCGCCTGCCGGACCAGCCAGCCCGTGCCGAGGGCCGAATCCGTTTCCTCGTCGGCGGTGAACGACACCTCAACGTTGAACCGCGGCGCCGTGCCCGTCGCCCGCAAGGCCTGGAGCGCGAGCAGCAGGCTCGCGATGGAGCCTTTCATGTCGGCCGTGCCGCGGCCGTAGATCCAGCCGCCGTCAACCTTGCCGCTGAACGGGCTGCCGTGCCGCCATTGGCCGGAGACCGGCACGACATCATAGTGGGCGTTGAAATGGATCGTCTTCCGCGCCCCGCGCACAGGGAGCTTGGCGAGCACGTTGAACCGGGGAAACCCCTGCTGGTCCGGCGGCAGATATTTTTTCATCCACGCATCCGGAATGTCGTAGCGTTTCGCCTGCAGGCCCAGGGACGTCAGCTCACGGGTGAGCCAGCGCGTGATAACATCGTAATGCTCTCCGGGCGGATTGACCGTCGCGCAACCAACCAGCCACCGCAGCCGGCGGAGAAGATCAGGGGTATGGCGATCGATGTAGGCGGTGGGCGACATGAGGAAATAATGAACCGCTGACTGTAAGTGACCGCCTCCACCCGGCCCAAGCCTAAAGCCTCCCGACCCGGTTTTTCTCCGTATTTATTCCGTAAGCTCCTGATAGTTGGTGTTTTTTAACAAGCGATAAGCCCCGGGCAATTCTCCGGCAGGCCAAGGCCGCTTCGCAGCTGAAATAATTTTTGCCGCCCTATTTTCCCGCGAAATTAACCCAGAGCAGCCGCGCAATGGTCAGGATGGCCATCGTCAGAAAAACCGGCCGGACAAAGCGGGCGCCCCGCTTGACCACCAGGCCGGCGCCCAATTGGGATCCCGTCACCTGCCCCACGGCCATCACCAGCCCGGCGGCGAGGTGGATCCGGCCGGCTGCGGCAAAGAGCGCGAGCGCCGCGAGGTTGCTCGTGCAGTTCATCACCTTGGTGTAGCCCGTGGCCTTGGAAAAATTAAAGCCGAGCACGAGTACGTAGGCGATCGTCCAGAACGAGCCAACGCCCGGCCCGAAAAAGCCGTCGTAAAATCCCAGGCCGAGGCCAAACAGCAGCGCGAAGCTCCCCGCCCCCAGGCGCGGCGGATGATCGGCATCGCCGACCTGGGGACGGAAAATCATGTAGACCACGATGGCGGCCAGCAGCCAGGGAATGAGCTTTCCCAAAATCTGCGCATCGATCGACCTTACCACCCACGCACCCATCAGGGCGCCCGCGAGCGTCGCGATGATTCCCGGGCGGCAGGCGCGCAGGTCGACCAGCCCGCGCCGGGCATAGTGCCATGCGGCGGTGAAACTGCCGAAGGAAGCTTGAAGCTTGTTCGTGCCGAGCGCCACGGGCACCGGCAGGCCGAGATTGAGCAGAACCGGCAGCGCAATCACTCCACCCCCACCCGCAATGGCGTCAACCAACCCGGCGGCAAAGCCGGTCAGGAAAAGCAGCGGGTAAGCCCAAGGCGCCAGATCCATCCCCGGCAGGATCGCGGAAACGCGGAGGAACGGAAGCGCGGAAGCGGCACGGCCCAGGGTGGAGCGTGTTGACCCCAACGCGCTAAATTCGTTATCTACGAACAAGCGCCGACGGCGCGAAACCCCTTCGACGGGCTCAGGGCAGGCAACGCATTGAGGTCAATGCGTTCCTCCCTCGAAATTCAAAAGAGTTTCATCCGCCATTTCAGAGCTTCCGCCCCTCCGTGTTTCCGTGATTGGCTTGGGCGCATGAATGCCGAGGCCGAAAAGATCATCGCCGAGCTCGGGCTGTTGCCGCTGCCGCACGAGGGCGGTTTCTTCCGGCAGACTTGGGTGAGCAAGGAGCGACTGGCTGATGGCCGGGCCGCTGGCTCGGCCATTCTTTTTTTGATCACGACGGAAAATTTTTCCGCACTGCACCGCCTGGAGACGGACGAGATCTGGCACCATTGCTCCGGAGATCCCGTCAAGCATCTGCAGCTCGATCCGCGCGATGGGTCAGCCAAAATCGTCCACCTCGGTCCCGAGGCACCGGCCGGCACGCTGCAACTGGTGGTCCCCGGGGGAATCTGGCAGGGCGCCAGACTGGCTGAGATCGAGGGGGATTCGGCGGCGTCCACCCGGGGCTGGGCGCTGCTGTCCTGCACCATGGCGCCGGCTTGGGAAGAAAAGGAATTCACCCTCGGTGGGCGCAAGGAACTCGCCCGGGCCTTCCCGTCCCAGGCGGCCATCATTGCGTCCTTCACCCGTTAAAGCCGGGCCTGGCTTCGGCGCACTGCCCGGGCGGGGAATAAATTTGCGCCCCTCCTCCACCGGTACACGCTGCCGAATCATGTCTCTGGCCGATCTCCGCAAGGACTACAGTCTCGCCGGCCTGGTCGAAAAAGACCTGGCGCGGGATCCCTTCCGCCAGTTTGAGAAATGGTTTCAGGAGGCCGAGGCCGCGAAGCTGCCCGAGCCCAACGCCATGACCCTCGCCACCGCGGCGCGAGACGGCCGCCCCGGGGCCCGCACGGTCCTGCTCAAGGGCGTGGATGGCCGCGGTTTTGTCTTCTACACCAACTACGAAAGCCGCAAAGGCCGCGATCTCGAAGCCAACGCCCGCGCCGCGCTCGTCTTTCCCTGGATCCCCCTGGAGCGGCAGGTGATCGTGGAAGGGCCCGTCACCCGGGTGGCGCGCGAGGAAAGCGAGGCGTATTTCCACTCGCGGCCGCGCCTGAGCCAGCTGGCGGCATGGGCCGCGCCGCAAAGCACCATCATTGCGGGCCGGGAAATGCTCGAGGACAACATGAAGGCGCTTGAGAAAAAATACGCCGGCCGGGAGGTGCCATTGCCGCCGCATTGGGGCGGCTTCCGACTGTCACCCGAGACCGTGGAATTCTGGCAAGGCCGCCGCAGCCGGCTGCATGACCGCCTGCGCTACCGCCGGGAGAAGGACGGCTGGATCGTCGAGCGCCTCGCTCCCTAGCTTGCCGCGCCCCGCGTGAAAAAAAAACGTCCAGTCCGCCGCGCGGCGGCCCCCGCCGCCCTGCTCGCCGCCGCGCTGCAGGCCCAGAGCGACGGGGTGTTCATCACCGAGGCAAAGCTTGGGCCGCGCGGCCTGAAGATCCTTTTCGTCAACGCCAGCTTCTGCGCCATGACCGGCTACAGCGCGTCGCGCCTGATCGGCCGCCATCATGGCTCCCTGCATGTCGAGAAGGCCGACATCGATCGGCTGCGGCGGTGGCTGCCAACGGCCCAGCCGGGCCAGTCGCTCGCCGGCGAGGGCTATGTGGAGCGTCCCGACGGGAGCTCCCTTTACGCCGCCTGGAATTTTGACCTGCTGCGGGACCGGCACGGCCGGGTGACCCACATCATCGCGACGTATCGCGACACCACCGAAAAACGGCGGCTGCAGGAGGCGCTGGTGCATTCGCAGCGCCTCGATGCCGTGGGCCGGCTTGCCGGTGGTGTCGCCCATGATTTTAACAACCTCATCTCGGTCATCAACGGCTATTGCCAGATTCTCGCGGGCCAGATCGTCGACCAGCCGCAGGTGCTCCGCGAGGTCGAGGAAATCCACAAGGCCGGCCAGAAGGCCGCGGCGCTCACCCGCCAGCTCCTCGCGTTTGGCCGCCGCCAGCCGATGAACCCGCGGGTGATCAACCTCAACCATATCGTGCGCGACAACCACGAGATCCTGCAGCGCCTCCTGGGCAATTCCGGGCGTCTTGCGCCCGAACTCGAGCCCGACCTCGGCAACGTCCGAGCCGACCCCGCGCAATTCCAGCAGGTGTTGCTCAATCTCGTTATCAATGCTCGCGATGCCTTGCGGGAGAACGGCCGCGTGGTCATCCGCACTTCCAACCGGGAAATTCCCCCAGGCCTCAACCGGCGGCTCACCGACACGCCGCCCGGCCGCTACGTCGTGCTGGCCGTGAGTGACAACGGCACCGGCATGGATGCCGATACGCAGGCCCATCTCTTTGAGCCGTTTTTCACCACGAAGGACGAGGGCAAGGGCACCGGTCTCGGGTTGGCGCTGGTCTACGGTGTCGTGCAGCAAAGCGGCGGTTACATCAGCGTGAACAGCACCCTGCATGTCGGATCGACCTTCGAGATTCTCCTGCCCCTCGTGCGCGAGGCCGCCGAGCCGGCGTCCACGCCCAGCCTGCCCGCGCTCCCCGCCACCCGCGGGCACGAAACCGTGCTGCTCGTCGAGGAGGATGATGTCGTCAGCAAGATGGTCGCCGGCATTCTCACCGCCGACGGTTATCGCGTGCTTACCGCGCGGCACCCCGGCCAGGCGCTCAAGGAGGCGCATCGCGAAGGCCAGCCGGTGCAACTGCTCATCGCCCCGTTCAACCTGCTCGGCGGCGAAAGCGAGAAGCTCGCCCGCGCCATGCATGTGGCCCGCCCGGGACTGCGCGTCCTGAACACCGGCATGACCGACAGCCCCCCGCTCAGCTGGCTCGCGCCCCAGCACCATATCAGCCTGCCCAAGCCCTTTGCGCTGAGCGAACTGCTCAAGGCCGCGCGCAAACTGCTCGACGCGTAAACGCGCGGTGCGCGTTTCAGGGGACAGGGGACGGGTGCAGGATGACGGGGGACAAAAACAAATAGCCTTTGCTAGTAAGCCCTTGGATTTCAGCTCCCAGTTTTAATCATCCTGTCGCCTGTCATCCCGTCGCCTGTCCCCTGCTCTGCTCTCCGCCCTCATGACGCTCCATCTCATCCGCCACGCCCATGCGGTCGATGCCGAGGAAAATCCCCTGCGGCCGCTGAGTGACCGCGGACGAGCCCAAGTCGCGCAGCTTGTTGCTTTCTTCCGCGCCAACGGCCGGCTCCGCCCGGCGGCCTGCTGGCACAGTCCGCTCGTCCGGTCGCGCGAAACGGCCACGTTGCTTGCCACTGGCCTGGGATTTGCCGGCCCGCTGCTTGAGGTGCCCGGGCTCGAGCCCGAGGACGATCCACGCATCATCGCAGGGAGGGTGACCCGCGCAGCGGATGGCCTCGTCATTATCGGTCACGAACCCCAGCTCAGCGCGCTGGCCACGTTGCTCGTGCGGGGTTCGGCTGAACCCCCGATCTTTGCCCTAAAAAAGGCTGCCGGCCTTGCCTTGGAATGCGATGAGGGCGCCTGGCAAGTGCGCTGGCTGATCGGGCCCGAATTGCTCGGACCAATATAATCGGGCCGAGCCACTCGATCAGGGCCCGACAACCCGCAATGGCGTTGCGTTGAACCCCGGTTCTATTCTTGCTCGCAAAACTTTCCATGGACCGTCCCCCGCCGCCCCCCGGTTCCGTCCCCTCCTCCACGAGCCAGCGTACCCTGGCGGCCATTGTGTTCACGGATGTCGTCGGTTTCAGCGCGCGCATGCATCGCGACGAAGTGGGCACGCTGAAGCTTCTTGACCGCGACTTCGCGGAGATGCGGTCCCTTTGCGCCGAGCATGAGGGTTCGGTTTTGAAAACGACCGGTGACGGCCTGCTCCTCACTTTTTCCAGCGCGGTCCAGGCCGTGGCATGTGCGCTGGCCATGCAAAGGCAGTTCGCCGCCGAAGCGAAGGAATCCCCCGGCAGCGGAGGACTGCAGCATCGCATCGGCATCCACCTGGGCGACATTCTGGTGCAGAATCAGGATGTGATGGGTGATGGCGTCAACATTGCCTCCCGCCTCCAGGCCGAGGCAGAGCCCGGTGGCATCTGCATCTCCCAGACCGTCTATGACGTGGTGAAAAACAAGGTCGAGATGCAGGTGGTAAGCCTCGGCGCGCGCGAACTGAAAAACATTTCCTCGGCCATGCCCGTCTATCGCATCCTGCTGGAGGCGGCCATGAGTGCCAGCGGCTCAAGGCCGCCCATGCCAGCCACAACGTCCGTGGCGGCACCGGCTCCCAGCTCCATGCGCCGCCGCCTGGTTATCGCATCCAGCCTGGCCGCCGCGTTGGTTCTTCTCTTCGCCCTCTTCCTGTTGGTTAATCGCGGGGCGAAGCCGGAGGCTCCCGTGGTGGCGGCCGCCACACCCATGGCTCCCACCACCGTCCCCTCTCCAGCCCCATCCACCGCAGTTCCGCCCGCCGCGAACCGACCTGCAGGCGAAGCCTCCCCGGGGATGACGGATGACGAGTTTCAGCGCGAATTCGCCCGGCGCCGGGAACAGATGCAGCTGATGCGCACCCAATACCTGGACAAGTACGATTTCGAAGGTTTCATCCGGGCCCTCGGCAACGAAAAGGGCGAAGCCTCGGTGGGACGGGGCGGCGGCCAGATGATGCTGCGGTCCGCGGAACAGATGCTGAAGCTGCGCGAGTGGCTTGAGTATTCTCTTTCGCATTATGGCCGGCAGCGGCCGCTGCTGGTTCATGACCTGTCCGGTGACGCCACCAAGGACACCCGGGTGTTCATGGATCCCTACAAGAAATTTGTCTTTATCGAAAATGGCCGGGTGAAGCCCGCCGAGTGGGCGGAGCTCAAGCCCGCGGTCGTTGGCTCGATCATCATGAGTGCCCTGCGCGACACCAAGCCGGCCCCCAACCTGCGCGAGGCTATCTTGGGCGCCCAGGCCTTCGGCCAATTCTACAATCTGCCGGCCATGAAGGAAGGGCTGGCCGGCATGGGGCGCATGCGAGCGGGCGGCCCCAAGGCGAACTGATCCGGCATCGTCAAGGTTGGTGGATTAAGCCGGGCCGACGGGTGGCCGGACAGGATCAGGCATATCGAGCAAGTTTGGCTTTCGCCGTTTTTGTGCATTCGCTTTCGGGAGCAATGACCCTGCATCTCCTGCCCGTACGCACCGGTGGCGCCGCCGAGAACATGGCGTGCGATTTCCTCCTGCTGCAACGCTACCCGCAGGCGGACGTGCCGCGCTTCCGCCATTATGGCTGGCAGCGACCGGCCTTTACCTTCGGCTACAGTCAGAAGATTGCCTTGGTGCGCGCCACGCTACCGGCGGACGGCCCCTTTGATCTCTGCCGGCGCCCCACGGGCGGAGGGATCGTCGACCATCGCGACGACTGGACCTATGCCCTCGTGATCCCACGCGGCCATCCGCTGGAAGAGCTGCGCGCCACGCAAAGCTACCGCGAAGTGCACGAATGCCTCGCCGCCGCGCTGCGGGCGCAAGGCGTGCCGGCGCTCACCAAACCCGTGGGCGCCCCATCCGCATCCTTCACCGAGCCTGCCGGAGTCTGTTTCGAGCGCGCCGAGTATCATGATGTCGTCCACGAAACCACGGGCCAAAAGATCGCCGGAGTCGCGCAAAAACGGAACAAGCACGGCCTGCTGTTCCAAGGCTCAATCTGGCGGCCCGCTGCCGGCCTCGCCCTGGACTGGGGAAAATTTAGCGATGATTTCACCGCGGGTCTCGCCCACGTGCTCGGCACCACCACCGAGCCGGCACCCTGGCCCGACCTGCCGGAAGAAGAAATCGGCGGACTTACCGAACAGTATTCGTCCCTGGAGTGGCTGGAATACCGGTAGCATCCCGGTGCAGCGTGATGACGCACTCCAGATGCCGGGTTTGGGGAAAAAGATCAAAGGGTTGCACCGCGGTCAGGGCGTAGCCGGCGCCGATGAAATGGCGCAGGTCGCGCATCTGGGTCGCAGGGTCGCAACTGACGTAAACCACCGTGGCCGGGCCGAAGGCGAAGAGCTGGTGGAGGAAGCTTTCGTCGCAGCCTTTGCGGGGCGGGTCGATGATCACGGCTGTTTCCGCCGGGGGGAACGCCAGTCCACTGAAGATCTTTGCCGCGTCGCCGGCCAGGAAGGTCACGTTGGCGATGCCGTTGGCCGCGGCATTCTGCTGGGCGAACTTGATGCTGCTCTCGCTGATTTCCACACCCGCCACACGCTCGAAGGCCGGGGCCGCCGTCAGGGCAAAAAGTCCGCTGCCGCAATAGGCATCAACCAGATAGCGCGCCCCATCCGCCGCGGCCTGACCGCGCACGTAATCCGTGAAGGCCGGCAGGATGAACGGGTTGTTCTGGAAAAAATCGCGCGCGAGGAAACGGAGTTTCAAATGGCCCACCGTCTCGGTCACGATGGCCTCGTAATCGTTCGTCACCACTCCACTGGCATCGCGCAGCAGTAGGGTGCCGCCGCGCGAAAATTCACCGGCGGCCACCCGGGTGCGGATGTTGGCCCGCATCGCTGGCAGGCGCGCGTTGATCGCATCGGTCGCGATGTCGCAGCGCGGCACATCCACGATGTCGAAGCGCGTGCCCTGCCGCAGGAAACCGATGGGCAGATCAGCCCCCGCCGGTCCCTCGGCCCCAAGCTCCCGGCCCTCCCCGCCGCGCGGGGCGTTGAAATGAGGCGTGATTTTTGATCGATAGCCAAATTCCTCGGGCGAGGCGATGACTGGTGCCACCGAAAATTCCACCCCGGCCATGTGCTTCAGCAATTCGGCGACCTGGCGCTGCTTCCAGGCGAGCTGTTCGCCATAGGCAAAATGCTGGTACTGGCATCCGCCGCAGCGCCCAAAGATTGGACAGCGCGGCCTCACGCGATGCGGCGACGGCGTGAGGACTTCGACCACATCGGCTTCGGAAAAATTCTTCTGGTTGCGAAACACCCGGACCCGCACTCGCTCGCCGGGCAAGGCAAATGGAACCATCACGACCCACCCTCCTTCGCTCGTTGAGCTACGGAGGGCGCGGTCCTCCTCGGTCCCGTCTGGCAACTTTACCCGGCCAAGGCCGGAGCCGAGGTTCGTGAGCGTGGTGATCTCCAGCTCGACCTCCTGGTGATAAGCGAAAGGTTTGTCGTTGAATCGTTTTTTTGCCACGGAGGAACTGAGGACACAGGGTTCAATGCCCGGAAGAAAGCATGAAAACAGAGTACGATTCTCCGTGCTCTCCGTGGCTCTGTGGCTAAAAACAAAACTGTGCCCGTCGAAAAGATTTCCAGCCTCCAGAATCCGCGCCTCAAGGAGCTCGTGCGGCTGCGCGACCGCCGGCCGCGGGATGAGGCCGGCGTGTTCCTGATCGAGGGCTACCGCGAGATCCGCCGCGCCCTGGAGAAGCAGGTGAAGTTGCAGGAGCTCTATTTCGCCCCCGACTGGTTTCTGGGCGAAAACGAGCCTGCGCTCATCGAGCAGGCTCGCGCGGCGGGCGCCCAGTTGTTCGAGTTGACCAAGGAGGCTTTCGCCAAGGTGGCCTATCGGGAGCGGCCTGACGGCCTGCTGGCCGTCGCGCCCCAGTGGTCGCGCACACTTGCCGACCTCGTGCTGCCCGCCGTGCCTTTCCTGCTGGTGGTCGAGGCCATCGAAAAGCCCGGCAACCTCGGCACCATCCTCCGCAGCGCCGATGCCGCGGGCTGCCACGCCGTCATCGTCTGCGACCCGGTCACCGATCTTTTCAACCCCAACGTGGTTCGTGCCTCCACCGGGGTGCTTTTCTCCGTGCCGTGCGTGGTGGGCGATAGCGCCGGCGTGCTGGCCTGGCTGCACGGGAAAAAAATCCGCACCGTGGCCACCACGCCTGCCGCCGCGACCGTTTACAGCACCGCCGATCTGCGCGGCCCGCTGGCCCTCGTGATGGGCAGCGAGCAATACGGCTTGAGCGAGTTCTGGCTGAAAAACGCCGACCTGCCCGTTCGCATCCCAATGGCCGGCCAAGCCGATTCACTCAACGTCGCCATGGCCGCAATCATCGCCCTCTTCGAAGCCGTGCGGCAGCGGAGTCTTTGAGTGGCGATCGCAGGCCGGCTAATGTTTCGACAGACGCACAGCTCTCGTCGTCACCCCGGCTACTACGTCCGGTTGGCGGCGGCCCGTAAATGGGCGATAAGTTCGGCGGTGCCGGCAGCCATGCTGATCCGCGGGGCATAGCCGAGATCGCGGCGGGCGGCGGAAAGATTGAACCAGTGGTCCTTCGCCAACTCGGACGCGATGAAGCGGGTCATGGGCGGCTCGGTTTTGAGCGGCAACACCCGCCAAAGGGTTTCGCACACTGCCCCAAGGATCGAAGCCGACCCGAGTGAAATATGCTTCGTCACCGGTGGTTCACCAACGCCCTGCAGCAAAAGGTTGATCCAGTCCCAGAGCACCACCGGCTCGCCATTCGTAATGAAGTACGCCTTGCCGGCCGCAGTGCGGGGCGCTTCACCACTCAGGGCGGACTCGGCGAGGAGATGGGCGTCGACAGCGTTTTCGACGTGGACCATGTCGATCCGGTTTTTTCCTCCACCCACAATGCGCAGGCGGCCGGCCCGGGCGCGCGCGAGCACGCGCGGCACGAGGTGCGGATCGCCGTTGCCCCAGATGAGGTGCGGGCGCAGGGCCACGGTGCGAAAGGTCGCGGAGTTTGCCGCCAGGATCTCGCGCTCCGCCACGGCCTTCGTCAGCGGATAGGGGCTCGGGCAGGCCGTCGTGAGCGGGAGCGATTCATCCGCCCCGGCCAGTTCGCGGCCGTTGTAGACCACGCTCGGCGTGCTCGTGTAGACGAGGCGCTGCACGCCATGCGCCCGGCAGCCTTCAAGCAGGGCGCGGGTCCCAAGGACATTGGTGCGAAAAAAATCATCATATCGTCCCCAGACCCCGACCTTGGCCGCAACGTGGAAAACGGTTTCGATGCCGGCGCAGGCTGCGCGCATGGCCTCCGCATCATCCAGCGAGGCGCGCACAAAGCGGACTCCGCGCGACTCAAGATCGGGAGCCGGCGTTCGGCCGACCACTGTCACTGGGCGACCGGCGGCCAGCAGCCGCTCAACGAGCCGCCGCCCGAGAAAACCCGTTCCACCGGTGACCAGGGTGCTCACGATTCGGAATCCTCCACGAAGGCCTTTGCCGTGGCGGCCCATTTCGCGAGCGCGAGGCGGTGGATCTTGGCGTTGTGCCTCGTGTCCACGGGAAACTGCGGGTGAATAAAAAACCGCCTGATCCCGGCGGTGTGCGGGTGGGCTTGCGCCGTCTGCCGGACAATCCCGAAAAATAATTCCCGGTCCCGGGCAATCGGCGAGTCCTCCACCACCAAGGCCGGCGTCATTTGGCCCGGCTGACCCAAGCCAATGAGTGCCACCCGCAATCCGGCAAAGGTCGACCGGAAGACCTGCTCGCAGGGATCCGTGAACAAGGTGCCTACGGGCGTGGTCACCCGCTCCGCCTTGCGCCCGCAAAACCAAAGGCGGCCGGCTTCGTCGACGCGGCCACAATCGCCCATGCGGTGCCAGACGGTTTCGCCATCCCGGATTTTTGCTGCGGCCGTGGCTTTCTCCAGGCCGTCGTAAACCCGCGTCACCACCGGGCCGCGCACGATGATCTCCCCAATTTCGCCGCGGGAAAGCTCCCGGGTTTCGGTGATGCTGGAGATCGGAGTGTCCGTAATGGCAATGATGCGCACCTCCATGTTCGCAAGAGGACGTCCGACGCAGGTGCCGTAACGGACGCTGTCACTGAGCACGTCCTTCGCCAGAACCTCGAAGGTGTGCGTGCTGCTCACCGGCAGGGCCTCGGTGGCACCGTAAGGACTGCAGAGAATACCGTTGGGCAGAATCTTCTGGGAATCGACATACAGGGAGAGCGGCACCGGGGCTCCCGCGCAAAGCACGCGGCGCAAGGTGGGCAGCTTGATGTCGCGGGCCAGGCAGTAATCAAAGATCTTCCGCCAGAGCGTCGGAGACCCGAAGGAGTTCGTCACCTTCTCCTGCAGGATGGCCTGCACAATCCGGGCCGGATCAACCCGGGCCGGATGCCGCGGATCGATTTCGGGTACGATTGTCGTCAATCCGAGCGCGGGATTGAAGAGTGCGAAGATGGGCAGCATCGGCAGGTCGATCTCGCCGGGGGCGATGCCATAGGCCTCGCGAATGAGCCGCACCTGCGCGTCGAACATGCCGTGCTCGTAGCAAACCCCCTTGGGCGCACCGGTGGAACCGGAGGTAAAAAGAATGGCGGCCAGATCGTCTGCCTTGCTGACGACGATCCCGGATTTGAGATCGGAGATTTGAGATTTATCCGGTTTCAAGCGCGCGACCAGCGAACCACTGGCAGGAACGCGGACCGCAACGGAGGAAAAGGCCGAACGGAAGACGTGGCTGACGAACCGGGCGAACGGAATACCCACCAGTGCCCGCGGGCGCGAACGGGCTACGCAGCCCAGGAAATTTTTAAGCCCCATGCCCGGATCGATAATCACCGGCACCGCCCCCAGCTGGAAAAGGGCGAAGACCGACGCGATCAATGGCAGACCCGGCCGCACCATTACCAACGTGCGGTCGCCACGTTGCACGCCGTGCGCAATCAGCCGCGACCGCCAGGCTTCCACCTCGGACGCGAGTTCGGCGAAGGTGAGAGTCAGATAATCGATGTCGCCGGTGGAAGTGCGCCCCCGGAAAACCTTCAGCGCCGGCATCTCCGGCCGGCTGGCCGCCATCAGGGAGAGATGGCGGGCGATGTTGGCATTGGCGTCCCGATCGACGGGCTCAGGGCGGGCAGACATGGACACAGGGAGGAAACCCGAGGCTCGCGCAAAGGTGCGAAGGCGCAAAGAAAAACCCTCCTTATGTCGGGGCGCAACTTGCGTGCGCCCCAATCGCGCGGCTTGACCGGCAATTCCTCATCGCGGAACCGGGCGTAAACAAGGTACGCCCCTACACTTCGCTTCCGGAATCCGCCGCCTGGAGGTTGGCGGCCACTTTAGCTTTTCAAGGACGGGATATCGCGGAGCAGATCCGCCTGCCAGCGCAGCAGGACATCGTCGATCCGGTCCGGGGCGCGGGTTATCTGCGCGAGTTGGGCGCGGCTGGCGATGAGAGTGGGATCGAGCTCGATCTTCGCGGCGACCCGGTCGCGATCCTCCTTGATGCGATCAAGGCGCTCCACTTCCGCCTGAGTCAGGGCCGCGTGCCGGTAATCCCGTCCGGGCCGGCGGGGCAGGGTCTTGGGATCGCGATCGAAGCCAGCCCGCACGGCCTCGGCCAGGGAGGGGAAAATCCGGTCATGGCGCCGGCCAAGGTTCACCTGGCCAAGCACGGCCTCGGGCGTAGCACCCTCCTCATCGCACGCAGCGGAAATGCGGAGCAGGAGCTCATTGCCGCAAACCTTGAAGGGCGCCGTGTCGATGCGCTTGGCCTGGGCCTCGCGCCAATGCCAGACGGCGTGGAGCACGGACAGGCCGCGGCCACGGAGACGCTCGGATTTTCCGATGCGCCAGTCGTTTTCGTCCGGCGGGGCAAAGCCCGTGCTGCCGGCCTCGATTTGCGCCCGGCATTGCTGCTCCATCCATTGCGTCCGGCCGCGTTTTGCCAATTCCCGGGCGAGGATGTCGCGCAAGGCGGGCAGGTGCCAGACATCCAGCGCGGCGTAGGTGAGAAGCTTGGGCGTGATGGGCCGAGCGGACCAGTTGGCCTTCTGGCCGGACTTGTCGATGGCGACGCCAAAATGTTCCTCGAGGAGAGCGGCCAGGCCGATGCGCTGGCGGTTGAGGAGCTGCGCGGCGAGCATCGTGTCGAACAGGCTGTGGGTGCGAAACCGGCAGAGGTCGTGCAACAGGCGCAGGTCGAAATCGCTGCCGTGCATGATGAGGTGCTTGTGCGCGAGGATCGCCCAGAGCGGATCGAGCTGCATGCCCGGTGCAAGCACGTCGACCAGGAAGACCTCGCCATCAACGAGGAACTGCAGCAGGCAGACCCGGGTGCGGTAGTGAAACATGTTGTCCGCCTCGGTATCGAGGGCGACCTCCTCGACGCGTCCGAGGGCGGCGAGCAGCGGCGCGAGCTGCGCTGGTTGATCGATGAGCTGAAAGGCGGGCGGGCGGGTGGTCACTTTGACACCGAGCAAACGGCGAAGCCTCACCGGAAGGAAGCGGGAAATCATGGAGCGGGAAAAAGTATGGGTGGCCGGGGCGAAACAGGCGACTTTCTTTCTCGGCCTGTCCCGCCGGAGGAAAAGCCCCGGTGGGCCGGAACCAGCCGGAAAGTCTGGCGGAGTAACCCCGGGCCCGCAAACTTCCGCCGGCATGAAGGTCGTTGTGCTTTGTTCCGGCGGGATGGACTCCGTGACCGCGCTCCATTGGGCGCGGCGGGAGCACACCGTGCACGCCGCCGTGAGTTTTGACTACGGCTCCAAGCACAACCCCCGGGAGCTGCCGTTCGCCGCCGAGCACGCGGCGCAGCTGGGCGTGCGCCACGAGACCGTGCCGCTGCGTTTCATGGACCGATTGTTTGCCTCGGGCCTGCTCGCCAGTGGCGGCGACATCCCTGAAGGTCACTATGAAGCGGCGAACATGAAGCAGACCGTGGTGCCGTTCCGGAATGCCATCATGCTGTCCATCGCCGCCGGCTTTGCCGAAAGCAGCGAGGCCGAAGGGCTCGTCATCGCGGCGCACAGCGGCGACCATGCGATTTATCCCGATTGCCGAGAGGACTTCATGCGCGCGATGGGCGAGGCTATGCGGCTCGGTACTTATGCCGGCGTGCAACTGCTGCGGCCCTTCATTGCGCTGAACAAGGGTGAGATCGCCACGCTCGGCGCCCGGTTGGGCGTGGATTTCGCGCGCACCTGGTCGTGCTACAAGGGCGGCGCCGTGCATTGCGGCAAATGCGGCACCTGCGTCGAGCGCCGCGAGGCCTTCGCGCAAGCCGGGCTAACCGATCCCACGATTTACGCCGCAACCGATCCCCTGCCCCAAAAGCCAATTTAACACCGAGGGCACGGAGGTCCCAGAGCCAGAAAACTCCGTGCGCTCTGCGCCCTCTGTGTTAAAATCTCCCCGTGTTAATCTCAGAAATATTTTACTCCATCCAGGGGGAGGGTGAGCTGACGGGCGTCCCCTCGGTTTTTGTGCGCACCAGCGGCTGCAATCTGCGCTGCACGTGGTGTGACACGCCTTATGCGTCCTGGAACCCGGAAGGAACGGCCCGCAAGATCGATTCCATCGTCGCCGAGGTGCAAAGCCATCCTACCGCCCGGCATGTCGTGCTGACGGGTGGTGAACCGATGATCGCCAAGGAAATCCGGATCCTCGCCGCTGAACTCAAGCGGCTCGGCTACCATCTCACGATCGAGACGGCCGCCACGGTCGCACCCGATGGCATCGCCTGCGACCTCGCCTCGCTCTCGCCCAAGTTGCTCAACTCCGCGCCCGACGGCAAAGAGCACGCTGCCTGGCGAAAAAAACACGAGTCCACCCGGTGGCAGCCCGACGTGGTGCGCGCCTGGCTCGACGGCCCGGGCTGGCAGTTCAAATTCGTGGTCGCCCAACCCGCCGACGTGGACGAACTCGAGGGCATGCTCGCCTCGCTGCAACGGGAAATCCCGCGCCACAAAGTGCTCCTCATGCCCGAGGCGACCACGCTCGGAAAAATGCGCGAGCGGGCCGGATGGCTCAGCGACCTTTGCAAGGCGCGCGGCTATCGCTACGCGCACCGCCTGCACATCGAGCTTTACGGCAACCGGCGCGGCACCTGAGTCCGACCGGTTTTCCTTCCGAAACCGGCGCTCAGCGCTTCAGCTTCGCCTTGAGTTCGTCGGTCGGACAGCCGCAATCGCCCCCACAGCCCGGATTCTTCCGCTTGGCCAGGGCGCGCAGCACGAGCCAGGTCGCGGCCACCGCGACCACGATCAAGGCCCCGAGCGTTTGAATTTCGGCATTCATCTCAAAAGCCGAGCCCGCGCCCGGCTTGGTAGACAATCAACGACAAAACCCACGCGGTGCCAGTCATGTAGACGGTTTGGAAGACGGGCCACTTCCAGCCGTTGGTCTCGCGCTTCACCACCGCGATGGTACTCATGCACTGCATCGCGAAGACATAGAAAATCATCAGGGTGATGCACGTCAGCGGCGTGAAAAGCATGCGCCCATCAGGCCACCGGGCCGCAAGCATCGCCTGGCGCAGCGGCTTGGTGTCGTTGTCGGAGGACTCGGCATTGAAGACCACCCCCATGGTGCTGACGAAAACCTCGCGCGCCGCGAACGAGGTGATGAGGCCGATGCCGATTTGCCAGTCGAAACCGAGCGGCCTGATCACGGGCTCGAGCAGATGGCCGGCGCGGCCAGCGAAGCTTTGCGCCAGCTGCTGAGTAGGCGTGGCGTCCGCCGGGGCCTTGGGATAGGCCGCGAGAAACCACAGCACGATGCTGATGCCAAGGATGACTGTGCCGGCGCGCCGGAGGAAGAGGCCCGCCCGTTCAACCATGTGCAGCGCCACGTCCCGGAAGAGCGGAAGGCGGTAGGGCGGCAGCTCCATGATCATGAGCGGCGGAGCCCCCTTGAGCAGGGTGCGCTTGAAGAGCCAGGCGAACCCAAACGCACCCACCGTGCCGAGCGCATACATGAGCAGCATGATGCCGACTTTCGTGAGCAAAGGCACGCGGTCGCCGGGCACGAGCGCCGCGATCATCAGCAAATAAACCGGCAGGCGGGCGGAGCAGCTCATCAACGGCGCAACCAGAATGGTGACAAGGCGGTCCTTGGGATCCTCGATCGTCCGCGTGGCCATGATGCCGGGGATGGCACAGGCATAGGAGCTGAGGAGGGGGATGAAGCTCTTGCCGTTGAGCCCCACCCGGCTCATCAGCCGGTCCATGATGAAGGCGGCGCGCGCCATGTAGCCGGTGCTTTCAAGCAGGCCGATGAAGAAAAAGAGGATCAGGATTTGCGGGAGAAAGATGAGCACCCCGCCCACCCCCGCGATGGCCCCATCAGTGATGAGGTCGCGCAGGTCGCCGGGCGCCATCCCAGCCTTCACCCAGTTCGCGAGTGCCGCCACCCGGCCGTCGATCCAGTTCATGGGATACTCCGCGAGGGTAAAGATGCTCAGGAAGAGCAGCAGCATCACCAAGCCCAGCACGAGCCAGCCCCACACTGGATGCGTGACCACAGCATCAATCCGGTCGCTTGTCGTAGGACCGGTGGTCGCACTCGGCAGCACGACCTCGGCGGCGAGGCGTCCGATGGCCTCGTAGCGCGAATTGACCAGTGTGCCGGCCCAATCAGTGCCCTCGCCTTCCCAGCGTTTTTCCCAGCCCCGCAGAATTTCCGCCGTGCGCGGATCGAGCGGCGTCGAACCGGCCACGCGCACACTATCCTGATCGGTGAGCAACAGCAGTGCCTCGGCCCGAGCGATGAGCGGCGCCTTGCGGTCGTGGGCGATCAGCGAAGCCTGCAGTTCCGTCACGGCGGACGCGATCGGCGCGGGGACGTTCCAAGCGTGCCGGGAAAGTGGCAGGTCGGTCCGGCTCATGGCGAGGCGCAGCTCGATGATCCCCTTGCCGTTGGCCGCTTCGCACGCGATGACCGGAATTCCCAGCTCGTGCTCGAGCCGGTTGAGTCGCAGCCGGAGGCCGGCCTGGGCAGCGAGATCCATCATGTTGAGCACAAGGATCACCGGCCGACCCAGGTCGAGAATCTGGTGCACCAGGTAGAGGTTTCGCTCGAGATTGGTCGCATCGACGATGCAAAGGATGCGGTCGGGTTGCGCTGTGTCGCTGCGCCGGCCGAGTAGCACGTCGCGGGTGACCGCCTCGTCGGGGGAGCGCGCCGCCAGCGAATAGGCGCCGGGCAGGTCGATGACCGTGATGGGCTGGCCGTGCTGCGAGTAGGTGGTGCCGACTTTTTTCTCAACGGTGACACCGGGATAATTTCCCACCTTCTGTTTCAAGCCTGTGAGCGCGTTGAAGAGCGTGCTCTTGCCGCAATTGGGATTGCCAACCAGCGCGTAGACGGGGACGCGCGAGGTGGAATTCGCGGAAGGCGCGGAAATGTGCGTGGGCAGCGCCATGTCAGGGAGCCGACTCAACGAGCACGTGCTCGGCCTCGCTTTTGCGGAGCGTAAGGTGGTAGCCGCGGATTTTTAGCTCGAGCGGATCGCCCAGCGGAGCGGTGCGGACGAGCGTGACCGGTGTGCCGGCCAGCAAGCCCATTTCGCGGAGTCGGATAAAGGCCGGGCCGGTTTTGGGAAACTCACGGACGATGGCGGAGGCGCCGACCGCAAGTTCGGAGAGTTTGATCAGGGCGGCCATGGCGGCGGCACTCAGCGCCGGGCCAGTTGCTCAACCAGAATGTTTTTCGCCGCCCCATGGCTGAGCGCGATGCGGGTGCCGTTCACCTGGCAGAGAATGGTGCCGGTCCCTGAAACCTTGGTCACAAAGGTGGATTCTCCAAAGCCCATCTCGCGCACGCGTTGGCAGAACTGGATGTCGCCGATCAGTTCGCACACCCGGCCAACGGCACCAGCAGGAAGCTGACATAGCGACAAGGGGGTCGCGTTCGATGAATGGCTCACACGGGGCATGACGAAAGGAATGAGACTCGGTTTCATTAAATGTGCAAGGAAAAGGCCCGTTGCAGGGAGCATCCGGGCCTTGGATGGACTAACGACGGCGACGTTTTACGGCCAGTTGGACACCCGCATACCGCACAAGGCTTTGCAGGTGTTCATATTGCTGCGGATCGATGTTCTTGGCGTCACTCAGTTCCTGTTCCGCGCGCTTGAGCGCGGTTTCAACCGCGTGCTCATCGATCTTTTCCTCGGTAATGGCGTGCTCGGCGAGAACATGGATGCGATCGCCCTCAATTTCAGCGAAGCCGCCACCGACGGCGAGCCATTGGGTCACGCCGTTTTTCGTCACCCGCAGTTCCCCGTGCTCGATCTGGGTGAGCAGCGGAATATGACCGGGCAGGATGCCGACCTCGCCCTCCACCGTCGGAATGACGACGGTGTCGATCGTGTCGGAATACACCCGTGCATCGGGCGTGACGATTTCCAGTGTGAGAGACATCGCCGGTTATTTCTTCGCGGCGGCGGCGATGACTTCGTCGATGCCACCCTTCATGTAGAAGTCGCCTTCGGCGATATGGTCGAGTTCGCCGTCGAGGATCATCTTGAAGCCGCGCACGGTTTCCTTGACGGGAACGTATTTGCCCGGCGTGCCGGTGAACACCTCGGCGACCGCGAACGGTTGCGAGAGGAGGCGCTGAATCTTGCGCGCGCGATAGACCGTCTGCTTGTCCTCGGGGGAAAGTTCATCAAGACCGAGAATCGCGATGATGTCCTGGAGATCCTTGTAGCGCTGGAGGACGCGCTGCACTTCGCGGGCCACCTTGTAGTGCTCTTCACCGACGATGTCGGCCTGGAGCGCCTTCGAAACGGAAGCGAGCGGATCGACCGCGGGATAAATGCCGAGCTCGGCGATGGAGCGCTCGAGCACGATCGTCGAGTCCAAGTGCGCGAACGTGTTCGCCGGCGCGGGATCGGTGAGGTCGTCCGCGGGCACGTAGACGGCCTGCACGGAAGTGATGGAACCCTTCTTCGTCGAGGTGATGCGCTCCTGGAGGAGGCCCATCTCGTTGGAGAGCGTCGGCTGATAACCGACCGCGGACGGCGAGCGGCCGAGGAGCGCGGACACTTCGGAGCCGGCTTGCGAGAAGCGGAAGATGTTATCGATGAAGAGGAGCACGTCCTGATTTTTCTCGTCGCGAAAGTATTCCGTCATCGCGAGCGCGGAGAGCGCGACGCGCATACGGGCGCCCGGCGGCTCGTTCATCTGGCCGAATACGAGCGCGACCTTCGACTTCGACAAATCCTTTTGGTCGATGACGCCGGCTTCCGACATTTCGTGGTAAAGGTCATTGCCCTCACGGGAACGCTCGCCGACGCCCGCGAACACGGACATGCCGCCGTGCGCCTTCGCGATGTTGTTGATGAGTTCTAGAATGACGACCGTCTTGCCGACGCCGGCACCACCGAACGCACCGGCCTTGCCGCCTTTGATGAAGGGGCAGATGAGGTCGATGACCTTGATACCGGTCTCAAGGATCTCGGCCTTGGTGTTCTGCTCGGTGAGCGTGGGCGCGGGACGGTGAATGGGATATTTTTTGTCGAACTTGACCTCGCCCTTGCCGTCCACGGGATTGCCGCAGACGTCGAAGATGCGGCCGAGCACGCCGTTGCCAACGGGCACGGAAATGGGGGCGCCGGTGTCCACGACCGGCATGCCGCGCACGAGGCCTTCGGACGAGGACATCGCGATGGCGCGAGCCACGCCACCGCCGAGGTGCTGTTGAATCTCCAGGGTGAGCGACTCCTTCTTCCCATTGACGGTGAAGTCGATGGTCAGCGCCTGATAGATGGGCGGGATGGCGTTTTCCGCGAACTGGACGTCAACGACGGGGCCGATGACTTGGACGATTTTGCCGGTGTTGCTCATTTGAGAAAAGGGAGGGGGAAGCTTGGGACGGAAGAGGGGTTTAAAATATCAGGCGGCGAACTGCGCGGCGGCGATCTCGAGGATTTCCTGCGTAATGCCAGCCTGGCGGGCTTTGTTGTATTCGAGCGTGAGATCGCCGAGGAGCTTCGTGGCGTTGTCCTTAGCGGTCTTCATCGCGACCATGCGGGCGCTGTGCTCGGAAGCCTTCGCGTCGAGGGCATGCTGGTAAACTTCGCGATTAACGTAGAGCGGCAGCAGCGCCTCGAGGACGGTTGCGGCGTTCGGCTCGAACAGCATCTGATTCTCCACGGCATTCGGAGCGGTGGCGGACGCGGTGAGGCCGGCATCCGAGCGAAGCTCGGCCAGCACATCCTGCAGGCTCGTGAGCGGCAACAGCGGCATTAGAGTCGGGACTTGCAGCAGCGTGTTGCGGAAACGCGGCCAGATCACTTCGACGGTGTCGACCGCCCCTTCCATAAACTGCTTCACCATGAACTCGGCGACGACCCTGATGTCGGCGAAGGTGGTGCGATCGTTCGCGGGAAAATCTGCCAGCAGATCGCGCTTGGTGCGCGCGATAAACTGCGCGCCCTTGCGGCCGATGACGGCGTATTTCGCCGGCGTCTTGATGTCGGTAACGAGCTTGAAGACGTTCGTATTGAGCGGACCGCAGAGACCCTTGTCCGACGTGACGAGAATGATGCCACGCGTGCGAATCTCGCGCTTCACGAGAAACGGGTGCTGCAATTCCTCAACCCGGTCGGCCAGTGCGGCGAGCATCTGCGCCATGAGTTCGGCGTAAGGCCGGCCGGCGAGCGCCGCGGCCTGGGCCTTCTTCATCTTCGACGCCGCCACCAACTCCATCGCCTTGGTGATCTGGCGGGTGTTCTTGACCGACTTGATGCGTCGGCGGATGTCGCGAGTGGAGGCCACGGAGGTTAGTTTTTAGTCGCGGAAGCGCGGAGGAACGAAAACGCGGAAGCGATCAGGCGGTGAAGGTTGGATTCCACTCGTCGCACGCGGCCTGGAGTTTCGCCTCGAGGTCCTTGTCGAGCGCCGCCTTGGTGCGGATTTCCGTGAGGAGCGCGTCCTTGCGGGTGGTGAAGTATTCCTTCAGCGAGGCGGCCGCGGCGACCGCCTTCTTGGTGTCGATCGCGTCGAAGAAGTTTTTCTGCATCGCGAAGAGGACGGCGACCTGGAGCTCGATCGGCAGGGGGCTGAGCGCGGGCTGCTTGAAGAGCTCGACGATGCGGGCGCCGCGCTCGAGCTGGGCCTTGGTCTTGGCGTCGAGGTCGGAACCGAACTGCGCGAAGGCCGCGAGCTCGCGGAACTGGGCGAGCTCACCCTTGAGTTTGCCGCCGACCTGCTTTGTGGCCTTGATCTGCGCGGACGAACCGACGCGGGAGACGGAGAGACCGACGGACACCGCGGGGCGAATGCCTTGGTTGAACAAATCGGTCTCAAGAAAGATCTGGCCGTCGGTGATCGAGATCACGTTCGTCGGGATGTAGGCGGATACGTCGCCCGCCTGCGTCTCAATGATCGGGAGCGCGGTGAGCGAGCCCTTGCCGTCGAGGCGCGCGGCGCGCTCGAGAAGGCGGGAGTGGAGATAGAACACGTCGCCGGGATACGCTTCGCGGCCGGAGGGACGTTTCAGAATCAGCGAGATCTGGCGGTAGGCGACGGCGTGCTTCGAGAGATCGTCATAAACGATCAGCGCATCCATGCCGTTTTCCATAAACCATTCACCCATCGCGGCGCCGGAGAACGGCGCGAGGTATTGGTTGGCGGGATTGTCGGCGGCGGGCGCGGCGACGATGATGGTGTATTCCAGCGCGCCGGCGTTCTCGAGGGCCGACATCGTGCGGACGATGTTCGAGTTTTTCTGACCGACCGCGACGTAGATGGAGTATACCGGGCGGAACTTGGGATCGCCGCTCGCGAGGCCGACCTTGTTGATCTTCGCCTGGTTGATGATCGTATCGATGCAGATCGTGGTCTTGCCGGTGCCGCGGTCACCAATGATCAGCTCGCGCTGGCCCCGGCCGATCGGGATCATGGAATCGATCGCCATGATGCCGGTGAAGAGCGGCTGGTTGACGGATTTGCGCGCCATGATGCCGGGCGCAATTTTCTCGACGGGATAAAATTCCTTCGTGGCAATCGGGCCCTTGCCGTCAACGGGATTGCCGAGGGCGTCAACCGCGCGGCCGAGTAGCGCCTTGCCGACGGGCACGGAGAGCAGCTTGCCGGTCGTTTGGACCTCGTCGCCTTCCTTGAGCTTCGAGACGTCGCCGAGCACGACGCAGCCGACTTCATCTTCCTCGAGATTGAGCGCAATGCCGATGGCGCCGCCGGGGAACTGCACCATCTCGTTATACATCACGTCCGACAGGCCGTCGATTTTGGCGACGCCGTCGGCCACGGTGCGGATGTTGCCGGTGTTCTTCTTGACGGCCTTGCTGGAGAGCTTGGCGATCTGTTGTTCGATTTGTTCGAGGACGGTGCTCATCGGGAAAGGTGGGATTGGGGGCTGGGAGGAGGAAAATTATCAGACAGCGGCCGCGAGGGCGTCGAGCTGGCCGGCCACGGAGGACTCGTAGGTGTCGTCGCCGACGCGGACGCGGAGTCCGGCAAGCAGCGCATTGTTCTTTTTCGCGACCGCGGTGACCTTGCGGCTGTATTTTTTGCCCATGGCCGCGGCGATGGCCGCGAGGGTCGTGTCATTGATGGCACCCGCGTGCTCGACGACAGCCTGGCCGCGCGCCACATCGGCGGCCACCAGGCGCTGGTAGGCCTTCAACACCATCATCGGATTCGCCGGCCGGTGTTTCTCGATATAAGCGAGCACGCCCGTGACGCGCTCGGCCGAGACCGCGCCGTCCACCAGACTCATCTTGAAGAGCTGGCGGGCAAATTGTTGGGCTTTTCTACCGTGGGCGGCCATGGCGGGTCAAAATTTCAGCTCTGCGATTTCAGATTTCAGACCCCGCTGAGTTCGCGGGTGGCGGAATCGTTGTAACGGCTGCGGTCGGCATCGGTGAGTTCCTTGGCCAGCACGCGCTGGGTGGTGGCAACCACGAGGCGGGCGATTTCGCTGCGGGCATCGGCGAGCATTTTCTTGTGCTCCAGCTCGACGGCCTGCTGGGCCTTCGCGAGGATGTCATTGGCCCGGGCGGTCGTTTCCTGCGTCTGCTTGTCGAGGAAGTCCTTGGCCGACTTGCGGGCCTCCTCGATGATCTTCGTCGCCTCGACCTGGGCGCGCTTGGCGCTGGCGGCGCTCTCCTGCTGCACCGCCTCGAGCTTGGCCTTCATCTCCTCGGCGTACTGGAGGCCGGAGGCAATTTTCTGCTGGCGCTCGTCGAGCGTCGCGAGAACCGGCTTGAAGGCGAACTTCCAGAGGATGAACGCGACAACGGAGAAATTGAGGACCTGCGCGAGGAAAAATGGCCAGCTGATGCCAAAATCGCTGACGATCTTGGCGATGCCGGTGGCCTCGCCGTGGGCCGCCGCCGTCTCGGCCGCGTGTTCGGTGACCTGGGCAAAAACGAGCAAGGAGGAGATCATGACGTTGAACAGGGGAAAAGTGGCCGCGCCGGCGACGAGCGCCGGCGCGGCAGGCGGAAGGATTACTTACCGAGGAACAGCGCGTAGAACGCAACGGCTTCGGCGAGGGCCATGCCGATGATGCCCTGCACGAGGATCTTCGTGGAGGCACCGGGGTTGCGGCCGACGGCCTCCGCGGCCTTGAAACCGACGAGACCTACGCCAATGGCGGCGCCGAGACAGCCGAGGCCGCCTTGGATGCTGCCAGTAATATCAGCGATGATGAGTGACATGGGATTTATCTTTCTTTGGTTGGTTGGATTTCCGCCGCCCGCACATGAAGCACGGTCCCGGCGGGAAAGGGTTGAACTCAGTGGGCGGCTTCCTTGTGCCCATCGTGCGCATGGTCATCGCCGTGGTTGCAGATAAGACCGATATAAACAGCGACCAGCAAAGTGAAGACGAAGGCTTGAACGAAGCCGATCAACAGTTCCAGGAAGTAGAAGGGAGCCGGCAGGCCCCACTTCTGCATGCCACTCATGGCGTGCATCAGGTTTTCACCGCCATAAATATTGCCGAAGAGACGAAACGAGAGCGAAACAGGTCGAAATCCGATGGAGATGATTTCGATCAGACCCGCGCCAAAAAAGATGATGAAGAGCGGGTAGTAAATGATCGCCGGGGTTTCCTTCTTGTCCGCCTTGTTGCCAAAAATGTCCTTTAGGACAAAGGCCGGGCCCGCATAGCGCATGATCAGATAGAACCAGCCGATGAACGCCACGGCCGAAAGCGCCAGGGTGCCGTTCATATCGGCGTTGCCGGGACGAATGAGTTCCATCCATTCACCGGTTTTGTGATCGGTCATGTAAATGGTGCCGACTCCCGGGAAAAGACCGCTCCAGTTCTGGATCAGAATGAAGGTGAAAAGACCAATCAGCAGCGGGAAGGCCGCTTTGGCGACTTTGGGGCCAACAATCGGAGCGATCAGGTCGTAAATACCTTCGACCAGATTTTCCACCATGGCCTGGCCGCGCGAGGGGATCAGCTTTGGCCGTTTGATCGCCACGCGAATCGAAATGATGAGCACCAAGGCCACCACCCAGCTCGTCACCATGCTGTTTGTCACCGGCAGGGGCCCGATCTTGAAAAGCGCCTCGGCCGCCGAAGCCACGCCAGCATGCGCCTCACTCGCGAAAGCGGGGGCACTGGCGACGGAAGACAGAAGTATTAGGGCGAGTTTTTTGACTCGTGACATGGAAGCGCTGGACAACTGAAAGGGTTTGAAAGGTGAAGACAGGCAAACGCCAGAGGCTCCGTCAACCCTTGAAACAGGGTGAAAGCGGATGTTCACCGGACATTAAACCTCCATGGCCAAAACCCGCGGCCAGCTTATGGGAATGATCGCCCCCACAGGGCCGGCCGTCTTTTCTTTTACTTCCTGACCGCCACCAGAGACCGGTGGCTCGCCGCGCGCTGCTGAAAGACCGTGGTCGTCTCGAAAGGCCACGCTTCATCGCTCAGATGCCACGCGAGATGGCCCCTTAGCATCGTTTCCACCTCGAGAAAATAGGGCTCATGATCCGTGCGGAAATAGAGCCGCGCTCCCTGCCCTGCCCGCCCGGCCAGGCCGTCCAAAAAACCCGGCTGCATCAGCCGGTGCTTGTGATGCCGCTGTTTGGGCCATGGATCGGAGAATAACACATAGATGGCCGAAATTTTAGCCGCCGCCGGCATCACCTCGAGAAACATCTGCGCCTCCGCCCGGATGAAATGCAGGTTGGCGAGCCTCGCCCGGTCCCGTTTCCGGACCGCCCGCTCGATCCGCTCGCGAATGACGTCTATCCCGAGGCAAAGCTCCCCGGGGTGCGCCTGGGCATACGCCGCCAGAAAATGGCCGTGGCCACAGCCCACTTCCCAGACAAACGGCGGTGTTCCCGCTGGCAAAATCCCCCCGAGCGTTCCTTGCAGGGCCTCGCGCCGCAACGCCATGCGCTCCTGGTGTTCTGCGGTGCGGGCCAGATTATCCACATGCGGACCGCTAGGGCCGGCCCCACCCGCGCGCAAGCCTCGGCCGCATCAATGCGTGCGCACCGGGAGACTCAGGTAGAACGACGTCCCCTTCCCCGGTGTGCTTTCGACCCAGACCCGGCCGCCATGCAGCTGCACAATATGCTTCACAATGCTCAGGCCGAGACCCGTGCCGCCCTTTTCGCGCGAGCGTCCTTTGTCGACGCGGTAGAACCGCTCGAAAATATGCGGCAGGTCCTCCGCCGGGATGCCCGGGCCGTTGTCATGCACACAGGCTTCCACCTCGTGCTCCCTGAGACGTGCGCGAAGGTCGATCTGGGTGCCCTTGGGCGTGTATTTGAGGGCGTTGTCGATGAGGTTCTCGAAAACCTGGGTGATTTTCAGCGGGTCGACCAACAATTCCCCGACCGCTGGATCCACCGAGAACGTCAACTGGTGCCCGGCAGCGGCGGGTCGGGCGCGGTAATCATCGACCATGCCGGCCAGCAGCGCCCCAAGGACCGTGGATTCCCGCCGCAGGCCCGGATGAATCGACTCGAGGCGTGAAAGCGTGAGCAGATCCTCCAGGAGTGAATTTAGACGCTCCGTGTGCCGCTGGACGGTGAGCAAAAAGCGTTCGCGATCGGCAATCGGCATGTCGCGATGGCCGTCCACCAGGGTCTCAATGTAGCCCTTGATGACGCTGAGCGGGGTCCGCAGCTCGTGCGAGACATTGGCCACGAAATCCTTCCGCACATTCTCGAGTTTTTTCTGCCGGGTGATGTCGTGCAGCACGAACAGCGCCCACGAGCCCTTGCCGCCGTCGAGCGGCGGGATCTTTGCCCCCGTCATCTCAATCCAAGTGGAGTGGATGCCGTCGACAAACTCGATCTCGTGCTGGGGCTCGGCGCGGGCGGCACGCACCGCCTCGACATACTCGAGAAATTCCCGCGAATGCAGCACCAGCTCCAGCCGCTGCCCGAGAATGTTCTGCGCCCGCGGAAAAATCGCCTGCAGCGCCCCGTTCGCGAGGAGGATATGGTTGCTCTCGTCGACGACCAGCACGGCCTCCCGCAGGCTGCCCAGTGTGGCCTCGAGCTGCACGAGCTGGCCGGTGCGCAGTCGGTTCAGGCGGCTGTTTTCCGTGATGAGCTCGCTGGTCTGGGCACAGAGCCGGTCCCACTCCACGCCGAGAGCAGCGGGCCGGTCCTCTGGGAGATAAGGCTCCTTGGCGACCACCGAAAGCCCGAGGCTGTGAATCGCACGGCGGTAATCACGCAGCTTTTTGAGCGTGAGGCCCAGCGCGACCGCGAGCAAAACCGCGATCAGGATGGACATGATTCGACCTTGCGCTCGGCGATCCGGTAGCCAACTCCGCGGATGGTTTCAATCCGGTCCGCCTCGGCCCCGAGTTTTTCCCGGAGACGGCGCACATGCGTGTCCACGGTGCGGGTTTCGATTTCAGTCTCGTAGTTCCACACATTGATCAGGAGATGCTCGCGGGTTTGCACCCGCCCGCGCCGCTCCATCAGCAGGTGGAGCAGCTTGAATTCGGTGGCCGTGAGCTCGACGGGCTGGCCGTTGATGGCGACTTCGTGCCGGTCCACGTCGAGTGCGATCTGCCCGATTTGCAGGCGGCGCGGCTCCTCCGCCACCCCCTCGTTGACCCGGCGCAGGATGGATTGCACCCGGAGCACGACTTCCTTCGCGCTGAATGGTTTCGGGATGTAATCATCAGCACCCGTTTCAAAACCCTGGATGCGGTCGCTCTCCTCCGCCTTCGCCGTGAGAAAAATGACCGGCACGCGCTTCAGCTTTGGGTCGGCCCGCAGCATGCGGCAGATCTGGATGCCGTTTAATTCCGGCATCATCACATCGAGAATTACCAGATCCGGCAAAAAAGTCCGGGCCAGTCCAATGCTGCTGTTGGGATTATTGACGGCCTCGACGGAAAATCCCTTGGCCTTCAAATGATAGGCCAGCAGCTCCGTCACATCTGACTCATCGTCAACCACGAGGATTTTCTTTGGTTTTTTATCCGTCATGGGTGCAACCTTAGTCCAGGTGTCGTTGCAGGCATAGCGAATTAGCGGTTCGTTTCACAAATGTTACAACGACTCGGGATCGTCGCAAACCCGCGACTTCCGCCGTCATTGCGAGCGGCCCCTACTCGCTTCAATATTCACCATCAAAATGCTTATGTCCGCCGGGTTAACCCCGCTGATACGGCTGGCCTGCCCCAAAGTGTAAGGCTTGAACTCAGCCAGCTTGAGTGCGCTTTCACGGCGAAGACCGCGCAACCCCAGAAAATCGAAGCCCGGCGGAATCCGGATTTTTTCAATGTCGCTCATCTTCTCGATCTGCCGCTGTTCCCTTTGGAGATAACCAGCATAGCTCACCCGATACAGCGCTTCATCACGCACGGGCGCTGGCTCAAGCTTGAATTCGTCAGGCACGGGCAAAGGCTTCTGCCCCTCCCCCCCTGAACTGCCGCTTCCTTGCGCCGCTGCCGCCCGGCGAATGGCATCGGCCCAAGTACCGCCACCGGAAACATAGGTTCTTTCCAACCATGAGACCCAGTGCTCTACCCTCATTTTCTTTCCATTTATATTTTGTAATCTATTATTAGTTAATAGTTTATAGTTTTCTGCATGATGGAGAAGCCTAAGTTCAGAACTGCCATGATTAAATAAAAGCCGGTGCTCTGCGCGACTGGTGAACATACGGTATGGCTCATTCGTGCCCTTAGTCACCAGGTCATCGATCAAAACCCCAATGTATCCTTCATGTCGCCCAATAATCAGCGGCGATACTCCCCTCACCTTGTTCACCGCATTTACTCCCGCGACCAAGCCCTGTGCCGCCGCTTCCTCGTAGCCAGACGTACCGTTGATCTGTCCGGCGAAAAAAAGGTTTTCCATCCGCTTAGATTCCAATGACGGATAAAGCTGCGGCGGTGGCGCGAAATCATATTCGACCGCATAGGCCGGCCTCAAAAGCATCGCGTTTTCCAAGCCTGGAATACTGTGTACCATCTCCATCTGGACGTCGAACGGCAGACTTGTTGACAAGCCATTCACATAGTATTCATCCGTGGAACGACCCTCCGGTTCGAGGAAAAGCAGGTGCCTCGGCTTATCCGCAAATCGCACAAATTTGTCCTCGATACTTGGGCAATACCGCGGCCCAACCCCCTCGATTTCACCACTATACATCGCCGACTTATGGAGATTTTCACGGACAATTTGAGCGGTTTTCGCCGTGGTGTGCGTCATCCAGCATGAAATCTGGTTTGAGCCCGGCTGCCAGCCGATACGTTGTTCACCGAGTTGTTCTACGTGGAACAAGTACTCCGGATCGCGCGTATCGTGAAACGCAAACAGGGTCGGCTTGGCATCGCCTTTTTGCTCCTGCATCACACTGAAATCAATGCTCCGGCCCAGAAGCCGCGGCGGCGTGCCTGTTTTGAGGCGCCGTAGTTCAATGCCAGCTTCCTGGAGACTCGCCGACAGCGTCTTTGCGCTAAAATCACCCAAGCGGCCGCCTTCATTCTTGTTTTGTCCAATGTGCATCAAACCGCGCAAAAACGTTCCTGTTGTGACGATCACCGTGTGGCCGGAGAAATCGATATCCAGATTCGTGCGGCAACCGACCACTTTATCATCTACGTAAATCAGACCCGTGACGGTGGCCTGAAATACCTGCAAATTAGGCTGCAACTCCAAGGTGTGCTTTAGTCGAAATTGATAGGCTTTTTTGTCGCATTGGGCCCGGGGCGATTGGACCGCCAAACCTTTTGATTCATTAAGCAGCCTGAACTGAATTCCTGTCACATCCGTGTTGATGGCCATCTCGCCGCCTAGCGCATCAATCTCACGTACCATCTGGCCCTTGGCCTGGCCACCAATCGCGGGATTACAACTCATCTGGGCAATCGTGTCGATGTTGCCGGTCAGGAGTAGGGTGGAGGCTCCCATTCGCGAAGCTGCCATCGCGGCTTCAACGCCCGCGTGACCAGCCCCGCAAACAATAACATCAAATGGTATCTTGTTGTAAACCATTTATTTATAATTTAAAATCAACAGAATGCCAACGGCGGTAGCTTAATACTAGGGCCCTATTTGCCGATGCAGAAAGTAGCGAAAAGCAGATCAAGCATGCGCTCGTTATCGATCTTTCCCGAAATTTCTCCAAATGCGTCGAGCGCTCCACGTAAATCACTCGCTAGTAGCTCTGTAGCAGCATTTAGCGATATTTTTTTTCGGGCTTCGCCTAAACAGCTCTGCGCGCGTCCAAGGGCGTGGCCGTGCCGGGCATTAATCGCCACCAGATCGTCACCCACATCATGCTGAAATGAATCCGCACAACGGACGATTGCGGCCACGAGTTCATCCACGCCTGCTCCCGTGAGGGCCGACACCCGTAGGGCAGGCAGTCGAGCCGGCGCAACCGCCGTTGGTATCGCGCCCGCAAGATCCATTTTGTTCAGAATTACCAGGGTGTTGTCCTCCTTCAGGCGCGACGCCAATTCGGCAGGCAGGGCAGGGGCTGGCTGCGTAGCGTCGATCACCAGCAGGATCAAATCCGCCTCGGCCGCACGCTCCAACGTTTTGCCCATGCCCATTTTTTCGAGTGCCGTCGGCCTGGGATTCAAGCCAGCCGTGTCGATCAGGCGCAGGGCATGCGGTCCGACCATCATCCGCTCCTCGATAAAATCCCGGGTGGTTCCAGGCTCTTCACTAACCAAAGCCCGATCATGACCCACCAGCCGGTTCAACAGGCTGCTCTTGCCGGCATTCGGCGCACCGATGATGACGGTTTTGATACCGTCACGAAGGATTTCGCCGTAGTGGCTTGTCGCCAGCAAGCGATCGGTTTCCCGGGCAATGTGCTCCAATTCACCGGCGATCGTCCCGCATTCTTCGGGAGGCAAATCCTCCTCGGGAAAATCAATGTAAGCCTCGATTCTGGCCAGCACGCCCAGCAACCCGGCGGTGAGAGTTTCCAGGCGCCGGCCCAGCGCCCCCCTCAACTGCTGGTGGGCGACCATGAGCGCGCGATCACTGCGGGCGCGGATGAGATCCATCACCGCCTCGGCCTGGCTGAGATCCATCCGCCCATTGAGAAAAGCCCGCTGCGTAAATTCCCCGGGCCCCGCCGGCCGGCAGCCGCGCGCCAAAAGATCCTCGAGGATCTTCTGCGCGACAAACGGATTCCCATGACACGACACCTCCAGCGAGTCTTCTCCGGTATAGGAATGCGGCCCCCGGAAAAACGTATACAGCACGTCGTCGAGCAGCCCGCCGGTCACGTCGCGATAGTCGGCATGCCGCGCGGTGCGGGGCAGGGGAGCGGAGCCGAAAATCTCCTGCGTGAGTCTGGCTGCAGCCAACCCGCTGACCCTGATGATCGCAAGGGCGGCGGTGCCGGCCGGCGTCGCAAGCGCGGCAATGGTTTCCTGAGGGCGCGGCATTTGCCGTGAACCAACGCTCGGCCCCCGCCCGCGCCAAGTCTAAACGGCAAACCTGTCAGTTGTCCGTTACTGCGAGTGGCGCCACCCGCGCGCCATCATTCACCTTGTCGCCGGGATAGACGATCACGCGGTCTCCTTCATTCAAACCGCCCAGTACTTCCGTCTGAAGCCCATTACTGTGGCCAACTTTGACTGTGCGCAGATGCGCGCGGCCGTTTTCGACCGCATACGCGTGCCAGGCGCCACCGCGCTGAAAAAGCGCGCCGGTGGGCGCCCGCAGTTTATCGGGCGCTTCCCACGTCACGATCCGCGCCTCCACGCGGTAGTTATCGCCCAGGGTGGAGCGCTTTTCAAAGGCATCCACAAAGTCGGCGACGACATAAACCCTCTGCTCCTCGACGCCGAGCGCGGAAATTTTCGTGAATGCCGACGGTTCCACCAGCCGCACGCGCGCTTCCAGCGGTTGCGAGCCGCCCCATTGGTCCAGAATGACACGTGCCCCCGGCTGGATCGCCACGCCATCGCGCGAAAGCACTTCCACCCGCACTTCAAGATCCGCGGGGTCGCCCACCTCCAGCAGGGCAAAACCACCCGGAACCACCCGGCTGCTTTCCTGGAATACCCGCAAGACGCGGCCGTTTACAGGAGAAGTGATTACTAGTGGCTCGGCGTTGCCGGCAGGAGCCGACGGCAGGGGACCGGCCCGGGATGCACCCGCCAAATCCACCGTCGCAGCCTGTCCGCGCAGCAGTAGCGCCCGCGCCTGCTGCAATTCAAACTCGGCCACCTGTAGCGCAAACTCCGCTGCCCGTTCCTCCTGTGCCGCGGTGGTTTCACGCATCATAGCCACATCAAACTCCTGCTTGGAAAGCGTGTTTTTATCCAGCAAGGCGCGATAACGGCCGAGATCGGCCTGAGCCAGCGCATGGCCGGCGCGGGCGCGTTCCCGCTGGGCGGAGGCCATTTCCCGGTTGGACTCGACGGCGTGCACCCGGGCCTCGGCCTGGGCTTGGCTGCGGGCATCCAAAAAATCGGCGCCACTCGTCTCGAGCACGGCAAGGACCGTCTTTCCGGCCTCGACGACCGCACCGGCTTTCCAATCGATGCGACGGAGCTGGCCGGCCACCGGGGCGGAAACGATATAGCGGTTTTTCACCCGAGTCATGCCTTCCTCGTCCACGGTGACCACCAGTGAACCGCGGGTAACTCCGGCGTCCTCGACCGGCACGGCCCGGGGCCGGAGGCCGATCACGATCAACAACACAAGCAGTACGCCCCCGAGGAGGGGAAGACGGCGGCGCCAAGCCGGCGCACCGGTTTTTTTGGCAGCAGAGAGGGAGGGGGGAGCCGGATTCATGAAAAAAATACTGGCCGTCAGTCGAGCGCCTTGAGCGCACTCACGAGATCGATTTCGGACAGCTTGCGCGCGGCCAGGAGCGCCGACAATGCCGAAGCCAGCGCTACCACCAGCACGGCCAGGGCGTAGTTGGCGGCCGTGAGCACGAGCGGCAGCCGCACGGTTTCCGTGTTCACACTCGTGAGGATGGCGCGCGCAAAGCCCGAGCCAATGACCAGCCCGAGAGGCAGGGCGACCAGCGTCAGCAGCACCAGTTCGCCCACGAGCACCGCCCCGACCTCTCCGCGGGTGAAGCCGAGCACCCGCAGGGTCGCAAGCTCGCGCGCCCGTTCGGAGAGCGAGATTCGCGCACTGTTGTAGATGATCCCAAAGGCGACGATTGTCGCAAAGAGCATGTACATCTTCTGCAGCAGTCCGATGCTCTCGGCGGTGGTTTTCCTAAAACCTTCGCGGATCAAATTCTTGATCACGACGCCCCCGGCGCGCGGCGTCGCCTTCACCGCCCGGAGAAACTCATCCCACCGGCTGGAATCCACCGCCAGATGCGCCCCGTTGATGCGGTCACCCTCGAGCAGCAGACGGTTGAGCGCATGCATCTCCATGTAGGCCGCCGTGCCGGCAAAATCCTCGGCGAGCCCGGCAACGGGCACGGCAAGCTCGCGCTCCTCGCCCTCCAGCACCTTGGCAATCACCTCGTCGCCGGGCCGGACGTGGAGCACGTCCGCCAGCTTGGCGGAGATCACAATGCCGCGAGCCGGCAAAGCGAGCTGCTGTGAGTGGGCGTCAATCACGCGGTTGAGCGAACCACGCTCCGGCAGCCCCTGGAGCAGAAGCCGGCGCGTGATGGGCCCGGCGCGAAGTTCCACGGGCACAAAGCGAAACGGCTCCGCCAGGACAACGCCAGGCAGCTGGCGGAAATCCGCAATCGCTCGGGCCGGGCCGGGCTCGACCAGCGAGAGTGTGACGGTCTGCCGCTGCACAATGTCCCACTGGAAATCGATCACGTAGTTGATGCCGTCCCGAAATGAACTTGGCACGATCAGGATCGCCGTCGCCAAGGCCAGCGCCAGGCAGGTAAGGGCACTTCGCACGGGACGGCGCTCGATGTTGCGCAGCGCCATGCGGAGCGAAGGCGTGAACCAGCGCGCGGCGCCCAGCCGCTCCGCCAGCGCTGGCCGGAAGCTGGCCGGCGCCTCGGGCCGCATGGCCTCGGCGGGGGGCAGCCGGACCGCGCGGCGGACCGCCCCCGCCACGCCCGCGAAGGCCGCCAGCGCACTCACCAGCGCCGCGGCGATGAGCACGCGGGTGTCGAGGAGGAAGTCGAGCCGGGGAAAGCGAAAAAACAAATGATACATTTCAACGAGCCGTTGGCCCAGCGCCACGCCGGCCAGGACGCCCAGCGCCACGCCCACCACCACAATCGCCAGCGAGAACTTGAAATAGTGCGCCCCCACCTGCGCATTGCTGAAGCCACAAGCCTTGAGCATGGCGATCTGCTCGCGCTGCAGCGCAATCTGGCGGCTCATCACCGAATTGGTCATGAACGCGGCCACGCTCAGGAAGACGAGCGGGAAGGCGATCGAAAGCCCCTGCAGCACGCGAATCTCGTCATCGACGCGCCGGTGCGAAGGATGGTTGGCGCGGCCGTAGGCGCCGCGCCCCCCATAAGGCGCCAGCACGCGGTCGACCGCGGCAATCACCGCCCCTTCCGAGGCACCAGGAGCCAGCGTGAGCGCCACGGCATTGAACGCACCATAGAGCTGGAAGGCCGTGGCGAGTTCGCGGTAAGGCATCCAGAAGACGCCGTAGGTTTTGTTATCCGGCAGAGCGGCGCCTGGCGGCGCCTCGAAGACAAACTCAGGTGAGAGCGCGATGCCCGAAAGCTGAAAGGTCTGTTTCGTGCCGTTGAGGATGGCGGAGAGCGTGTTCCCGGGCTTGAGGCCATGGGCATCGGCAAACGCTTCGCTGACCGCCAGCTCGCCCGTGGTGGTGCGGCCCAGGGGAAGACGGCCGGCGCGGAAATAGAGGCGGTTGAGCACGGCTTCGCCGCGCTCCGGCAGCGAATTGATCAATCCAACCGCGGGCTCCACCAGGCCGGGGACGTCCAGCGTGACCTGCATGGCAATGCTGGTCTGCACGACGGCCACGCCGGGAATGGCGGCCAGCTGGTCGCGCACGGCGTTGGGGGCGCGTTTCAGCCGCACGAAGACGTGGGCAAAGCGGTTTTGCCCGTAATAGGCATCACGGGTCGTCTCCAGCGAAAGGATGAGCGAACGCGTCATGATCATCATCGCGATTCCGCACGCCATGACGAGCGCGACCGCCAGCGCCTGTGACTTGAGTGCGTTGAGATCGCGGAGGAGCTTGCGGTCGAGGAGCTTCATGCGGGGAAAAAGCTCCAAGCACCAACCTCCCATGAAACACCAAACAACCAACACCCGGTTTGTTCACCCTTGATGTTTGAATTTTTGGGTTTCACTGGAATTTGAGTGTCGGCGTTTGGGCTTTCCGGTTTTCACCACGCGAGATCACGCACGGAGCCGCGGTGGGCATTCGTCCGCTCGTTAACGATGCGGCCGTCGGAGAGCGTAAAGACCCGGTCCGCCATGTCGGCGAGGATGGCGTTGTGCGTGATGATGACCGCCAGCGTGCCGAGCTCGCGGTTGCTGCGCTCGATGGCCTCGAGCACGGTGATGCCAGTCTGCACGTCGAGCGCCCCCGTGGGCTCGTCGCACAGCAGCACCGCTGGGCGCTTGGCAATGGCGCGGGCAATGGCCACGCGCTGCTGCTCACCGCCGGAAAGCTGCGCGGGAAAATGGTCCAGACGCGAGCCGAGGCCGACAAGTTCGAGCGCTTCCTCGGGTGGCATCGGGTCGCGGCAAATCTCGGTGATGAGCGCGACGTTTTCCCGCGCCGTGAGACTGGGAATGAGATTGTACGCCTGAAAAACAAAGCCGACGGCATCGCGCCGGAACTGTGTCAGCGCAGCTTCATCCGCCGAACCAAGGTCCTGGCCCCGATAAAACAGGGTGCCGCGCGTGGGCGAATCGAGGCCGCCCAACTGGTTGAGCAGCGTGGATTTTCCGCTGCCCGACGCACCGAGCAACACGATCAGTTCGCCGGGAAAAAGATCGAGGTCGACGCCCCGGAGCGCCGTGACCGTCGCCAATCCGTCACCGTAGATGCGGGCAAGGTCCCGCACCCGGAACACCGGTTCGCGGCCAACCCCCGTGTCACCTTGGGCGGAAACGGGAGATGGAGGAACGGCGGGCATGACAGGAATATTCCATCTGAACTCCGCCATACCCGTGCCCGCAACGCGCAAACCATGGGAGGTCTGCAGAATAAGCCGCCGAGTATCCGGGCGAAAGCGCCGTCATGGGATAAAACGCGCCGATCCCGCCGGCAACCGCGGGTGCCGCGAACTTACTCCGCCGGGGCGCCGGTGATCACCGCGCCGCCGGTGACGGTTACTTTTTCGAGGACGGCCTTCGAAATCTTCTCGGCCAGCTCGGGCTTTTCCTTGAGTGCCAGCTTGGCGGCGTCGCGGCCCTGGCCGACGAGATTGCCCTCGTAGGCAATCCACGCGCCCTTCTTTTCGAGAATCTTGTGCTCCAGCGCGAGATCGAGGAGGGAGCCGATCTTCGAGATGCCCTCGTCGTACATGATGTCGAATTCGACCTCGGTGAAGGGCGGGGCGACCTTGTTCTTCACGATCTTGATCTTCGTCCGGTTGCCGATGACCTTGCCCTCGGGGGTCTTGATCTGGTCCTTCCGGCGGATGTCGATGCGGACCGACGAGAAAAACTTCAGCGCGCGGCCGCCCGAGGTCGTTTCGGGACTGCCGAACATCACGCCGATCTTTTCACGGATCTGGTTGGTGAAAATACACACGCACTTCGTCTTGCTGACGACCGCCGTGAGGCGCCGCATGGCCTGCGACATCAACCGGGCCTGGCTGCCCATGGTCATGTCGCCCATCTGGCCGTCGAGCTCGGCCTTGGTGATCAGCGCGGCGACGGAATCGAGGACGATGACATCGATGCTGTTGGAGCGGATGAGCGTCTCCATGATGTTGAGCGCGTCCTCGCCGCTGTCGGGCTGGGAAACGAGCAGGTCATCGAGATTCACGCCCACCACGCGCGCATACTTCGGATCCAGCGCATGCTCGACGTCGATGAATGCGGCCAGGCCGCCCTTTTTTTGGGCCTCCGCAATGACACTGAGACAGAACGTGGTCTTGCCTGAAGATTCCGGGCCATAGATTTCGACGATGCGGCCGAGTGGAAGCCCGCCGACACCGAGCGCGAGGTCGATCGCGAGTGAACCGGTGGAGAGCGTCTCGACCTTCATCTTGGTGTTGCTGCCGAGGCGCATGATCGAGCCCTCGCCGAACTGTTTGCTGATGGAGGAGAGCGCCAGTTCGATGTGTTTGTCGCGCACATGGGCGGCGGGAGCGGCGGCGGGAGTGGTCTTGGCGGGAGCGGCTTTGGACATGGAGGAGGGGAGGGATTAAGGTTAAAGGGAACGAAACCGTCGCAATTAATAACGTGGTTTTGACCGTGAATCTTTCATCGGTCGACGCAAGCGCGGAGCGGATTTCCGCCGCGATTCAGCGCCCGCCCGGCTTGAAGGCCACCGCAAACCAGACGGCGGCGATAAGAAATCCGAAGCTCACGGCGTAGTTCCAGGCCAGTTTTTCCCCCAGCACCGCCCAGGCAAAAATGACAAACACCGCCAGGGTGATGCATTCCTGGATGATTTTGAGCTGATAGCCGGTAAACCCTCCGCTAAAATATCCAGCGCGATTGGCCGGCACCATGAGGCAATATTCGAAGAATGCGATGCCCCACGAGACGAGGATCACCGCGAGCAGCGACCGGCCCTCGAGAAACTTGAACTTCAGGTGCCCGTACCAGGCCAGGGTCATGAAGATGTTGGAGCAGACGAGGAGGAGGATCGTTTTCATGATTTGAAAAGCCGGAGCCCACCGGCCCATTCAACCGGCGTAGGCCCCTGCCGCCACGTTGAATGGACACCCAACGCCTGCAAGCCGGCTCCGCCTAAAAACCGGTGGGCGTCAGGACTACTTATAGTAGCCCCTGAACCATTCGACAAACCGCTTCAACCCCTCCTCGAGCGGCACGCGTGGGGCATAATTGATCGCCGCCTGGATGCGGGTGAGATCAGCACAGGTCACAAGCATGTCACCGGGCTGAGCGGGCAGCAGATCGACCCGGGCGGATTTTCCGAGCAATTGCTCAAGCATGCGCACAAAGAGCAGCGTTTCGACCGGGCGGTTGTGTCCGAGGTTGAAAATGCGACCGGGCGGGTTCGGCAGAGATGCCGCGGTGCCGGGACCCGGCAGGAAGAGCAATGTTTTCACGACTCCATCGACGATGTCATCGATGTAGGTGAAATCCCGCAGGTTTTTGCCCTGGTTGAAAAGTCGCACCGGCTGGCCCGCGCTGATGGCCCGCGCGAAAAGCGTTGGCGCCATATCGGGGCGCCCCCATGGCCCGTAAACCGTGAAGAAACGCAGGCCGGTGACGTTCAGCCCGTGCAAATGTGCATAGCTATGAGCCATGAGTTCGTTGCTCTTTTTCGTGGCGCCGTAGAACGACACGGGCTGGTCGGTGTTGTCCTCTTCCCGAAATGGTGCGTGGCCTCCGGCGCCATAGACGCTGCTGCTTGAAGCATACACGAGATGCTTGGGCGGGGTGCGGCGGCAGGCCTCAAGCACGCTGGCAAAACCGGCGAGGTTGCTGTGCACGTACGCCGCGGGATTCTCCATGCTGTACCGCACCCCGGGCTGCGCACCGAGATGGACCACGTAATCAGCCCTGAAATGCGCCACCATTCCGGCAAATTTATCCGTCTCGGCAAAATCGGCCTCCAAAAAACGGAATTCCCGTAGCGGGGCCAGCTCCGCCAGCCTCGCCCGCTTCAGCGCCACGTCGTAATAGTCGCCCAGGTTGTCCACGCCCAGCACTTCGCAGCGCTTCGTCCCAGCCAGGCGCCGCGCCACATGGTATCCGATAAATCCGGCCGCGCCGGTCACGAGGACTTTCATTCCGGATCGTGATAGGCGACCGTGACGCGGGCAGCTAGTGAAAAACGGCCCGGTTGTGCACGGCATATGCTTATCTCATCCAAAAAAATCCAAACTTCCTCTTGCCGGACGGGAATGCTGCCCTATACCTTGCGCCGTTTCCGTCCTCACACATATTCACCGCATGAACATCAAAGCCTATCTCAAGCCGCAGTGCGGCTGGTCCAATGGCGTCCGCGCCATCATGCGCAAGCACGGCTTGGCCTTCGAGGACATCGACATCATCAACAACCGCGCCAACTACGCGGAAATGGTGCAGAAGTCCGGCCAGCCCCTTTCCCCGTGCGTCGAGATCGATGGCGTGATGCTGGCGGATGTTTCCGGCGAAGAAGTGGAGAATTACCTGCTCAGCAACGACCTCGTCAAACCCGCCGATCTCTCGGCCGACGTTCCCACCAATGCGGGCTGCTCGGACGAGGAACACGCCAAAATGGCCACCAAAACGATCCGCTTCTTTTGACGACGCTGAGAGCTCACCGCAACTAACGCCCGGGCCGCTCTCGCATAGCACGAGACGGCCCTTTTTTTGCGCATTGCCCGGTCTCTCTTCGCCGGTCGTCCTTCGCCTGAAACCTTCCTCCCTTTTGACCCAAAACCGCAATCCTCCGCGGCCCACCGACATGAACAGCAGCAGCCACGTCAGCGAAAATCCTTCCAGCGCGACACCGCACCGCGCTTCCCTCGGTTTGCCGGCCAAACAGGGCCTCTACGATCCGTTCTTCGAGCACGAGGCCTGCGGCGTCGGCTTCGTCGTCAACATGCACGGCCAGAAGTCGCACAAGATCGTGTCCGATGGCCTCCAGATTCTCCGCAATCTCGACCACCGCGGCGCCAGCGGCGCCGAAATCAACACGGGCGACGGCGCCGGCATCCTCATCCAGATGCCCCACAAGTTTCTCGCCGAGGCCTGCAAGGCCGCCCGCATCACTCTGCCCGCCTACGGCCAGTATGGCTGTGGCCTCGTGTTTCTCCCGCGCAACGCCTCCGTCCGCCGCAAGATCGAGGAGCGTTTTGAGGCGCTCGTGCAATCCGAGGGGCTCCCTTTCCTCGGCTGGCGCACCGTCAAGACTGTCAACTCCATGCTCGGCGACACCGCGAAGGCGTCCGAGCCGTTCATGCGCCAGGTGTTCATCGGCCGGCCCGCGGGCATGGCCGATGACATGGCGTTCGAGCGCAAGCTCTACGTCATCCGCAAGCGCGCCTACGTCGACATCCGCGCCTCCACGTTCTCGGGCGCCGAGTATTGGTATGTCGCGAGCCTTTCGTTCAAGACGCTCGTTTACAAGGGCATGCTCACGACCGATCAGGTCGACCAGTATTTTCCCGACCTGAAGAACCCGTCGATGGAGTCGGCGCTGGCCCTTGTCCACTCGCGTTTCTCGACCAACACCTTCCCGAGTTGGGAGCGCGCGCATCCGTACCGGTACCTCGCGCACAACGGCGAGATCAACACGCTCCGCGGCAATATGAACTGGATGCACGCGCGGCAGGCCCTGTTCGCCAGCGAGGTCTTCGGCGACGACATCAAGAAGATCCTGCCGGTCATCAACCCGAACGGCTCCGACTCCGCGATGTTCGACAACACGCTTGAGCTGCTGGTCCTCGCCGGCCGCCCGATGGCGCACGCGATGATGATGATGATCCCCGAGCCGTGGTCCAACCACGAGTCGATGGACGACACCCGCAAGGCGTTCTACCAATATCATTCCTGCCTCATGGAGCCGTGGGACGGCCCGGCGTCGATCGGCTTCACCGATGGCAAGCAGATCGGCGCCATCCTCGATCGCAATGGCCTGCGTCCGTCGCGCTATTATGTCACCAAGGACGGCACGGTCATCATGGCCTCCGAGGCCGGCGTGCTCGACATTCCACCCGACCAAATCGTCCAAAAGGGCCGCCTCCAACCCGGCCGCATGTTCCTCGTCGACACCGAGCAGGGCCGGATCATCGAGGACGAGGAGATCAAGCGCGAGGTTTCCAGCGCCCAGCCTTACCGCCAGTGGCTGAACGAGCACCTCGTCCATCTCAGCGATTTGCCCGAGGCCCCGAAGACCGAGGGCCCGGACCACGAGACGCTCCTCCAGCGCCAGATCGCCTTCGGCTACACGTTCGAGGACGAGCGCATTGTTATCGCACCCATGGCGAAGGATGGCGTCGAGGCCATCGGCTCGATGGGCAACGATGCCGCGCTCGCGGTGCTCTCCAACAAGCCACGGCTCCTCTACGATTATTTCAAGCAGCTCTTCGCCCAGGTCACGAACCCGCCGATCGACTCGATCCGCGAGGAAATCGTCACCTCCGCCGAATCCCGCCTCGGATCCGAGGGCAACCTCCTCAATCCCGATCCGTCGGCCTGCCGGCGCGTCGAGTTGAAGTGGCCGGTCCTCACGAACGAGGAATTTGGCAAGATCCGCCGGACAAACCTCCCCGGCCTCAAGACTGGCGTGCTCCCGATTCTCTTCCGTGTTGCCCGCGGCGAAAAGGGCCTCGCGCAGTCGATGGAGGAACTCTCCGTCATGGCCCGGCGCATGATCGAGGAGGAGGAAATCAACGTCCTCATCCTCAGCGACCGCGGCGTCAACCGCGACTACGCGCCGATCCCGGCGCTGCTCGCTGTCGCCGGCCTGCATCACTATCTCATTCGCGAAGGGCTCCGCACCAAGGTTTCGCTCGTCCTCGAGACCGGCGACGCGCGCGAGGTGCACCATTTCGCCCTGCTCATCGGCTATGGCGTCACCGCCGTGAACCCGTACGTCGCGTTCGAGACGATCGACGACATGATCCGCGAGGGCATGCTGCCCGGCCTCGATCACAAGAAGGGCTGTGCCAATTTCGTGAAAGCCGCATCGAAGGGTGTCGTCAAGGTCATGTCCAAGATGGGCATTTCCGCCATCCAGTCGTACCGCGGCGCACAGGTCTTCGAGGCACTGGGTCTCCGCCAGGACGTGGTCGACCATTATTTTACCTGGACGCCGTCGCGCGTCGGCGGCATCGGCCTCGATGTCATCGCCCAGGAAGTCCTGCTGCGGCACCACGCCGCGTACCCGGATCGCTCGGTGAACGGCCACGTGCTCCCCGTCGGCGGCCTCTACCAGTGGCGCTCCAGCGGTGAAGCGCATCTCTTCACGCCCGAGTCCGTGCACGCGCTGCAAAAGGCGGTCCGCACCAACAACAAGACCGCCTACCAGAACTACGCGAAGCTGGTAAACGACCAGGGCAAGGCGCTCTGCACCCTGCGCTCACTGCTCGATTTCAAGGGCGGCAACACGCCCGTGCCGATCGAGGAAGTGGAGCCGATCGAGAAGATCATGAAGCGTTTCAAGACGGGCGCCATGTCCTATGGCTCGATCTCCAGCGAGGCCCACGAGACGCTCGCCATCGCGATGAACCGCATCGGCGGAAAGTCCAACACCGGCGAAGGCGGCGAGGACCCCGCGCGCTTCACCTGGACGAACGAGCTCGGCGATTCGAAGAACTCCGCGATCAAGCAGGTCGCGTCCGGCCGCTTCGGCGTCACCAGCGAATTCCTCGTCAACGCGAAGGAAATCCAGATCAAGATGGCCCAGGGCGCCAAGCCCGGCGAAGGCGGCCAGCTGCCCGGCACCAAGGTGTATCCGTGGGTCGCCAAGACCCGCGGCACCACCGCCGGCGTCGGCCTCATCTCGCCCCCACCGCACCATGACATCTACTCGATCGAGGATCTCGCCGAGCTGATCCACGACTTGAAGAACGGCAACAAGGACGCGCGCATCTCCGTGAAGCTCGTCTCCGAGGTCGGCGTCGGCACCGTCGCCGCCGGAGTTGCGAAGGCGCACGCGGACGTGGTCCTGATTTCCGGCTATGACGGCGGCACCGGTGCTTCACCGATGACGTCGCTGCATCACGCCGGCCTCCCGTGGGAGCTCGGCCTCGCCGAAACCCACCAGACGCTCGTCCTCAACAATCTCCGCAGCCGCATCGCCGTCGAAACCGACGGCCAGCTCAAGACCGGCCGCGACGTCATTATCGCTACGCTGCTCGGCGCCGAGGAGTTCGGTTTCGCGACGGCTCCGCTCGTCGCCACCGGCTGCATCATGATGCGCGTGTGTCATCTCAACACCTGTCCTGCCGGCGTCGCCACGCAGGATCCGCAGCTCCGCGCGAAGTTCGCCGGCAAGCCCGAGCACGTCGTGAACTTCATGAAGTTCATCGCCGAGGATATCCGCGAGACGATGGCCGCCCTCGGTTTCCGCACGATTGAGGAAATGATCGGCCGCACCGACCGACTCGAGGCGCGCAACGCGGTCGAGCACTGGAAGGCCAAGGGCCTCGATTTCTCAAACATCCTCTATCAGCCCGACGTCGGCCCCGAGATCGGCCGCTTCTGCCAGATCAAGCAGGATCACGGCATCCAGCGCTCGCTCGATGTCACCACGCTGCTTGGCCTCGCCCAGCCCGCAATCGACCGGGGCGAGAAGGTCGTCGCCGAGCTCCCGATCCGCAACGTCAACCGCGTGGTCGGCACGATCACCTCCGGCGAGATCACGAAGAAGCACGGCGCCAAGGGCCTTCCCGAGGACACGATCAAGTTCAAGTTCAACGGCTCCGCCGGCCAGAGCTTCGGCGCGTTCGTCACCCGCGGCATGACGCTCTCCATCGAGGGCGACGCCAACGACTACTTCGGCAAGGGCCTCTCCGGCGGCAAACTCATCATTTACCCGCCGGCCAGCGCCACGTTCAAGGCCGAGGAAAACATGATCATCGGCAACGTCGCCTTCTACGGCGCGAGCGCCGGTGAGGCTTACATCCGGGGCATGGCCGGCGAGCGTTTTGCCGTCCGCAATTCCGGCGTGACCGTCGTCGTCGAGGGTATCGGCGACAACGGCTGTGAATATATGACCGGCGGCAACGTCGTCGTGCTCGGTCGGGCCGGCCGCAACTTCGGCGCCGGCATGTCCGGCGGCATCGGTTACGTCCTCGATGAGGCCGGCGACTTTGCCAAGCGCGTCAACGTCCAGATGGTCGGCATCGAAAAGCTCGAGGACGCCAAGGAAATCGCCGCCGTGCGCGCGATGATCCAGAAGCACTACGACTACACGAAGAGCGAACGCGCCAAGGCCGTCCTCGCCGACTGGGACAAGTTCGTCCCGAAGTTCGTCAAGGTCATGCCCAAGGACTACAAACGCATGCTCGCCTGCATCGACCGCGCGCAGGCCCAGGGCCTCACCGGCGACGAGGCCATCATGGCCGCCTTCGAGGAAAATGCCCGCGACACGTCCCGGGTCGGCGGCAACTGACGCGCCCCCACCTCCACCACTTCCAACTCCGACTTAACGCCACCATGGGAAAGCCAACTGGATTCATCGAGTATCTGCGCGAACTGCCCGTCGATCGCACGCCCACCGAGCGCGTGAAGGACTGGAAGGAGTTTCATCACCACATGGATGAAAAGAAGCTCCGCACGCAGGGCGCCCGCTGCATGGATTGCGGCATCCCGTTCTGCCATTCGGGGAAGCTGATCAGCGGCATGGCGAGCGGCTGTCCGATCAACAACCTGATCCCGGAGTGGAACGACCTCGTTTACCGCGGCCTCTGGAAGGAGGCGCTCGAGCGCCTGCACAAGACGAACAATTTCCCCGAGTTCACCGGCCGCGTCTGCCCGGCGCCGTGCGAGGGATCGTGCGTCCTCGGCATCAACAATCCGCCCGTCACGATCAAGAACATCGAGGCCTCGATCATCGACAAGGGCTGGGAAGAGGGCTGGGTCACGGCGGAACCGCCCAAGACGCGCACCGGCAAGAAGGTCGCCGTCATCGGCTCCGGCCCCGCCGGCCTCGCCGCCGCCGCACAGCTAAATCGCGCCGGTCACACCGTCACGGTGTTCGAACGCGCCGATCGCCCGGGTGGCCTGCTCATGTACGGCATTCCGAACATGAAGCTCGACAAGAAGGAGGTCGTGCTCCGCCGCATCAAGCTGATGGAGCAGGAGGGCATCAAGTTCATCTGCAACGCCAACGTCGGCGACAACGTCGAGCCCCAGATTTTCCTCAAGGAATACGACGCCACCGTCATCTGCACCGGCGCCACCCAGCCGCGCGACCTGCCGATCGAGGGCCGGGGCCTCAAGGGCGTGCATTTCGCGATGGAGTTCCTCACCGCCAACACCAAGGCCGTCCTCAACGGCGGAGCCGAGCACGCGCTGATCAGCGCGAAGAACAAGGACGTCGTGGTCATCGGCGGCGGCGACACCGGCACGGACTGCGTCGGCACTTCCATGCGCCATGGCTGCAAGAGCCTCGTGCAGATTGAAATTCTCCCGAAGCCCCCCCTGGACCGCACGGCCGACAATCCCTGGCCGGAATGGCCGAAGACCTACAAGCTGGACTACGGCCAGGAAGAGGCGGCCGCGAAGTTCGGCGCCGATCCGCGCGTCTATCTCACGACGGTGAAAAAATTCGTCGGCGACGCCAACGGCAACGTGAAGGAACTCGTGACCGTCGAGATCAAGTGGGAGAAGAACGACAAGGGCCAGTTCATCCCCAAGGAACAGCCCGGCACCGAGAAGACGCGCCCCGCTCAGCTCGTGCTGCTGGCGATGGGCTTTCTCGGGCCCGAGCAGCCGCTCCTGAAGGAAATCGGCGTCGAAACCGACGCCCGCAGCAACATCAAGGCGGAGCACGAGAAGTACACAACCAGCCTCAAGGGCGTCTTCGCCGCCGGCGATTGCCGCCGCGGCCAGAGCCTCATCGTCTGGGCGATCAACGAGGGCCGCGGCGCGGCCCGGGAATGCGACCGTTACCTGATGGGTGCGACGGATCTGCCTTAAAATCCATCCGCGGCTTAACGCCCTGGTGGGGGTTGACCATGCCTTCCAAGCCCATTCCCGGCTCCACCGGTGAAATTCTGACCAGCCTGCCGTCCGCATATGCCCCGCATGGGGCAACCGGTTTGCTCCACCTGCCGCGCTTTCTCGCGAAATGCCGGTATGTGAAGGAGCACGGGACGCTGCCGGCCAGTTACGCCAAAAATTACAAGCGCGGGATGGATCGTTTCCTTTGCCTGCATCTCGGCATCGATCCCGCCGCGGTCGAAAAAATCGCCCTGGAGTCGGCGGATGCAACCGAGGTTGAGCGACGGTTGAGGGAGCTGCTGCCGCAGGATGTCCGCGCCCACCAGTGGAACCGCAATTATGTCCAAAAGGGCATGACGCCGGCCGGTCAGGAGTTCCTCAAGGAGGCCCTCACGGCCATGGGCTGCGCGGACCGCATCGGTGAGATCCGAAGCGTGGTCGACCTGATCGAATTCGACGAGGGACGGATCGAGTGAATTCACTTATAAACACAGCGGGCCCGGAGTGGGGAACAAAAGTCTCTCCGTGACCTCCGTGTGCTCGGTGTTAAAAATTCCGACTCTTCCATGATCAAAGGCCAGAAAGTCGTCTGCATCAACGATACCTTCCCCGATTTCGTGCACACGCTCTACAAGCAGCTGCCGGTGAAGGGTGATACCTACACGATCCGCGAGGTGTTTCTCGGCCGGGAAAAAATGGTGCGCGGCGGCGATTCGGCGACGGTGGGCCTGCTGCTCGAGGAACTGCACAATCCGCCCGATCCTTTCTACAAGGGGGAACAGGAACTCGGCTTCTCCTCGGAACGCTTCGCCCCGCTTGAAGAAATCCCGGCGGAGGAAGAAGAGGACGCCGCCGCCGGCGTGCTCGAGGGCGCCTGGGCCAATTAAAGCGTCAAGGCGTCCCTTGCGGACATAACAAAGGCGCCCGCAAGGGACGCCTTTGTTTTCCCCGGCATGATTCCGCCTCAACTCGCAATCTGCGGGCGGGTCGGCTCGGGCCAGTCGATGTGGAAGAATTTCCCACGCGGCTGGTCGGTGCGCTCGTAGGTGTGGGCGCCAAAGAAATCGCGCTGCGCTTGGAGCAGGTTGGCCGGCAGGCGGGCCGAACGATAGCTGTCGTAGTAGGCGAGGGCGGAACTGAAGGTTGGTGCCGCCACGCCGCACTCGGCCGCGAGCGAGATCACCTTGCGCCAGTTTTCCTGGGCCTTCTTGACCGTCTTGTTGAAATACGGATCGAGCAGCAGGTTCGCCAGAGTGGGATTCCGGGCGTAGGCCTCCGTGATCTTCTGCAGGAACGCCGCGCGGATGATGCACCCGCCGCGCCAGATCTGGGAGATCTCGCCGAAGTTGAGTGTCCAGCCGTACTCCTTCTGCGCTGTGCGCATGAGCTGGAAGCCCTGGGCATAGGAGCAGATCTTTGAGCAATAAAGTGCGTCATGGATCGCGGTGATGAGCGCCTGCTTCGAGCCGCGGTATTTTTTCGACGGGCCCTTGAGGATCTTCGACGCCGCCACGCGCTCCTCCTTGATGGCCGAGATGCAGCGGGCAAAAACCGCCTCGGCGATCGTTGGTGCGGGCACGCCCATGTCGAGGGCGTTGGTCGAGGTCCACTTGCCCGTGCCCTTCTGGCCGGCGGTGTCGAGGACGATGTCCACGAACGCCTTTTTCGAGGAGGGATCCTTCTGCTTCAGGATGTCCGCCGTGATTTCGATAAGAAAGCTATCGAGGATGCCCGCGTTCCACTCGGAGAAAATCGCGCCCATCTCGGCCGCCTTCAGTCCCAGCAGACCCTGCATGAGGGCGTAGGCCTCACAGATCATCTGCATGTCACCATACTCGATGCCGTTGTGGATCATCTTCACGTAATGGCCGGCGCCGTTGGCGCCGATGTACGTGGTGCAGGGCACGCCGCCGACCACCGGTTTGCCCGGCGTGGCGCCGGTGAGGGGCTTGCCCGTCTTGGCGTCAACCTTGGCAGCCACGGCCTCCCAGATGGGCTTCAATTCCTGCCAGGCCGCGAATTCGCCTCCCGGCATGAGTGAGGGGCCGAAGCGCGCGCCCTCTTCACCGCCGGAAACACCACTGCCGATGAAGCGCAGGCCTTTCACCGCCAGCGCCTTTTCGCGGCGGATCGTGTCGGTCCAGAGGGCGTTGCCGCCGTCGATGACGATGTCGCCCTGTTCCAGCAGCGGCACCAGTCCGTCGATCACGGCATCCGTGGCCTTCCCGGCCTGCACCAGGATGATCATCTTGCGGGGCTTGGCGAGTGACTGGACGAATTCCTCGAGGGTCTTCGTGCCCACAACGCCGCCGGGCGTGCGGGGATTTTCCGCGACAAACTTGTCGGTCTTTTCCGTCGTGCGGTTGTAAACCGAGATGCGGAAGCCGTGGTCGGCGATGTTGAGGGCGAGGTTCTGACCCATCACTGCGAGGCCGATGAGTCCGATGTCAGAGTGTGATTTGGGCATGGCGGGAGGGTGAGTTGGCCAGAAAGGCCGGTGAAAAACCACCTGAAAATCGGTCCGCCGGCCCGGAACCTACACTTTTGGGCCGCCCTGCTGCTTGCCGCCGTAACTACCCTTGCTGGGGAAAAACGGGGCGATCTTGTTGATGAAAGGCGTCAGCATGGCCGGCTCGTTTCTTTCATAAATCCAGTTTACGCCCCCAACGATCACCACGATGAAGACGATGACGGCGAGCACCACCTTGTTCATGGCGGCGACCTTGCGCAGGATGATGAAGGCGCCGACAAAGATACCGACGCCGAGCAACACCTTGAGCCAGAAGGACGGCGGGACTTCCTTGAGTTTCTCCATCGCGGTTGCAGCCAGGAAAAGCATACCCACGGCAATAACGGCGGCGGCGGCCAAGACCAGCGCAAACCGGGCCGGGTCCGGGGGTTTAGCGGATTCTTTAAGCCCGAAAGCGGGTGTCCGCCCTGCGGCTGCTCGGAAATCTCCAGCCCGTTTCCGCCCGGCCATCCGCTCAATCACCCGCCTTCTACGGTGGTGTTCCCCCTGCAGCGGAACCGCGGGTGGCGCAATTGATCCAGACCGTGCCGCCGTCGGCGTAATGTTCCTTCTTCCAGATGGGCACGCGCGCCTTGGCTTCGTCGATGATGTAACGGCAGGCGCCAAAGGCATCGCCGCGGTGCTCCGCGATCACCCCGACCCACACTGCCAGGTCTCCGAGCTGCAGGGATCCGATCCGATGCACGCAGATGGCATTGAGCACGGAAAATTTCTCCCGCGCCTCGCCCAGAATCCGCGCGCCCTCCTTTTCGGCCAGCGGCGCATAGGCTTCGTAATCGAGCGCCTCGACGGCCTGGCCGTCATTGCGGTTGCGCACCCAGCCTTCAAAGGTCGCGCAGGCCCCCGCGCGCGGATCGCGCAACTGGTGCTGCAGCGCGGCCGGGTCGATCGGTTGGTCGGAAATCTTGAACATGGCGCCCGAATTAACCGCCCGCGACCGGCGGAATGAAAACCAACCTGTCCCCCTCGCGCAACGGCGCCCCCCAAGGGACAAATTCGTCGTTCACGGCCACCCGCAGCCGGCCGGCCTCCAGCGTGAAGCCGTGGCGCCCGCGCAGTTCGTCGTAAAATTCGGCGGCCGTGGCCGTGGCGGTCGTCAGTTTTTCCTGCGCCAGCCCCCGCTGCTCGCGGAGAATCGCGAAATATTGGACGTGGATGGTCTTGGTCACGTGGTTTTCGCGTGATAGTCGCTTTTGCCGCCGGTCTTTTCGAGCAGGCGCACTTCCTTGATGACGATGCCATGCGAGACCGACTTGCCCATGTCGTAGAAGGTGAGCGCCGCCACCGTGGCCCCGGTCAGCGCCTCCATTTCGACCCCGGTTTTCGCCTGCGTCTGCACCCGGCAGTGGATCGTCACCTCGCTGCGCGCGGCATCGGGTGTGATTTCAACCTGGCAGTCCTCGAGGGCGAGCGGGTGGCAAAGTGGAATAAGTTCACTCGTGCGCTTCGCGCCCATTACTCCGGCCAGCACGGCGGTATGAAAAATGGCCCCTTTTTTTGTCAGGATGTCGCCGTCTTTCAGCAGTGCCGCCAGTTCCACCGGCAGGGTGATCACCGCCACGGCGTGGGCGGTGCGGCGGGTTGCCGGCTTGTCACCGACATTGACCATCGCCGGCCGGTTCTGCGCATCAAGGTGGGAGAACATCCCCAAAAGAATTCACGCAAAGACCCGCCGGCGCAAAGCGAATTTGCCGCATCGTTTGCTGTCCGTCTCCGCCGCCACCTTCCAGGGATGGCGGGCCTGGATTTAGGTAGTGGGTCCTTTTTCTGTAGCGGCGCTCTGTGAGCGCCGATCTTCCCGGATCGGCGGTCATGGACCGCGGCTACAACTTTCAAACTGACCATCACCTGGATTTCAGACCCAGGGATTGAACGGCGCGATGTAGCCCGCGGGGAAATCCGTCTGCGCGGCGGGCAACTCGACAAAACCGTCCGTGCCCACGAGCCCGGCGAAATCGCCGGAGGTGTTGCTGGGGTCCGGCGTGGCGAGCAGCTCGGCACCCGGCCCGCTGGCGATTTTCACGGGGAGGAAGCAAGCCAGTGCCGGCTTAAACGTGAACGCCGTCGCCAGCGCCGCGGTCCGCAGCGTGTCCGGCCTCTGCCCGCCGGCCCGGGCCAGAGCGGGCAGCACATAGCGGTGCAGGCAGGTGTAACTCGCCACGGGATTGCCGGGCAGGGCGAAGACCGGAGTGCGCCGGGCACTGGTGCCAAACCACAATGGCTTGCCGGGCCGCTGGGCCACGCCCTGGAAAATTTTCTTCACCCCGAGGGCCTCGAGCACGGCAGGCAGGTAGTCGAACTTACCCTTCGACACGCCGCCACTGAGCAGCACGACGTCGAATTCTGCCAGAATATGCCAGAGCCGGTGCTCGATCTCGTGCTGCATGTCACGCAAGTGAAACCGCTCCACAAGCGGATATCCCGCCGCGACCAGCGCGGCCCGCAACGCGTAGTCGTTGCTGCGGCGAATCTGGTGCGAGGCCACCGGCATCCAGACATCCACCAACTCATCCCCCGTGGCCACGACGGCGATTTTCGGGCGCGTGGCCACAGTCAGATTGGCGCAGCCGCAGGCGGCCGCGACGGCGATCTCCCGGCCGGTTAGCTTCAGGCCGGCGGAAAGTATTTCCGTACCCGAGATATGGTCGCTCCCGCGGCGGTGCAGGGCATGGCCGGCGGGAAATTTTCCGGCGTTTACCGTCATGGCTGCTCCTTCGCGCACCGTGTCCTCATATGGCACCACGCAATCCGCCCCGATCGGGAGCACCGCCCCGGTCATGATTTCCACACCGGCGTCTGCCGCCGGACCGAGGGTTAGCGGGATCATGCCGGCCGCCTGGAGGCCTTCGACGCGAAACCTCCGTGTACCGGCGGCCAGTGCCGCGGAACGCACCGCGTAACCATCCATCGTCACCCGGTCAAAGGGCGGCAGATCGCGATCAGCCTTCACGGCCATGCGCAGGATGCGGCCCTGCGCCTCGGCCAGCGGACAATCCTCGCTGGCAAAAGGCGCGAGGCTGGCACGGATGAGCTTTTCGGCTTCGGCAGGGGTCAGCATGGCATCGTGTTAAACATAGAGTGCGCGGAGGGCACGGCGGAAATAGTTTATCCTCGCCCCATGCCCTCCGCGTTCTCTGTGTTGCCTTGATTCCGTTCATGCCGCCCACCGTCAATGACCCGTTTTCCCGCCCGCTGCGCGATCTCCGCATATCGGTGACCGACCGCTGTAATTTTCGCTGCCCTTATTGCATGCCCAAGGAGGTGTTCGGCGCCGGTTATGCGTTCATGCGTGATCCCCAGCTCATGACTCCGATCGAAATCACGCGGATCGTCCGGGCCTTCCGGGCCTTGGGTGTGGAAAAAGTCCGCCTGACCGGCGGCGAGCCGCTGCTGCGGGCCGATGTGCCCGATCTCGTGCGGGCGCTGAAAACGGAAATCGGCGTGCCCGATGTCGCGCTCACCACCAACGGCTGGCTTTTGGAAAAGCTGGCCCCCGCCCTGCACGCGGCGGGGCTGAACCGGGTCAATGTTTCCGTCGATTCCCTCGATGACGCCACGGCCGGCCGCATGAACGGCCTGGGCTTCAGCGTGGCGCGGGTGTTGCGCGGCATTGATGCCGCCGCGGCGCTCGGTCTGCCGGTCAAGATCAACTGTGTCGTCCAGCGGGGCGTCAACGACCACGAGCTGGTCGCCCTGTGCGAATACTTCCGCGCCCGCGGCCACGCGCTGCGGTTCATCGAATTCATGGATGTGGGCAATACCAACCACTGGTCGTCCAGCCAGGTGGTGCCGGCGCGGGAGATCGTCGAGCGCATCGGCGCCGTGTGGCCGCTCGAGCCGGCCGGTCCTGCCTACCGCGGCGAGGTGGCGGCGCGTTACCGCTACCGCGACGGCCGCGGCGAGATCGGCCTGATCAGCTCGGTCACGGAGCCCTTTTGCCGCGACTGCCACCGGGCGCGGCTATCCGCCGACGGCAAGCTTTACACCTGCCTGTTTGCCTCGCTGGGTTGGGATGTGCTCGGCTGCCTGCGGTCCGGGGCGGATGATGCAGCCCTGGCCAAGTATGTCGCACGCATCTGGTCGGGCCGGCTCGACCGCTATAGCGACGAACGAGCCGAGCTCCTCGCCACCGGGGAAGGCCGGGCCAAGGTGGAGATGAGCTACATCGGAGGGTAAGGGGACGGCTCCGTCTGTCTCTGGCTGGATTCACACCAAACATCGCGGCGTAAAGCCGCTCCTACAGCCCTGCTTGGTGTCTTTATCGGCGCCTCGAGCCCTGCCTCACCAATTACAAACTCCCAACTCCCAATTCCCCCCGAAGGCGGTCCCCTCTTCCGCATTGCCGCACACGGACAAATCGCATCAATTTCCGCTTCCCTCCACCCACCTGCCCACGATGAGCCCCACAGCCGAAGCGGTCGCCCGCGTGAAAGCCGACATGGAGCAAGCGCTCGGGCTGATGCGCACCCAGATGGCGGCCTTCCGCCGGCTGGCGGCGCCAGAGGTCATGTCCGGCTATCCCCGCATCACCGCGGCCATCGGGCGGCAGGATTTTCTCGTCTCAGGGAAGCGGAGCAAGGCCGGCCTTCAGGAGCTCCTCGATGAAGCGGAGTTGCTCGCTTGGGACGTGCCCAACCTGCTGGCCGGGCTCTTCACCGAATCCTGGATGCAGCAATGTTTCACCGCCAACGACACCTATTCCGACACGACGGCCTACCGGATCTACGATTATCTGCGCGGTCGCGGCCGGCCGGAATCTCCCTTTCCCGCCCATTTTGCCGAGACGCTGCACCGGGCCTTTTATCCCCTCGGCCGGTTGCTCAGGCGTTCAGGTTTCGATGTCGGCCCGGGCAACGAGGCGGATCCCCGGGCCTTCCCGCGGATGACGGAACACTATCGGATGAATCCCGCGATGACGGCGGGCTCCACGCTCTTCGGTGAGCAGGCCCGGCTGGGTCATCAACTCCGGGAGCAACTCAAGAAGCTCGAGCTGAAGCTCACGGAGGAACAGGCCCGGGCGATGTGGGACGAAATCGAGTCGGAGCGGAAAAAGAAGTGACCGGCTCGCGCCGGTGGAATTTGGGATTCGTAATTAGGAATTAGTCGGAAGGCCCAAACCAATTCCAAATTCCCAACGACTAATTCCCCCGGCAGCAGCCGGTCACTCATACCTCGTGGCTAGGCCGAGGTAGTCGAGCATCCAGATTTCCTTCCAGACCCGGTAGCGGCCCTCGTGGGTGATTTTTCCGAGGTCTTCGCGCTCGTGGTACGGATGGAGAAACCCGAGCTCGGTGTTGAGGCGGTCGAGTTCGCTTTGCTGCGAGTTGAGGTCGGTCATCGGTTCATTGGTCCAGGGTTCGACCGCGGCCCTGGCTTGGGCAAGGCGCACGCGATGCCGCGCCACCAGCCGTGGGAGCGCCCGCCGCCAAGGGACGCGCTCCACCTGCCAGTTTTCCGGATAAAATCCACCGAAGGGGGTGTAGAGGTTGTCCGTAACAATGCGCCGGCCGTCGGCCAACTGGGACGAAAGTTCATAGCAGGCCGTTATGGTACCATTGGCCTGCGGCAGGAACATGACCTGCACGCGGAGCGCGCCCGGTTCATCCTGGTAGATCGAAATGCGCAGGTAACTGCCGCCGCCGATCTCAGCCTTCAGGGCCTGGATCTGCTTGAAGCCGTGGAGTCGCAACCATTCGCGGACTTTCAGGAGGCGTGGTTGCGTGGGCCACTCTTCCCCGCTCTGGTTGGCGGTATAGCGGGGAAACAGCGGCAGCGGGCTGACACTCAGGGCGTGGATGGCCAGCCAGTTGTAAAGCGTCTCGACCAGGAACCAGCCCAGAAAGAACACCGCGACCAGCACCAGGTAGGGCCGTTGGATGAGCGCAAAGTCGCGGCACACGTAGGCCGCGCCAAACGCAAAGATAAACCAGCGCAGCCAGCGGTTGAAAATCGCCAGCACGGGCGAGGCATAACGGTGGTTCAGCTGGAACAGCACCATGGAAAGAGTCATCGCAGCCAGCAGCGGATAGGTGGGATCGATCATCGGGTCGGGCGCTGTAGCGGCGGTCTATGAACGCCGTGTGCGTGCGCCGGCGGATTCGGCGGTCATAGACCGCCGCTACAACAGGAAAAGTTCTCAGCTCAGCCGCACCGGCATGATGACGCAGATGAAGCTGTCCAGCGTCTTAAACACGCCGGGGCTCACCTCGTCCTTGAGCTCGAAAAATACCTCGTCCTTCGTGAGCGCGCGCAGCGGATCCATCACAAAGGCCGGATTGAAGGCGACCTGCAGGTCAGGCCCGCTGTAGCCGATCGCCATGGACTCGTGCGCCTCGCCGAAGTCCGGGCTCTGCGCGGTGATCTCCAGCAGGTTGCTCGTGAGCTTGATCTTCACCGAGTTGGCCTTTTCGGAGCAGACGAGCGCGGCGCGGTGGATGCACTGGAGGAAAAGCTCCCGCTCCAGCTTGATGCGCTGGTGGGTCTCCTTCGGGATGACCTGCTGGTAGTTGGGGTAGTTGCCCTCGACGACCTTCGAGTACAGGTAAACGCTGTCGATCAGCCCGCTTGTGTCCTTGTCGGTCGCAATTTGGAACGAGGCGCGGCGCTCGTTGAAGTTGATCTTCACCTTTTCTCCCTTGTCGAGCAGCCGGAGCAGTTCGCCCACGGTTTTCGCGGGCAGGATGATGGCGCCGGCACTGTTGGCGGGCACGGTCATTTCCTTGGCGGTAAGCGCCAGGCGCCGCCCATCCGTGGCCACCAGCGAGAGTTTGCCGTCCTTGAAGTTGAAATAGACGCCGTTGAGGATGTAACGCGTTTCGTCGGTTGATTGCGCGTAGGAGACGTTCTTGAGCATCGTGGCGAGTTCCGCCTGCTCGAGGCTGTAGGCCTTTTCGTCGCCAAACTCGGGCAGGGGCGGGAATTCCTCCTTGCCGATGCCCATGATGCGAAAATTTGAGCCGCCGGAGGCCAGTTTCACCTGGTGGTTGGGCGAGGCATCCAGGGTGACATCGACGTTGGGCAGTTCACGGACGATCGTCGCCAGGCGCTTCACGGGCAGCGTGACCGAACCGGTCTCCTTCACCTCCGCCTTGATCTTGCAGCGGATCCCCAGATCCAAATTCGTGGTCGTGAGCGAAATGTGGTCCTTTTCCGCCTCGATGAGCACATTGCTCAGAATCGGCATCGTGGCCTTGGAGCCGACAACGTTAAGCACCTGGGCCAGGCCGTTGGCGAAATGGTCACGATTGATTTTGAATTTCATGGGGAAACGGTGGGCGTTCGATGAGAAACTAACAAAGTCTGATTATAAACCAGTTCAATAAGGAACTATATCAGTATTATTATGGGTGGCTCGAAACCATAGCAACTGCGGGTTTTCCCTCTGAAAAACACCGGTCTGGGCCTGGTGAAGAACTTCTGGTCATGAACCAATAACCGGGTGCTTATTCGCAGGGACCGGGTTGTCCGCAAGGTGCGCGCAGGTTCCTCACAAGGGATTGGACACCCGGCGCGCGACACGGCTCCGGCGCCAGTGCCGCACGAGCCCGTAGAAAATATAACTCAGCGTACAGGCGAGCAGACCGTATTCCTTGAACAGCATGATCACCCCCGCGATGGCGATGAGCAGCACAAAGGTGGAAAGCCGGGTGCGCGTCCGTAGATCCACCTGCTTTCCGCTGGGATAGCGGACCGAGCTCACCATCAGGATGGCAATGAGGGCCAGCAAGGGGGGCAACGCCAAGGCCCAGCGCTGGAGATCCTTGCTGTCCTCGGCCAGATGCAGGAGGGTCAGAACCAGCGAAGCCACCGTGACAGCCGCCGCCGGCACCGGGAGGCCGACGAAATCCTTGTTCGAGTCCTTGGCATCACGGTGCAGGAGGGGATTCGTGATGACATTGAAACGCGCCAGCCGGATGGCGGCGCACAACAGGTAGATGAAACTCAGGAAGCCGCCGATCTGCTGGAAGACCGGGTAACCTTGGGTCGGCGAGAGAATGAGGAAAAAGGCCATCAAGGCCGGGGCGATGCCGAAGGACACGACGTCCGCCAGGGAATCGAATTCCGCGCCAAAGAGTGACTCCCGCCCGCCCATGCGCGCGAGACGGCCGTCCAGCGCGTCGAATGCCCCCGCCCCAAAGATCAGCCAGACCGCCCACTTGAAATAGGTGATGGACAGGGGGGTGAGCTCGGACGCCACACGGACCCCCGCAAGACGCATCTCATAGCTGGCCTTGATGCAGAAAATGATGGCGACGAAGCCGCAGCACAGGTTGCCCGCCGTCATCGAATTGGGCAGGAGGTAGATCCGGCTCGCCTGGGTGACGTGGTAGGGATCCTCGCGGGCCGCGAGATCCTCCTCGGTGGCGGCGCGTTCGGCGTCGGTGGGTCGGCGGAAGATCATTTCGTCAGGCTCTCGAGATATTTCCAGAACTTCGAGTGCTGTTCCACCAATTGCTGCTCGGAAACCGGCAGCTTGTTGCGCAGGAGGAAGTCCTCGAGGGAATTCTTGTGCAGGATGTAATCGACATGGAGGGTGTCGCCCTTGACCGCGAAGTAGAATCGGGAGTCACCCGCCCGCAGGCGGTAAAATTCCCGGCCGGCGCGGTGAAAACGCCCCAGCGGCTCGCGGGGCGTCGCGAGGTCGGCCGGCTTCAGGAGGCTGATTGGCTCGATGACCTCCATCTGGGCCAGCTTGTCGAGGAGGTTCAACTCGTGCATGGCCTGCTCGGAAAAGGTGACTTGGTACATGACGGTGATGCGATCAGCCCTTCCGTCCGCGAGGGAGTGGGGGAGGGCCCTTTTTTCGGGTGAAGAGCATGGCCATGATCGCGCCCGTTCTAGGTCAAAGCTCTCCCGCAGCAACGCCTATTTCAGCGCGGGGTCGGCCGCCCAGCCAAGCAGGGCGGGTCTCCGACCCGCCCCACTTCTATCGCGCCTTGAAGAAAGAGGGATTTCAGTCGTGCTGAGGCCATGACCTGCGGCAACGAGCACACGGCAACCAGCGAGGTCCGTGGACTCGGCGCGCGAACGCGCCTGATCCGGGCCGTCCGTCTGCTCGGCCTCCTGCTCGCCTCGGTGGTTTTGGCCCGCGCCGCGACCGAGCTCGACATCCCGGTGTTCAGCGGCGGCTACGGCATCGCGTTCTACGAGGAAACCGCGCGGCAGTTCGAGGCGCTGCGGCCGGGCGTGAAGGTGAACCTCTACGGCGACCCCCGGATCCAGGATAAAATCCGCATCCGCATCATTGATGGAAATTTTCCCGATGCCGCCTCGGCGCCCTATGTGGACTGGCCGGCGCTGGTTCACGCCGGCCGGATGCGCGATCTCGGGCCCGCCCTCGCCGCACGCAACTGGGAGGGCGACACCCGCTGGGGTGACACGTTCATGCCCGGCGCGCTGGATTCCTGGCGCGTGGACGGCCGCGTCTACGGCCTGCCCTTCACCTACGCGTGCTGGACGATCTTTTATAACAAGGCGCTGTTTCGCGCGCACGGCTGGACGGTGCCGCGCACCTGGGACGAGTTCTTTGCGCTCGGGGATAAAATCCGCTCCGCCGGCGTCGTCCCGGTCAGCCTGCCCGGCTCGCGCTGGCTGTATCCCGATGCCTTTCTGCGCGCGGCCTACTACAATCTCGCCGGCCTCGCCGGCTGGCAGGCGATCAACGACCTGAAGCCCGGCGCCCGGCTGGACCCGCGGTATGTCCGGAGCGCGGCGGTGTTGCAGCGCATCACCCAAAATTATGCGCAGCCCGGCTGGGAGGGGGCGACGCACACAGGCGCGGAGCTGGCGCTGCTGGAGGGCCGGGCGGCCATGACCGTGTCGGGTTCCTGGCTGATCAATGAAATGCAGGGAAAAATTCCCGCCGGCTTCGAGATCGGCGTGATGAATTTTCCGGTGTTTCCCGAGGGCGTGGCCGACCCGACCACGATCCAGACCGGGGCGGATTGCTTCTTCGTGTTCGCGACGGGCGATGCAGAGAGGGAAAGGCTGACGCTGGAATTTCTCCGCTTCCTCACGTCGCGGGCACGGGCGGAGGCCTTCGTGCGCGAGCTCGATGCCCCCGTGGCGGTGCGCGGCGTGCCGGTCGTGGCCTTCTCACCGCGCATGCAGGAAACCGCGGCGCTGATCGCGCAGGCCCGGGAAGCCTTCAACATGCCGCAAACCTTGCTGCAGCCGGCGGCCATCCGGCAGGCGCTGGTCGACGAGAGCCAGCGTCTGACGACCGGACAAATCACGCCACAGCAGTTTGCAGAGCGCCTTGAGGCGGCCGCGGCGCAGGATCGCTCGAGCCTCGCGGAACCGGAGCGCGTGGAATACCGGCATCCGGTCGCCGGCACCCTGCTGCTCGCCACGCTCGGCGGCGTCGCCCTGTGGCTGGCGGGACAAAAACTGCGGCAACGATTTTCATCCCCGAAGGAGGCCCGGGAAAGCACCGCGCTCCACGATTCCTTTTTTGCGCGGCTGCGTGTCCCGGTCGCGCTCGGCTTTGTCGGGCCGGCTTTTCTGTTCTACGCGGGGCTCGTGCTCCTGCCCGGCCTGACGGCGCTGGGGTGGGCGTTTACCCGCTGGGACGGGTTGAGCCCGCAGACCTGGGCGGGCCTTTTTAATTTCAAGTCGCTCCTGTTCGAGAGCGACGTCTTCTGGGTCGCGCTCCGCAACAATCTTTTCCTCATGCTCGTACCCGCGGTCGTCGTGGTGCCGCTCGCGCTGTTCTTCGCGACCCTCATCCATCGCGGCGTGTGGGGCGGAAACGTGTTCCGGATGGTGTTTCTTTTCCCCAACCTGCTCGGCGGCATTGCTGCCACGCTGCTCTGGCTCAACGCCTACGAACCGCATGGCGGCCTCGTCAATGCCGGGCTGGTGGCGCTTGGCGGAGCGCTCGATTCGGACTGGCTGCGCTCCTTCGACAATTATCCCTGGCTGGCCCCGGCGCATCTCTACACCGCGCTCATCCCGATCTACATCTGGATGGCCTGCGGATTTAACCTCATCCTCTATCTGGCGGCAATGGAAGGAATCGATCCGCAACTCTACGAGGCGGCCGAAATCGACGGCGCGTCAAAAGCGCGACAGTTTTTCACCATCACCCTACCGCTAATCTGGGACGCTATCGCCATCTCGGCGGTCTTCATCGTCATCGGGGGGCTCAACGCCTTCGAGATGGTGTGGCTGCTCACCTCCCAGGAACCCGACACGACCACTCACACCCTCGGCACGCTGATGGTCACCTCGATGTTCAAGAATTTCGACATCGGCCGGGCCACGGCGCTGGCCGCCGTGCTGTTTATCCTCGTGCTCGCGGCCAGTGCGGTCGTGCTGCGCGGACTCAAGCGGGAGGCGATCGAATGAGAAAGCCGCAGACCAAGCCGTTCACGCTGGGCCGGCCTCTCATCCTGGCCGCGTTGCTGGGCTATGCGGGGTGGGTGGTGTTCCCGCTGCTCTGGGTCGCCTACTCCTCGCTCAAGCCTGACGCGGCGATCTTCCGCGACACGTTTTCGCTCCCGGCGCCCAATGATCTGCATTTCGACAATTACTCCCGAGCCTGGCGCGAGGCCCGGTTCGGCGATTATTTTTTCAACTCCGTGTTGGTTACCGGCGTGTCGGTCGCGCTCATCGTCGCGCTGGGCGCAATGGCGGCCTACGCGCTCACCCGGTTTTATCACCCGCTGGCGCGGACGGCCTTCTGGCTGTTCCTCGCCGGCCTGATGATTCCCGCGCAGCTGGCGATGGTGCCCCTCTTCTTCGAGCTGCGGGCTCTGGATCTCCTCAACTCCCGCGTTGGGCTCATCCTGGTCTACACGGCCAACGGCCTGCCGTTCGCGATTTTTGTCCTGGCGGGTTTTTTCCGCTCGCTGCCGCGCTCGCTCTATGAGGCCGCGGTGATCGACGGCTGCGGCGAATTCTCCGCATTCTGGCGCGTGCTGCTGCCGCTGGCGCGGCCGGGGCTCGTCACAGTGGCGATCTTCCAGTTCATCGGCGTGTGGAAGGAATATTTTTTCGCCTTCATGCTGGTCGGGGGCGACGTGGATGGGAGTGCGCGTACGCTGCCGCTCGGGCTCGCGAACCTTTCCATCACCGCGCAATACCACACCGACTACGGCATGCTGTTCGCCGGCCTGGTGCTCGTGACCCTGCCGATCCTCGCCGTGTACCTGCTCCTGCAGCGCCAGATCGTGAAGGGCATCGCCGCCGGTGCGCTCAAGGGCTGAGAAGATGAGGACAAGTTTTCATCCCCTGCTGTTTTTGCTGGCTGGCGTCGGCGCAATCTCGGCCGCCGCAGTGTCACCGCGCCCGTGGGGCGACTGGCCAAAGTGGGGGGATCAGGGCGACGGGACCTATCTCAATCCCGTCATCCCGGCCGATTACAGCGACCTGGACTGCATCCGCGTCGGCGCCGACTACTTCGCCATCTCGTCCACATTCCAGTTTTCACCGGGGATGGTGATCCTGCATTCCCGCGATCTGGTGAACTGGACGATTCTGGGCCACGCGGTGACCGATCTCACTCAGATCAGCCCCGAGCTGAATTGGGACCGCGTGAATCGCTACGGCAAGGGCATCTGGGCGGGCGCGATCCGCTATCACGACAACCGGTTCTGGATTTATTTCGGCACGCCCGACGAAGGTTACTTCATGACGACGGCGAAGGATCCGGCCGGACCCTGGGAGCCGCTGCATCGCGTGTTGCCGGAAGCGGGCTGGGATGATCCCTGCCCCTTCTGGGATGACGACGGCCAGGGCTATCTCGTCGGCTCGAGCTTCCGCGACGGCTACAAGATCCATCTTTGGAAACTGACCCCTGACGGCCGCGAAGTGGTGAAGGATTCGGACCGGGTCATCCACCAGTCGAAGGGCAGCGAGGCCAACAAGCTCTATAAAATCAACGGCCACTATTATCATTTTTTCAGCGAGTCCCGGCCGGAGGGCCGGGTGGTTATGATGGAGCGGGCGAAAGCCATTTTCGGACCCTACGAGGAAATCAAACAGCTCAAGCAGGCCGACCGCGAGGCCATGGAGCCGAACCAAGGCGGGCTGGTGCAGACGCCCAAGGGCGATTGGTATTTCCTCACGCATCATGGGCGCGGCAGCTGGGAGGGCCGGTGTTTGAGCCTGCTGCCCGTGACGTGGACTGACGGCTGGCCCATCATCGGCGAAGTTGGCCCGGACGGATTGGGCGCAATGACCTGGGCCGGAAAAATGCCTGAGCAAGGGCTGGCCGGTCCCACCCCGGAGACGAGCGATGAATTCAGCAATGCGGAATTGCCCGCACAATGGGAGTGGAATTACCAGCCGCGTGCCGGCAAATGGTCGCTCACCGAGCGGCCGGGCTGGTTGCGGCTGCATGCCTTCGCGCCGCTGGTGCCGGGCGACCTGATGAAGGCCGGCAATACGCTGACCCAGCGCGCGCTGCGCACGGCGGCTAATGAAGTGGTGATCGAACTCGACCTGGCCGGCATGGCGGACGGCCAGCAGGCTGGGCTCTGCCATTTTTCAAAAACCCACGCGGCCTTGGGCGTCCTACAGGAAGGCGCTAAACGAATCCTGGTCTCGGTGAACAACGCGATCGCCACGCCGGGACCGGAGATTGCCGGCCGGCGCCTCTGGCTCAGATCCATCTGGGGGCTCGATGGCCAGAGCCAGTTTTCATTCAGTCTCGACGGGCGGTCCTTTACGGATTTTGGCCCAATGTATCAGCTGGCGTGGGGAAATTACCGGGGAGATCGCATCGGACTCTACAGCTATAATTCCAAGGGCGACGAAGGCTATGCCGATGTTAATTTTTTCCATTACGTCCACACCGGCCCGCGCGGCCCGTGAAGACGGGGGGGGACACAGACGTGCCCCGGGAAAAATAAAACCGCCGCCGGGAGCAGGGCTCCGGGGCGGCGGGTAAGCTTGCCCGCGCCGGATCACACCCCGGGCGGACAAAAGTTGTTTCAGCAGGCCTCAGCGCTGGGCGAGGGTGGCCGGTGCCGAGGCCGCCGCCGCGACCGGCCGGGCGTCATCGCCCGCGTCGTCGCGACCTGAGTTAGCGTCAACCAGGGAAAGGAACAGGCCAGCGACCACGGCCGCGGCGAGGATTTTGAAGGAGAGATCGTTTTTCATGTTAGGTGTGGGATGTACGATTGGTACTGACCACCGAGACGCGGCGGGGGTGGGCGGGTTGCAAACCCCCGGGTCAAAAAAGCGCCAATATTTGACGGCCTTTTGTAACCTCGCGCCACACACCCCGTCTCCCGGCCGCTTCACTCGGGTCGGGGCAGATCTCTGACGTGCCTCACTTCACTCTCGCGCAAACAGTGCAATCGCGGAGGGAGGGACCGATGGTCGGGCACACGTGCCAGCGGCGCAGGATTCCCTCGCGGGTCATGCCGGCCTTTTCCATCACGCGGGCGGACGCCGGATTCTCGACGTCGCAATAGGCCCACACCCGGAAAATCTCCGGCTGGGCGATCAGCCACGCCACGAGGTGGCGCAGCACCTCAGTCGCGAGGCCGCGGCCCCAGAATTTTTTTCCGAGCACGTAGCCGAGGGTGACCTTGCCGCCGTCGGGAATGCAGCCGATCAGCCCCACCACCTCCTGGGTCTCGCGCAGGCGGAGCAGCCAAGTGAAATGGAGGCCGGTCTTTTCCCAGTCCTCCTGGCGCGCGCGGAAAAAATCCGCCAGCGGCTCAACGCGGTCGTAGGCCTTCCAGGAGAGATAGCGGGTCACCTCCGGATCGTTCGCGTAGGCCGCAAAGGCGGCGGCGGCATCCTCCACGCGCGGGCGCTGGGCGGTGAGCCGGTTGGTGGTGAAGGTCTCGGGCGGGCGGAGCATCGGAGAAGAAATGGCCGAACTTAAGGCGGGCGAATTTTGTGCCTCTTCGTGGCAAAAAATCTGCGGGCGGAATTCCCGATCAAGGCACCTCAATCACCGGCCGGCAAAAAGCGCCGGAACAGCCGGGCCAGTTCAGGGGCAACGCCCAGAACTTCACCGGCGGCGGCAGCGAAAAAACCTCCGGGGGAAAACGCAGTTCCTCGACGATCCACACGCCGGCTCCGAGCAGAATGGTGTGGGTCGTGTCGTTGTCGCCGCCGAGACCGCCGATGGAATAGTGGTCGATCCCCACGCCGCGCACGCGATGCTCGACCAACCAGCGAGCCCCATCGGGCGAAACGCGCGGCGAGTGGCGCAGCCATTCCTCGGTCTTCGCCCGCCGCTCGCCCCAGCCGGTGGCGAGTAGCACGATGTCGCCGGCGGCAAGCCCAGGCAGCTGCGGAGCCAGCATGCTCGCGGTGATGGGAGTGTCCGGCGCAAGGCCGCGAAGGTCGGCGATGCGCGCGGGCCCCGTGAAGGTTTCCAGCGGCAGGTCCGAGATGCTCTTGCCGCCGGCGATCTTGTGCAGCGGCGCGTCGAGATGGCTGCCGGTATGCGTCGCCATTGCAATCTCCTCCATCCTCCATCCGCCCTGCGGATGGTCGGCCGTGCGCTTGAAACTCACCGGCGGATGCACCGGGCAGTTTGGCGCCTGGTCAAACAGCGGCTGCGAAAGATCGATCAGGGGCATGGCAGTGAAGGTGAGGTTGGACACCGCCTTCGCCCCGGCAATATTTGAATCTCGGGAAGCAGAAAACGTTGACCTCAACGCGTGGCGGCGAAGCCGCATCGATCCAGCGTGTTGGGGACAACACGCTCCACCTTCAGACCTTGTTCGCCTTGCGTTGCTCCCGCATCTGCTTGAGCTGGGCCTGCTGGTCCGGCGTCAACGTGGAATTCATCTGGGCGCGCGTGCCCTGGAGCGTCTCGCGAACCTTGGCCTTCTTCTGCTCGGCGGTGAGACTGGAGTCGGCGCGGATACCTTTGATCGTGGACTTGGTTTGTGCGCGGAGCGACTTGAGCTGGGCGGTCTGATCCTGGCTCAGCCCGAGGCGGCGGGCAACTTGGTGGGCCACCACCTGCCGGCGGAGCAGCATGGCGCGCAGGCGCGGATGCCGGCTGCCGGCGACAGGGGCGGGAGCGGAATTGGTTTGGTCGGAGTTGTTGTTGTCAGCCGCGCTGACGAAAGGGAGGGAGGCCAGGGCAAGACCGACGGCGAGCAGGGAAATCTTCGTGGAAGTATTCATGGGGGAAATGACGCCACGCCCCCGGATGGGTTACGGCGTCCAACGAAGCGGTATGGCGGGATGGAACGAGAACGATTATTTGAGACCTTCGCTGATCCAACCGCGGAATTGACCGCGCCCGGGGCGTTGCGCTATCCCTTTGCCTCTTATGTCCACGCCTGCCGCCCCCGGAAACCTCATGGAAGCCATCGTGTCGCTCGCCAAGCGCCGGGGCTTTGTCTTTCCCTCGTCCGAGATCTACGGCGGCCTCAACGGCTTCTTCGACTACGGCCCGCTCGGCGCGGAGCTGAAGAAGAACATCCGCGACTGCTGGTGGAACGACATGGTGCGCCGCCGCGAGGACATCGTTGGCATCGAGACCTCGATCATCATGCACCCGAAAGTCTGGGAGGCGTCGGGCCATGTCGCCGGATTCACCGATCCGCTGGTCGACTGCAAGGTGAGCAAGCAGCGCTACCGGGCGGACCAGTTGTTTTTCGCGGCCATCATCGTCGACGGCAAAACCATGGGCTACGTTTCCGCACTTGAAAGCGAGAACACCGCGGGAGAACTCCAGACCGCCGCCGAGGCGTTCAAGCGGAAGAAGGCCATCCAAGGCCAGCTCGCGCCGGTCACCGTCAAGGACATGACCGAGGCGCAGCCGGATGAGATTGCATTGATTCCTTCCCCGGCCACCGGCGAGCCAGGCAGCCTTACGGCGCCGCGCTCGTTCAACATGATGTTTCAGACCAACGTCGGCGCGATGACCGACGCGAGCAGCGTGGCCTACCTGCGGCCCGAGACGGCGCAGGGCATGTTCGTCGATTTCAAGAGCGTGGTGGACACCGGCCGCGTGAAGCTGCCCTTCGGCATCGCGCAAATCGGCAAGTCGTTCCGCAACGAGATCACGCCGCGCAACTTCATCTTCCGCTCGCGCGAGTTCGAGCAGATGGAGATGGAATACTTCATCTCCGAGGACGCCGACTGGGCGAAGTGCCACGAGGAGTGGATCGCCTGGTGCGAGGCCTGGCTCAAGAGCATCGGCCTGCCCGACAGCCACCTCTCGCGCTATGCGCATCCGAAGGAGAAGCTCGCGTTCTACTCGAAGGGCACGGTCGACATCATGTTCCAGTATCCCTTCGGCGTGCAGGAGCTGTGGGGCATCGCCGCGCGCGGCAACTACGACCTCAACCAGCACGCGACCGCCAGCGGCAAGCCGATGGATTATTTCGAAGAGGCCTCGAAGAAGAAATTCGTGCCGCATGTCATCGAGCCCGCGGTCGGGGTCGACCGCATCTTCCTCGCCATCCTCTGCGCCGGTTACGCCGAGGAGGACGTGACGGACGACAAGGGCGCCGTGGAGAAGCGGACCGTCCTCCGCCTCTCGCCGCGCATCGCGCCCGTGAAGGTCGCCGTGCTCCCGCTGCTCAAGAACAAGGAACTGCTCACCGCCCGGGCGAAGGAACTCCATGCCAAGCTCAAGCGCCGCTACGCCGTCTTCTACGACGAGGCCGGCGCGATCGGCCGCCGCTACCGCCGCCAGGACGAAATCGGCACGCCCTGGTGCGTGACCATCGACTTCGAGACCATCGAGAAGGACGGCACGTTCACCCTGCGCGAGCGCGACAGCATGCAGCAGAAGCGGATCACGGAAGCGGAGCTCTTTGCGCTGTTGGATGAGCAAGTGTATTGAACGGTAGGGCAGTGACTCCGCCTGGTCCGCCGTAGCCTTGGCGAAGGAGGAAGTCCGCGCCCTACCGCATGAGAGAGCTTCGTTCTTCCTTCTTCCTGCTTAATTCATACTTTCCCCCGCATGTCGTATGATCGCGCCCGGGAACTGATCGATGCCGCGCACGCGGCGGATCCACACAAGGCGACCGATGGCCGCGCGGCCGAGCTCGTCTATGCCGATCGCATGGAGGCGTGGGTGCAGAAACTCGTGCCCGCCGACACCCCGCTGCTGCGCCTCGCCGCACGGAGCCAGCACCTGGAGCGCTGGTCAGTGCCGCGCGCCTCCTTCCCGATGGACCGGCCGGGTTATCTCCAGTGGAGAAAAAGCCTCTACACCAAGCAGGCGGAGCGCGCCCGCGCCCTCCTGCTGCAGGCCGGCATCGCCGCGTCCGAGGCGGCGGAGCTTGCTGTCTGGGTGTCGAAGACCGGCCTCAAGACCAACCCCGGCACGCAGGCGCTCGAGGACGCGGCCTGCCTGGTGTTTTTGGAAAATGAAATCAGCGCCTTCGCCGCCCAGCACGCGGAATATCCCCGCGAAAAATTCGTGGATATCATCCGCAAGACCTGGCGCAAAATGAGCCCGCATGCGCAGGAACTGGCCAGCGGCCTGGCGCTGCCGTCCGGCATCGCGGCGCTCGTGCAGGAAGCCCTCGCCTCCTGACGGGCGGAAGTTTCGCGCAGAGGCGCAGGGCCGCAGAGTAATACTTCTGCCCCGGAAAGCAGAGGGAACTGGTTTATTAGGAGGCTAAAAGTCCAAGAGGGCTTTGGATTTATCCCCGCGCCTCCGCGCCTCTGCGCGAAAACAAGGCCGGGTTTCGGATTTCGGGTTTGAAACGATTTCCCGGCCTGTCCGTCATGCTCGACACTCGGCCTGTCCGGCCGCCTCTTTTTTTCCCTGGCATGGCCACCCCTCACCCCTCCTTTCCGAATCCCCGGCGCGATTTTTTCGCCAAGGCCAGCGCTGTGATCATTGGCGCCGTGACCTTGGTGGTGCCAGCGGTCTCGGGGCTGCTCCTTTTCCTCAATCCTCTCCGGCGCCGCGCGCAGGCGGGTGACGCCGTGCGGGTGGCCTCCCTCAAGATGTTGCCGGAAAACGGCGAGCCGCGCCGGTTCCCCGTGCTCGCCACGCGGGACGATGCCTGGAACCGCACGCCGAATGTGCCTGTGGGGGCGGTTTATCTGCAGCGGATCGGCGCCGGTGAAGTGCGGGCGCTCAATGTCACCTGTCCGCATGCCGGCTGCTTCGTCGATTTCCGCGCGGACCGGAAGCATTTCCTCTGTCCCTGCCATAACAGCACCTTCGCCCTCGACGGCAAGGTGCTCGACCCGAAGAGCCCCAGCCCGCGCGCGCTGGACGAACTGACGGTCGAGATTCGCCATGGCGATGAAATCTGGGTGGAGTTCCGGAATTTCCGCCCGGGGGTGAAGGAGCGGATTCTCGCCTGATGAAGGCGCCGACCAACTGGCTGGACCACCGCACCGGCTACAAAAAGCTGCTGCACGAGACGCTCTTCGAAAATGTCCCGGGCGGCGCGCGCTGGCGCTACGTCTGGGGCAGCACGCTGACGTTCTGCTTTGCCGTCCAGGTCATCACCGGCTTGGCCCTCTGGCTGGGCTACAGCCCCGGCGCGCACACCGCCTGGGAAAGCGTGTACTTTATCCAGCACGAGATGTGGGGCGGCTGGTTCCTGCGCGGGCTGCACCATTTCACCGCGCAGGCGATGACCGTGCTGCTGGTGCTGCATCTCATGCAGGTGGTCATCGACGGGGCCTACAAGGCGCCGCGTGAGGTCAACTTCTGGTTCGGCCTCCTCCTGCTCCTGCTCGTGCTCGCCCTGTCGCTCACCGGCTACCTGCTGCCGTGGGACCAGAAGGGCTACTGGGCGACGCGGGTGGCCACCAGCATCATGGCCATCACGCCGGTGGTGGGCCCGGGGTTGCAACAAGTCCTCGTCGGCGGGAGCGATTACGGCCACCAGACGCTCACGCGTTTTTTTGCCCTGCATGCCGGAGTGATCCCCGGGGCCATCGCGGGGCTGATCGTCCTCCATGTATATCTCTTCCGCCGCCACGGTCTCACGCCGAAGGAGCCGAGGAGAAAACCCGACGCCCCGTTCTGGCCGGAGCAGGTGCTGCGCGACGCGGTCGCGTGCCTCGCCGTCCTGGCGGTAGTCCTTTTCCTGGTCGTGCGCTACCACGGCGCCGAGCTCGATGCGCCGGCGGATCCGTCCGAGCCCTTTTCCGCGGCGCGACCGGAGTGGTATTTCCTCTTTCTCTTCAAGCTCCTGAAATATTTTCCCGGCGGCACCGAGGTCTGGGGCGCGATCTTCCTGCCCGGTCTGCTCCTGCTGGTGCTGGCCGTCCTGCCTTTTTTAGGCAAATGGAAGCTGGGTCACCGATTCAACGTGGGTTTTCTCTGGGCCGTGCTGGCCGGGGCGACGCTGCTGACCTGGCTCTCGTGGAAGGAAGACAACGGCAACCCGGACTACCTTTCGGCGGTCCAGGCTGCCCGGCGCGACGCCGAACGCGTGGTGGTGCTCGCGCAGTCCCCCACCGGCATCCCCGAGGCCGGCGCGGTGACGCTCTTGCGGGGCGATGCGCTGACCCAGGGACCGAAGCTTTTTGCCCGGAACTGCGCCACCTGCCACCGCTACGGTGGCGACGACAGCCTGGGCGGCCAGCCGAAGGATCCGCCCTCGGCGTCGGACCTCAAGGGCTTCGCGAGCCGGGAATGGCTGGCGGGGCTGCTCGATCCGGCCACGGTGGACAGCCCGCGTTATTTCGGCGGCAGCAAGCACAAGGGCGGCAACATGGTGAAGTTCGTGAAGGAGGATGTTGCCGGCTTTTCCGCCGCCGACCAGGCGCAGCTCAAGCAGGCGCTCGCCGCCCTTTCCGCCGAGGCCGGGCTCAAGGCGCAGTCCGTCGCCGACACCCGCGATGCGGCGCTCATCGCCGAGGGCCGCAAACAGCTGGCCAGCGACGCCATGAATTGCACGAGCTGCCATAAATTTCACGAGGCCGATGAGAACGGCGGCGCCCCCGACCTGACGGGCTATGGCTCGCGCGACTGGCTGGTCGCCTTCATTTCCAACTCCGCTCACGAACGCTTTTATGGCACGCACAACGACCGCATGCCCGCCTTCGGCGCCGACCAGAAGCTTTCCGAGCAGGAAATCGGCCTGATTGCCGACTGGCTGCGCGGCGAGTGGTACGTGGCCGGTACCCGGTAGGGCGCGGACTCCGCTCCGCGCCGGGCATAAGGACGGGGATGATCTGACAACGAGCGGCTCCGGATGGACTCGGGTGGCATTCCCGGCGCGGAGCGGAGTCCACGCCCTACCAAGGGAACGCATTCGCCTTCTTCCTTTGCTTTAACTCGTGGCCGCACGCATGGTCGGACACAACCTGCATGGCTCCGTTTTCTTCAGAAATCGTCCGGAGCCAGCCGCTCGGTTCCCGGCTGAAGGCGCACGCCGGATTCAAGGTGACGGCCCTGTTTTTTTTCGGGGTGGCATTCTTCGCGGGGTATTTTCTGCTCCTCAAATTCCCGGTTTTCACGGTAACGGTAATGCCCGTGACCGCGCTGGACCGGCTGATTACATTCCGGCCCGGTGCGCTGCTGCTTTATTTTTCACTGTGGCCCTATGTTTCGCTCGTGCCGGGATTGATCGCGGAAAAAGGCGAGATCATCGCATTCTACCGGACGGCAGGGTGGCTCTGTCTCGCGGGGTTCGCCTTTTTCTTCTTCTGGCCGACTGTCGTTGCCCCACTGGACATCGACTGGTCAGGGCAACGCGTATTTTCACAGCTCAAGGCCGTCGACGGATCGGGCAACGCCTGTCCCTCCCTGCATGTGGCCTTTGCCGTTTTCTGCGCGCTACTGCTGCACCGCCGGCTGCGTGAAATCGGGGATCGCGGATTCGCCCGCGGGGTGAGCTGGGCCTGGTGCGCGGGCATCGTCTACTCCACGCTGGCCACCAAGCAGCATGTGGCCATTGACGTGTTGGCCGGGGCGGTGCTGGGCGCGGTGGGGGCGGCGGTTCATTTGCGCGGCGCAACGAAACGCAATTTGCGAGGCTTCAGGTCTTGATTGGGTCGGTGAGGGAAGTGGCACGACGAACCCATGATTTTGACTCCGGAAAATCCCTATCCACTTGTCTCGCAATAGCCAAAAGGGCGACCTCAGATCCGCGTCATCCGCGGTTTCTTTCTGCATGATTCCGAATTAGCCGGTCTCTTTAGGGGATGGATCTGCCTGCTGGGCACAGCATAATGCAATTCACTTGTTGTTCGTCGGGTTTTTGTCAGGTTGAGGGAAATCCCCTGCTTTATGCGAAACTGCCCCGCCCCTGATTTGCAGCTATTGTTTAAGCATGGGGCATTGAAAAATCTGCGAACGCTGGCGCTGCTGATTCTGGTGGGAGCGACTTTGGACATTTCCGTCCTCGCCCAAGCCACGTTCAACTGGAGCGACGGCAGTGGTGATCACAATACCAACACGAGTGGAAACTGGACGGGCGGCGTGCTGCCGACGACGGGGTCCAATATTATTTTTGGCACCGGCGGCGTCCAATCGGGAGTTAATTTTAACGCGGATTTCTCCGCCAACCTGGTCACTTTTAATGGAACGATCGGCTACATCATCAACGGAACGAACACGCTCCAGTTAAGCGGAGCCAGCGCCGGCGTTACGAACGACACCTCGGCGGCCTCCAGCATTTTTGTTAACGTTCCCATTAATTTGGCTGGCAACGTGACCGTCACCAGCACCGCGGGTGCCACCGCGGGCCTGCAGTTCGGCGGCAACCTCAGCGGCACCGGCGATATCACAATCGTTAACAACAGCTCCCAGTCCCTCCAATTCTCCGGCATCGATAGCCGCACATCGAGCAATACCATCATCTCCACCGGCGCCTTTACCGTGGGTAACGGCACCCTGACCACCTCGATGATCGCTGGCAACGTGAGCAACAGCGGGGTTCTGAACTTTTTTAGTGCCGCTGGAGCCGCCCAGACTTACGGCGGTGTGATCTCCGGGACCGGCAATGTCTCCCTGTTTGCCTTGTCCGGGGTCAACAACGCGACGCTCACCCTCAGCGGGGCCAATACCTACAGCGGGAACACCACCATCAGCAACGGCACGCTGGCCGATGGCATGGCGGGAGCTTTTTCCTCAAACAGCATTGTGCGCGTGGGCAACAGCGGTTCCAACCTCGGCACGCTCGCGGTCAATTTCAACGAAACGATCGCTGGCCTCCAAAACGGTGGCACCGGCGGGGGGGGTGAACATCGGATCGGGTGCAACCCTGACTGTTAATACCACGGGAGTCCCGGGATCGTTTTCCGGCACGATCAATGGCGCGGGAGCGCTCACCATCGGTGCCGGCAACACCGGCACCACGACGTTGGACGGAGCCAACGGCTACACCGGTGGCACGACGGTGAACACCGGAACGCTGGTCGTGAACAACAGCACCGGCTCGGCGACCGGCACAAATACGGTCACGATCAACAGCGGCGGCACGCTGCAGATCGGCGCCATCGGCGCCGGCACGGCCGGAGCCATCACGGGCGCGGTGACCGACAACGGCACTCTGAGTTTCGGTAACACCAACAGTTTCGGCAACACGGTATCGGGCACCGGCGTCGTTTCCGTGTTGAACGGGGCGAACGCCACGGTCACGGGCGCGAACGCCTACTCGGGTGGCACGACCATCAATTCGGGAGGCAAATTGATCGCGACCAATTCCACCGGCTCGGCCACCGGCACCGGCGCGATTGCGATCAACACGGGCGGCACCCTCCAAATCGGCAACGGCGGCACTGGCGCGGTTTCCGGCAGCATCACCGACAACGGCACCCTGACCTTCAACCTCGGCAGCAACACCAGTTTTGGCAACGCGGTCTCCGGTACCGGCGGTCTGACCCAGAATGGTTCGACGGCGCTTACACTCACGGGCACGAACAAAACTTATTCCGGCACCACCACCATCAACTCCGGCACGATTGTGGATGGGGCGGCGGGCGATTTTTCCGCCAACAGCCTGATGACGCTGAATGGCGGCTCCCTCACGGTGAATTTCGCCGAGACGGTCAAGGGCTTGAGCGGGTCCGGCGGCACGGTGAACCTGGGCGGCAACCTGACGATCAATCATGGCACCCTTCAAACCTATGGCGGCACGATCGGCGGTTCGGGCGGCCTGATCAAGACCGGGACGGGCGGGGAGACTTTGTCCGGCGCCAATACTTACTCGGGGCCCACCTCGATCAATCAGGGCTCGTTGTTTGCGACCAACAGCACCGGCTCGGCGACGGGGACCGGAACCATCACGATTGCCGGCGGCGCCACGCTCCAGCTTGGGGCTTCCGGCGGCGGCGGCGCGACGGGCGCGGTTTCGGGCGCCATCTCCGACAACGGCGGCCTCACCTTCAACCTCTCGAGCAACATTTCCTTCGCCAACGGAATTTCGGGCACCGGCTCTGTGACCCAGGCGGGCGCGGGCACCGTCACCTTGGGCGGGGTGAACAGCTATTCCGGCCAGACCAACGTCAACTCCGGCACGCTGGCCGACGGACAGACCAACGCCTTTTCCTCCAACAGTACGATCTCGATCAACTCGGGCGCCACGCTCACGGTCAACAACGACGAGGCCATCGCCGGCCTGACGGGCGGCAGCTTCAGCACGGTGAACGTGGCGAGCACCAAGACGCTGACCATCAGCGGCAGCAACACGCCGGGTCCCTTCAACGGCACCATCGCCGGCTTGGGCGCCTTGATCAAGGCCGGCACCAACAGCGAGAATTTCACGGTCGGCAACACTTACCAGGGCGGCACGACGATCAACGGTGGCATTATCTTCGCCACCAACGCCAGCGGCTCGGCGACAGGCACGGGCTCCGTCACGATCAACAGCGGCGGAGTGCTGCAGGTGGGCGCGGCCGGCGGCGGCGCGACCGGAGCCGTTTCAGGCGCCATCACCGTTAACGGCACGGCGAACTTTAATATTAACCTCACGACGAATACTTCCTTCGCGAACGGGATCACCGGCACCGGCGGGTTCCAGCAGCTCGGCACCGGCACGCTCACGCTGGGCGGGGTGAATAATTATTCGGGTCAGACGGTCGTCGGGGCCGGCACCCTCGCCGATGGCCAGCTCGGGGCTTTTTCCGCCAACAGCTTGGTTTCGATGAACGCCAGCACCCATCTGTTGGTCAATTTCGACGAAGTCGTCGCCGGCTTGCAGGGAAATGCCACGGCCAATGTCACCGTTGGGAGCGGCAAGACCCTCACGCTCAATCCCAACACTTCGACCCGCACATTTGCCGGCATCATCGACGGTCTGGGCGCGCTCGTGATCGGTGGCACCACCACCGAGGCGCTGACCGGCGTGAACAGCTACAGCGGTGGCACCACCATCAACAGTGGAGCCTCGTTGCGCATTGGAAACAATTCCAACAACACCGCGTCCGTCGCCGGCGCGATTATCGACAATGGCACGCTGAGCCTGGCCCTCAACGGCTCGGGTGCCATCTTCGGGAACGCGGTGTCGGGCACGGGCGCCCTAGTCATGAATGGCTCGGGCGACATCACGCTGCCCAACGCCAACAGCTACTCCGGCGGCACCACCATCAATAGCGGCAACCTCCTGCTCACCAATTCGTCCGGCTCAGCGCTCGGTTCCGGTGCCGTCACCATCACCAGCGCCACCCCGACTTCCATGGGCAGCGGCGGCGCGCTGATTGGCAACACCAGCATTGCCGGGTCGCTCACCATTGGCGGTGGCGGCAAGCTTTTCCCCGGCCTGTTCAACAGTGCCGGCAGCACCTTCACCCCGGGCACCTTTACCACCCCGGCGGCGACGATGGCGGGCAACGGGCTCATGTACTTTTTCATCAATGACGCCAACGGTGCGTCCGGGGCAAACTGGAGCCTGCTGAATGTCTCCGGGGCGCTCAACATCACCGCCAACGGGTCCACGCCGTTTGGCCTCTCCATCAATTCCGTGACCGCGGCGAACCTCGCCGGCGCGGTGATCAATTTCAATTCCGCCCAGTCCTACTCGTGGCTGATCGCCACCGCGCCCGGCGGGATCACGGGGTTTGCGACGAACGCCTTTGTCATCTCGACCGCCGCGACGGGCGGCACGCCCGGTTTTCAGAACAGCCTCGGCGTCGGGAATTTCTTCCTGTCGCAGACGGGCAATAATCTTTTCCTCAACTTCACGCCGGTGCCAGAACCCGCGACGTGGGACTTGCTGCTCACCGGGGCGATGATGCTGGCCGGGAGCTCGCTGCGCCGGCGCCAGAAGGCCGGTAAGTTACCGGGGCGGTAAACGCTCTGTCTCCCGCAACGAAATCACCCCGGCTTGGACATGTAGCAGCCGAGGTAACGAGGCTGGGTTCGTTGTAGCGGCGCTCTATGAGCGCCGATCTTTCAAACCGGCGGTCATCCTGCTTCGCTGAAAAGCTACGGCGGACAAGTAGACCGCCGCTACATCTTCGAACCCCGGCCTCGTTACCTCGGCTGCTACCTCCAACGGCCTGAGCCTGGCTCGGTCCCGGCATAATCCGGTGTTTTGTAACCCCGCCCGGCCGCGACGTGTAATCAAGAGGAACATGATCGCCGATCACACCACGCCAGCCGTGCCCACCGCCGCCGAGGAACTCGCCGACTGTCTCCAGCGCGTCCGGGCCGGTGACCAGCAGGCGGCGCGGGAATTGGTCGCCCTGGTCCGGCCGGTCGTCGTCCGGATTGTGCGCCGGCGTCTGCCTCGCCGGGAGACGGAGGAGGACCTCGTGCAGGAAGTGTTCATCAAGATGTTTTCCCGGCTCGGCCAGTATCATGGGGGCGCCCCGTTCATCCACTGGCTCGCGCGAATCGCCCTTCGGACCTGCTTCGATCACTTGCGCGCGCAGCGTTGCCGGCCTGAGTTGCGCTGGGCCGACCTTGGGGAGGATCAGGCTTCCCGGATTGAGACCACGCTGGCCGACCCGCATGGCGGCAATCCCGGTGACCGGCTGGGCGCGCGGGAAATGGTCCAGCACATGCTGGCCGGCCTGAAGCCCGATGACCGCCGGATCGTCCGGCTCTTCCATCTTGAACAAAGGACCCTGCTCGAAATCAGCCGGACGACCGGCTGGGACCTGGAGTTCGTGAAAATGCGGCTGTTTCGCGCGCGTGGAAAAATGCAGCGCCTCGCGCTAAACCTGCCCAAGTGGGACGGGCTCGGTTGCCAGCGTCCACGAAAGACACTGGCCTCCGGTCGCCCGGGCAGTTGGAAGCAGTCGGTCGCGGGGACGGAAGCCAAAGCCGCGGCCTGATCCCGGTTAATTCGCGCTGGCGCTTACTCCTCCGGCAGCGGCTGGTCCTTGGTCTCCGGCAGGAGTGGCAGCACCACGATGCCGGCAAGGAGCACCAGGCTCACCCACAGGCCCGCGGTGCGGAAGGCCTCGATGTCGCCGCCGAGGCGGGAGGTGAGCCTGCTCATCGTGAACGGTGCGGTGGCGGCGATAATCCGGCCGACGTTGTAGCAGAAGCTCGTGCCGGTGCTGCGCAGGCTGGTCGGAAACAATTCGGGCAGGTAGACCGCGTAGACGCCGAACACCGAGAGCTGGCCGAAGCCCATGATCGGGAGCATCCAGTACATCTGGCCGGTGTGGCGCATGAACTTGAAGACCAGCACGGTCGAGAGAAACGAGAGCAGCAGCGCGAGCGCGAACGCCGGCCGGCGCCCCCAGGTCTGCGCCAGCTTCGCGAGGGAAAGCATGCCGAGGAAGCCACCGATGTTCTGCAGCAGCAGGCCCGCGGCGCGCCAGAAGGTCTTCTCGCTCGCCATGGCCGCGGGGGAGAGGTTTCTCGCGGCCAGTTCCTGTTCAATGATGGAGCCGACGATCTTGGGGTGGAAGTTGCCGATGCCCCAGAGTCCGACAATGCCGGCGGTGCAGGCGATCAGGCCCCACCAGGCGTTCCGCTTCCAGCGTGGGTGGGAGAGCAGGGCGCGGTAGGAGCCGAACTTCACGCCGCTTTTGCCACCTTCCTCCCGCGCGCGCACCCACTTCTCCGGCTCCTTCAGGCGGTACATCACGAACACGCACAGGAACGCCGGCAACGCGCCGATCAGGAACAGGGCCTGCCATGGCTTCAACCCGAACGGCAAGAGCGCCAGGGTGCCAACGGCCATGCCGGTCAGGCCCGACGCGATATTACCCCAGGTCGAGAGGGCCTGCAGCAGGCCGAGCGCCGGCGCCCGCGCGCGATCCGGCACCGAGTCGGCGACCAGTGCCACCGCGAGCCCGAACACCCCGCCGACCCCGAGGCCGGTGAGGAAACGATAAACGCAAAATCCGGTGACGCTGTGCGCGAACGAGTTCAACCCCGTGCTCAGCGAATACAGCAGGATCGTGAGAGTGAGCATCCGGGCCCGGCCGAAGCGGTCGCCGAGTGCGCCGAAAAAGAGCCCGCCGATCGCCCAGCCCACCATGAAGACGGAGGTGGTGTAAGGGCCGTACACCAGCGCCAGCTTCTTGTCCCCGACCAAGTCCTCCATGGCGCCATCGCGCGCGAGGTTGAAGATCTGCTGGTCGAAGCAGTCGAAGAGCCACGCGAGCGAGGCGACGATGAAAACGAACCAATGGTGGCGGTTCAACGTCCGCCACCAAGGCGTGACGGTCGGAGGTGGGGTCATGGGGTGGGGAAGAGCGCCGGCGGGAGGTCAGCTCCCAAGGCGAGTGGAGCAAAAGGAAGCAGGGACGGAGAGCTGAAGGAAGTTCAGAGTTTGACGGGCGCGCCGGCGGCGGCCGAGGCATACAGCGCGCACACAAGGGCCACGGCCTTGCGGCCCTCGTGGCCGTTGAGCGCCGGCGCGCGGCCGGTGCGCAGTGCGTCGACGAGATCCTGAAGCTGCCGCTGGTGGCCGACAAAGTTGATCGCATCGGGCTTGCTGGCCCCGGAGCCCAGCGCCGCCGCGTCCTTCGCGTTGCGGATCGCCTGGTCTTCCGGCCGGGCTTCGCGAAAATCCCAGCGCGCAATATGGTCGTCCTCGAGGGACACGGAGCCATGTTCACCGCAGATCTCCAACCGCCGCTGCCAGCCGGGCCAAAGCGCGGTGCTGGCCTCGATCGTGCCGAGCGCTCCGACCGGAAATCTCACGGTCGCACTGGCGGTGTCTTCCACCTCGATGCCGTCATAAATGCGGCGCGTGGTCTGGCAATAGACTTCCGCCGGCATCCCGGCGAACCACTGCAGCAGGTCGAGGGCGTGAATGGCCTGGACCATGAGGGCGCCGCCACCGTCGCTCTGCATCGTGCCGCGAGTGCCGGTGTAATATTGCGCGGAACGGTGCCACTTCACGTAGGCGCTCGCGAGCACGAGACGCCCAAAGCGGCCGGCGTCAATCGCCGCCTTGACCGTGAGGGCGCCGGCGCCGAAACGGCTTTGGAAAATCGGAGCCACCACGACGCCGGCGGCGTCCGCGGCGCGCAGAATCTCATCGGTGCGCTCCATCGTGATCTCGATCGGCTTCTCCACGACGAGATGTTTGCCGGCCCGGATGGCCGTCAGCGCCGGCTCGAGATGCGCGCCGCTGGACGTGGTGATGCACACGACATCAATCCCAGGAAGGGCCACGAGTTCCTCCATGCTCGTGCCCGCAAAGGGTACGTTGTGTTTTTGGGCAAAGGCCCGGCCCTTCTCGGCGTTCCGCGTGGCGACACCCACGAGCCGGGCGCCGGTTACGCCGGCAATGGCATCGGCGTGATACCCGGCGATCATGCCCAAGCCGAAGATGCCAAAGCCGATCGGCGCAGATGAGGAAGAGGCGGTCACAGGAAGAAGGGAGGAAAAGCTCAGTGCAGAATCAAAATCCCAGCACGGCGATACCGCCGGAAAAGTCACGCCTCGGTTTACGGACCTTACCAGCCGCAGCAGCCGGCAGGGGGGAGTTTTCCGCGGATGCCGCGGATGAACGCGGATCGGATGATCTGAACGATTTCTGATCTGCAACCACCCGCGTTTTCCGCGGGAAAAATCCGAAGTTTGGCTCCGAAGGCCGAACCCTTGGCTCGAGATGCGGTCAGTCGGGCTACTTATGAAAAAATCCGCCGTCATTTCCCGCAAGCACATGATCAAGCTCCTGAATCAGGATCTGGCCCGGGAATACCAGGCCGTCATCGGCTACATTGTTTACAGCCAGACGATGAAGGGCGCGAAATTCCAGCACATCGCCGGTGAGCTGGCGCGCCACGCCACCGAGGAGCTGAGCCACGCGATGCAGATCGCGAAGCAGATCGATTATTTCAACGGCACGCCGGTGACGATGCCGCGCCCGGTGAAGATGTCGGCGAAGGCGGAGGACATGCTGCGCTTCGACCTGGAGAACGAGCGGGTGACGATCATCGCCTACCGCCAGCGGATCCGCCAGGCCGAGGCCATGGGGGAATTCGCACTCAGTGAAGTTCTCCGCGAGATCATCGTCCAGGAACAAGAGCATCTGACGGACCTGGCGAATGCCCTGGGGATCGATAATCCGAAGTTCACCGAATAGGAGCCGGTTTTTTCCGGCGGATGACACGGATGGCCGCGGATAAGGAAAGTTTCCTCATATCCGATCCGGGTTAATCCGCGCAATCCGCGGCAAAAGGCCGGGGGGGGCTGATTTGACCGATCTGGCCAAGCCTCGGGAATTATATCCCGAAGTTCGGGGAATAGGATCGGGATTTTCTCCAGCGGATTACACGGATGGGCGTAGATCCGGTATGACTTCGATCATCTCATCCGCGTCGATCCGTGAAATCCGCGGCAGGTCGGATGTTTTTGTAACCTCGACGCGGCCAAGCGTGTAGTGCATGAGAACCCAGCTCAGGCCCGCCCGCGTCCATCCCCTTGAACCCGACCGACCCCGCCCTTCTGCCGCCCGTCCTGCCCGGGAACGGCGACGGCAATTTCATCATCGAGACGGAGGGTCTGGGCAAAACCTACGGGACACAAAAGGCGCTGATAGACGTCAATGTCCGTGTGCCGGCGGGCACCATCGGGCTGCTCGGGCCGAACGGCGCGGGCAAGAGCACGTTCATCAAGTGCCTGCTGAATCTCACGTCGCCGACCTCCGGCACGGCCCGGGTGCTCGGGCGCGACATCCGCGCGCGGCATCGCGCCTCCCGCAAAAAGTCGGGTACAGTCCCGAGCTGGACTGCCACATCCCCGGCATGGCCGGCTGCGAATACGTCGCCTACTGTGGCCAGCTTTCGGGCATGTCGTTCCGCCAGGCCCGGCAGCGCGCCCATGAAATTCTGGATCTCGTGGGCATGGGCCAGGAGCGCTACCGCTCGGTGGACACCTATTCGACCGGCATGCGGCAGCGGGTGAAGCTGGCGCAGGCGCTGGTGCATGATCCCGAGGTGATTTTCCTGGATGAGCCGACCAACGGGCTCGATCCCTCCGGCCGGGAGCACATCCTGCGGCTCATTGGCTCGCTCTGGCATGACCTCGGCATCAGCGTGGTGATCTCCTCGCACCTGTTGCAGGACATCGAGCGGATTTGCGACCGGGTGATCATCATCGCCCACGGCCGCCTGCTGGAGCACGACAGCATCGAGGCGCTGAAAAACCGCCACCGCCGGATCGTCGAGCTGGCGCCGGCCGCCGAGACCGAGCGCTTTCAAGCCGTGTTGGTGGAGGCCGGCCTGAAGGTCGAGCGGCGCTCCAACGGGCGGCTCCGCGTGGAGTCCGCCTCCGACTCGATCGAATGGGTGCTCGAGCTGATGCGCACCCACCAGCTGCCACCCGCCGAAGTCGTCTCCAACCCCAACGCCCTGCACGAGCTGTTCGTCCAGGCCCTCGCGACCGACCATGGAAGCAAGCCTTGATCTGACCCGCTGGCGCGAGACGCCCAAAGGGCTGGGCTACCGGCGCCGGACCATCATCTTTACCGGGCTGCGCCAGCTGCTGCGCGTCCGTTTTTTCCCGGCCCTGCTGATCGGAGCGTGGGCCGCAGGGCTGCTGATCGCGGCCGCGGGCTTCCTGTTCACCCAAGCGGTCGCCAGCGGTGGCTGGCTGGAAAGCTACTCCGCTAACTTCGGGCCGCGCGCCGAGGCGGTCGTCACGGCCTTCGGCGGATTCGTCACGCTCTATCCGGATATCTGTATCGGCGGCCTCTTCACCCTGATTTTCTGGCTCCACTCCTTCGTGGGGCTCGGGGTCAGCCTGATCGCCCTCACCATCATGGTGCCGCAGTTGATTGCGCGCGACCGGGCGAGCAATGCGCTGACGATCTATCTTTCGCGGCCGCTTACGTCCACCGACTACCTGCTGGGCAAGCTCGGCATGATCGCGGGGGTCCTGATGATGACATGGACCGGACCGCTGGTGTTTGGGTGGTTGGTGAGCATGCTGCTCGCGCCGGATCGCGATTTCATCGTGTATGCCTTCGCGCCTTTTCTGCGGGCCCTACTGTTCAACGGCATTGCCTTGGTGGCCATCGCGGCCATCGCGCTGGGGGTATCCGCTCTCGCCCGCTCAGCCCGGGTCACCGTCGCCATCTCGGTCGCCCTGTGGCTTGTGGCGGGAAGTGTGGCTAAAATTCCCGAGGCTCCTCTCTCGCTGACCCGGGTGAGCTTCAGTCACGACCTGGGCGAGGTGAGAAAAACGGTTTTCCGCCTGGACGAGGCGCTGAGCGCCGCCAAGGACCTGCCGGTCCTGAGCCAGCAGTTCACCAAGAACATGGAAAAATCGGAGAAAAGCGCCGAGGCCACCGATGCCAACGGTGCCCTGGCCGGGCTCGCGGTCCTCACCGTGCTCTCCTCCGCGGTCTTCCTGCGCAAGCTCCGACCCGAATGAGCGCCATCGTCCAGGCCGACTGCTTGAGCCGTTTCTACGGGATGATTCTCGGGTTGAACGACGTCACGTTTACCGTGAATCCCGGCATCACCGGCGTAGTCGGCCCCAATGGCGCGGGCAAAACCACGCTGTTCCGGCTGCTCACGGGACAAATCCAGCCGAGCTCCGGCACGCTCCGGGTTTTCGGAGAATCACCCTGGAACAACCCGTCCATCCAGGGCCGGATCGCCTATTGTCCCGAGAGCGAGGCCGTCCCGGAGGGACTGCGGCCGCTCGACTGGCTCATCGGGCTGGGAATGATCTCAGGGTTCTCCGCCGCAGAGGCCCACACGCATAGCCGCGAGGCGCTGGATCGCGTGAAGCTGCTGCCCGAGCACTGGAAAAAACCGGTGACCGCACTTTCCAAGGGCATGAAGCAACGGGTGAAGCTCGCCCAATGCCTGCTGCACGCCCCCGCGCTGGTGATCCTGGACGAGCCGATGAACGGGCTCGACCCGATGGGGCGCGAGGACATGGGCAACGTGTTGCGCCAGCTCGCCCGCGACGGCACGAGCGTCATCATTTCCAGCCACATCCTCCACGACCTCGAGGCGTTGTGTGGCGAGTTCCTCCTGCTTCGTTGGGGCCGGATTCCCCGCTCGAACCAGGATGCGGCCTCGCCGGAGGCCCGCCGTCGCTGGCCGGAATCCACCACGTTTCGCTGCGAATCGCCGGAGCAGCTCGCGCGGTATTTTTTCGACCGGCATCTCCTGCGGGGCTGCGAGATCGTGGCCGAGTCGGGCCTGCTGCACGCGCAGTGGCGCGACGCCGAGCTGTTCTACGGCAGCTTCCACCAGCACCTGCTCGAAAGCGGAGTCCGGATCTTTGAAGTGCGCAGCACCACGTCGTTCCTCGAAAAGGCGATCGCCCCGCCGCCCCTCCTATGAGCCCGACCCCCTCCGTTCCACCGGCGCCGCGCGTGGCGCCGAACGCCGGGCATGCCCTCGGTGGCGTCTGGCGGCTCACGGCCCGCCGGCTGCTCGCCCCGGCGCAGTGGCTGCCGGTGCTGGCCTTGCTCGCCGGCCTTGCCGTGCTGGCTTCGGCGGTCATCCGCGACGGCAACTCCCGTCAATATTTCAATTGGGCGGCTGGATTCTACCTGACCTTCCTCCTGCCGATCATGGCTTTTCTTTCCAGCGGCGGCGCCATCCGCGATGACTTGAAATCCGGAACGGTGGATTACGTCCTCACCCGGCCCGTGCGGCGGCCGGTCTACCTGGTCTTCAAATTTTTGTCCCACCTCGTCTGTCTCCAGCTCCTTTGTCTGCTGGGTCTGGCGGTGATGGTCGGCGTCGGCGGGTTTCGCCACATCCCGGATTTTTTCCCAGTCCTGCCATGGTTGCTGCTGGGCCAGGTCATCACGGTCACGGCCTTTGCCGCCCTCGGGTTTCTTTGCGGCGTGATCACCTCCAAGTTTCTCGTCATCGGTTTGTTCTACGGCGCCATCATTGAGGCCGGCGTCGGGAACATCCCGATCCAGCTCAACCGCCTGGCCATGACGCACCACGTGAAGGCGATGCTGGAGCCGCTGCTGCCGCACGCCCGCGCCGGGTTGGTGGCTGATGGGCCCCTGGCCACGACGGCGATCCTGCTGGCCTATGCCGCCGTCATGCTGGCTGCGGCGGCGGTGGTTTTCTCCCTGCAGGAACTCGCCGGCGCCCGCCCCGCCGAAGCCTGAGCGGCCGGCGCTTTTGGGCATCTATTTGTAACCCCGGGAAGGTTTCCCGGTTATAACAGGATATAACCTCACTCACTTCCTTCCTCCCATGAATAATCTCTCCCGCCTCGCCCTGTTGCCCCTTCCCCTGCTGATGCTCTGCCCGGTTCACGCCGACATCAATCCCTCCAACATCGCGGCCGATGCGCAATGGGTCGTGGCCATCGACCTGAATGATTTGCGCAACAGCACCCTCGGCAAAGGGCTGATGGACATGGCGCAAAAACAGATGGCGATCGAGACCGCCCGCAACCCCCAGGCGGCCGACCTCGTGGTCGGCAACATCCGGATCAACTACCAGAAATTCTCCGAGATGGTTGGCTCGGTCACGGCCTACGGCTCGAATTTTTCCCCGGACCCGAAACAGATGGATGGCGCCCTGGTCTTCCAGGGCACGCCGGATTTGCGGAAGATCGCCGAGGCGCTGGCCCTGCAGGGAACCCTGGTCGCCCCGGACAAGGTGAAGGAATTGAAGGATCTGCCCTTTGCGGCGTATGAACTGGGGGGCGAGCTGATCGTCGCTTTCCCGCCGGAGCCGGTCATCATCATTAGCAAATCGAAGGCCCGCCTGCTCAAGGCCCACGATGTGGTCCGGGGAGCTGCTCCCTCTCTGGCCAAGGCGCCGGCCACTCCGCTGGGCGCGCTGCTGGCAAAATCCGGCCACTCCTTTCTTGTCGCGGCCAGCGTGGTGCCGCCGAACAATCTCTTCACCGCCGACGGACCCCAGACGCGCATCCTGCAACTGATGAGCTCCGGCATGTTCGCGGTGGGGGAGGAGGAACCCCGGACGGTCACGCACATGCAACTGGTCGGAAGCTCGGATGAGTCGGCGGACAAGCTGCTGAAGATCATCCAGGGCATGGTCGCCATGATGTCCCTGGCCGAAAGTACCGACAAGCAGCTGGCGGAGTTCCTGCAATCGGCCACGGTCGAGAAGCAGGGCCGCACGGTTAGCGTGCAACTGGCTTATTCCAGCGACCGCGTGGTCCAGATGGTCCAATCCACCGCCCAGCAGCTGGGAAAGATTGCACCCCCGGCGCCGAACGTTCCCCCGCCCATGCCCGTGGCGGCCGGCAAGGTCGTGGCGGAATGGAGCCTCGGCCAGGCGCCGGCGGGAGCGCAGCCGGGCGCGGCCCTCCTCGCGGATCACACCATTGAAAATGTCAGCTTGGTGAACGGCGCGACCATCACGCTCACCGCCCGGCGCGACCTCACCGGGAACGCGATCTTTGACTGTGTCGATATCCTCCCGGCATCTGGCGCCGGCTCCCCGCTCCACTTCGAAGCCGAGAACATGCGGCTCCAGCGCTACCGGGTCCAGGACGCGCCCTATGCCTCGCGCGGCAAATTCATCTCCCTCAATGGGTCGATCGGCAGCGCCCAATTCGATTTTCCCGGCGAGGATGGCAACTATCGCATCAATGTGCGCTACGTCGAGCAGGTGCCGGGCAAGACCACCATGAGCGTGACCGTCAGGAATCCTGATGCCGTGCCGGCGCTTGGCGCGAAATAACCGGTCGGCCGGCTAGTGCCATGCCTCCCATGATGACGCTGTTCTCACACTCCCCGGCGGAGGAGTTTCCGCTCACGCCGGAGGCGCCCGCCGACGAGGCCGCCCTGGTCCGGGACACGCTGGGAGCGGACCCGCGGGCCTTTGAGGAAATTGTCCGGCGTCACAGCCGCCGGGTTTATAATTTTCTCCACCAGTTCACCCGGCATCACCAGGACGCCGAGGACCTGACACAGCAGACGTTCGTCAAGGCCTACCAGAACCTGCACCGTTTCGACTGCAGCCGGCCGCTGATCAACTGGCTCTTCACGATCGCGCGCCGGTCCGCCCTGAACCATTTCCGCGCCGCCAAATCATGGGAATCCGTGCCCGAGGATGCCGCCAGCGAGGCGCCTTCGCCCGCCCATCAGACCGAATCCCGCGACGGGACGGAAAACCTCTGGGCCCATGCGCGCAGGATCCTGTCCCCGCGGGAATTCGAAGTACTTTGGCTCCGTTTTGCCGAGGAACTGTCCACGGAGGAAACCGCCCGCATTGCCGGGCTTACCCAAACGCACGTGAAAGTCCTGGTTTACCGTGCCCGCCAGCAATTGATGAAAGGAGACATCCCGCTATGAACACCACGCCTGTCCGCCCCCGTTTTTACTGCCGTCTGGTCCGCCTGTCGTCTGCGCCCGGCCGGGCTTCCCGCCACGCCGAAGGTTGTGCGGATTGCCGGCAGTATTTCCTCGCCTCCACCCGCTTGGAGTCGGCGCTGCGTCGCGACGCCGTCCGGTTTGCGCCACCGGCCCCCGCGGGGCTCGAGCGCGGCATCATGCAGGCCATCCGGGACGCCGCTCCGGCCCCGGCCCGCTCCCATTCCCGCGCCGGCTGGTTTGCGGGCGTGAGTGTGGCAACCGCCGCGGCGGTCGCGCTGGCCGTGATTCTGGTGCCACACCCGCCCCGGGTACAACCCGCGATGGCAGTGGTGAAATCTCCCGCCCCGGAAGTCATGGTCCAGGGCGAATCCTTTTCCACCCGGTTGATCAATGCGGTCGTCCCGCCGGCCGCGACGCTGGTGGCGGCCGCCCCCCTGCAGAACGAGCTGGATTCCGTCTATTCCGACGCCCGCTCGGCCCTCGGTTTTCTCGCCCTCAACTTCCTTCCTTCCTCTTCCGGTCTCATCGATGCCCGCTCTGGCCAGATTGGCGCGAAGGGATAGCGGACGGATTTTACGAGGGAAACCGGAGGACTGATCCCGGCCCTGGACGTTATTGCGGGCGGAGGTCGGGAGCGACTGCCAGGCCGCCCCGGACCATGTCCTCGCCCGGCGGGCCATCCGGCAGGACCAGCAGGGTTTTGGGCGAGTAGCTGTCCACCGCGCCTTTCAAATACCAGCGGTCGTCCTGATGGCCGATCACCACATCGATTTTACAGCCAGCGACCGTCACAAAGAAGGAATTGCGGCGAAGGGCCACGGCGTTGACCGCCTCGCTTTCCAGCATCTCCCAGCGTCCTGCTGGCAATATCCCCCCGACCGTCACGATCCGGGTGTGGGGCACGGGGCCGCGCAGCTTCTGGGTCCAAAAAATTTCAAGTCGGGTTTCTTCCATACCTCCTGTAACGCAGGCGGGGAGGGGAATCTTTCAAAAAAGCGCAATGTTACGGCCAGGTAAATTCAACCTTGGTTGGCCGGGAAGGTTGAACGGCGTGGCCCGCGGTGGCGTCTCCCCCGGCGCAGTCAAGTAGTACTAGGTTTGCTTGGAATTAGGGTGAAGGGCCGTCCAGGGGTGGACGGCCCTTCTTCGTTTTCAGCCGGCCGTCGTTTTACCGAGGCCCGGTACAAGGCCGGGTAACACCTTATATCGCGCGCATGGGGCGGGGTGTAGCTTTATGGCATCATGCCTGATGCTCCTATTTCCAACCCTGCAAAAACCGACGCTCCTGCCTCGGTTCCCACGGCTCCCCGTCCTGCCCAAGCCGTTTCCCCGGTCGCCGTTTCCGGAAAGCCCGCGGCGCGTGAGGCCGATTCCACTTGGAAGGCAGCCCCGGTAACCGCCCCGGCAAAAACGCCGTTTCTCGCCATCGGGCTCGGTGCATCGGCTGCGATCCTTTTCATCGTCGCGATGGTTCTCTGGTCCAGAGTGGCCGAGCGGGACAAGACGATCGTCGAAAACCAGAATCGATCCGACCAAAATGTGGCCGCCACGGCCCTGATGCAGACGCAGCTGGATGAGGCGAAGGCGGGGGCGGTGAAGCTGCAGAAAAAACTGGATGAGGCCGGGGCTGGCTCGGCGCAGGTCAAGACGGAGGTGGCGGAAGCCAAGGCCGGCGCCGCCGAACTCCAGGTCCAGCTCGACAAGGCCCGGGCGGTTTCCCACGAATTTCAATCGCAGATGGAGGACGCCAAGGTTGCGTCCATCCGGCACCAGGGGGAAGTGGAACTCGCCAAGGCGCAGGCCACGGTGATGCAGACCCAATTGAACGAGGCCAAGGCCGATACGGCCCGGATCCAAAAACAATTGGAGGAAAGTCAGGCCGGCGCCGAGGCGATGAAAGCGAAGCTGGGAAAAGCCGAGACCGACCTCGCCCAACTGCAAAAAGCGCGGTCGAAGAGTTAGCTGTGCGCCGCGCCGCGGCCCCAAAACAGACCAGGCGACTGCGGCCCTGCTATCATTGGCTGGAGGGGCGAAGCCGGATTGCACCGGCCGGATAATAAAGGGTGGAATAAACCGGGAGCGCCGCTAACAGACTTCGGCATGCCCCCTCTGATCCGTCTGTTGCCCCTTCTCGTCTTGCTGGCCCCGCCAGCGCAGGCTGCTTCTTGGAGCATTGCCACTGTTGCCGGAACCGGCGTCCAGGGCTTCGGCGGCGACGGCGGCCCGGCCATCGCCGCGAAGGTGGACAATCCCTACGGCATCGTGCGCGGGCCCGACGGCGCCCTCTGGTTTTGCGAATACTCCGGACAGCGTATCCGCCGCCTTGCGCCCGACGGTACGATCAGCACGGTGGCCGGCACCGGCCAGAAGGGCTACACCGGCGATGACGGTCCGGCCCTGCAGGCCACGTTCAACCTGCCGCACGAACTCCGATTCGACGCCGCGGGCAATCTCTTCATCACCGACATGTCCAACCACGCGATCCGGCGCATCGACGGGAAGACCCGCATCATCACCACCTTTGCGGGCAACCGGCAGCGCGGCTACGCGGGCGATGGCGGCCCTGCGAACCAGGCCTCGCTCAACCAGCCGCACAGCCTGCAGTTCGGGCCGGATGGCAGCCTTTATATCTGTGACATCGGCAACAACGTCATCCGCCGCGTGGACATGAAGACGGGGCTGATCAGCACCTTTGCGGGCACGGGCAAGGCTGGCCCCACGCCGGATGGTTCGCCCATCGCGGGCACGCCGCTGCGGGCTCCGCGCTCGATGGATTTCGACCGCGCCGGCAATCTCTGGCTTACCACCCGCGAGGGCAACCAGGTGTTCAAGTTCGACCTCAGGGCCGGTGTCATCCACCATATGGCGGGCACCGGCGAGTCCGGGTTCACGGGCAATGGCGGGCCGGCGAAATTGGCGAAGCTGAGCGGACCGAAGGGCATCGCGCTCGACGCCGAGGGCAACGCCTGGCTGGCTGACACCGAGAGCCACTCGGTACGCATGATCAATGCGCGGACCGGCAACCTCGAATGGATCGCCGGCACCGGCGAGAAAGGCAACGGCGCCGACGGCGACCCCCTCCAGTGCGCGCTGAACCGCCTCCACGGCATCTTTGTCGACATGGACGGCTCGGTCTACATCGGCGACAGCGAGTCGAACCGCGTGCGGGTCCTGCGCAAAGGCTGAATTTTCAATGCGCGGCGACCACGGTGGGCGGGGATGATTTTGACAGGTCAACCCCGCAAACAACTGGTCCTTGGGACCGCGGAGCGCCAACTTCATTCATTGATATGAACAAACTCAGCGTCGCTAGCGGCCGGACTCCGGCCCTATTTGAAGGGGACGTCCCTATAAAGCTGCGCCCCACTAGAGCGATAAGCTACCCCTACTACCCCCCGTAACTGCATCCGAACCTTGGATGCGGCAGAATTATTTTCAGGCAAACACCTCCTGATTTTGACCAAACCAAGCTGACCTTACCATGAGAACACCCCGTAACCGTAATGTATCGACCCGCTCCGCGATCGGCTTGTTGCCGACCGCTTTCCTGGCCGTGGCCTTGCTGAATCCCCTGCCGATTTGGGCGCAGGGAGCAAAGCCGGACGCCGCCACGCTCAGCAAGTATGACACGAATAAAAATGGCGTGCTCGACGCCAACGAAGTTGCCGCGATGCAAGCCGATCAGGCGAAGGCGGGACAGATTCCCGTTTCGACCACGGCTGCCGCATCCAGCAGCGAGATTGTGACCCTCAACCCCTTCTCGGTCGATGCGAGCAAGGATATCGGTTATTACGCTGAAAACACGCTCGCCGGCTCACGCCTGAAGACGAACGTCGGCGACTTGGCCAGCTCGATCACGGTCGTGACCAAGCAGCAGCTTGAGGACACGGGAGCGCTCAACATCAACGACGTGTTTCTGTATGAGGCGAACACCGAGGGTGCCGGGACCTACACCCCCCTCGTGGTCAACCGCGGCGAGGCCGCGGATACGCTCGGCGGATATGACAGCTCCGGCGGCGTGACCAATGCCAACACGGCCAACCGCATCCGCGGTTTGGGTGCAGCCGACACGGCCCAGAATAACTACCCGACTCTGGCTCGCATTCCTTTTGACTCTTACAACACGCAGTCGGTCGAAATCAACCGTGGCCCGAACTCGATGCTCTTCGGGTCGGGTGGTGCGTCCGGTATCGTCAACAACAGCACGGCGGAAGCAGCCTTGAATGTGAAAAGCACGCAAGTGAGCACGCGCTTCGACAATTATGGTTCCTATCGCGTGAGTTTGAACACCAACGTCCCCCTTGGCCGCAAGGTGGCGCTTTATGTGGCCGGACTTTACGATGACACGGAGTACGCGCGGAAGCCTTCGTCGAATATCACCCGTCGTCAGTACGCCGCGCTCACCTTCCAGCCGTGGTCTTCGACCAAGATCACCGCCGACTTCGAGCACTTCAACAACAAGGCCCATACCCCAAATTTCGTCGCGCCGCTTGACGAGATCAGCAACTGGCTCAGTTCAGGCCGGCCCGGCTGGGATCCCGTCGCACAGACCATCACCTTCGCTAACGGCACGGTCACGGGGCCGTTCCTGAACTCGACGCAGGATCCGCGCTTTACGCCGGCGCTCGCCGCTCAGGGCTACACGGCCAATGGATCCGCCGCTTACACCACCTCAAGCTCGGCCTTCTATATTCCTTCCTTCACCCCGGAAACCCACAACACCTTTCTGATCGACAACGGCAAGCTCGTCGGTGCCTGGTTTTCCAGCGGTGGCTCGGGCGCGAACACCAATGGCTCGGCTCCCATCCCCGCCGCGGCTTCGCGGACCCTGCAGCAGTGGATCGCGCAGAATGAGGTGATGATGATCACGACCCAGGCGACCGCCACGCCTCCGGCCCCTTCCACGGGCGCCACGGGCTATACCACGTTTTATGAGCGCGGTATCACCAACCGGGCGCTCTACGATTACACGAAGTACAATGTTGCGGGCAGCAACTACGGCGAGACCGGGAACAAGACCTTTCACTTGGAACTCAACCAGCGGCTCGGCAATCACCTGAACCTGCAGCTTGGCTGGTTCCGTCAGGAAGCGACGGAATGGGATCATTACGGGGTAGGCTCGGGGAACCAACTCGAGCGGGTCCAGGTGGATCCCAACACCAAGCTGATGGATGGAACCCCCAACCCCTATTTCGGCCATCCGTACACTTATGATTATCAAATGATCACGAGGTACGCCCCTGAAAAGAACAACAGTCTTCGCGCGTTGCTGGCGTATGATTACGATTTCACCAAACGGGAGGGCTGGACCCGCTATCTGGGCAAGCACCGCCTCGTGGGCCTGGCGAGCAAGCAGACGGACTGGGTCGATAATTATTCCTTCAACCTCTCCTATGATGGCGGGGATCCCCGGTTTCTGCCCAACCAGAATCCGCCCATCAAAAACAACTTCACTTTTTCCGGCTCCAACAATCTCGAGCGCCACTACTACGTAGGCGACGGAAGTAACGGGGCCATCACCAAGGGCTCGCAACCCGTCGGTGAGCCAAGCTTCGGCGGACCCGGCAAGGTGTCCATGGGCTATTACGACTGGAACTCGACCAACACGTGGCAGAAAACCACCATGAGCATCGGTTCCAACCTGGCCGGCGGCAGCCCCCAAAACAATATTATCACGTCGACCAGCTTCGCCTACCAGGGCAGCCTCTGGAGCGATCGGATCATTCCGTTGCTCGGCACCCGCTATGACAAGGTCAGGATCTGGACCCGGGCCACCGGCATTGCGACCGCGGACCGGTTCACAAACGGTTTTGCCAACAATATCCAGCAATTCGGTTATTTCGACCCGAGCCCGTTGGATGCAGGCGGCGACACCACCACGCTGGGTGGAGTCGTGCGGCCGTTCGGGAATTGGAAATGGATCGACGCCCGGGTCGAGCGGGGAAGCCGCCTCTGGGACTTTGTTCGCGGCTTGGCTTTCAACTACAACCATTCGGAAAATTTCACCGCGCCGACGACGGTCCAGACCGACTTCTTTGGCGCCCGCTTGCCCAAGCCGTCGGGCGGGGGCTCTGACTACGGCGTCCGTGGCAGCATGTTTAACAACAAGCTGTCCTGGAGCCTCAACTGGTACAAATCCACGGCTGAACACGCCTCCATTGTGCCAATCGCCGTCGGCCGCGCCGCCCGCATCGACAACAGCTCGTTGTATGCGTGGGCGACCCAGGTCGTGCGCATTCGGGACGGCCAGAATCCGTCCGATCAGTTCTTCAATAACAATACCACCACCCCCCTGACCACCGCGGAGCAGATCGCGATCAACAAGCTGACCGAGGGCCCCAACTCCTTCCTCAATGCGTATGACGTCAATGAAGGCGGAGTGGTCCAGAAGAGTTGGAACAGCGGTATCATCGCGGCCACGAATGATTTGAAGTCGAAGGGCATGGAGGCCTCGATCATCTACAATCCCACGCGCAACTGGAACATCAAGGTGACCGGGGGACAGCAGTATTCGAGCTACAGCAATGCCTCCAGTGAGATTACGAAATGGCTCTACGGCGCCGGCGACACCACCAACCCGTCCCCCGGCAGCCGCCTGAACTACTGGCAGAACCTGTCGGCGCCGGACTTGCCGACCGTCTATACCTTGAATAGCGGCAGCAAGCTGTACCTGGGTTCCTTCTGGAATGGCTACGGCTTCACCGCGGACGCCGGATCCAACGCCGCGGGCGCGACGAGCACCCCGCGGAGCACCTATTACGGCATCGTCGACTCGCAGCTCTATTCCCTGATCACGCTGCAAAACCAGCGTACGCCCAGCCAGCGGGAATATTCGGCCAATATCATCAGCAACTATGCGTTTTCGGAAGGAAGATTGAAGGGCTGGACGGTGGGCGGCTCCATGCGTTGGTCCTCCAACGCTGTCTCCGGCTACTACTCCAACATGGATCCGGCCACGTTCACCCACCCGACCACGACGCAGAACCTGATTTCCTATCCGGATCTCACCAAGCCGCAGACAACGCCGGCCTTGTTCAACATGGATGCCTGGGTTTCCTACTCCACGCGCCTGCCGATGTTTGGCAAGAGCGTGAAGGCAAAATTCCAGCTTAATGTCCGGTCGCTCACGGAGAGTGGTGGGTTGACCGCCATCCTCTATGAGTCGGATGGCTCGCCGGCCCAGTACCGCATCAACGATCCCCGGACTTTCTTCCTGACCTCAACGTTTACGTTCTAAACGTCGCGCTGGATCGCACCGGGTTCCGGGTGCGATCACAGCGGAAAAATCTCAAAGCCTCTCCGCCGTCCGGCGGGGAGGCTTTTTCTTTTCCGGAGAGGGAAAGGGCGCGAGATCCGGGTTCACGCTCAGCCATGACCGGCGGTCAACCCGCGCCGGCGGGAGCCACGCCAATACCGACTCATGCAACAGGAACCGCGCAAGTCGCAGATCCGCCGTCGCCCTTTTGGGCTCTGGCGAGACAAGTGGACGCGGAAATTCCAGAGGCGAACCATGGATTCGTCATGCCGCTTCCATCACCCACCGGATCGGGTGGCTGGGATGATCGAGTTTTTAAATTCTGGCTCCATGCTCCGCGCAGATCCGTACAATCCGAGGAAAAATCCGACTGAATTGCTCCGACTGAGCTATCTGGAGAGTCCCGCACCCGTACCCGCCCTGCGCGTGATGCCTAGGGGGGGGCCACCCGAATTTCATCCAGAATTTGCCGGGCCGCGGTATTGGTGGGCTGAATTTTCAGGGCCGCCCGAAGATGCGCCTCGGCTTCGTTGCGCAGTCCGAATTGATCGAGCAGGATGATTGCGAGATTGAGATGGGCCTCGGCAAAATCCGGTTTCAGCCGCAGCGCCGTTTCATACTGGGCGACTGCATCGTTTTGCCGTCCGGGTACTTTTGACCAGAGGTTGCCCAGGTTGAGGTGGGCCTCGGCAAAGTCCGGTTTCAGCCGCAGCACGGCTTCATATTGGATGATGGCGTCATTCAGCCGCCCGGGCTGGCCTGACAAGGCGCCGCCCAGATTGTTGTGCGCGGCGACATGATCCGGCTGCAGGCGCACCGCCGCTTCATACTCCGCGATGGCGTCATTCAGCCGCCCTGGCGTTCTCAACCAGAGGTTGCCCAGGTTGAAATGGACCGCGGCGGAATCCGGCTTGAGCCGCAGCGCCGCTTGAAATTCGGCGATGGCGTCACCCGACCGCCCCGGCAGGCCGGACAGGACATTGCCCAGATTGTTGTGGGTTTCGGTATAGTCAGGATTCAGGCGCAGCGCCTCTTCATATTGCGCGACAGCCTCCTCGATCCGGCCATCCGCTTCCAGCGCACTCCCCAGGTTGCTGTGGGCGCGGGCATTGGTGGGGCGCTTCGCCACCGTGTCGCTCCAGATGGCGCGGACGCTGCGATAATCGCCGTTGCGGCGAGCGGTCAAAAATCCGAGCCCGCCGGACAGCGCCAGCAGGATCGCGAGATAGCCCCGTCCCATCCCGGCGTACAATTCCCCGCGGTCGCGCCCGGACCCGGTAAGCACCGCATGACCGCCGCAGACGACGAGTGCGATCACGGCGGCCAGCGACAGGTACATGCGATGCTCCGCCATCGTCTGTGTTACCAGAGGGACAATGCTCGAACTCGGGGCCAGGATGGCAAAAAACCAGGCGCCCAAAAAGCCCAGTGCCGGTCGTCGCCACAGCGCGACCACCGTCCCCATGAGCAGCAGTAGCAACACGACTGCTTGCAGCACCACCTCACTGGGATGCCTGGCGACATCGATTCCGTAGTCGACCACCAGGGGATGCGGCCAGAACGCCAGCTGGAGATAAAGCAAGAGGGCGCGGCATTGGGTCAGCGCGTACGACCAGCTGCTCACGCCCAAGCCGAAGCCCGCCGCCCCGGCCCGGCTTCCACCCGCGTGGACCACAATGACGCCCAGCACCAGCCACGTTGCCGCCAGTCCGGCATAATAACGCCGGTGCCGCATCCATGCGGTGCGGAAACTTCCGCTGACGAAGGTGCGGTCATACAGAAAAACGAGCACGGGAGCAGAGACCATCACCTCCTTCGTCGCCATGCCCAGCAGGCAGGCCGTGAGGGAAAATCCCGCCCACGTGGTCGCGCCGAAAGCCGTTCCATCGACGTACCGGATGAAGCCATAGAGCGTCAGCAGATAGAGCAACCCCATCAATGACTCGGTCCGCTGGATCACGAAGGTCACCGACTCGGTCTGCAACGGGTGCAGCATCCAGAGGAGCGCCACGATGAAACCGAGCACTGTGGGGCTCCCGCTGGTTCCGCCGGCGGACATGGTTTCCCCGGGCCGCGCCATTGTTCGACGAGTGATTCCGAACAGCGCGAGAGCGGCCAGCACATGGATCGCCAGATTGGTCGCATGATAGCCCCGCACATCCAGACCGCCCCAGGCGAAGTTGAGGGCGAGCGAAAGGTTGACCAACGGCCGGCCCGCCGCGGAGCTGCCTTCTGTCGCCGGTGGCGACAACACCTGGCTGAGGGATCCCAGATGCCGGATGGTCGGATTGTCGACGATGGCGGCGAGGTCGTCGAAAAAAAACGGCCCCGAAAGACTACCGCCATAGGCCATCCAGGCCGCAAGCACCAGCAGGCCGGCGGGGATGAGGCCCGCCTGCCAGGCCCGGGAAACGGCGGATTCTGGTTTCAATGGAGACAGGGGCGGGGTCCGGTTCAGGGCCGCCAAGTTCGGATGGGATCGACCGGGCTCGACGGAGTCATGGTGGGTGGAATGGTGGGCCCGCTGGGATTCGAACCCAGAACCAAAGGATTATGAGTCCTCTGCTCTGACCGTTGAGCTACAGGCCCGCGCCGGCGACAACGTCGCGCGTCGCGGGGCGAGGGGCAAGTTTGGAGTGGCGCAGCGGCCGGGCCTTTCCGGGGATCAGCGCGCGGTGATCCGGGTGAGGCGGGTGATGAACGCTTCGCGGTTGAAGGGCTTGTGCAGGATCTCGACGGGGCCCAGGCCCTTCAGCCGGTTGAGCACATCCTGCTCGCTGAAGCCGCTCATCACGAGAACGGGCACGGATGAATTGAGCCGGCGAATCTCCCGCAGCGCCTCCGCCCCGTTTAGCCGGGGCATGGTGAGGTCGAGCAATACCGCCATGAAACCTTCGGGAGCCGCCCGGAATTGATCCACGGCTTCCTGCCCGTCGGTTGCCGTCACTACCGGGTAGCCCAGGTTGCCGAGCAGTAATTTGACCGTTGCAAGGACGGTAGGCTCATCATCGACCACGAGAATGGTGCCGCGGCGGGATTGCTCATTGGAAGGGGTCGGCAAGGCCGAGGAGGCAGGCGGCGTGGTGGGAGCGAGTGGCAGAAACAGCCGGAAAATCGTGCCACGGGAGGGTGAGCTTTCAACCGTCAGGGCGCCGCGGCACGTCCGGATGATGCCGAGCACCGCCGCGAGGCCGAGGCCGCGACCGGTGAACTTGGTCGTGAAAAAGGGATCAAAGATCCGCGCCAGCGTGCCGGGATCCATGCCGCGGCCGGTATCTGAGACCTCAAGGCAGGCACACTCCCCCTCGGGCAGATCGAAGAAATGCGCGACCCCGTGGGGCACCGGCTCAGGCCGGCCCCGCCGGGTTGTCAGCCGGATCTCACCGGCGCCATCGCCGAGCGCGTCGGAGGCATTGATCACCAGGTTCATCACCACCTGCTGGATCTGGGAAGCGTCGGCCTCGATGGCGAGCTGGCTGGGCGTGAGGTTCAGGATGAGATGGGCCTTTTTGCTGACCGAAACCCTCAGCAGATCGATCGTCTCACGCACGAGCCCGCCCACATCGACTTGCGAGACGACAAATTGGCCCTTGCCGGCGTAGGCGAGCATCTGGCGGCAGAGGTCGGCGGCCCGGTGCCCGGCGGTTTCGATGTCCGCTAGCTGCGAGGCCCGTTCGCCGATGTTGTCATTCTCGGTGCGCAGCAGGCTGGCGTTGGCAATGATGACCGTGAGGAGGTTGTTAAAATCATGAGCAATGCCGCCGGCGAGCACACCAAGGCTCTCGAGTTTCTGCGTCTCGAGCATCTTCAGGTTCAGCTTCTCCTGTTCCTCCTCCAGCAGTTTGCGGTCGGTGATGTCAGTGTGGGTGCCAGCGATGCGCAGGGGGATGCCATCGGGGGCGCGGGTGACGACCTTGCAGCGCCCCAGGATCCAGCGCCACTCGCCGGATTTCGTCTGCATGCGGTATTCAATGTTGTAGCGGCCGGTCTCGCTGGCACCGCGGAGCGACTGGAACGATTCACTGGTACGCCGATCGTCCGGGTGCACCAGCTTCATGCCCCCGTCGAAGGTGGGCTCGATCTCGGCGGGGGTGTAACCGAGCATGGCGGCCCAGCGCTTGCTCCGCTCGATGCGGCCGGTGCGCAGATCCCAGTCCCAGAATCCATCCTCACTGCCTTCCAACACGAGGGTCAGCTGCTCCTCGCTCAGGCGGAGGGCCTCTGCCTGCCGGGCGAGATGCCGGAGCAGCCGCCGCTGCCAAAGGAAGGCGCCGATGATCATGGCCAAACCGAGGGCGGCCGGGAAGAGATACGGCCGCAAATCCCGGAGCCGGAGGCCGCGGGGGTCCAGCGGATCAATCCATTTTTCATAGATGCGGTCATATGTGCCGTTGGCATGCAGGCGGGCCAGACCCTCGTTGATCCGGGCGATGTCGGCGGACTTGCCGGGATGAAGGCCAATATGGAGCTGCTGGGCGAAATCGGTCACCGCCACATCGGCGGCTTCAAGATGGGTCAGATGCTCGTCGCGGATGTTTTTCAGGCCCATGATGCGCGCATCCAGGGCGGCATCCGCCCGGCCCTCGATGACGGCGCGGAGGGAGTCACGCAGCGTGGCGGTGGGGACGACGTGTTGCGCCCAGCCATGGGCGACCAGATATTCGTAGGGTGCTCCGCCGGGTTTGACCGCGACCCGGTGATCCCGCAGGTCGCTCAGGCTCCCAATGGAGTGGTCCCCCTTCCGCACGAAGATGGCGCCATTCATCACGATGTGCGGGACGGAAAAATCAATGAAGGCCGAGCGCTGGACGGTATAAGTGATGTTGGCCAGCGCGTCGGTCTGGCCAGCCTGGAAATCCGCAAGCATTTCCGGCCAGTGCTTGGGGACATAGGTCACCTCGAAGCCCAGCTCGAGGGCGATGCCGTTCATGATCTCGACGGCGAAGCCCGAAGGCACGCCCTTGGAATCCACGAAAGTCATCGGCTCGCCGTCGATGTCGATGCCAACTCGAAGCGGCCCAGCCCGGCTGGAATCGGCGAAGACGCCCGCCAGCATGAAGGCCAGGGCAAGCCCAAGGTGCGGGGTTAAAATAGAACTTTGATGAGGCGCCACGTTATTCCGACTTTGGGTTGGGCATGGGGCGGAGCTTCTGGCTATGGCTGAGGCTGGCGAGCTGGACGCCGCCTTTGCGCGGAACGATCGGACGGGCCGACAGGCCGGCTTGCGGCCCCGCGGGGAAGAGCCCGGCGACGGTCGGGCGGGATATGAAAATCAAGGGGTGCCATGCGCTCATCGCGGAGGTGGGGGATCGTGCTGTCGGGGGGCAGAAGACGGGGCGGAAAAAGTTAAAAGGGAGATCAAAGAATTAAGAAGCTGAAAACTAACCCGCGCGGACACGAAAAAACATTGGAATCCATCCAGGCCGGAACTCCCCGGACACTTTGCGCCCGGCGGACGCCTGCTGCCTTGTGAAGCATGACGAAATGAAAAACCCGGATTGGGTTGGTCTGCCCGGTGAGACAAATCAGTTTGAACCGTGAAGGGACGGTGGAATGAGAAAATCTCCCGCGCCGGGCTTTCGGGCCTCCGTGGGGTGGTGCCGGCCGGATTCCGCCACGGCGGTCGAAAGCAGAAAATTAGCCTTTCCTGAAGACGGATTGGCCCCAATTTTCCCGGAGCGCATTCCGTTGTCCGAGCCATGAAATCGATCCATCCCCTCCTGCCGTCCGGCCCATTCCCGACCAGATGGTGGGCCGGGGTGTTGCTGGCGCTGCTGGTTGCCGGCCTGCCGGCCCGGGCGCAAACCCCGAACACGGCGGCGAACATCGACCGGCCGCTGCGCTACCGGCCGGATGGCCAGGATTTCTTGATCGAAAACGGCACGGCCAATTTCAACCGCCCGCTCTACGGTCCGCACACCGCCTTCCGCGTCGATGCCGGCGACCGGCCGGATTTTGCCTTTTATCTGCCACGCAAGGGCGGGTTGTTGCGGCTGGGTTTTGTCTCCCCCAAGGGCTCCAACTGGCTGGCCAAGGCCCAGCGGGTGCTCGCGCGCTACCGGCCGGGCTCGATGGTGTACGATGTCGTCGATTCCGCGATCGGCGACAGCGCGCTCAAGGTGACGGCCCTCCCCCTGAAAGACAGCGAAGGGTTGATTCTTTATGTGGAAGTGACGCGCGGCGCCCCGGTGGAATTCGTCTGGGCTTTTGGCGGCGCCAGCGGGACGGCGGTGAACGAACGCGGCGGCGACCTGCTGGGGGGCCGCGATCCGGGAGCGGCGTGGAATTTTCAGCTGGAGGATTATGCCGACAGCACCTGCGCGGTTACCGGCGCGGCGTTCGAGTACAAGGGCAAGGGCGGCGTCTTGCAGGGAGTCGGCCCCGCCGAGGGGCGACTGCTCGTCGGTGATGCCGCGGCGCTGGCGACGGTTGACGGCTTGCTGGCCTCAAAGGGCACCGACCATCCCGTGCTGGTGGGCCGGGTCACCGTCCGGAGCGGCCAGCCGGTCCACGTGATGATCCAGCGCGGGGGCGGGAAGGTTCTGCCCGGACCCGAGGGCCTGCCCTTCGCTTACAAACTCGCCGACCGCGCCCGCCTGGCGGTCATCGGACAGCTCGCGGTCGAGACGCCCGATCCCTTCATCAACGCCAGTGCCGACGCGATTGCGGTGTCCGCCGACGCACTCTGGCAGGCCCCTACCGTGATGCACGGCAACGTGGCATGGCGCCAGCCGCTGCTCGGCTGGCGCGGCCCGTATCTGCTCGACGAGCTCGGCTGGCACGACCGGGCGCGGCAGCATTTCGAATTCTGGGCGGCGAAGCAGAACACCGACGAAAAGGACACGCCCGCGCCGCAGGCGGACCCGGTCAAGAACCTGGCCACCGACGATTGGAAGTCGCTGCACAGCTTCGGGAGCATCCCGGCGGCGCACTACGACATGAACCTCGTGTTCATCGACGCGCTGCTGCGGCACCTGCTTTGGACGGGCGACCTTGAATTTGCGCGCAAGATGTGGCCGGTGCTTCAGCGCCACCTCGCCTATGAGAAACGCCTGTTCGACCGGGACGGACTGTACGAGGCCTACGCCGCCATCTGGGCGAGCGACGGCCTCGGCTACGGCGGCGGCGGCGCCGCTCACGCCACGGCGTACAACCTCTGGCACAACCGCATGGCTTCACGCATTGCCAAACTGATCGGCCAGGATCCCAAGCCCTACGACCAGGAGGCGGGGTGGATTGCCGACGCCATGCAGCATGACCTCTGGCTTCCCGACCGCGGCTGGTACGCCGAATACAAGGATGTGCTTGGCCTGAAGCGCGTGCATCCCGCGCCCGCGTTGTGGACGGCTTACCATGCCATGGACTCGCAGGTGCCCGATGCCTTCCAAGCCTACCAGGCGCTGCGCTACATCGACACGCAGATCGCGCACATCCCCGTGCGCGGGGCCGGCGTCCCCGCGGGCGACTGGTACGTGCTGCCAACGAGCAACTGGGTCCCCTACGAATGGAGCATTAACAACGTCGTGCCAGCCGAGCTCGCACACACTGCGCTGGCCTACTGGCAGGCGGGCCGGACCGACGAGGCCTGGAAACTCTGGAAGGGCATGATCCTTGACTCCATGTACCTCGGAACCTCGCCGGGTAATCTGCCGAATCTTTCCCAGTACGATGCTTACCGCCGCGAAACCTACCGCGATTTCGGTGACACCACCGGCATGATGTCGCGCGGGTTGGTCGAGGGCCTGTTCGGCATCGTGCCCGATGCGCTCGCCGGAGAGCTCCTGATCCGCCCCGGCTTCCCGCGCGAGTGGGCCTACGCCTCAATCCGCACGCCGGACGTGAGCTATAATTACCGCCTCGATAACAGCCAGTCGGAGCGCTTCGTCATCGAGCCGAAATTTTCCAAACCCATGCGCCTGCGCCTGCGCTCCGTGGCGCGCGGCGAACGGGTGGCCGCCGTGCAGGTGAACGGCAAGCCGGCCTCCTGGACCATCGTCGCCGATGCGATTGGCGCCCCGGTCATCGAGGTGGTGACCACGGTGGCCGCCCCGCGCTACGAGGTGAGTATCCGCTGGGTTGGCGGCGCCACCGTGGGTCCCCGTCCGGTGACAATGACCGTGCTCGACCGGCCGTTCCGGATGGATTTCGCACCCGCCACGGTCCTCGAGATTCTCGACCCGCAGAATGCGCTGAAGTCCGCCGCCCCCCGGGACAAGGAACTCACCGGCGTGGTCAACGGCCTGCCCGGCTGGCACACGGTATTCGCGAAGGTCCGGCAGGACGACCTGACCTGGTGGATGCCGGTCGACTTTGAGGTCCGCCTGCCCCTGCAAATTATTCCCTCGGCCAAACAGGACGGGCAGACCGTGCGTTTCCGCGTGCGCAACAACACGGCCACGGCCATCGAGCGCTGGGCCACGCTGGAGGTTGGCGGCCAGAAAAGCACCGCCACCATCAAGATTCCCGCGCTGGGCGAATCGACCGAGATCGCGTTTACCTCGGCCGGATTGTTGCCGGGCACGATCCGGGTGCGAGTGGACCTGGCCGAGGCCGGCGCGGCCGCTGATAACGTGGTGAACTGGCAGATTCCCGCCCCGGCGGAAACCGTTTGGCGGCCAGTGGACCTGGGATCGGCCTACAACGATCCGGTCACGCAGATTTTCAAAAACGAATATCTCTCGCCGCGCTCCCCCTTCACTTCGCTCCAGGTGCCCAAGCAGGGGCTCGGCACGTGGGATACTTTCTCGCGCACCTTCGCGGTCGACGACTCGGGGTTGCGGCGGGTGGCCGGCGGCCCTGGCGGATTGGCCCTGCCGTCCGGCGTGCGTTTTCAAATGCCGCCACAAGAGGGGGCCAAGAACGCCGCGTTCACTTCGCTCTGGGACCATTACCCGAAGGAAATCTCCCTCCAGGTCTCAGGCCGGGCCCGGCACGCCTATCTGCTGCTGACCGGCACGACCAACCCGATGCAGACCCAGATCGACAACGCGGAGGTGACCGTGGGCTACTGGGACGGCACGAGTGAGCGCCTGCTGCTGCGCAATCCCACGAACTGGACGCCGATCGAGCGGGATTATTTCACGGACGATTATGCCTTCCAGGTCCCGGGTCCGCGGCCGTTGCGCGTGGAACTCGGCACCGGAAAAATCTACGTCCCCGACGCCACCAGCAAGCCCGTCGGCGGAGCCGCCACGATCCTCGACCTGCCGCTCGATCCCGCCAAGCAGCTCTTCTCGCTGACGATCAAGCCGCTGTCCAACGAGGTCGTGATCGGCCTGCTGGGCCTGACCCTCGCACGATAGAAATGCTGGGACATGTTTTCGCGCAGAGGCACGGTGACGCAGAGGGAATTAATAACCAATCCGTCAGGAATTACCCGGCTCTGGTTTCCGGCTTTGGTTCCGCTCTGCGTCACTGCGCCTCGGCGCGAAACTGGTTTGGAGCGGTTCGTATAAATCACAGTTGAGGACTCCGGCGAATTGGCGCACAACTTTCACCCCCCCGCCTGCGTCGAACGTGACGTCTGGCTGCCGATCCCCCGGCAATTCACCCACCCTGAAAATCCCATGAATCCTGCGACCAAACTGCTTTCGCTTCTCGCCCTCGCGGCGCTCACGTTTCCCGCCCGGTCCTCCGCGGCGGAGACCACCGTCTACAAATTCGACTTTGGCTCCGGCAAGGTGGCCGAGGGCTACACCAAGGTGACGCCAGACATGGTGTTCAGCAAGGAACGTGGCTTCGGCTTCGAAGCCGGCGCCAAGCTTAGCGCGGTGGACCGGGCCGGAAAAACGGGCCTGTTCAGTCGCGGCGACGCGCTGCGCGATGATTTCATCACCAGTAACGAGCCCTTTTTCTTTTCCGCGCACGTCGCAGAGGAGGGGAATTACCGCGTGACCGTCACGCTGGGGGACAAGGAGGGCGAGTCCACCACCACGATCAAGGCCGAGCTGCGCCGGCTGATGGCGGAGAAGGTCCACACTGCGGCCGGCAAGTTCCAGACCGTCAGCTTCATCGTGAACACCCGCACGCCCAAGATCACCGCCATCGGTGACATCAAGGCCGGCGTGGTCGACCTCAAGGCGCCGCGCGAAAGCATCCAGGAAGGCTGGGCCTGGGACGACCTGATCACCCTCGAGTTCAACGATGCCCATCCCGCGGTCTGCGGCATTGAGATCACCAAGGTCGACGTGCCCACGGTCTTCATCATCGGTGATTCCACGGTGTGCGACCAATCGCGCGAACCCTTCAACAGCTGGGGCCAGATGCTGACGAATTTCTTCAAGCCCGACATCGCCATCGCCAATCACGCCGAGTCCGGCGAGACCTACCGCGCCTCGATCAGCCGCCGGCGCCTCGACAAGATGCTGAGCGTGATGAAGCCCGGCGATTTCATGATCATGCAGTTCGGGCACAACGACCAGAAGCAGATCGCGCCGGGCACCGGCGGTCCCTTCACCACCTACAAGCAGGAAATCAAGACGCATGTCGACGCGGTGCGCGCGCACGGCGGGACGCCCGTGATCGTGTCTCCGATGGAGCGGCGCAATTACAACGCCGACGGCAGCTTCAAGCCGACGCTGTCCGACTACGCCGAGGCCTCGCGCCAGGCGGCGAAGGAATTGAACGTCGCCTTCGTCGACCTCAATGCGAAGAGCATCCTGTTCTACCAGGCGCTGGGGAAGGACAAGGCCCCCCTCGCGTTTGCCGGCACGGGCGCCCAGCGCGATGCGACCCACCACGACAATTATGGCAGTTACGAACTGGCGCAGATCGTCGTCCAGGGAATCAGGGACAACCACCTGACGCTGGCGAAACACATCAAGGATGACTTCAAGGGCTTTGATCCCTCGCATCCGGATTCACTGGACACATTCGTCATGCCGCCCAGCCCGAACTTCACGAACGAGCGCCCGCTCGGCGACTGAGCAAACCAGGATTTTACGCAGAGCCGCGGCGGCGCGAAGCCAAGCCCGAGAACCAAGGAATCAGGGACACAGCTGATGGTTCACGCCTGAGTGCCAGATTCCCTTCTTTGATCCCTCCGGCTCCCGCGCCATTGCGCCTCTGTGCGAAACCAAATCAACCCTGCATGAAAACCCTCCCACGTCTGGCTGTCTTGGTTCTTGTTTTGAGCGGACTTGTTGCCGCTGTCCGCGCCGAGACGAATTCCGACGCCTACATTTTCACCTACTTCACGAAGAACGGCGAGGACGGCCTGCACCTCGCCTGGAGCAAGGACGGCTACAAGTGGGAGTCGCTCAACGGCGGCAAGAGCTACCTTGCGCCCAAGGTCGGCAACTCGAAGCTCATGCGCGATCCGTGCATCGTGCGGGGGCCCGACGGGACCTTCCACATGGTTTGGACGTCGGGCTGGAACGAAAACAACATTGGCTACGCCTCGTCGAAGGACCTGGTCCACTGGTCGGAGGAAAGGGAAATCCCGGTCATGGCCCACGAGCCCACCGTGCGGAATTCCTGGGCCCCCGAAATCCACTACGATCCAAAGCGGAAGGAGTTCATTATCTTCTGGGCTTCAACCATCCCGGAGAACTCCTCCACCCCCGCGACAGCTGCGAAGGTGACGGGCGCGGTGGAGGGCTACCACCACAAGATCTATTTTACCACGACGAAGGACTTCGTGAAGTTTTCCCCGACGAAGCTTTTCTACGACCCCGGTTTCAGCGTCATCGACGCCACGTTCCTCCCGGCGAACGGGCATTATTATCTCATCGTCAAGGACGAGACCGGCAAGGATGACGCGACGGGCACGGCGGCCCGGAAATACCTGCAGATCGCCCAGACCGACGACATGCAGGGGCCGTTCGGCCCGCTGTCCGCGCCGATCACCCCGGACAAGCTCTGGTCCGAGGGCCCGACGGCCATCAAGATTGGCGATGACTACCTCATCTATTTCGACGCGTACACGGAGAAGCACTACAGCGCGCTGCGCTCGCGCGATCTCAAGACCTGGGAAGATGTGCACGCGAAGATGAGCTTCCCCGACGAAGGCACGCCCGTACGCATGCGCCACGGCACCGTCATCGCCGTACCCGGCGACATTGTCGCCGCGCTGCGCCATGTCCCGACGCCTTGATTTCTATTGTAGCGGCGGTCTATGACCGCCGGCTTGGGAAAATCGGCGTTCGTGGAGCGCCGCTACAACCGAGCCCCGCAGGGCATCATCCGGAGAAGGCGATTTAAAGACGGAGACCCCGGTCACCTGTTCAGGGCCGGTGCGTCGTGCTTCATTGCCTCCGGTCATCGGTTAATTTCAGCCGTGCGGTCACACGCACTTCCTGCCAAGTTTGAAATCCCCCTCCGCCCCATGATTCTTCCGCTCCGTCCCCCGTCCCCGGTCACCCGGCTCCTGTCATCCGGTCTCGCCGCTCTTGCACTCGGCCTGTCCTCCGCCACGGCCGCTGACGCCCCGGCGGCTCCCGCCGCTCCCGCCGCTCCGGCCGCTCCTCCGGCGCCCACGTCGTTCAAGTTCGACTTCGGCGGCAAGGCCGCGCCCGGTTATGTGGCGGTGACGCCGGCGACGGTTTATTCCGCCGCTTCCGGCTACGGCTTTGACCTCGGTACCAAGCCGACCGCCTTCGAGCGTGGCGGGTCGGATCCGCTCCACGACGGCTTTGTGACCAGCGACCAACCGTTCTTTTTCTCCGTGGATGTGCCCGAGGGCAGCTATCGGGTCACGGTTGCGCTCGGCGACGCCCAGGCCGAATCCATCACCACCATCAAGTCCGAGTCGCGCCGGCTCATGCTGGAGCGCGTGCGGACGCCCGCCGGGAAATTCGAGACCCGCACCTTCATCGCCAACGTCCGCAACGCCAAGGTTCCGCCCCCGCCGCTGAATGCGCCCGGCAACGACCATGTCGAGCTGAACAACCGCGAGAACGGCCCCAACGGCCTGGTGCTGCACTGGGACGACAAGCTCACGCTCGAGTTCAGCGACACCCATCCGAGCATCGGGGCGGTCACGATCGACCGCGTGGACGATCTCCCCACGGTGTTTGTGATCGGCGATTCCACCGTGACCGACCAGCCGCGCGAGCCCACCACCAGCTGGGGCCAGATGCTGCCCCGCTTTTTCAAGCCCGGGGTGGTCGTGGCCAACCACGCCGAGTCCGGCGAGACGATGAAGTCTTTCATCACCGAGCTGCGCCTCGACAAGGTCCTCCTTCAGATGAAAAAGGGCGACTACCTGATCATGCAGTTCGGCCACAACGACAGTAAAGCGAACTGGCCGCAGACGTACGTTGAGGCGAACACGACCTACAAATCCTATCTCAAGACCTTCATCGCCGAGGCGCGCCGCCGCGGCGCCACCCCGGTCATCGTGAACCCGATGCAGCGCCACCAGTTTGACGGCGCGAAGGTGAAGAATTCGCACGGCGATTATCCCGAGGCCGTGCGCCAGGTGGCGAAGGAGGAGGGCGTGGCCTTCATCGATCTCACCGCCTTGAGCATCACGCTCATGGAGACTCTCGGGCCGGAAAAATCCTGGGTGCTCCAGAGCGGCGGCCGCGACGCCACGCATCACAGCGCGTACGGCGCCTATGAATTGGCCAAGGGCATCGTCCAGGGCATCCGGGACAACAAGCTCGACCTGGCAAAATACATCGTGGACGACTTTGGCTCATTCAACCCCGCGCATCCGGATGATCCCGACAAGTTCGACGTCCCCGCCAGCCCCGGCCGCGCGACCCAAGCCCCGCGCGGCAACTGATTTTTCAGCGCAAACCATTTTAACGCGGAGGACGCAGAGATAACGGGGAGATCGAACTAGATTCATCGGATCTAAGCCCTCCTTCCGTCTCCGCGCCCTCTGCGTTTAAAACATTTCCCAAATTCCCCATGCACCCCCCCTCCCTGAAATCATTGTTCACCGGCCTCCTGCTGCTCGCGGGCCTGGCCCTGCCTGTGTCTTCAACCCGGGCGGCCGACCAGACCGTGGCGCCGCCGCCTGCGCCGCCGCCCGCGCCGGCGGTGGTCCTCGATCCCAAATTGCCGACCCTCTTCATCGCCAGCGATTCCACCGCGGCGCCCGGCAGCGACACCGGCATCCAGGGTTGGGGCACGCCCTTTGCCGGCTATTTCGACCCGGCCAAGATCAACGTCTTCAACGGCGCGCGCGGCGGGCGCAGCAGCCGCACCTTCATCACGGACGGCTCCTGGGAAAATATCATCAGCAAGGCCAAGGCCGGCGACTACGTCCTCATCCAGTTCGGTCACAATGACGGCGGCGCGATCAACGAGGAACCCGCCGGTTCCAACCGTCCGCTGCGCGCCCGCGGCTCGCTGCCCGGCCTCGGCGAGGAATCGCAGGAAATCGACAACGTCGTCACCAAGAAGCACGAGGTCGTCCACACCTACGGCTGGTACATGCGGAAGATGGTTTCCGACACGAAGGCGAAAGGCGCCACGCCGATTCTCGTCTCGGTCACGGTCCGCAACAACTGGACCGACGGCAAGGTCGAGCGCGGGCTGGGCGAATACGTCAAGTGGACCCGGGAAATCGCGCAGGCCGGCAGCAACGCCTTCGTCGATCTCACCAACCTCGCCGCCGACGGTTATGAAAAGATGGGGCAGGAGGCCATGGGCAAACTTTACCAGCCGGACCGCACGCATTCGAACAAGGAGGGCGCGGACTACAACGCCGCCACGGTCGTCTCCGGCCTGAAGGCACTGCGCAGCGTACGCTTCGCGCAGTATCTTTCGCCCAAGGGCGCCGCCGTTGCGGCCGCCCCGGCGGAGCGCGTCGCGGAGCCCGCCCGCCCCCGCATGACCCAGCCCGAGCCCGCCAACCCGAAGCTCCCGACCGTTTTTCTCATCGGCGATTCCACGGTCCGCAACGGTGCGGGCGACGGCCAGGGCCTCGGCGCCCAAGGGCAGTGGGGTTGGGGCGAGCCGCTTGCGGCCTATTTCGATCCGGCCAAGGTCAACCTCGTCAACCGTGCCGTCGGCGGCCTGAGCAGCCGGACCTACCTCACGGGTGGCAACTGGGACCGGGTGATCCCGATGCTCAAGCCCGGCGACTTCGTGCTCATGCAGTTTGGTCACAACGACGACTACGCACTCAACGACGAGCCGCCCGGGCCGCTTCGGGCGCGCGGCACGCTCAAGGGTATTGGCGAGGAGACGAAGGAAATCGACAACGTCATGACCAAGAAGCACGAGGTCGTGCACACCTACGGCTGGTACCTGCGGAAGTTCATCGCTGACACCAAGGCGAAGGGCGCCACGCCGATCATGTGTTCACTCATTCCGCGCCGCATCTGGACTGACGACGGCAAGATCAAGCGCAACGCCGCCGACTATGCCGGCTGGGCGGCGCAAGTTGCGGCGGCGGAAAAAATCGGGTTCATTGACCTCAACGGCAACATCGCCGACCGCTACGACCAGATCGGGCATGACGCGGTGATGAAACTCTTCCCGCAGCCGACACCGGATGAGCACACTCATCCCAACCGTGAGGGTGCCGAGCTCAACGCCACCTTCGTGGTCGCCGGGCTCAAGGGCCTGCCGGGAAATCCGCTCGCATCCTATTTCTCGGACAAAGCGAAGCCGGTGGCCGCCATCGGATCCGGTTCGCGTTAATGACAAACGGCCCGACCAAGGTCGGACCCTACAATAAATCAGCTGTAGGGCCCGAGCTTGCTCGGGCCGTTAGCCTCCGCGTGGATCCAAACTGATCGCAAAAAACTGAGACAAGAAGCCAATGGACCGAGCAGCCATGCCCCATGTCCGGCCCGGCGCGGGATTGCATGATGCCGGCGAAAGGTGAAGGGTAACCGCCGCCCCGATGACAACGTCCCACCCCCTGATGTCGCCCCTCCGTCTGCCCCTCTGCCTGCTGGCAATCGCCGGGCTGGCTGCCGGCCGTGGACAGGCGGCGGAGGACGCGCCGGCGCCCGATCGGTTTGTCGAGCTGCCGCCGCTCATGGTGGCGGAGCAGGTGAACGGACCGCCCTGGCGATATGTGGAAATTCCCGGACTGGAGGTGCTCTCGCGCTGCCGCGATGGCACAACCCTGCACCTGGTGGAGGAGATGTACCGGCTGCAGCAGTTGCTTGCCGTGATGTTGCCCCCCGACCTGCAGGCGAAGCGCGCCGTGCCGGACACCGCGGTGCTTTACAGCGAGGAAAGCAAGCCGGTGGTCGCGCAGGAAGTGGTGGCGGACCTGTTGCGGGACGGGAAAGATGCCGGCGGGGAGAGCCGCCGGTCCAGCCGGGGCGTCGGCTACCGTTCCATGCCCAACTTGCGGCTCACCGACCGGGATGCGACCTCGGCGTTTTTCATTCTGGAGGAGGGGGGCTTTGCACAGGCCCAGCTGGCCCTGACGCCCGATTATATCCGGTACGCAATCAAGAGCCGGACGCCGTCCCCGCCCGCGTGGTTCGTGGAAGGTTTTGTGGATCTGTATGACGCGGGGGATTTCGAGCGGAATCCAATCACCTTGAGTCCCGTTGAGTGGGTTTCCGCCGCGGAAACCAAAAATCTGAAAAGGGATCCGGATTATCCGCGGTCGCTGCTGCCGCTGGCCGAGTTTTTTTCCTCGCCGGGACCGGGCGCCGATGCAGCGCTCTGGCGGGGCCAGGCCGCCCTGTTCCTGCGCTGGGCGATGGAGGGTGACGATCATCCGCGCCAGCCGGCGCTCTGGAAGTTTGTCGCGCGCGCCAGCGCGGAGCCGGTCACCGAGGAGGTCTTCCGGGAATGCTTCGGCCTGGGCTACGTGGATGCGCAGGAACGCATGAGCGACTATCTTTCCAACGCCGTGCTCGGCACGCTCCGCCTCAAGCCCGGCAAGCTGGCCGCGCTGCCGCGCCTGACGCCACGCCCGGCCACGGATCTCGAGATCGCGCGGATCAAGGGCGACCTCGAGCGCCTGGAAATCGGCTGGGTCAAGCCCCGGTTTCCGCAGCTGGTGCCAAAATACGCCGAACAGGCGCGGCGCACGCTCATGCGTGCCTATGACAAGGGCGAACGCGATCCGCGCCTACAGGCCGTGATCGGCCTCTGCGAGTGCGACGCCGGCAATGACGCTGGTGCGCGCAAGTTCCTCGAGGCCGCGGTGCAGGGCGGGGTGGTGCGGCCGCGCGCCAGTTACGAACTGGCCCGACTGCGCTATGCCGAGGCGCAGAAAGCCCCCGACGCGCCCGGCGGCCGCCTCAGTGCAGCCCAGGCGACCAGCGTGCTCCAGCCCCTGGTCACCGCCTGGCGGCAGCCGCCGGCGCTCCTGGAGATGTATGCCCTGACCGCCGACGTATGGGCCCGCAGCGTCCCGGCGTTCACGCGCAAGAATCTGGCCATGCTGGACGAAGGCGTGGCCTATTTCCCGCGCAACGCCCCTCTCATTTACCAGGCCGCTTGGCTTAACGCCCGGCAGGGCTTCAAGCCCGAGGCCGAGGCATTGATTGTTCGCGGCCTGAAGGTCGGAACTGACCCCGCCTTCCAAACCCGCTTTGAACAACTGCGCGTGAATCTGGCCGCCATGGCTCAACCCGCAGCCGCGCCATGAACAGCCATCCTCGATTTAGTGGTCGGACTTTATTGCCGCTGCTGCTCCCGGCCTGCTTGGGGTGGCTCGCCTCTCCCGCGCACGCCGCCGCGCCGACCTCCCGCGATCTGGCCGCGTGGCTGCAGCCGGACCGGACGCAGCAGGCCACGCTGGCCCCGGACGGACATCACCTCGCCTACACCGTGCACGAGGAAGAACTGACCATGATCGTCATCATCGATGTGGACGATCCGACCAAAAAGGCCGTCCTGCCGGTGGGCCGGGATGTGGTCATCCGCGATTCGCGGGACCACGAGAAGTCGCCGATGCGCGTGCCGTTTTTCCGCTGGGTCGGCCCCGGCCGGCTGGTCTTTGCCGCCGAGATGCCCTCGCTTGACGAGGTCGATGTGCGGCGCGTGCATGAGCCCGCCAATGTCACCGTGGTCTATGCGGTGGATGCCGACGGCCGGCATTTGATGAAACTGGCTGACGAGGAAAATCTCGTGTTGTTGTTCCCGCTGCCGGACGGCAGCACCGAAAGGCTGCCGCGTCAGCCCCGCGTGATCGACCTGGCGGCGGATGTGCAGGACTCCATCCTGGTCGAGGCGGTTCGTCCGGCGTTGGGCTCCGGCAGCGCCGATCCCTCCCTTTACGGTCGCGTGGCGACCGGCTTGTTTCGCATCAATGTCCGCACGGGCCAGCGGCAGGTGCTGCACGAGCAGGACGTCAATGGCCGTCTGCTGTACGACCGGAATGGCCAGGCCCGCATCGAAATCTGGGACCCCATCGACCGGGCCGGGCAGAGCTTCATTTCCCTGCCGTCTCCCGGCCGGCGGGCCAGCAAGGAGCTGGACAAACTCTTCGGCGATGCCGTCACCCCGGCCAATTATCTCGGAACCCGCACTTTTCCCGTCGGTTTCGACTACGACCCGGACATCCTCTATCTCGCCTCCAACGCCGGCCGCGACACCTACGGACTTTACGCGCTCGACCTCCGCACGGCGAAGCGCACGGCCCTGGCGGTCGAGCATCCCGCGTTCGATCTCGCGGGATTTGAAACGTCCGGCTCCCTCCCGGCCCTGGTGTTTGACCAGAAGCAGCGCCGGCTCGTCGGCGTCCGTGTCGCCGGCCTGGAGCCGGCGGCGCAATGGCTGGATCCCGAACTGGCTGGCCTCCAGGCGACGCTCGACGGCAAGTTTCCCGGCCGCAGCGTGCAGCTCATCGACTGGGATGATTCGCGCACGCGGTTTCTTGTCTTCGCCTCCAGTGTGGGCGATCCCGGACGCTACTATCTCTATCATCGCGCCGAAAACCGGCTCGTGCAGATCGTCCGCCGCGCGCCGGCGGTGGATCCGGACCAGACCAACGCCGCCACGACCTTTGCCTTCGATACGCCCGAGGGGGTTCATCTCACCGGCTACCTCACCGTGCCCAAGACACCGCTGAAAACCCAGCCGCCGCTGCTGGTCTGGTGTCATGACGGGCCGTGGGACCGCGATGCCCCCGGCTTCAACCACGACGCGCAGATGTTCGCGGCCATGGGCTTTTTCGTGCTGCAGGTGAACTATCGCGGCTCCGCCGGCTTCGGCACGCGGTTTCGCGAGGCCCTGCGGGAGAGTCTCGACGGCATTCCCGTCGCGGACATCCGCGCCGCGATCACGTGGGTGGAGGCCCGCTACAATGTCGACCGCAAGCGGGTCGCGCTGCTCGGCCAGGGCTTCGGCGGTTACCTGGCCCTGCGCGCGCTGCAGCTTTACCCGGATGATTTTCGCTGCGCCGTCGCGATCAACGCCCCGACCGACTTGGAGCAGTGGAGCCGCAAGCCCGAGAGCTGGCGGGAGGCCATCGATCGCGGAGAGGTGGCGAACAGCACCATGAAGCAGACGCAGGATTTCATGATCAATTTCGGCCCGGGGCAGAGTGGCCCGCTGGCGCAGCGGGGCCTGCTGGTGCCATCCTTTGCCGAGCAGGGCATGGGCGCGCTGGATGCCGCTCCGTCGACCAATGGAGACCCCGACCCGGTGAGTGGCACCCAGCCGGATGCCGCCGGCACCGCCGCGGCCCCCGCGACGGCGGGCGGACGCGGTGGACCGCCACCCCCGCCGTTCCCGCCCGAATACGTGAATTTTGCCAGCGAGCTTCGTCGCTGGTATTTTGGTCACGACAAGGCCCGTCTCGCCGCCCTTTCGCCGGCGCAACATCCGGAGTTGTTCACCAAGCCGGTCCTCCTCCTGCAGGATCCCTACGACGCCGGCGGCGAGGCCGGCGTGTCTTCGGCCCTGCGCTCGGCCCTGAGCAAGGCCGGCAACCCGCCCGAATATCTTGAAATCTCGGGTGAGTTCACCCGCGGCCTGCCCAAGGCCCGCCTGCAGGCGTGGACCAAGGTCCAGGAATTCATGATGATCAGCCTCTACGACTTCGACGTGAAGATCGGCATTCCCAAGGTGCAGAAGTAGCGCGCGTGTAGGGGGCGTTCCTCGCGGACGCCCTCCGGAATTTTTGTGGCTAAAAATTCCGGGATCGAAGTGACCAGTTAGCGCCTAAAAATAAGCGGTTGCCCCGATGTGGACGGAGGGCAGGCTTTCCGAACCCCATTATGTACCCTCGCACCCTGTTTTGTCTGGCGTTCACCGTGCTCGGTGCCCGCCTTTTTGCCGCCGCCGCTGACACCAAGGCTGCGTACGCCACCACGACCACGCCCTTTCCCGTCGGCATCCATGTGAATGCCGGGCAACCCGTCGGCGAGATGAAGCCGATCTGGAAGTTCTTCGGCGCCGACGAGCCGAACTACGCCTACATGAAGGACGGCAAGAAACTGCTGGGCGAGATCGGCGAGCTGCGGTCCGACGACATGTATTTCCGCGCGCACAACCTGCTCAACACCGGCGACGGCACTCCCGCCTACAAGTGGGGCAGCACCAATGTCTACACCGAGGACACCGCCGGCCGGCCCATCTACGACTGGACCATCGTGGACCGCATCTTTGACACCTACCGGGCCCGCGGCGTGCACCCCTACGCTCAGCTCGGCTTCATGCCGGAGGCGATGACCACCGGTCCGCAACCCTATCAGCACGCCTGGCGGCCGGGCACCGGCACCGGCAACATTGGCGCCGGCTGGGGCTACCCGCCGAAGGATTACAACAAATGGAGCGAGCTCGCCTACCAGTGGGTGAAGCATTGCGTCGAGCGTTACGGCCGGGCCGAGGTCGAGAAATGGTACTGGGAGGTCTGGAACGAAGCCAACGGCGCCGGCTACTGGCACGGCACCGTCGAGGAATTCTGCAAGCTCCACGACTACGCGGTGGCGGGCGTCCTGCGCGCCCTCCCGACCGCGCGGGTCGGCGGGCCCGATGTCGCCGGTGCCGGCGGCAAGTTCATGGAGGAATTCCTCGCGCACGTCGCCCGCGGCAAGAACTACGCGACGGGCGAGACCGGCACCAAGACCGATTTTGTCTCCTTCCACGCCAAGGGCTCGCCCGGGTTTGTCGACGGCCACGTGCGCCTCGGCATCGCCAACCAGCTGCGCACCGCCGACGCCGGTTTCGCGCTGATCGCCGCCGTGCCGGAGCTGAAGGACAAGCCCATCGTCATCGGCGAGTCCGATCCGGACGGCTGCGCCGCCTGCCAGGGCCCGCAGCTCGGCTACCGCAACACCACGATGTTCTCGAGCTACCAGGCCGCCGTCTTCGCCCGCAAATACCTGCTGGCCGACCGTCGCGGCGTGAACCTCGAGGGCGCGCTCACGTGGTCCTTCGAGTTTGAGGACCAGCCCTTTTTCGCCGGCCAGCGGACGGTGTCGAGCGCCGGTATCGACCTGCCGGTGTTCAACATCTACCGCATGTTCAGCAAAATGGGCGGCCAGCGCGTGGCGACCACCAGCACGGGCGAGGTGGCGCTCGACGCCATCATGCGCGACGGCGTCCGCGGCGCGCCCGATGTCTCGGCGATCTCCAGCCTCGAGGGGCACAAGCTCTGCGTGATGGTCTGGCATTACCACGACGACGATGTGGCCGGCCCCGATGCCGCGGTGGAGCTCGCGCTCGATCATCTGCCCGCGGGTGTCGCCAAGGCGAAGCTCAGCCACTATCGGATCGACGAGACCCACAGCAATTCCTTCACGGAGTGGAAGAAGTTCGGCTCGCCGACCTCGCCCAACCAGGCGCAGTACGTCGTCATGGAAAAGGCCGGCAAGCTCGCTTCGCTCACCGAACCGGCGGATGTCACGGTCGCCAATGGCGCGACCACGCTGAAATTCATGCTCCCGCGCCAGGCGGTCTCGCTGCTCGTGCTGGAGTGGTGAGCCGAGGTGGAGCGTGTTGGGGACAACGCGCTCCACCTTTTCAAACGACAAAAGCCAGTTTCGGGGCATGAGGTTCATTGACGCTCATCGGGGCCCGCGTTAAACATCTGTTGCAAGTTGCCCCAGCCCCAGCCGCCCATGCGGAACCCTTCGTCACTCATTCTCGCGGTTACAGTCGTGGCCGCGCTTTTCCTGCCGGTCCGCGGCGCGGATGACGCCCTCCGCCGGCTCGACGACCGCTTCAGCGCGAGCGTCCATCCATTCCTGCAGACGTACTGTGTCACCTGCCACGGCAAGGAAAAGACCGAGGCGGAACTGGATCTCACCTCCTATGCCTCGCTGGCCGCGGTGTTGAAGGATGGCCGGCGCTGGGACCTGGTGCTCGATCGCCTCCAGTCGGAGGAAATGCCGCCGGACAAGGCGAAGCTCCATCCCTCGGCGCAGGTGCGCAGCCAGGCGGTCGCTTGGTTCCAGGCGCTCCATGATTACGAGACGCAGCGCAATGCCGGCGACCCGGGCCTGGTGCTCGCGCGCCGGCTGAGCAACGCGGAGTACGATTACACCATCCGCGACCTGACGGGCGTTGACCTCAAGCCCACGCGCGAGTTTCCGGCCGATCCGTCCAACATGGCGGGGTTTGATAACTCGGGCGAGTCGCTGACCATGTCGCCGGCCCTGCTGAACAAATACCTGAAGGCGGCGCGCGACGTGGCCGACCACCTGTTTCTAAAGCCCGACGGATTCGCCTTTGCGTCCCATCCCATGCTGGTCGAGACGGACCGCGACAAATACTGCGTGCAGCAGATCATCGATCTCTACCACCGGCAGGACATTGATTACGCCGACTATTTTCAGGCGGCCTGGCGCTTCAAGCACCGGGCGGCGCTCGGCCAGCCGAAGGCCACGCTGGCGGATTTCGCCGCCGCGGGCAAAGTCAGCGCGAAGTATCTGGCGATCATCCAGGCGACGCTCGAGGGCACGAAGGAGGAGGTCGGCCCGCTGGTGAAGTTGCAGGCCCTCTGGCGGGAATTGCCGGCGCCGGACAAAGCCCAACCCGACGTGGCGCGCGCGGGTTGTGAACAGATGCGCAATTACGTGGTGGAGCTGCGCAAGAAGGTTGAGCCGCGCTTCCTGAATATCACCGCCGGCAACGTCCCCCCTGGCCGGCAGCCGCTGCTGATTTGGAAAAATGTCCAGTATGCGACCCACCGACGGACCTTCGATCCGGCCCAGTTGCAGGTCGCGGGCGAACCGCCGGCGGTCCCGCCCGATGTGGCCAATGAACCAGGTGCCGCCGGCGAGTTCGGGCCCGGCCGCACGCAGCTCGTCAAGAATACGCCGGGTGATCCCGATCTGGCTGTTCCCGCCGGCGAACGCGCGCGCTACGAGGCGGCCTTCGGCCGGTTTTGCAGCGTGTTCCCCGACATGTTCTACAAGCAGGAGCGCGGGCGGAATTATTTCAACACTTCCCGGGATAAGGGACGTTATCTGAGCGCAGGCTTCCACAATGTGATGGGCTATTTTCGCGACGACCAGCCGCTCTACGAGCTGCTGCTGGACGATCAGGGGCAGAAGGCGCTGGACGAGATGTGGCGCGAAATGGATTTCGTCGCCTCGACCACGAGCCGCATGTACATTCAGTTTGGCAGCAATCGCGAGGCGCTGGGCACCGTTGAATCGGAGGGGGTCGTGCAACCGGAGGACAAGACTGTCACCTCGGAGGCGAAGATCCGGCAGCTCAAGGCCGGCTTCCTGAACATGGCGAAGGGCGGCGGCGAAGTGGGGATCAAGGCGATCACGGACTATTTCGACTGGGTTAATGCCACCATCCGCTGGACCGAAAAAGCCCGGATCGATGCCGAGCCGAGCCACCTGGAGTCGCTGCTGCAATTCGCGGCCCGGGCCTACCGGCGCCCGCTGACCAAGGCGCAGAAGGATGACATCCTGGCGTATTACCATTCCATGCGGGAGAAGGACGGCCTGGATCACGAGGCTGCCATGCGCGAGTCGATCGTGAGCGTGCTCATGTCTCCCGACCTGTGCTACCGGATCGACCTGATCGGGGCCGCAACGGGCATCCAGCCGCTGTCAGATTATGACCTGGCGAGCCGGCTGAGTTATTTCCTGTGGTCGAGCATCCCGGATGCGGAACTGCTGGCCCACGCGGCGAAGGGTGATTTGCATGACCCGAAGGTCATCACCGCGCAGGCGCGGCGCATGTTGCACGACCCGCGCAGCCGGGCGCTGGCGGTGGAGTTCGGCGGCAACTGGCTCGATTTCCGCCGCTTCGAGGGCATCGGCACCGTCGATCTGGAACGCTTTCCGGGATTCACCCCCGAGTTGAAGGAAGCGATGTTCGAGGAGCCGGTCCGCCTGCTGCAGGATGTGTTTGAGAACAACCGTCCGGTCCTCGACCTGTTGTATGGCCACGACACTTTTGTGAATTCCGCCTTGGCGAAACACTACGGGATCCCGGTGACAGCCACCTCGCCCGACGAGTGGGTGCAGATTGCGGATGCCAGCCAATACAATCGCGGCGGCCTGCTGCCGATGGCGGTGTTCCTGACCAAGAACGCTCCCGGCCTGCGGACCAGTCCGGTGAAGCGCGGCAACTGGGTCGTGAAAAATGTCCTCGGCGAGCGCATTCCGCCCCCGCCGCCGTCGGTACCGGAACTGCCGAAGGACGAGGCCAAGATGGACCTGCCTCTCCGCGACATGCTGGCCCGCCACCGGGCGGATCCCAATTGCGCGGCCTGTCACGCGCGTTTCGACGCGCTCGGTTTGGCGTTTGAAGGCTTCGGCCCGGTCGGTGACCGGCGCGAAAAGGATCTGGCGGGCCGGATCGTCGATGCCCGTGCCACGTTCCCCGGCGGTTTCGAAGGCGAGGGCTTGGACGGCTTGCGGCGGTACATCCGCGACAAGCGCCAGAATGACTTCGTCGATAATCTTAGCAGCAAACTGCTGGCCTACGCGCTGGGCCGCAGTCTCTTGGTTTCCGATGACCTGCTGGTCAAGGAAATGCACCGCAAGCTGGCGGCCGATGGCTACCGGTTCGACAATCTGGTCAATAGCATCGTCACCAGTCCGCAGTTTCTAACCAAGCGGGGTCGCGATGACCTCGCCCAAAAATAAATACCATGAAGCGAACCCCAGCTCCCACGCCGGCCAACCCCGGCAGTATTTCGCGGCGGACCTTCCTTCAGGGCGTCGGGGTCACGATGGCCCTGCCGTGGCTCGAGTCGTTGCCCGGTGCGACCACGGCCTCCGCGGCCGTTGCTGCGGCCGAAGCCGGCGCGGCGTCCCTCTTTCCCCAGCGCTTCGGCGTGCTGTTCATGGGCTGCGGCGTCAACCCCGACCACTGGTGGGCGAAGGGTGCTGGCGCGGAAATGGAACTCAGCAAGTCACTCGCGCCACTCGATCCGGTGAAGGGAAAGATCAATGTCATCAACGGCCTCTTCAACAAGCGGGCCACCGGCCAGGGCATCCACCCCGCGCAGACCGGGAACCTGCTTTCCGGCGTCCCCTTCGCCAAGGGCGCCATCGTCCACAGCGGGATCAGCATGGACCAGGTGATCGCCAACCACGTTGGCCAGGACACGCTGCAGTCCAGCATGGTGCTGGCCTGCGAGCAGCCGATGACCGGCTACCACGAGTCGAACTTCTCGAACGCCTACAGCTCGCACATCTCCTGGCAGAACGCGGATTCGCCGGTGCCCAACGAAATGTATCCCTCGCTGGCCTTCGACAGCCTGTTCGAAAACCGCGGGGCCCTGCGCAACACCAGCGTGCTCGACCGCGTGAAGGACCGGGCCGAACAGCTCGGCCGCCAGATCAGCGCGACGGACAAGGGCAAGCTGGACGAGTACCTTTCCAGCGTGCGCGAGGTGGAAAGAAACATTGAGCGGATGCGCGCCGACAAGGACAAGGCTGAGGACCGCGCCCGGGGCAAGAGCCAGCCGGTGTTCACCATGAAGCGGCCGGACAACGGCCTGCCCGAGGACCTGCGCGAGCACGCGCGCCTGATGTGCGACATCGTCGCGCTGGGCTTTCAGACCGACAAGACCCGCGTCGCCTCGCTGATCCTCGCCCGCGATCTTTCGTCCCTCTATTATCCGTTCCTGGACGTGCGCGAGGCGCACCATGGCGCCTCCCACAACGACACCTCGGAGGGCTACGAGCGCATCGCCCGCTTCCACCTGGGCCAGCTCGCCTACCTGGCGCAGCGGCTTGAGGCCATGCCCGAGGGCGAGGGCACCGTGCTGGACAACTCCTGCATTATGTTCATGTCGAACATGTTTTCCGGCACGAAACACGACAACAAGAAGGTGCCCATCGTCACGGCCGGCGGCCTCGGTGGCGCGCTGGCCACCGGCCGCGTGCTCGACTACAGCGACCGGGGCGACGAGGACCGCAAGCTGTGCAGCCTTTACCTCGGCATCATGGACCGCATGGGTGTGAAGCTCGACCACTTCGGCGACGCGGACACCCGCCTCGCGGGCTTGTGATTCCCCGGTCTCTTTGCCGGCCTGATTGCAATCCGAAGCCATGATGCGAATGACGTCACCGACCGCCCTTATCCCGACATGGTCGCAGCCATGAGGCTTGCGCACCACAACGTGCTCCCCGCCCGCCTCGGCTATCTGACCCCCGCGCGGAAGCCATGACAAAGGTGGAGCGCGTTGTCCCCAACGCGCTTCTGCGACTCCGCCCCAAACCAGCGCGTTGAGGACAACACGCCCCACCTTCAATCCCAATCTCTTTCAACCTCATCACCCCCATGCGCTCCCCTCTGCTCCTCCTGTCCACGGTCACCTGCTTGCCCGCCATAGCCTTGGCGACCGCGGGCCTCCTGTCCCCCGCTTCAGTCCGCGCCGCCGCCCCCGTCACGCTGCGCGAAGTCGACGAAACCATCCCGACCTACCTCTCGCTGCCGCCCGACCCCAACCCGATGTTCTACTTCGGCCGCGCGTCGCAGGGCGCCGAGGGCCGCACCTATCCCTATCCGCTCTACGACAATCTCTCGAATAAGCTGGGCGAGAAGAGCTATCATCTCGTTTACCTCGAAAACGATTACATCCGGATCGGCATCGCGCCGGAGCTGGGCGGCCGGCTGTTCTCGGCCCTCGATAAGACGAACAATTACGACTTCGTCTATCGCCAGCATGTCATCAAGCCCGCCTTGATCGGCCTCATCGGCGCGTGGATCTCCGGCGGCATCGAGTGGAACATTCCGCACCACCACCGCGCGAGCACGTTCCTGCCCGTGCAATGGAAGGCCGAGGAAAACGCCGACGGCAGCCGCACCATCTGGGTCGGCGAGGAGGAGGTCCGCCACCGCATGCGCTGGGCCGTTGGCTACACGCTGCGCCCCGGCAGCTCCGTGCTTGAGTGTTCCGTGCGCATCGTGAACCGCACGCCCGTGGTCAACACCATGCTCTGCTTCGCCAATCTCGCGGTGACCGCCAACGATTCCTACCAGATCATCTTCCCGCCGAGCACGCAGTGGGTCACCTTCCACGCGAAGAACCAGTTCTCCGAATGGCCAATCTCGCACCAGCGCTACAGCGGCTCCGATTTCACCGCCGGTGTGGACGTGAGCTGGTATAAGAACCACATCAACTCGAACTCGATGTTCGCCTGGAACTACCAGGATGACTTCTTCGCCGGTTATGATCACGGCCGCAACGCCGGCACCATGAGCGTTACGGACCACCATGTCGTGCCCGGAAAGAAATTCTGGACCTGGGGCAACGGCCCGCGGGGCAAGCTGTGGGACGACATTCTCACCGACACCGACGGCCCCTATATTGAGCTGATGGTCGGCGCCTACTCGGACAATCAGCCCGACTACTCCTGGCTGCAGCCGTTCGAGACCCGCTCGTTCCAGATGAACTGGTATCCCTTCCGCGACATCGGCGGCGTGAAGAACGCCAACCTCGACGCCGCGGTGAACCTCGAGGTGAAGGACGGCAGCGCAAAATTCGGCTTCAACACCACGAAGGATTTCCCGGCGGCGACGGTCCGCTTCACGGCGGGTACCAAGGTGCTGCTCGAGGAGAAAATCGCCATCAACCCCGGCAAGCCCTACGTGAAGCAGTTCGCCGTGCCCGCGGGCTTGGATGAGCACGATCTGCGCGCCTCGCTCTCTGCGGGCGGACGCGAGCTCATCGCCTATTCGCCCGTGCGCCTCGCGCCAATGCCGCAGCCGGCGATCTACGTGCCGCCGGCGGCGCCGAAGGACATCAAGAGCGAGGAGGAGCTCTTCCTCGCCGGGCAGCGCGCGGATCAATTCCACAGTCCCACGCTCGACGCCGATCCGTTCTGGGAGGAAGCCCTGCGCCGCGACCCGGGCGACATCGAGGCCAACACCGGCATGGGCCGGCTCGATCTGCGGCGCGCGAAGTTCGCCGACGCCGAGGCCCATTTCCGCAAGGCGCTCGAGCGGCTCATGTTCAACTACACCACGCCGAAGAACGCCGAGCCGCTCTATCATCTCGGCGTCGCGCTGAAGGCCCAGGGCAAGATCGCCGAGGCGACCGACGCCTTCTACAAGGCGGCCTGGAGCCAGGAATGGAAGTCGCCCGCGTATTTCTCTCTCGCGGAAATCGCAGCCATGCGTGGCGACTTCGCCGCCGTGCTGGATTATGCCGATCGCTCGCTCGACGCCAACGCGCTCAATGTCCGCGCCTACGGCATCAAGGTCGCCGCGCTGCGCCACCTCGACCGCAAGGCGGAGGCGCTGGAGGTCCTCGCGTTTGGGGCCCGGAAGACCGATCCGCTCGACGTGCGGCTCATGGCCGAACACTGGCTCCTGACGAAAAGCACCGACGATGCTCGCCCGCTGTTTGCGACTCTCAATGCTTACGACGCGACTGCGCAGGAAACCGCGGCAGAATATGCCAACGCGGGCCTCTGGCACGACGGCTTTGAGGTGCTCTCGACCGCCGTGTCGGGCCAGAAGAAGGTTTCTCCGATCGTTGCTTATTATCTCGGGGAGTTTTCGGAAAAGCTTGGCTGGGCTGAGATGGCGACGAATTTTCGCCTGATGGCCGCGCATGCTTCTCCGGACTATGCTTTCCCCTTCCAGTCCGAGGCCATCCCCGTGCTGCGCGACGCCATGGCGGCGAATCCATCGGATGCGCGCGCCCCGTATTACCTCGGCAACTTGCTTTTCGACTGGCAGCCGGACGAAGCCGTGAAGCTCTGGGAAAAATCCGCCGCGCTCGACCCGAAGTTTCCGATCACGTGGCGCAACCTCGCGCAGGCCTGGTCGCACCAGCCGGGCGACGAGATGAGGGCCAAGGCCATCGGCGCGATGGAAAAAGCCGTGGCGCTGGGCGATGCCTACCCGACGCATTTTGCCGAACTCGACCAGCTTTACGCGGACGCCGGCACGCCGGTGGAAAAGCGGCTCACGCTGCTTGAGAAGCACCAGGCCGCCGTCGTGCAGAAGGACGAGGGCCTCGCGAGCCTGATTACCCTCAAGACCTTTTCCGGCCGGCCCGACGAGGCCATCGCGCTGCTCGAGGGCCGCACCTTCAGCATCTGGGAGGGCGGCACGCGCTTCAACACGGGTGACGCCTGGACCGACGCGCATCTTGCGCGCGGCCTGCAGCGCTATGCCGCGAAACAATACCGCGAGGCCCTGGCCGACTTTGAGGCCGCGCCGAAATATCCCGCCAACCTGCGCGCCACCCCCGGCAACACCCGCCAGGCCGAGCTCACGTACTGGACGGCCTGCGCGCAGGAGGCGCTCGGGCAGCACGAGCCCGCGCGCAAGGGCTGGACGGAAGTGACCGCCCTGACGGACGCCGCCCCGGCCGGTGGTGGCGGTGGACGTGGAGGCTTCGGCAACCAAGTGCTTACCCGCGGCGTGCAGCGGTATTATCAGGCGCTGGCCTTCCGCCAGCTCGGTCAAAACGACCGCGCCGAGCCGATCTTCCGCGAGCTGGTCGCTTCCGGAGCCGCAGCGCTGAAACAAACCGACGCGCCCGAGGCTGGCCCGGGTGCCGGCGGCCGCGCCGGAGCGAGCCCCCGCAGCCGCGCGGCCGCCGCGCATTACATCGCGGGACTCGGCCACAGCGGACTGGGGGAGAAGGACAAAGCCCGGATGGAATTTTCCGCCGCGCTCGCGTCCACGCCAGACCTACTCGCCGCCAAGCTCGCGCTGACCCAACTCTGAACTCGGGGGCCTTAAGGTGGAGCGCGTTATCCCTAACGCGCTGAGAACCTCCGTCTGCATCTAAACGTTGATCGGGCCAAACAACGCGTTCCACCTTATGCAGGACTCGATGTAGCAGCTGACGCAAGGAGGCTGGTTCGAGCCGATCCCACCAAACCCAGCCACGTCACCTTGCCCGCTACGTCGATCCGGTAGACTTCATTATGCGCTTTTTCCTTCGTCGCTTGTCTTGGATCCGTGGCGCCCTCGCCTCCGTGTCGGGCTTGCTGCTCATCGCGGCCGGTCCGGGAGCGATCGCGCAGTCCGGCCCGCGGCCCAATCTCGTCGATAACATCGGGCGCCCGCTCCGTTACCGCCCGGACGGCACCGATTTTGTGATCGAAAACGGTGCGGAATTTTTCAACCGGCCGCTTTATGGGAGGAACACTGCGGCGCGCTTCGACGCCGGCGACAGGCCCGAGTTCACCTTTTACCTGCCGGGTCGCGGGGGAAATTTGCGGCTTGGGCTCAGGACGGCGTCCGCGGTGAAGTGGCTCCACGACGCGCAGCGGATCGTCACCCGCTATCGGCCGGGCATGATGCTCTATGAGATTCGCGATCCGCTGCTGGGCGCGGAGGGCGTCCTGAATCTCACCGTGCTCGCGCTGGCCGCGACGGACGGGCTCATCCTGCGCGTGGCGGTGGCCGGCACGCCGTCCGACCTCGAGCTCGTCTGGGCCTATGGCGGCTTGAACGGCCAGCGCGGCAGCCGCGACGGGGACCTGGCCGGCGGCGCCTCGCTCACGCCGCAGTTCCAACTGCGGCCCGAATATTGCCGCGAGGACACCTTCACGATCCAGGGCGGCGCGTTCACCTTGCACCATCCCCTGGCGACGCTGGTGGGAACCGGACCCGTCGAGGCGCAGCTGGCGGTCGCCGATGCGGCGAAGTGGTCGTCCCTCGCCGAGCTGCTGGCCTCGTCCGGCGGCGCGACGGCCGCGCCCGTCGTCGTGGGCCGCGCGGGTTTGCGGACCGGGGGGACGCCCTTGTTTCTCGCCGTGCAGCGCACCAGCGACGTTCCGGTCAAGGAGGAGGAGCTGCCCGTCTATCTCGAGGTCACGGCCGACCGCCCGGGTCTCGACCGCCGGCCGCCGGAGGTGAGTTTCCTGCCCGCTTACACCGCCGCCGACCTGCCGCGCGTTTTCGCCGAAACCGACGCCCATTTTCAGGCCTTGCGCGAACAGGTCACGGTCGAGACGCCGGATCCGTACATCAATGCCGCGGTTCCGGCGCTGAACATCGCGGCCGACGGCGTGTGGGACGAAACGCAGGGCGCGGTGATGCACGGGGCGATTGCCTGGCGGACGAAGCTGCTCGGCTGGCGCGGGCCCTATGTGATGGACGAGCTCGGCTGGCACGACCGGGCGCGCCGGCATTTTTCCTCTTGGGCGACGCGGCAGAACACCGATCCGGTCCCGGAAAAAATTCCACCACCCGACGAGGCCTCGAATCTCGCGCGGAGCGAGGCGGCGCTGCACAGCAACGGCGACATCTCGAATTCCCACTACGACATGAATACCGTCTACATCGACGCGGTGTTCCGTCACCTGCTGTGGACCGGCGACCGCGCGTTCGCGCGGCAGATGTGGCCGGTGATCGAGCGGCACCTCGCATGGGAACGCCGGCTGTTCCGCCGGGAATACGGCCCGGAAAAGCTGCCGCTCTACGAGGCCTACACGGTCATCTGGGCCGGCGACGACATCCAGTATGGCGGCGGCGGCACGACCCATGGATCGGCCTACAACTATTATCACAACAAGATGGCGGCGCGGCTCGCGCGCCTGCTCGGGCACGATGACGCGCCCTACGAATGCGAGGCCGCGCTGATCGCGCGGGCCATGCGCGAACTCCTGTGGCTCCCCGACGGCGGGTTCGCCGAGTACAAGGACTACCTCGGCCGGCAGCTGGTGCATCCGGACGCCGCCGTGTGGTCGTTTTATCATACGATCGATTCCGAGGTGCCGACGCCGCAGGAGGCGTGGCAGATGACGCGGCAGGTCGACACGCAGATTCCCCATTTGCCGATCCGCGGCCCGGGCGTGCCGGCGGACGACGATTATCACGTCGTGGCCACGTCCGACTGGATGCCATACTCGTGGTCGGTCAACAACGTCGTCCTGGCCGAGATCGCGCACACCGCCCTCGGCTACTGGCAGGCGGGCCGGGCCGATGAGGCGTTCCGCCTCACCAAGGGCGCGCTGCTCGCCAGCATGTACCTGGGGATGTGCCCGGGCGACATCGGCACGATGAACTATCTCGATGTCTATCGCCGTGAATCGCAGCGCGACTTCGCCGATGGCGGCGGCGTGCTGTCGCGCGCGCTGATCGAGGGTTTGTTTGGCGTGAAGCCGGACGCACTGGCGGGCGAACTGCGGATCGTGCCGGGATTTCCCGCGCAATGGGATCACGCGAATCTGCGGCACCCGAATCTCACCTTCACCTTCCGCCGCGACGGACTGGTCGACACCTATGCGGTCGAACCCAGATTTGGCGCTTCGCAAAAGCTGCGGCTGCAGGTCGTGGCGCGGCGCGACCAGGTGGCCGGGGTGACGGTGAACGGCCGGCCGGGTGCCTGGCGCGTGATCGAGGATGCGGTCGGCGAACCGCGCATCGAGATCACCGCGGACGCGGCGGCGCGCCAGGACGTGATCATCTCGTGGACCGGCGGTGTGCCGGAGACGGCGGCGGGACCGGCGGGCGCCGTGGCCTTTTCCCCGGCCAGGCAGGGACAGATGAGCTGGTGGCGCCCCGCGGCGACTCCGCCACCCGCCCGGCCCCGGCCGGAGGGGATGGGGGGCGACTGGACCACAAAGCTTCCAGCTGCTCAAAAATGGGAGTCGGTCGACCTCTCGGCCGCATTCAACGACCGCGTCACGCAGATTTTCCGCAACGAGTACCGCGCGCCGCGCTCGCCCTTCGTCTCCCTGGCGTTGCCCAAGCAGGGCATCGGCGGCTGGGCCGGGTCGTTCAACGCGCGGCCCGACATCAACGATGCCGGCCTGCGCGCGGCGGCCGCGGCGCAGGGCGGACGGATCATGCTGCCGAATGGCGTGCCGCTGGCCACGCCGGGGCCGGGCGAGGCGAAGAACATCGTGTTTACCTCGCAATGGGACAACTACCCGCGCGAGGTGACGGTGCCGCTCGGCGGCCACGCGCAGCAGGTTTATCTGCTCATGGCGGGCTCGACTTACTGGATGCAGAGCCATCTCGACAACGGGGAGATCGTCGTGAATTACCGCGACGGCGGCCACGCCCGCCTCGCGCTCCGCAATCCCGACAACTGGTGGCCGATCGACCAGGATTATTTCATCGATGATTTTTCCTTCGCGCGGCCGGGCGCCCTGCCACCGCGCGTCGACCTGCAGACCGGACGCGTGCGCCTCCTCGATGAAACCGCGTTCCAGGGTCAGGGACGCGCCGTGCCGGGTGGCGCGGCGACGGTGCTCGCGCTTCCGCTCGAACCCGGGCGGGAGCTGCAATCGCTCACCCTCCGTACGCTGGCGAACGACGTGGTGATCGGCTTGATGGCCGCGACCCTCGAGCGATAGGCCGACGCGACCGGCAAAACTCCTTTGCTCTGGAACCCCGCGCCGCCATCCTCGGCGGCAACCCCGTCCGCCCCATGAATGGAAAATTGATTCTCACCGCGCTGCTCGGTGTCCTGGCCCTGCCGCCTTTCGCCGCTTCCGGCGCGGACCAGCCTGGCGTGCTCGCCCCCAAGCCGCTTTTTCGCGACCCGGTGTTCGATGGCGCGGCCGACCCTTCCATCATCTACGACCGGGCCGGGAAGAAATGGCTGATGTTCTACACCAACCGCCGGGCCAACGTCCCCGGCCTCACCGCGGTCACGTGGGTGCATGGCACGCCCATCGGTATCGCCGAGTCGGCCGACGGCGCGACGTGGACCTACCGCGGCACGGTGGATTTTCCGAAGGACATCCCCGACACCGCTGAGACGCCCACCTTCTGGGCGCCGGCCCTCGTTTACGATCGGGGGCTCTATCACATGTTCGTCGTCGTGGTGCCCGGCATTTTTCCCGACTGGGAGCATCCCCGGAATATCGTCCACGTCACGAGCCCCGACCTGAAGCAGTGGAAATACGAGGGCACGCTCCCGCTGGTCACGAACAAGGTCATCGATCCCTGCGTGCTGCGGCTGCCCAACGGCACCTGGCGCATGTGGTATAACAACGAGCGCACCGGCAAGACCACCTACTACGCCGACAGCCCGGACCTCTACCACTGGACCGACCAGGGCTCGGCCCACCTGCCGCGCGACCGCGGGGAGGCGCCACTGGCGTTTTACTGGCACGGCCACTACTGGCTGCTGATCGATCTGCTCGGCAACATCGGCCTCGGAGCTTATCGCTCTGACGACGCGCTCACCTGGGAACGCCAGCCCGCCAGTCTCCTCGACCAGCCCGGCACGGGGAAGGACGACCAGAACGGCGGCCATCACCCCGAGGTGATCCTTAGCGGCGACCGCGCCTTCCTGTTTTATTTCGTTCATCCCGGCGTAGCCGCCGACTCCAGCGCGCGCGACACCAAGCGCAGCTCGATCCAAGTCGTGGAGCTGAAATATGCCGACGGTTGGCTCACATGCGACCGGGATGCGCCGACGATGATCGGGCTTGTACCGCCGGCGGAGGATTCACACTGAAAGCGCGAGGGAGCTGAACCGGTCGCAGAGGTATTGGGAATTGGTAATTAGTGGAAAGCCCGCTGGCGCGATGACCAGCGCCCAACATCCAACTGCAAATTCCGCATTCCGAATTCCGAGTCACAAATTCCCAATTCCAAATCCTCCCCCATGCCCCCCTTATCCCGACTCCTGCATTTTGCTCCGATCTCCTGCCTCCTGCTCGTTTCACGCGTGCCGGCCATGGAGATGACGATCGACGCCAGCGTGCCGGCCCGGGCACCTGAGCCGTTGGCCTTTGCCGTCGGCGGCAGATCACCGGCCGGCCATGAGTTTTCGGCGAACAGCCGCTACCTCACGCTCGACGGGCAGCCGTGGTTTCCCGTCATGGGCGAATTCCATTACTCGCGTTACCCGGCGGCGGAGTGGGAGACGGAAATCCTCAAGATGAAGGCCGGCGGCATCAACGTGATCTCGACCTACGTCTTCTGGATTCATCACGAGGAAACCGAGGGCAAATTCGACTGGTCGGGCCAGCGCGATCTGCGGCGCTTCGTCGAGCTGTGCGGGAAGCATGGCCTGTACGCCTGGGTCCGCATCGGGCCGTGGGACCATGGCGAGGTGCGCAACGGCGGGTTTCCCGACTGGCTCGTCAAGTTCGGCCAGACGCGCTCCAACGATCCTGCCTACCTCGCGAAGGTGAAGATTTTCTACGGTGAAATCGGCCGGCAGCTGAAAGGGCTGTTTTGGTCGGACGGCGGCCCGATCGCGGGCGTGCAGATCGAAAACGAGTATCATCCCGGCCGCGGCGGCATCGAGCACATGCAGACGCTGCTGCAGCTGGCGCACGAGGCGGGGATCAACGCGCCGTTCTACACGGCGACCGGCTGGGACAATGCCGCGGTGCCGCCGGCGGAGTTTCTCCCGGGTTTCGGCGGCTACACCGAGCAGTTCTGGAGCGCCAGCCTCACCGAGCTCCCGCCGAACCAGAACTTCTTCTTCACGACGATCCGCGCCGAGGACAATGTCATGGGCGACCTCACGCCGAAGAATCCGGGCTACAATTCGAAATACGATGGCTTCCCCTTTCTCACCGCCGAGATGGGCGGCGGCATGTCGATCGCCTATCACCGCCGGCCCATCATGGGCGCCGACGATTCCACCGCCGCTGCGCTCGTGAAGGTCGGCGCGGGCATCACCGGGCTTGGCTACTACATGTATCACGGCGGCACGAATCCCCCCGGCCTCACCGCGCTGCAGGAAACCCAGTCGGTCTGGAATGGCTACAACGACATGGAGGCGAAGTCCTATGACTTTCAGGCGCCGCTCCGCGAGTTCGGGCAGTTTAACGAATCTTACCGGACGATGCGGCTGCTGCATCTTTTCCTTCACGACTTCGGCGCGCAGCTTGCGCCGATGGCCGCTTATTTCCCAACGCAGATGCCGAAGGATCGGGAAGACGCTACCACGCCGCGCTTCACCGCCCGGACCGACGGCCGGAGCGGATTCATCTTCATCAACAACTACCAGCGACAGCACCCGCTGGGCGCCAAGGCGGATTTCCAGGTCGCGCTCAAGCTCCCGGCCGGCACGGTGAAAATCCCCAGCCAGCCGGTGACGATTCCGAACGGCGTCTACACGTACTGGCCCGTGAATCTCGACGTCGGCGGAGTGACGCTGCGATACGCCACCGCCGAGCTCGTGGGCCGACTCGACGATCCTGCCACGCTGGTCTTTGCCGCCTGGCCGGAATTGCGCTCCGAGTTCGCTTTCATCCTACCGAAGGGTGACACGCTCAAGGCGCCGGGCGCGAAAGTGCTGGTCGTCGCGAAAGACCAAGACGGTCCTTCGGCCGGACTCCAGACGGTGACGATTACCCCCGGCACAGATGTCGCAATCGATGTGATCCACGCCAGTGGCAAGCACACGCAGATCATCGTGCTTCCCCGCGAGCAGGCCTTGCATCTCGCGAAGGCGACCTTGGCCGGCCGGGAACGTTTGGTCCTGTCGTCCGGCGATGTTTATTTCGCAGACGACCAGGTGCACGTGGTCTCGCGCGATCCAGCCAATCTCAAAGTCGAGATCTTCCCCGCGCTGGCGCGTCCAGGCACAGGTTTCCGCGATGCGGGCCGCGACGGAATTTTCACGCAATACGTGTCCACGGCTAAGGTCACGCAACCGTCGGTGACGGTGGACATCCGGACGGTGAAGCCGGCCGCGCCTTCCACTCCTGCCCGGATGAATCCGAATCCGCGCCGCCACGTTGCAATGGAGCCGGAAGACGCTGACTTCGACCGCGCGGCCCAGTGGAATCTGCGCGTTCCGCCGTCGGTCCTCGATGGTTCCCGCACGTTCCTGGAGATTTCCTACACGGGCGATGTCGCCCGCCTGTATGCCGGCGACCGCTTCGACAACGACAACTTCTACAAGGGCACGCCGTGGGAAATCGCACTGTGGCGCTTCACGCCTGAGGAACTCAGCCGCGGGCTCGACCTGAAGATCCTCCCGCTGCGCGCGGACACGCCGCTCTACCTCGCCGCGGGCGCCCGGCCCGAATTTCCCGGCGGCGCGGACGCCCTCCAACTCAAGAGCGTAAAGCTCGTGCAAGAATACGATGCCGTACTGGATGGAGGGCAGTGATATTTGAAATCACACAATGGGATCGAGGGTAGGGCGAGGCGTCCCTGCCGAGCCTGCGCTGAACCCGTCGAACGAGTCGCGGCTCACCGGGACGGTTCGCCCTACCTTTAGAAACCCAGCGCGAAGCCGGCTTACGACCTGTATCCTTGCTGACGAATGTGATTCCTCGTGTAATCCGCCAACTCCCTCCGAATCATGCTCCGATCTAGAATGCCCGGCCTGTCCGCAATCCTCGCGCTCGCTCTGGCCGCCAGCGCCTTCGCCGCCGCGCCCGCCACCCGCATCACCGTCGACGTGGCCCATCCCGGCCATGAGGTCAGCCCGCTGCTGCACGGGATTTTCTTCGAGGACATCAACTATGGCGCCGACGGCGGGCTTTACGCCGAGCTGGTGCAGAACCGCTCGTTCGAGCACGAGGAGCATCTTTTTTCCTGGGCCCCAGTCAGCCGCGGCGGGGCCAACGGCAACCTCACGGTCGAATCTCTCGATCCGCTCAACGCCAAAAATCCCCATTATGCGCGGATGGTCGTGAGCGCGGCGGGCAAGGGCTTCGGCGTGGCGAACGCCGGCTTTGGCGGCATCGCGCTGAAGGCAAATGACAACTATCGGTTCACCGTGCGCGCCCGCGGCACGGCGCCGCTTCGCGTGCTGCTCGAGGACGAGACCGGCCGCTTGCTCGGCGAAACGCGTTTCGATGCTCCGGGGATGCAGTGGCGCACGCTCGAGGGCATGCTCCGCAGTTCCTCGACCGCGCTGCATGCGCGCCTGCTCGTGCTGGCGACGGAGACGGGCAGCCTCGACCTCGATGTCGTCTCGCTCTTTCCCGAGCACACGTGGAAGGACCGCCGCAACGGCCTGCGTGCCGACCTCGTGCAGATGCTTGCGGACATGCATCCGTCGTTCCTGCGGTTTCCCGGCGGCTGCATTGTGGAGGGCAAGGACCTGCTCAACCGCTACCAGTGGAAGGACACGATCGGTGATCTCGCCACCCGACCGCAAAACTGGAACCGCTGGCAGGACGCCGTGCGCCTCACCGCACCCAATTACTACCAGACCTACGGCCTGGGTTTCCTCGAGTATTTCCAGCTGTGCGAGGACATCGGCGCCTCACCGCTGCCAATCATCAACTGCGGCATGGCCTGCCAGTTCCAGAGCAAGCAGCTCGTGCCGCTGGCCGAGCTCGACCCGTTCGTACAGGACGCGCTCGACCTCATCGAGTTTGCCAACGGGCCGGTCACGAGCGAGTGGGGGGCGAAGCGCGCCGCGCTAGGCCATCCGGCGCCGTTCAACATGAAGATGATCGGCGTGGGCAATGAGCAGTGGGGCGAGGAATACTTCGAGCGTTACCCGATTTTCTACAAGGCGATCAAGGCGAAGTACCCCGACATGCAGATCGTCACCGGCGCCGGGCCGGGCGTGGACGCCGGCGATCAGGCGCGCTGGAAGCTGGCGTGGGACAAGTTCCGCGGTGGCACGCCGGCGGACATCGTGGACGAGCATTTCTACCGTTCGCCGCAGTGGTTCCTCGACAACGTGAACCGCTACGACGCGCAGGACCGCAACGGCCCGAAGATCTTCGCGGGTGAATTCGCCGCGCACGACGGCCCGGCCAAGCGCAACAACCTGCGCGCCGCGATCGCCGAGGCGGCCATCATGACCGGCTTCGTGCGGAACAGCGATGTCGTCACCATGACCTCCTACGCCCCGCTTTTCGCCAAGGCCGGCGCGTGGCAGTGGAATCCCGACCTCATCTGGTTCGACAACACCCGCGTGTACGGCTCGCCGTCGTATCACGTGCAGGCGCTCTTCGCCCGCAACCGGCCGGATGTCGTGCTGCCCGTGACGCTCGAACCGGCTCCGCCCGCCGCCAGTGCTCCCGCCAGACCCTCGCTCTACGTTGTCGCCGGCCTCGATCAAAAGACCGGCGAGACGATCCTCGACGTCGTCAACGCGACCGACCGCGAGGTCGCGGCGGACATCGAGCTGCGCGGCGCGGCCAGCGTCGTCGCGGAGGCCCGCGCCACCGTGCTCACCTCGGCCAGCGCCGATGATGAAAACTCCTTCGACGCGCCCAATCAGGTCGCGCCGCGCGAGGAAACCGTGAAAATCCCCGGCCCGGCCTTCCCGCGCAGCTTCCCCGCCAACTCGCTCACGATCATCCGCCTGAAGACCGGCGGCTGAGCGATCTTTTCAATCGTTTTCGCGCAGAGGCGCAGAGCCGCGGGGCAAAGAACCGGAATATCCTCGGCTCGCTTGGGTTTTCTTTGCGTCACTGCGCCTCTGCGTGAAATCATTCTGACGAGAACGAGCAATACGAATGGTTTTTTAGCCCCAATCACTTCCATGAATACCCCTCCGCTCACCCGCCGCGATTTTGTGAAGAACTCCGCCCTCGCCGCCGCCGCCCTGCAGTTCCCGGCGGTCATGGGTGCAGCCACCGCGCCCGCTGCCCCTGCGGCCGCTACGGCGCCGGGGGCGGGCCCCGTTGATCTGCACTGGCTCGAGGGCGGAACGCCGGCCGAATTGCCCGGCGCAACGTGGGGCATGCCCTGGCCGCGCGGCCAGGTGCCGAAGGAATCTTCCTTTGCGGTCCGCACCGCGGCGGGCGAGGCGGTGCCGGTACAGAGCTGGCCGCTGGCCACTTGGCCAGACGGCTCGCTCAAGTGGAGCGGCCACTCCCTTGCCGCCAACACCGGCCGGGCGGAGCATCTCTCCATTGCCCCCGGCACGCCGGCGGCGCCAGCCCAGGCGATCAAGGTCAGCGAATTGCCGGCGGCATTCACCATCGATACGGGCGTCATCATCTGCCGCGTCGCGCGCAGCGGCCCGGCGATCATCGAGTCGATCATGCGCGACGGCCGCGAGATCGCGCGGTCGGGCCGGCTGGTCTGCCTGCGGCAGGACCGCACGGAATTTGCCACGCAGGGCGTGACGCGGCGCGAGACGTTCACCGGCATGATCAGCAGTGCGATCGTCGAGCAGTCCGGCCCGGTCCGCACCGTCGTGAAGCTCGACGGCAAGCACGAGGGCCCCGGCGGCCGCGCCTGGCTGCCTTTCACCGTGCGGCTTTATTTCCACGCCGGCGGCGACGCGGTGCGGATGGTGCACACGTTCATCTTCGACGGCGAGCAGTCGCAGGATTTCATCCAGGGCCTCGGCGTGCGCTTCGAGGTGCCGCTGCGCGATGAACTGCACAACCGCCACGTGCGCTTCGCCGGCGAGGGGCAGGGGATGTGGGGCGAGTCGGTCCACAACATCCCCGGCTGGGCCGGCCGCTTCGGTTTTGCCTATGCGGACATGTTCACCGGCCAGCTGGACGGCCAGCGCATGCCGGCGGTCGCGGAAATGGACGAGAAGAGCCGCGGCCAGTTCGAGACCGTCGCGGTCTGGAATGACTTCACGCTGTTCCAGTCGTCGGCCGACCACTTCGACGTGCGCAAGCGCACCAAGGCCAACAGCAGTTGGGTCAAGTCGGGCCACGGCCACCGCTCCTCCGGCCTCGCCTACCTCGGTGGCGTTTCCGGCGGGCTCGCGCTCGGGCGGCGGCATTTCTGGGAGATGCATCCCACGCAGATCGACGTGACCGATGCGGCCACGGATGTCGCCGGCCTCACGCTCTGGCTCTGGTCGCCAGATGCGCCGCCGATGGACCTGCGTCATTACAGCGACCACGCGCAGGGCCTCGAAATCAATTACGAGGACTGGGAGGAAGGCCACAGCACTCCGCTCGGGGTCAGCCGTACCAATGAACTCATGCTCTGGGCGCTGCCGGCCACGCCGCCGCGGGCGCGATTGCTGGAGCTGGTCGGCGCGCTGCGCACGACGCCGCAGATCGTCTGCCCGCCGGAGCATTACCACGCGGCCGGCGTCTTCGGCCGCTGGAGTCTGCCCAACCGCTCGACGCTGGACCGGGCACGCCTGGAGGACGAACTCCTGAAGGTCGTCGGCTTTTATCAGAAGGAGGTCGAGCAGCAGCAGTGGTACGGTTTCTGGAATTTCGGCGACATCATGCACACGTACGATGCCCACCGCCACACCTGGCGCTACGACGTCGGCGGCTACGCCTGGGCGAACTCGGAAATGGTCCCGGACATGTGGCTCTGGTACAGCTTCCTGCGCACCGGCCGCGCGGACATCTTCCGGATGGCGGAGGCGATGACACGCCACACCAGCGAGGTGGACATGTACAAACTCGGGCCGTTCGCGCCGCTCGGGTCGCGCCACAATGTCAACCACTGGGGCTGCGGCGCCAAGGAGGCGCGCATCAGCATGGCCGGCCTGAAGCGCTTCTATTATTACCTCACCGCGGACGAGCGCACGGGCGACCTCATGCGGATGACGGTCAACGCGGACTTCAAGACCGTGGACATCGATCCCCTGCGCAAGCTGGGCCTGCCGCCGAATTCGCATCCGACGCACGCGCGGAGCGGCCCGGACTGGTTCGCCTTCGCGAGCAACTGGATGACTGAGTGGGAGCGCACCGGCAACACGAAGTGGCGCGACAAGATCATCGCCGGCATGGACAGCCTGGCGGCGATGCCGCACGGCATGTTCTCGGGCCCGAATTTCGCGTACGATCCTGCCACTGGAAAATTCTTCGACATCAATGATATCGAGAAAGCCAACTGGCTCATGATGGGTGTCTTTGGCGGATCGGAGACGGTGTTCGAGTTGTTGCAGCTGGTCGACCACCCCGCGTGGGAAAAAGCCTGGCTGCAGATGTGCGAGCTCTGGAACGACACCGAGGACGCGCGGGCCAAAGTGGTGGGGCGGAAATTTGCGACGGGGATCTATCCCCAGTGGTACTCGCGCTTCACCGCCTACGCCGCTTGGCGCAAGGGCGACGCCGCGCTGGCCCGCCGGGCGTGGAACGAACTGCTGCACGGCATCAACCGCATCGACATCCGCCGCATGCCCATCGCGCCAAAGCGCGTGGAAGGCCCGGCCGTGCTCAATCCGGTGGACGAGCTAGCCTGGCTCGAGACCAACCATGCCTCGCAGTGGTCACTCAACCTTATCGAAAACCTCGAGTTCATCGGCGACCACCTCCCGCCGCTGGACGGCCCGTGGAAGGAAGGGTAAATTACGATCCATTAATTTCGCGCAGAGGCGCAGGGACGCAGAGGGCAACCCTTCGGACATAAGGTGATTCAACTTTCCGATTCCGCTCTGCGTCCCTGCGTCTCCTTGTCCGCCGCAGCCTTGGCGAAGGAGGATGCGCGAAACTTATCCGGGCCCGGGATTGCACCCCGCTGCTGTCCTCGCCAAAACATCTCACCCCATACCCCATGAACTTCCGTCCCTCCGTCCTCTGTCTTCTGTCCCTCTTTGCCTTACTCGCCTCCGTCCCTCCGTCCTCCTGCGCCGCCGCCGCGGCGGCGGCCGGCCCCCTCGACTGGCCCGCGATCACCAGCCAGACGAAGCCATGGTCCCGCTGGTGGTGGCTCGGCAACATCGGCACCGATGCCGACTTCACCTCCGAGATGCAAAAATACGCCCAGGCTGGCCTCGGCGGCCTCGAGATCACGCCGATCTACGGCGTGCGCGGTGAGGAGAGCCGGTTTGTCAGTTACCTTTCGCCGCAGTGGGTGAAGCGCCTGGAGTACGTGCTCGACGAGGGCCAGCGCCTCAATCTCGGCCTCGACATGGCCACCGGCAACGGCTGGCCCTTCGGCGGCCCGAACGTCGGCCCTGAGGACGCCGCGAAATACGTCGCGCGCAAATCCTGGCTCATCCTCGGCGGCGGCCATCTCTCCGAGCCGGTCGCCTTCGTCCAGCAGCCCATCGTGCGCGTCGCCGGCCCGCGGCAGGTCACGATCGGCGAGCTGAAGGAGCCCCTCTCTTCCAACGCCAACCTGCAGGACCTCGCGCTCGACCAGGTGCGCTTCGAGAAAAAACTGCCGCTCCAGGTGCTCATGGCCTACTCGGACCGCGGCCAGAAGCTCGATCTCACCAGCCGGGTTCGCGCCGACGGCACCCTCGACTGGACCGCGCCGGCCAACGCGAACTGGACGCTCTATGCCCTCTTTCAGGGTTGGCACGGCAAGCAGGTCGAGCGCGCCGGCCCGGGCGCCGAGGGCAACGCCATCGACCATTTCTCCGCCGCCGCCTTCGGCCACTATATCGCCCGCTTCGACCAGGCCTTTGCCGGCCACAATGTGAACCGCCTGCGCGCGTACTTCTCCGACTCCTACGAGGTCGACGATTCACAGGGCGAGTCCGACTGGACCGACCATTTCCTCGATGAATTCCAGCGCCGCCGCGGCTACGACCTTCGCCGGCAGCTCCCGGCCTTTTTCGGTCAGGACACCCCGGAGCTGAACGCGCGCGTCATCTCCGACCACCGTGAGACGATCTCCGACCTGATGTACGACGAGTACATGGCGTCATGGCGCAAGTGGGCGGCCGGCCGCGGCGCGCTCATCCGCAACCAGGCCCACGGCTCGCCGGCCAACGTCCTCGACCTCTACGCCGCGAGCGGCATCCCCGAGACCGAGGGGGCCGATCCGCTGCGCATGAAGTTCGCGTCGTCGGCCGCGCACGTCACCGGCAAGCTCCTCGCGTCCGCCGAGACCTGCACCTGGCTGGGCGAGCATTACTCCTCGACGCTCAACGACGCGAAGCTGCGCGTCGACGCCGCGTTCCTCGGCGGCATCAACCATGTGTTCTACCACGGCACCGCGTTCTCTCCTCCCGGCGAACCGTGGCCCGGCTTCCATTTTTACGCCTCGGCGGAGTTTGACCCGTCGAACGCCTTCTGGCCCGACTTCTCCATCCTCAACGGCTACGTCGCGCACGTGCAGTCGTTCCTGCAGTCCACGAAGCCGGCGAACGACGTGCTGCTCTATTATCCGATCCATGACCGCTGGGCCCAGCGCGGCGACGGCGCCATGCCGCACTTCGGCGGCCCGACGGGCACCACGGCGCAGGAGGCCGGCCAGGAGCTGCTCAACCGCGGCTACACCTTTGACTTCATCTCCGACCGCCTGCTGAACGACGTGCAGGTGCTGCACGGCGCGCTGCAGGCCGGTGGCAATACCTACAAGACCATCGTCGTGCCGCCGGTGAAGCTGATGCCGCTGCCCACCCTCGAAAAACTCGTGGCCCTGGCGCAGGCCGGTGCGAACATCATCTTCCAGAAGGGACTGCCTGCCGATGTCCCGGGCTTTGGCAACCTCGAGGATCGCCGCGCCAGCCTGCAGCAGCTCAAGGCCAAGCTCGGCGCGACGAAGACCGACGACAATGAGACCACCTGGGCGGAAGTGGGGCGGGGCCGCCTTTATCTCCTCGGCAACCCGGACCAGATGCTCGCCCACGCCGGTGTGCGCCGCGAGGCGCTGGTGGACCGCGGCCTGTCGTTCGAGCGCCGCGCGCATGATGGCGGCTACGTTTATTTCCTCATCAATCGCGGCACCGCGCCCATCGCCGGCTGGATCCCGCTCGCGCCCGACACGAAGACCGCCGCGCTGTTCGAGCCGATGACCTTACAGCACGGCATCGCCGCCCTGCGCAACACGCCGCAAGGCGCGGTCGAAGCCTACGTGGAGCTCGCCCCCGGCGACTCCACGATGCTGAAGACCTTCACGACCGCGACAGCCGGCCCGGCCTACGCCTACTGGACACCCGGCGAGGCCCGTCCGCTCGGTGGCACGTGGGCGGTGCGATTCACCAGCGGCGGCCCTGCGCTGCCGGCGGCGACGGAGGTTGTGGAACTCAAGTCCTGGACCGACTTCGGTGGCGAGACCGTGAAGGCCTTTTCCGGTACCGCGACCTACACCCTGAGCCTCGCGCGTCCGGCGGGCGGAGCCCCGGCGTACCAACTCGACCTCGGCCACGTCGCGGAAAGCGCGCGGGTGAAGCTGAACGGCGTGGAAATCGCCGCGTTCATGAAGGCGCCCTTCCGCGTCGCGATCCCGGCCACCCAGCTCAAGGACCAGAACACCCTCGAAGTCCTCGTGACTAACCTCTCGGCGAACCGCATCGCAGACCTCGACCGCCGCGACCCCTCGTGGAAGAAATTCTACAACACGAACATCCCGGCCCGCATCGCGACGAACCGCGGACCCGACGGCCTCTTCAGCGCCGCGAAGTGGCCCCCGCGCCCCTCCGGCCTGCTTGGCCCGGTGACGCTCGCGCCGCTCGCGGTGCTGAGGCCCTGATGGGCGGATGCCTCCCATGAAAATCACCATCACCATCGCCTTGCTCCTTGCCTCTTTCACCGTGGCTGAAGCGACTTCGGCTCCTCCAGCTCTGCAAAACGACGAGTCACTGCGACAGATGGCCGTCGGCATCTGGTCGCTCAAGTTAAGCATCGGGCTGGGAGTGGCCACAGTGACCAGTTACACGCAAGTATGCGCAGACGGAACCTATAAGAATACCATGAAAGCCAGTGCACTCGGCAGGACTCAATGGATGTATGAAGAGGGGACATGGAGCATTGAGAAGGGCGCTTGGAATACAGTGACTCTACTGTCCACGGATCCGAAGGCTAAACCGACTGCCAGAACTGAGATCTTGGAAATGGATTCAAAGAAGTGGGCGTTCATGTCCACGCTAAATAAAAAGAGGGATCGACGGGAGAAGATCAAAGTCGCGGTGATTCCAGAGGAGTTCATTAAGCGTATCGCAGAATTAAAAAAAGATCTTAAGGCGCCGAACAAGGCGCCTGGGTCAACGGCCACAGCTGTCACGCCGGCTGCGGAGCAGCCGACGCGCCAGCCGTAGCCGTGGCTCAGCTTAAACGTTGGGCAAAGACAGATGAAAGCCACCGGCGTTGTAGTCGCTGTTAGTCGGAGCGGCACGCACAGCTTCAGCAAGAAGAAGGATGAGCGGATCCGTCTTCTCGCCGGGATCGGGGTGGAAGGTGATGCCCACGCCGGCGAGACCGTTAAGCACCGCTCGCGGGTGGCGGTTGATCCGACTCAGCCGAATCTGCGGCAGGTGCATCTGATCCACGCTGAGCTTCACGAGGAATTACTGGCTGCCGGCTTCAGGGTTCTCCCTGGCGAGATGGGCGAGAATATTACGACCCGTGGCCTGGATTTACTGGGCCTTCCGACTGGAGCGCGCCTACATCTCGGCGCCGAAGCGATTGTCGAAGTGAAAGGACTCCGGAATCCTTGCGCGCAGCTTGACCATTTTCTGCCGGGGTTGATGTCAGCCGTGCTGTCTCGTGATGAGAGCGGAAAGCTTATCCGAAAAGCCGGAGTCATGGGCATCGTTCTGAAAGGCGGGGTTGTTGAGCCCGGCGATCTGATCCATGCCGAGCTTCCTTCTGAACCGCACGTTCCTCTGGATCGCGTTTAGGGAGCCTGCGAGCACCTCGGGCCTTGACTATTGACTGGCGGGGCGGCGCAAATCCTTGCGTCAAGCATCGAGACCTTAATCCCGGATCTGCTGCTCATGAATATTCGCGATACCAAGGAAACGCTGGTCGCCACGAACGCCGATCTGGCCGGGGCCAGTTTCTCGGACGTAAAACTGGAGGGGGCGCGGTTCGATGACGTGAATCTTTCCCAGGCAAAATTCACGAACATCAACTTGAGCGGCGCAATATTCAGCGACGTCAACCTCTCCAACGTCGAGATCGACGATTGCAATATCGCGGGGATGAAAATCCGCGGCGTCCTGGTTTCCGAGCTGCTGAAGGCGCACGGCCGGCCCTAGGAAGCCAGACGGACGTCGCGAAATTATGCATCGATTCCTTGCAGCCGTCATCGCGCTGGCCGGTCCGATCGCCTTTGCCGATCAAGTGACCATCAGCCTCAACTCAATCGATACGGCTCTCGGCAGCATCGCCCATCATGCTCAAGAATTTCCCCCTCGGTTTTCATCGGCCGATGAACGAAAACAAGTCGAGGCCGACTTGAGGAAGTTGCTTAACACGCTTGATGCGGCCGTAGAGCAATATCCAGATGATCCAGAACTTCTCTTTCGTGATGGCTTCGCAAATGCGATGGGCCACAACCTGGATTTCGAGGGCTGTGCCGTTAAGTATTTCAAGGCCTTCGATCGGTTGCTTGAGCTCAAGTCCGATGACAAGAAAGCAAATTACAATTACGGCGCCTTCCTTGTTACCACAGCTGCACGGCAGAAGGATGGCATCAAATACTTGGAGAAGGCTTTGGCACTGGGCGTGCCTGAAGCGCACTACACGTTGGGGTTCGCCTATCTTGTTCAGGGCGACAAGGCGAAGGCTCTGCTGCACTTTAAGGAATATGCAAAGCAGCATCCAAATGATGAGGAACTCAAACGGAAGATCTCCGAAATAGAACAAGCAAACATCCGCATAATCCCAGGTCCTCCGCCGAACCTCGACGAGATCACAAAGAGAAAATGATTCACCATGGCGGATCTGAAGACGTCGAGCCGAGGCCTTGACTCCTGCCTCGCCGTGCGACGCGAATCCTTGAGATAAGAGCCGAACCCGAGATCAGAGAATCCCCACCCCAAAACCACCATGCTTAGCCGCCGGACTTTTCTTTCACTGCTCGGGACCGCGGCGGTGGCGCCGCGGATGCTGCGGGCGCAGACGAAACCGGGCGGGGTCGTTCTCTATGCGAGCGTGGGCCGCACGCTCTTCCAATATGACGTGGAGGCGGCGGGAGCGGCGCTCACCAAGCGGGGTGAGGTGACGCTGCCGGCCAGCGTCCAGTATGTCTGGCCGCACGCCTCCCGGCGTTTTCTCTATGTCGCGTCGAGTGATGCGGGCGGCCACCACCTGAATGCCTTTCGCATCGACGCCTCCGGCGCCCTCACGCCGCACGGTCCCGGGATCATCCTGCCGTCGCGGCCGATTCATTGCTGCACGGATATTCCGTCCGAGCATGTGCTGGTCGCGTTCAATATCCCCAGCGCCTTGCGGATCTACGCGATCAAACCTGACGGAACGCTCGGGGCCGAGGTGGAGCAGAAGACTCCCGTGGATGCCGGCATTTACGCCCACCAGGTGCGGGTAGCGCCGAACAACCGCATGGTGATCCTCGTGACGCGAGGCAACGACGCCGCGGCCGGCCATCCCGAGGATCCGGGGGCGCTCAAGGTGTTCCGCTACGAGCGGGGCATGCTGGCCGGCGAAGTCTCGATTGCGCCGCGCGGCGGGTTTGGCTTTGGCCCCCGTCACCTCGATTTCCATCCGACGAAGCCGTGGGTGTACGTGTCCCGCGAGCGGGAGAATGTGGTCTCGCTGTTCCGCATGGAGGGCGACCAGCTGCAGCCGGAGCCGGCTTTCACCAAGAGCACGCTGACGGTGCCGGGCGCGACCCGGCAACTGGCGGGCACCATTCACATCCATCCCAGCGGGCGTTTTGTGTATGCCGTCAACCGGTTCGACTCGTCTGGAACTCAGCCGGGGAAACCGCTCGCCGCCATGGGCGAAAATTCGGTGGCGGTCTTTGCCGTCGACCAGGCGACCGGCGAGCCGACGGCCATCCAGCACATCGAGACGGGTGGCATCCATGACCGCACCTTTCACATCGATCCCAGCGGCCGCCTGCTCGTGACCGCGCATGTCCGGACGCTCAGCGTAACCGAAGGCGCCGCCGTGCGCACCGTGTCGGCGGGCTTTTCGGTCTTCCGCATCGGCGGCGACGGCCGGCTGGAGTTCGTCCGCAAATACGATCTCGAGGTGGGCAACGAGCAGCTGTTCTGGATGGGCATGGTTTCGCCGGCGGCGTGAGATTAAGCCGCCGCGGATTCCGCGGATTATCGAACCAAGGCGGGTTTCACGCAGAGGCGCAGTGGACGCAGAGAAAACGCACTGGATCCAACCATTGATCCACTCAGTCTCTGCGTGCTCTGCGCCTCTGCGTGAAATGGATTAGCTGACCGCCTTCAAGTCGATAAACCCGCGCTGCACGTCCGTGGACACGAGCTGGACCTTGAGCGTCTGGCCGACCTTGCGGCCTTCCTCGCCGCCGATGAGACGGCCTTCCACGGGTGGGTGCAGCAGGCGCACCCAGGTGCCCTTGCTGGAGGCGCCGGTGACCAGGGCGTCGAACCGCTCGCCGGTGCGGCCGGTGAGCAGCAGGGCAGCGGCGGATTTTGAGACCTGTCGCTCCACTTTTTTCGCGGCATCTTCCTGATCGGTACAGTGCACGGCGAGGGCTTCGAGCTCGGCCGGCTGGTAGGCCAAGGGACCGCCGGAAATGGCGGCCTTCAGCATGCGCTGGGAAATCAAATCGGGATACCGGCGGTTCGGCGCGGTGGAGTGGGTGTAGTCCCGCACCGCGAGGCCGAAATGCCCGGTCGGGGCCTGGCCCGGCAGCTCCACGACGTATTCGCCCGCGCCCATCAGCTTGATGATCGTCAGCGACAGGTCGGGAAAGCGCAGCGAGTCCGCCGCCCGCTGGGCGCAGAGGAATTTTTCCAGCGCGGGCGCGTCCGGCTCGGCGGGCAGCGTCGTACCCCGTGCCGCGGCGATTTCCATGATCAGGTCCCAATGGGTCGGCGTGCGGACGATGCGGCGAAGCGACGGGATTTTCTTTGCCGCGAAAAAGCGCGCGACCACACCATTGGCCGCGACCATCAGGTCCTCGATCAGCTGTTTGGCCCGGTTCGGCTTGTCCGCCACGAGATCCTTGAGGATCGAGCCGGCATAAACGGGATTGGTCTGGATTGTCTCAAGCGAAAGCGCCCCGTTTTCCTGCCGGCGGTCGCGCAGCAGCTGGGTCATGCGGTCCTGCAGCCGGAGGTTTTCCTCGAGGCCCGGGACCGCGCCGATCGGCGCCGGCATCGGCCCCGTGCCCTCGAGCCAGGCCGCGACGCTGGGATAGGCCAGCTTCGCGCGATTGTGCACCAGCGCCGGATAGACGTCCGATTTCTGCAGCTCTCCGCCTACGGAGAACACCATGTCGACAACCATGGCCAGCCGGTCGACGTGGGGGTTCAGCGAGGTGAGGTCGGTCGAGAGCTTCTCCGGCAGCATCGGGAAAATTTCCGCGGCAGTGTACACCGAGGTTGTATTCTGCCGGGCGTGGGCGTCGATGGCGGAGCCCTTCTTGACCAGGGCGGCCACGTCGGCGACGGCCACGCAGAGCCGCACCGCGCCGCCGGGCAGTGCTTCTGCCACGGAGAGCTGGTCCAAGTCGCGGGAGTCGTCGTTGTCGATCGAGCACCAGAGCAGGGCCCGCAGGTCGCGTGTCCCCGCGGCGGGCGCGGCGGCGGGCGCGTGGATGGCTTCGAGTTCGGCGGTGGCCGCGCGGGAAAATTCCGGGGCGAGGCCGCGCTCGGCCATCACACGCCACGCGATGTCGCGCAGCAGGACGCGTTGTTCACGGCCATTGGGTTCAATCATGGGGTTGCAAGGTTGGATGCATTCGCGGCCCCGCAGTCAATCCAAGGAGGAGCGTCGCTTGACGACGCCCTGGGGCGTCCGCAAGGAACGCCCCACCCAAGCCCGGCCTAATCGCGTTTGTCCTGCTCTTTTCTTTTGTCGTCGTCGGAAGGTTGCGTGCGTGGCGGAGGTAATTGCGAGTTGGTCGAACGGACCCCGTTGTTGATGGAGCTGGGGGGAGGCGGGCTGGTCCGGGTGCCGTCCGTGCCCTTGGGTTCACTGCCGCGGCTGGTGCGATCATCGCGGTTGCGCTCCCGCAGCGGCGGCTCGGGACTGCGACGACGGTCGGTGGGCGGGGGCGTGGCTTGCGGGGGCCGCAGCGGCTGGACCAGGGGTTGCTGGAACGGTTGGACCAAGGGGCCTTGCAAGGGCTGGACGATCGGGCCTTGAAACTGTCCGGGCGGGGAGTGACCGGGGGTGGTTGAGAGCAGCGGGCGCGAATTATCCGGGCGGCGATCCGGGCGGTCGTCGCGGTTCCAGCCGGGCGGACGCGGCGGCGTGCCGGGGAGGAAGGCGGGCTGGACGATTTGCGGCGGACCCCGGCGCACGACGGGCGGGCGCAGCGCGGACACGTTGGAGGGCGGATGCCATGGGGTCCGGTACGGATTGCTGACATAGCCGGGCTGGCCGGGGAAAACCGGATGCCGCCAGTCGCGATGGTCGCGCCCGTCATAGCGCTGATCGTGCCGGTCGACGACCCAGATCCTGCGCTGGCCCCAATCCACATCATTGCTCAGCCAGAGGCCGGTCGAAAATCCGACACCAAAGGTCAGGAAAGGGCCGGGGTAGTAGCCGGGCCGTTGTGCGTAGTAGACGACTTCGGGATCATAGCGCGGCACGTAGATCACATCGGGCTGTGCGGGCACGATGCTGATGTCCGCGCCCTCCATCACGACCTGTTGCTGCGGAGTGTCAGCGAGTGCGCCCGACTCGCGGGCCCGGGCGCGCAGGCGCTGGATGGCCTGCATGACGTCGACCGGCTGGGCGGCGAAGACCTCGCCGAGCTGCTTGGTCCAGGCGAGGTTTTGATCCATCCATTGGATGACATCGGGATAATGGGCGAGCGCCTCGACGCTGTCGTCCCACGACTGGTCCTCGACTCTGGCCGGATCGCCGCCGCCCTGCAGGTAGCGCGCCGCCAGCACGATGTCAGACGGCATGGTGGCCGCTGGCAGGATCAGGGCGATGAGGGCATCCGGATAAAGGGCGATGGGGCCGAGGAGGTCGTCGAGCTGATCAGCGGTGAACCGGGCTTCAACGGCCGGTGCGGGCTGCTGGGCCGGCAGCGGGGCGGTGCCCGTGATCAGGCCAAGGCCGAGGAAAAGCATGAGGCGGGTTTTCATGGTCGGGGAGCTCCGAAGGATAAACCTCATCGACTCCAACCGCAACCAACGGTGCCCGGCTATTTGCACCGGACTTGAATCGCGGAAGCGCGGAGGGGCGAAAAACGGGGGATCGGATCGGTCAGATTGGGATTCGGGCACGATTTTTCTCCTGCGGAACAGATAGAGCTTTTCGGCGGGCGAGGAACACACGCTCGACCGCTCGAATTCCGTCTTTCCGCACTTTCGCGTTTCCGCGATTGTTCCCGCCCGGAATCCGCGGCTACTGCTTCGGCGTGAGGGCGGTGTAGAACTGGATCACGTAATATGTCGCCGGGATCTTGCCGATGTTGCGCATGTTCTCGTTTTCGTTGGCGGAGTAAAAGATCATCGAGCCGGCCGTGGCGGTCTGGATCTTGCCGTCGATGTTTATCTCGAGCGTGCCCTCCTTGATGATGACCAGCTCCTCCTGAGGGTGGCGGTGCAGCGCGCCGGTGTTTTCGCCGGGATTGAGGGTGGAAATGTGGCAGTGGAACTTGTCCAGCGTCGGGGTGGGGGCCTCGAAGACGGCGCAGCGCTGTCCGGTCTTCGTGGGGGTGAACACCAGCTTCTGCCAGTCGATGACCTGCGAGAGCATCTTGGTGGCCGGGGCGGGGGTGGGGGCGGGGGTGGGGGCGGGAGTTTGGGCGGACATGGTGGCAATGACAACGAACGGGAGGAGGCAGGCGAGTGATTTCATAGGGTGGGCAAGGTTGAAATCAATCACCGGGGGGTGACGAGCGCCGAGTGCGGCGCAGGCAGGCGGCCGGTGGGACAATACCCCATGGCTGCGGGCCTTCATCTGGAATATGCTCATCCCATGGAAATGTTTCTCGTCATCGTTTTCCTGTTCGCGCTCAACGCGATTCCGAACTGGCCGCGCGATCGGAATCCCTGAGGGCGAACCATCGGCCGGAATCACGGTCAGTCGGCAGGACCGGCCGCATCCTGAGTCCACCCCACACTGGATCAGTTCCAGCGTGCAATCATTCCCACTCCAACTCCTCCCCCTCATGGCGCACATCATCCTCGCGATTTTCCTCATTCTTTTCGGCCTGAACATCATCATGCCGCTCGGGATTCCCATGGTGGTGATGGGTGCACTGGCGTTGATCGCCGGCATCCTGTTGCTCGTTGAGCGCTTTGGCCGGTCCAAGCCCTGAGCGGGCGAGCCCAAACGGGTAGGGCGAGGCGTCCCCGCCGACTTGTCCGCCATAGCTTGGGCGAAGGCGGAGCCGCGATCCCGGATCGTGCGCTTGTCGAACCGCTCACCGGGACGGTTCGCCCTACCTAAAGAAAACTTCTGCACCCTGAATGGCGGCCGTTCTTCGGCATTGCCCGCGGCGGGGTCGGTTGCAATCTTGGCTCCCTTATGGGACGTCAATGGCTCCACGCGAAGCGCGCAATCGTCAACCTGAAGAAGGGCCAGACGGTTGGCAAAATCGTCAAGGAAATCACCGTCGCCGCGAAGCTGGGCGGCGGCGACCCGGCCGGCAACGCGCGGCTCTTCGCCGTGCTGGAGAAGGCCCGCAAGGCCAGCGTGACGCGCGATGCGATCGAGCGGGCCATCGCGAAGGGCGCGGGCACGGGCGGGGACAAGAGCTCGCTCGAGCACGTGGTTTTCGAAGGCTACGCCCCGCACAAGGTGGCCGTGATTGTGGAGGTTTACACCGACAACCACCAGCGCACCGCGCCGGAGATGCGCGTGCTGTTCAAGTCGGGGCATCTCGGCGGCGCCGGCAGCAACAAGTTTCTGTTCGAGCATGTCGGCCTCGTCGAGGCGCACCATGCCGACGCGGCTTCGGACCTGGAGGCGGCGGCGATCGAGGCGGGGGCGAATGATTTTGAAAAGCTGACCCACCAGCAGAACGACGACATTCCCGAGGGCCACGCCGGGGCGCGGTTCATCACCGAGCGCACGCAGGTGCACGCCGTCTCGACCTGGCTCAAGGCGCACGGCTGGGCGGTGGTGACCAGTGAACTCGGCTACATCGCGAAGACGTTTCCCGAGCTGGATGACACGGCCCGCGCCGAGGTTGGTGAATTTCTCCAGGCGCTGGAGGACCACGACGACGTCCAGCGCGTGTGGGCGGCGGTGAAGTGAGGGGTGGTGCGTCCGCCAGCGTGGTAGGGCGCGGACTCCGCTCCGCGCCGGGAAAATCCTCGTAGCCCAGCCGGAGCCGCTGGCTCCGTAATCGCTCTGTTCTTATGCCCGGCGCGGAGCGGAGTCCGCGCCCTACCATATTTTAGAGCAGGCGATTCGGGCGTGGACGAGCCACGCCCCTGCCCAGTCTTGGTAGGGGAGCGCCTCGCCCGTTCGACAAGCTCAGGGCCCGAGCCTGCCGCGGGGTGCGCGCCCGGAATTACTCCGCCGCCGTCAGCACGAACTCGTGCGGGCGGGGCGTCGCGACCCGGCGGGCCTGCTCGGCGAGGCGAATGGATTCCGCGAGCGACTCGGCCTCGCGGGCCTTGATCACCGGATAATTTTTGACGCCCAGCGCGGTGCTGGCCGCGGGCGGGTTGGTCTTGAAGCGCTCGAGACGACTTTCCAGGTAGGGCTTCATCTGCTCGAGCGTCACCGGGTGCGCGATGTCGGGCGCGGACTGGTGCTCGACGTGCGCGAGGCTGCGGAGCGTGCTCGAGACGAGCTTGGTGCGGGTATTGAGGAGGTGCAGCACCTCGACTGCCTGCTGGTACTGCGGGGTCTTGGTTTCTCCGGCAAGGTTCACGCCGGCGGCCAGCTCGTCGGCGGAGTAGGTGCGGATCTCGACACCATCAATCCGGAGCGCGTAGCGGCCCGGCTTCAGCGCGGTGACCTGCAGCACCTCCTGGTTCAGTTCACGGTTGAACGGCACCCACTCGAGCGCGGGTTCGCAGGCCGGGTCGATGGGAAACGGCAGGGAACGCTCCGACCAGGTGAAGGCGAGGCCGGTGCCTTGGGCCCGGAGGTTGGTCGCGCTGCCACGCACGGGGGTGCCGGTGACCTTGGCGGTACTGGCATCGACAGAGAGGCGGGCGACATCCCCCGGTGCGCCCTGCGCCTTCAGAAAAAGATAGGCCAGGGCGAGGTGGCCGGCGGGACCCGGATGGATGCGGTCGGGCCCGACCATCGTAAATTTCGGATCCTTCGCCTGCCGGGCCTGGGTGAAGGCGTTCATCGGGCGATAAAAGTCGACCACGGCGCATCCGGTCTCGGCCGCGAGCTTCAATACAAACGCCGCGCAATCGCCGAGCGCCCTGTTCACGCCGGTCTGCTTGGGCGCGGCCATCTCGGCGGTCTCGTCGAAAATCGAAGGCGTGATGAGGATCACGCGGGCTCCCGCCTTTTGCAGCGCCGCCACGAGCGCGCGCTGGTTTTGCTGGTAGCTTTCGAGCGCGGCGTGGCGCTTCTCGAGAATCTCCGGCGTGGCGGGAGCATCGGAGTAAAGCACGCGCTCGACATCGTTCATGCCGAACATGACCGAGGCGACGGTGGGTTGATGGGGGAGGATGTCCCAGTTCAGACGCTGGAGGCCGCCGGCGGCGCGATCCCCGGAGATGCCGCAGTTGAACGTATCAATCACGGCCGTGGGCAGCCGCGTGAGATAGTAGAGTTCAATCCATTCGTGGTAGGTGCCGCTGTGCGTGATGCTGTCACCGATCGCGCACCAGCGGTCCTGGTTGCGAAAGCCCGCGGACGGCGCGGCGGTGGCGGAGGGAGCCGGCGTCGCATCGGCGGCGGAGAGAAGTGGGCAGGGCAGCCAGGCGAGCACAGCCAGCAGCAACGAAAAGCGGGGGAGACGGATTTTCATGGGGGTAATGAAGCGCGGCTCACGGCCGGTGGCGACAGGGCGGACACTGGTGGCTTTTCCTGCCGCCGCCAATCCTCTTTGCCGTGGAAAGCAGGGACGGCCAATTCTATCTGCCCGTTGGTGGTGTCCTGATTTGAAAATGGTTCGAGGTAGGGCGAACCGTCCCGGTGAGCCGTTCGACAAGCTCACGGTCCAAGACCGCGGCTCCACCTTCGCCAAGGCTACGGCTGACAAGTCGGCAGGGACGCCTCGCCCTACCGGGGATGCCCGATCTAACTCAGAGCTTGTCGTTTTCGATCCGGGTCTCGCGATGGGTCTCGGGGAGGCCGGGGCTGTTGTGCACGTCGAAGCCGGTGACGCCCTTGAGGACGAACAGCGGCACGCTGACCTCATGCTGGAGTTTCACATGGTCGAAATCGGCGCCGGTGACATCGGTCAGCATGACCGCGGGCCGCTGCTCGGTCTTGGCATAACGCAGGTCGATATGGTCGAACGACAGGCCCTTCACGTGGCGGGCGAAGATGCCATATGCGGGGATGAAGCCGAACCGCGAGGGCTCGGGATATTCCTGCTCGCCTTCCGGCACCTCGCGGACGGCCTGCTCGGCGGTGCCGCCACCCTGGTAGTTGATGAGGATGTTGCTGATCCGCACGTCCTCGATGGCGTGGCCGGGCAGGCCGACGATGAGGATGCCGTAGTCGGGCGCCACGTTTTGAGCGACGATGTTGGAGATGTTGATGCGGCGGGCCGTGCCGACCGGCGGGTTGTCCGGGCCGCGCAGGCGGGCGCCGAGGCGGATGAAGATCGGGGCGTTCACGATGTTGCGCATCGTGATGTTGGTGATGCTGACATCCTCCATGAGGCCGCCATCGACCTCCTCGAGCGCGATCCCACGGCAGAATTCGAAGACGCAATTGGAAATGGAGATATTCCTGAACCCGCCGTTGCCCTCGGTCCCGAACTTGATCCGGCCCGTCGGCCCGCCGCGGTCGCGCTCCGCGTGCTTGTAGGTGCCGTCGAGCAGGGAGCCCTCCGCATAGCCGCTGACCTGGCAGTTGGTGATGGTGATGTTCTCGGAGGCGCGGACCACGCCGAGGCCGAAGGAACTCTTGAGGCAGATGCCGTCGTCGTTGGGCGAATTGACGGTGCAGTTGGACAGGCGGACATTCTGGCAGCAGTCGATGTCCATGCCGTCGCGGTTCGTGTCGATCTTGAGGTTGTCGATCGTGAAGTTGTCGACGCCGGTCACGAGGATGCCGAAGTGGCCGCCGTGGAAGATTGTGAAGTCGCGGAAGATGACATTGTGGCAGTTCTTGAGCGCAATGGCCTTGTTGCCGACGCCCGGGGGCAGGGAGTCACCGACACTGGGATAACCGAAAGGCGCGGCAGCCGCGGCGCCCGGCGCCTGCGGGGCATTGGCCCGACCCGCGCCGCCGGGAGGACCGCCGGCGCGCGGGATCGCCGGTTCGCCGGGGAGCGGGTCCTTGCGGCTGCGGCCCAGGCCGCGGCTCAGGCCCTTGCCGAAGATGCGGCCCGGCCCGAGGATCGAAACGTTTTCCAGGTTCTCGCCCCAGATGAGGCTGTTGTGCCAGTGGGTGTGGCCGTAGTCCTGGTACTTTTCCCAGACGTTCGGCTCGGCCTCGTCATAACCGCCGGGCGTGCCTTCCGGCGGCGGGTCCGCGGCGAGCAGCGTGGCGCCCTGGTCGAGGTAGAGGGCGATGTTGCTTTTCAGGCGCACCGAATAACTCGCATAGGTACCGGCGGGAAAATAAACCGTGCCGCCGCCCGCGGCGACCGCGGCGTCGATCGCCTTGTTGATGGCGATGCTGTCGATCGTCTTGCCGTCGCCGGTGGCGCCGAAAGCGCGCACGTCGAAACTGCCGGTGGGCGCGGCGGCGAGCGGTAGGGCGGCGCAAGTGGCGATGAAACAAAGAAGGCGGAAGCGGGGCAGCAGGACGGAGGACATGGGGAGGAGGAGGGGAACTGGGGTCAGGGGACAGGCGACAGGAAGCAGGGGATACTACCGGGAGTAAACGGATGAATCGTCAAATGGTTACCCAATCCTGTTTCGCGCAGAGGCGCAAAGACGCGGAGCGGGGAAGAAGCCATGGGGTAGTCCACCACCAGGCGAATGGTTGGCATCACGGCCTCACTCGCATTTTCCGCGCCCCTGCGCCTCTGCGCGAAACTCTCTCCGATCCGATCCGGTCTCGTGTCTTGCGCCGGGGCGCGAGGGGCTTTCTGCTCGGGGTCCATGGCTCCCACGCTCCTTGTCCTCGCCGCCGGCATGGGCTCGCGTTACGGCGGGCTGAAGCAAATCGATCCGGTCGGCCCGTCGGGCGAGCTGATGCTCGATTACGCGGTGTACGACGCGCGCCAGGCCGGATTTCGCCGCGTGGTGTTCATCATCCGCGAGGACTTCGAGGGCGTGTTCCGCGCCAAGATCGGGGCACGCTATGCCGGACAAATCGCGGTGGACTACGTGTACCAATCGCCGGCGGCGTTGCCGGAAGGTTTCACCGCGCCGCCCGGCCGGGAAAAACCCTGGGGCACCGGGCACGCCGTCTGGTGCGCGCATGACGCGCTGCGGGAGAACTTCGCGGTCATCAATGCGGACGATTTTTATGGGGCGGACTCTTTCCGTCAGCTGGCGGACTTCCTGGCGCAGGCGCGGGCGGCGCAGTTTGCGCTGGCCGGATTCGGGCTGGCCCGGACGCTATCCGAGCATGGTGCGGTATCGCGCGGAGTCTGCCGGACCGATGGCGCGGGTTTTCTCGCCTCGGTCACGGAAGAGACCGGCATCACTCCGGCCGAAGTGGGGGCGGGGAGGAAATTTTCCGGCGACGAGACCGTCTCGATGAACTGCTGGGGCTTCACCGCCGCGCTGTTTCCGCTCCTCGACGGTCAGCTCCGCGCCTTCCTCCGCGCCCACGGCACCGACGCGCGGGCGGAATTCTACCTGCCGGCGGCGGTCTCGGCGATGGTCGCCCGCCGCGAGGCGGCGGTGCGCGTGCTGCCGGCCGCCGGCACCTGGTTCGGCGTGACCTATCGCGAGGACAAACCGCGGGTGCAGGCCGCGCTGGCCGCCCTGGTGCGCGACGGCGCCTATCCCAAAAAACTTTTCTGAAGCGGATGAACCGGAGTTTGGCCACGAAAAGGCACGAAAAGTCCCGGGGCTGCGACTCGCCTCACCCGCGCCCTGATAAGGGCGATGGAGAGCCCAACCAGGGCGTGGGAATTTTTTGTGCCTTTTCGTGGCCAAACCGGATTGGATTTGCCGGATGAAATTTTCCCGCCCCGATGCCGATGTATTTGCGCCCGACGGCACGCCGCCGGCGCAGGCGCTGGCGCGCACCACGCATCTCTGCATCGGCGCGCATCAGGATGACATCGAGATCATGGCGCAGGCGGGCATCGCGGAATGTCACGGGCGAACGGACAAATTTTTCACCGGCGTGGTGGTGACGGACGGCACGGGCTCGCCGCGGACGGGGCGGTACGCGGCGATGAGCGAAGCCGGCATGCAGGCCGTGCGCCGGGACGAGCAACGCCGAGCGGCTGAGCTCGGGAAATACAACCTGCAGCTCCAGCTGGCGCATCCCAGTTCCGACGTGAAGGCGCCGGGCCACGTCGGCGTGCGGGCCGACTTCGCGGCGATTTTCCGCGGCTGCCCGGCCGGCACCGTGTATCTGCACAATCCCGCCGACAAGCACGACACCCACGTGGCCGTGCTGCTGCGCTGCCTGGAGGCCATGCGCGCGCTGCCGCGCGACCAGCGGCCGCGGCGTGTGCTTGGCTGCGAGGTCTGGCGCGACCTCGACTGGCTCGCTGATGCGGACAAGGTGGCGCTCGACGCCGGGCAGAATCCCGGCCTGGCCGCGGCCCTGCTGGAGGTCTTTGACTCGCAGATCAGCGGAGGCAAACGCTACGATCTGGCCGCGCTCGGCCGCCGCGCCGCGAACGCCACCTTTCACACCTCGCACGAAACCGACCGGTTCAAGGCGATCACCTGGGCGATGGATCTGACGCCGCTGGTGGCGGATGAGACGCTGTCGGTGCGCGATTTCACGCTCGCGCATGTGGAGCGCTTGAAAGCTGACATTGCAGCGCGATTGAAGCGTTTTGAAACAGCGGGGAATTAGGAATTGGGAATTGGGGTCGGAAGTGCTGAGACGAGCGGGCGGTGACGATTTTTCCCCTCGCGGTTCCGGTTTACCAATTCCCAATTCCAAACTCCGAATTCCCGCCCACAGATAAGTTGCCTCGCGGGAGCCGCCGGATAGCCTCCGAATTCGTGCCATGCTGAGTATTTCCGTCGAACTTTTGATCCTGGGCCTGCTGGTGCTGGCCAATGGCCTGCTCGCCATGGCGGAGACCGCGGTGGTGTCGGCGCGGAAGGCCCGGCTCCGTGAGCTCGCGGACGCCGGTGATGTCGGGGCAGGCCAGGCGCTGGCGCTGGCCGAGCAGCCGGCGCGTTTCCTCGCGCTGGTGGAATTCTGGCTCACGCTCAGCAGTCTGATCGCGGGCGTGCTCGCGGGGGCCGGCTTGGCGTCACAGTTTGCCGGGTGGCTGGCGCAGTTTCCCCCGGTGGAACCCTACGCCGGTGCGCTTGGAGTCGTGACGGTCACGCTCGGGCTGACGTTCTTCATGCTGTTGTTCGGCGAACTGGTGCCGAAGCGCATCGGCCTGGCGCATCCGGAAAAAACCGCCGCGCTGCTGGCCGGCACCATGCGCGGACTGGCCTGGCTGGCGGCGCCGCTGCTGCGCGGGTTTGAGCTTTGCACCAACGGGCTGGTGAAACTCATCCGCCTCCGCACCCGCCCGGTGGCGGAAAGTGTCGGGGAGGACGAGGTGCGCGCGCTGATCGAGCAGGGCCTGCACGCCGGCGTGTTCCAGCGCGCCGAAAAGGAAATGGTCGAGGGCGTGCTCGGGCTTGACCAGCTGCCGGTGACGGCGCTGATGACGCCGCGGCCGAAAATTATTTTTCTCAACCTCGACGACTCCGACGAGGTGAACTGGCGCAAGATTGTCACGAGCGGCCACTCGCATTTTCCCGTCTACCAGACGAACCGCGACCAGGTGGCCGGCATGGTCGCGGTGAAGGCGTTGTGGGCCCATTCGGCCATCGGCCTGCCGACCACGCTCAAGAACCTGCTGGTGCCGCCGCTGGTCGTGACGGAAAAGCTGAACACGATCCAGCTCCTCGAGCAGTTCAAGAAATCCGGCAAGCACATCGCGATCGTGACCGACGAGTTTGGCGCGGTGCAGGGGCTGGTGACGCTGATCGACGTGCTCGAGGCGATTGTTGGCGACCTGCCCCAGCCCGGCCAGCGCCACCAACCCGAGGCGAAGCGCCGCGACGACGGCTCATGGCTGATCGACGCCACGCTTGCCACGAGCGAGCTGAAGACCCTGCTCGGCCTCACGGCGCCGCTGCCGCACGAGGACGAGGCGGAATTCCAGACCCTGGGCGGCTACGTCGTCACGCAATTCGGCCGCATCCCGGCGGCGGGTGATCATTTCGACTGGGCCGGCTGGCGCTTCGAGGTGGTCGACATGGATCGCCACCGCGTGGACAAGGTGCTGGTGGGGAAAGCGCCAGCGGCAGCCGCCGCCGAGAAAGCGGCGTCCTAAGGGCCCCGGGAGCTTTTCCTGCGCGAGCCGGCGGCCGGTCCTTGCGAATAAAATGTCGGCAAAAACCCTTTGCCAATCCGCGTTGCGGTGCTGACGGTGCAGGCATGTCTTCGGACCCGTCATGCAAGACCCCTTCACCGGCCAACCGACCCGCCTCCGCGGCCGGGTCCTCCCGGACGCCGCCGGACGGAGCGCTCTTCAACACGATCACGAGTGCCGACTGGAAACGCTCGCTCGCCTCGGCGCGGCGGCAGCCGAATGCGGTCTCCGCGCAGATTCGGACCGCGATCTCGTCCTCCTCGCGGAAGACGAAGTAATTCTGCTGGAAGCCGCGGGCGGCCCGTGGCCGGCGCTGGGCGATGCCATCCGCGCCCTGCGTGCCAGCCTGCCGTTGCGGCCGCTCGATGACTTTGGGTTTTTCGCGGCGGCGGAGAACCCGCTGGAGGAAGCGAACCCGCGGCTGAGGCGCATCGGGGGCGGGGTGGAGGCGTGGGCCTTCGCCGCGCCGGGGGATGGCTCGGTCTACAAGTTCTACCTGCCGCGTGAGGAAAAGCGCATTGGCAGCGCTTTCGGTTTCCGGCGCGGCGACGAAACGCGCCTGCAGGCCGAGGCGCAGCTGGGGGACTATCGTGCGTTGCTCGAAAAATTGCTGCTCATCCACGCCCTCGGCGGCATGGCGACGGAAGTCGTGGCGGTGACGCCTGAAGGCATCCTCGTCGTGAAGCAGGTGTTGGGTGACCCGTTGCCGCAGGGCGACGACATGTCGCGGCTGCTGCCGGCGGGCCTGATCGAGATCCCGTCCCGCTTCCTGCGCGCCAACCGCGACCACCCGCGGCTGTTTTTCCTGCGCGGGCAGCCGTTCCTCGTGGCCGACCTGCATGCGCGCAATTTTGTGCGCGGCGGGGACGGCAGGCTGCACGTCATCGATCTCGTGGCGGCGCCGTGGCCGGAGGCGGACGCGGGCGAAATTGCCGCATGGCTCGAGCGGAAGCGCGCCGATCCGCACGCCCCGGCGCTGCCGGGCTCGCTGGATGACGAACTTTAAAGACGGGGAGTATCGCGGAAACGCGAAGGAGCGGAAAAAACCGGGAAGCCCGAGATTCAGTCGTGGCCAAGTTTGAAAAATTGTAGCGGCGGTCTATGGCCGCCGGCTAGGGAAGATCGGCGCTCATAGAGCGCCGCTACAACAAACTGATCCGCGATCAAGAAATCAGCGGGCGATGCCGGAATTCTGCGTTTCCCTTCTTCCGCGCTTCCGCGATGAAATCCCCGGGAAACGAAAAACGCCGGCCGGCGAACCGGGCGGCGTTGAAAGAGGAATGGGCCGCGACCGCGGCTTCCGGTTATTTCTGCGAATTGAGGAAGGCGAGGACGTTCTCGGCCTGCTTGTCGGTGACGCCGGTGTCCTTGTAGACGATCTTGCCCGCCTTGTTGATGACGTAGCACTCGCGCGACGCGGTGCCGGTGCCGGCCTGGCCGAAGGCCTTCACCACGACCTTGTCGGTGTCAGCAATCAGGGGGAACGGGAAGTGGTTCACTTCCTTGAATTCCTTCTGCTTTTCAATCGGGTCGACGCTCACGCCCACGATGGTCGCGCCCTTCGCGGTGAGCTCGGTGGCGCCGTCGCGGAGCGAGCAGCCCTGCTTGGTGCAGCCGCCGGTGAGCGCCTTCGGGTAGAACCACACGACCGTGTAGGTGTTCTTTTTATAGACATCACCGAGGTTGATCGTGGTGCCTTCATCCGTGATGCCGCCAACGGAGGGGGCGGTGTCGCCGACTTTGAGCGGCTCGGCTTTGGCGGTGGAGAACAGCATGGCGAGGAAGACGCTGAGGGTGAGGAGGGGTCGGAATTTCATGGCCGGTCACATTGTAGCCCCGGCCCGCGTTGCGCAAGTCCTCCGTGCGGAAACCAGTAAGGAAACCCGGGGAACTCTCCCCCCTTCGGCGGTCAATGGCACTTCCGGGCCTGATCCAAGCCGGGTCCATCACCCAACCCAACCAAACCATGAAACAGAAAAACCACGTCAGATTTAAACTCCCCGCCCTCATCATCTTGGCGGCCTTCGGGCTCGCCGGGGCGGCCCGGGCCCAAACGTCGCCCACCCAAGTGCCGACACCGCAGTCGGCCATGGCCTCAAATCCGTCCGGAGGGATGAATTACGGCCTGATCGGACAGGATTACTATGGCTTCGATTTCACCTACATTCACCACGTCGACGGCCCGCCCCGTGTGCTCCACCGTTATGGCTTTGTGGCCAACAAGCCGTTCGCTCCGGGCTTTGATGTCGGTCTGAAATACAATTGGCTCACGGGCAGCGCTTCCGGGCGCAGCACCCGCCAACAGGAGGTCAGCGTGCCGCTGACGGCCTATCTCTACAACGGCTGGGGCCGGCCCTTCATCGAGGGCGACGCTGGCTGGGTGTGGCAGAAGGCGGGCGGCGCATCGAAGGACTCGTTCGCCTTCCTGGTCGGCGCCGGTTTTGAGTTCCAAGTGTGCTCCACGCTGGTGGTGACGCCCTACGTGAACTATCACGAGGCCTCCCGCCTGCACGACTACGTGACGAATTACGGCGCCAAGGCGACGTACCGGTTTACGCGGGAGTGGAGTGGCAGCCTCGGGGCCCAGATCGACGAGGAACGCAACCTCGGGTACACGGCCGGTCTGAACTGGTACTTCTGAATCTGAAGCGGGGCGTACGAAGGCTTGGGCGAGCCCAGCCTCGTCACCTCATCTGCTACAAGATCACAAAAAGGCCGCGGCGCTGTCAGCGTCGCGGCCATTTTTGTGCGCAGGTTATTCGAGGCCGGCGACGGCCAGCTCGTTCGGATATTCGACGCTGAACTTCAGCGCCACCTCGCGCTTTTCGCCGGGCTTGAGGTCGAGGCGCCACACCAGCTTGCCGTCGGCCTCGCGGGTGATTTCGCGCGGCTTGTCGGTGGTGCCGACATCGCGCTCGGCGGGAGTGAGCAGCTTGACGACGATCTTCTCGTCGCGGGAAACCGGGAGAGGCTCCTTGAAGACGACGCGCTCGGCGGTCTTCTTGTGGTTCGTGAGGGTCACGAGGAACTCGTAGGTGATGCGCTTGCCGCTGTTGGTCAGGCCGGTGTCCTCGGTGAAGCGCTGCACGATGCGGCGCTGGACCGCGATGCCCTCGTCGGCACCGAGCGCGAGCTCGAACTTTTCCCCGGGCATGACGGTCTTGAGGCTGCTCGCGGCGACGAAGACCTCGTCGAGGAACGTGTTCATGGCGCCGCCGAGGAACGGGTAGTCGGTCGAGTTGACCGTGTAGGCGCTGAGGAACGCGGCATCGAGCAGCTTGGGCGTGGCCTGGTATTGCAGGGAGGCCGGCAGCTTGGCCGTGGCGATGGCCACCTTTTGGGTGGAGTTGTTGCTCGGGATGGAGGAGGCGGTGGAAATCTTGAACGTGGCGCTCGTCACGCCGGTTTGGACCACGGTGACGGCGGAGGCTGCGTCCGTGATCTCGGAGTTCAGACGGCTCCCAGCCAAGGTAAGTGCGGCAGCGGGCGCGACCTGATTGAACGCCTGGCGCCGTTCGGTGCTTTTACTGACTTCAAAGGGGGAAAGTTCGACAACATCGCCTCGATCCTTTTGTGCCCGCAGCACATTCACGATCCACGGCGGCAATTCCGGCGCGCCGCCGCCGAGCGCAGGGCGGGCGGTCGAAAGAGTCAGGGCGATGTCCTTCCAGTCTTCGCCGGTGTTCTGGCGCACGATGCCGAAATAGGTGAGCTCGACCACGCGTTCCGCGCTGCGCAGCCGGGCATCGTAGGCGGGTGTCCATGACGCGCCGGGGACGGTATAGGCGAGCGACAGCTCGAGGCTGCCGGCGCTGGACGCGGCGACGCGCACCACGACCGTCTTGTAGCCGCGGCCGCCCGCGCCACGCAGCTCGTTGAGCTGCTTTTCGCGCGCAGCCTTCTGCGCGTTGAGTTCCTCGCGCTGGGTGTCGATCGACTGCAGTTCCGCGGCGACCTTGCCGAAGGTCTCCTCGGAATAGGCGTAGAGCTTCTGCCATTCGTCGAGGGTGGGACGCGCGGCGGTGCCGCCACCGGCCCCGGCGGCGGCGCCAAGGGGGTAGATGATCTGGCCGGTGGAAGCGGCGAGCATGCGCTTCACGAAATCGCGCTGTTCGTTGAGCGTGGCGGCGCGGTCGTCGAGCACGCGAAACTGCTTTTGCAGGCCGCGCAACTCGTCCTCGAGGGCCTTGACGCGTTCGTTGGGCGTAAAGTTGACGTAGGTCTGGCGGGCGCTGACATCGAGGATGGTGGCGGCGGCGGTGCCGCGGCCGGAGACCTGCAGCGATTGGTCAACGAGCCCAGCGGGCAGGTTGGCAAAAACGATTTCCTGCGTGCCGACCGCGAGGTCGAGTGCGGCGGTGCGCGTGACGACGGCGCGGTCGAGGTAAACGGTGACGGCGGAAATAGCGGACGAGACACCGCGACCGGAAACATCACTGGCGGCGGCGTGCGCCATTCTGACGAAGGCCAAAGCGGCAAGGAGCAGGGGGATTTTTTTCATGATGGGGCGGGGAGGAGATGCACGGATGACGAATCAGCTCCGGGTTTATTAGATTGCGTCGCGGAAGGTCGGGCGGACGCGGATTCAGGCGGCTTTGGCCCCGTTTCCACCCCGGGATTTTTCCGGAACTTGCCGAGGCCGGGGGACTCTAAGAAAAGACCGTGGCAAACCCCCTTTCCCCGAATTTGAGTGCTCATGCAATGACCGGGGCGGGCGCTTGTTACGTTGCCGGCGGTGTTCGTGCTTCTCCCTCCCGCCCAATGGGCGCAGGATAATTCTCCCCGGTCCGTTGTGCCAGCTTGCGCTCTGGCCGCGTTTCCTCCAACCAGCTTATAGCCATGTCAATTGTTCCCCTGCTCCGTTCGGGCCTGTGCCGTCTCACTTTTGTCCTCGCCGCCCTGCTGGCCATCGCGCCCCGGGCAATTCAGGCCCAAAGCTTTTCCCCCTCCGCCGCTGACGGCTTCGACCCGAACGTCAACGGCATCGTCTATGCCCTCGTGGTGCAGCCCGATGGCAAGGTGCTGGTGGCCGGGAAATTCACCACTTTGCAGCCCAATGGCTCGGGCACGGCCGTCACGCGCAACAACTTGGCGCGCCTCAATACCGACGGCTCGCTCGACGCCAGCTTCAACCCGAACGTGAACAACCAGATCAACGCCCTGGTGTTGCAGCCGGACGGCAAGATCGTGATCGGCGGCGTGTTCACGTCCGTGGGGGGAGCATCGCGCTCCTGCCTCGCCCGGCTCAATGCCGATGGCTCGCTCGATTCCAGCCTGAGCCACACCTTCGCCAACACGCCGTCCCCGGCCATCAATGCCGTGGCGCTGCAGGCCGACGGGAAAATTGTGGTGGGCGGCGCCTTCACGGCGGTGGTGCCGGCCGGTGCGTCCACCGCGACCGTCCGCAACCGCCTGGCCCGGTTCAATGCCGACGGCTCGCTGGACACCGGCTTCAACCCGAATGCCAACTCCACGGTCTACTCGCTCGCGGTGCAGGCCGACACGAAAATCGTGGTCGGCGGCCAGTTCACGACCCTGCAACCCTCGGGCGACGCAACCACGCGCAACCATATCGCCCGGCTGAATGCCAACGGTTCGATTGATGCCGGCTTCGACCCGAACACCAACGCCAGCGTGATGGTCCTGGCGATCCAGCCCGATGGCGAAATCCTGATGGGCGGATTTTTCTCAACCATCGCGCCCAACGGCCTCGATCCCGCGCTTTCCCGCAGCAACCTGGCCCGGCTCAACCTGGATGGTTCGGTGGACACGACTTTCAACCCGCGGGCCACCGCCAACATCACGGCGCTCGCCCTCCAGGCAGACGGTGGCGTGCTGGTGGGCGGCCTGTTTTCCAGCATCGGCGGCGGCGGTCGCAGCTACCTCGCCCGCCTCGATGGCAACGGCCTGCTCGACGGGACGTTCGACTCCGGGGTCAATTACGTGGTCAACGCCATTGCGACGCAGCCCGACGGCAAGATTGTGATTGGCGGCAACTTCATCCAGCTGCGTCCCTTCGGGGCGAATCCCTCCACGCGCAACCATCTCGCGCGGTTGCAGAGCGACGGCACGCCCGACTCCAATTTCGACCCCAACATCAGCGGCCGGATTGGGGCCATCGCGACCCAGTCCGACGGCAAAGTTGTTTTCGGCGGGGCGTTTTCGAGTGTCGGTGGACTCGCGCGCAACAACATCGCGCGCAGCAACGCCGACGGGACCATTGACGGCAGTTTCAACCCCAACATCAACGGCGCGGTTTCCGCGCTGGCGGTGCAGTCGGATGGCAAGATTCTCGTGGGAGGAGCCTTCAACACGGTCGGCGGACTGACGCGCAACAGCTTCGCCCGGCTCAACGCCGACGGTTCCGTCGACACCAGCTTTGATCCCAGTCCCAACGGCGCGGTGGCCACGATCGGGATCCAGTCCGATGGCAAAATTATCATCGGCGGCTATTTCGCCGGTTTGCAGCCCAACGGGGCGGCCACGGTGACGGCGCGAGGCAGTCTCGCGCGGTTGAATGTGGACGGCACGCTCGACACCACCTTCACCCCGCTCTTCAACGGTGAGGTTCTGGCGCTGAAAATCCTGTCGGACGGCAAGATGATCGTCGCCGGCAACTTCATCGCGTTGCAATCCAACGGCGCCCTCTTTGCGACCGCGCAGAGTTTCATCATCCGGCTCTCCGCCGCCGGCGTGGTTGACACCACTTTCAGCGCCGGTCCGGACAACAAGATCGAGGCCATCGCGGTCCAGGCCGACGGCAAGATCGTGATCGGCGGGATTTTCACCCAGCTGGAGCCGAATCCCCTGGTCGCCCCCGTCCTGCGCAGCCGCATCGCCCGTTTGAACACGAACGGTTCCGTCGACACGGCCTTCTATCCGACGGCTGGCGGCGAAGTGCGCGCGGTCGGGATACAGCCGGATGGCAAGATTCTCTTCGGTGGCGGATTCCTCACCCTGAATCCCAACGGGGCGGCCGACACGGTGGCCCGCACCTATTTCGCCCGGGTGAATACCGACGGCACCGTGGACACCGGGTTCAACGCCCAGACCGGCGGAGCCGTGAATGTCATCTCGGTGCAGGCGGACGGCAAGGTTCTCATTGGCGGGGCTTTCAACTTCCTGCAGCCGATTGGCTCCACGAACGTGGTCGCGCGCACGCATCTGGCGCGCTTGAATGTCGACGGCTCGCTCGACAGCAGCTATGATCCGACCTTCGCGAATGCGGCGGGCAGCCTGGTCAAGGCCCTGGCGCTGCAGACCGACGGCAAAATCATTCTCGGCGGCCTCTTTGGCAAAATCGCCGGTTCGATGGGCGACAATCTGGTTCGCTTCAAGTCCGACGGTTCGCTCGATACCACGTTCAACCCGGGCGCGGACGGACAGATCAACGCCATCGGGGTGCAGACCAACAGGGGCGCCGTGGTCACCCAGGGCAACGCCTTCGCCTGGCTCGGCAGCGATGGACTGCCCCGCAGCAGTTTCAAGCCCAGCGCCAATCTCCAGCTTGTCGGACAGGTCAATGTGGTCGCGACCCAGTCGGATGGCAGCGTTTTGCTCGGCGGGTCGTTCACGAATCTGAGCGGGGCGACGAATGGCAACCTGATCCGCGTCAAGGCGGATGGCACCCTCGATACCAGTTTTAATCCCAATCCCAACGGCCAGGTGAATACCATCCTGGTGCAGCCGGACGGCAAGATTCTCATCGGCGGGGTTTTTACCGCGCTGCAGCCCAATGGGGATGGTTCGCCGACCGTCCGCAACCACCTTGCCCGGCTCAACGCCGATGCCACGGTCGACGCCAGTTTCGATCCCAATGCCAACGACCAGGTCAATGCGATGGTGCTCCAGTCCGACGGCAAGATCATCGTGGGCGGATCGTTTGTCACCCTGCAGCCCAACGGGGCCGCCGCAGTGACCCCTGCTTCCCGCCTGTCTCGTTTGAATGCGGACGGCACGATCGACACGACCTACACCGCCACGGCGAACGATCACGTCGTCACCCTGGTGGCGCAAGCGGACGGCAAGCTCCTGGTTGGCGGCTTGTTCACCCTTTTGCAGGGCGTCACCCGCAACCACATCGGCCGACTGAATACCGACGGCACCATCGATGCCGGGTTCGATCCCAACGCCAACGGCCCCGTGCTGACGATCAAGGTGCAGGCCGACGGCAACATTCTCATGGGCGGCTCTTTCAGCTTGGTCGGCGGCTGGAACCGCCTCGGCGTCAACCGGGTTCTCCCCGGCGGGGGGAACGACCCCGGTTTTGATGTGAGCGTCAATGGCGGGATCAACAGCATCGTGGTGCTCCCCAGCGGGCAGTTCCTGATTGCCGGCGGCTTTTCAAGTGTCGCGGGGGTCACCCGCAACAATCTCGCGCGGCTCAACAGCAACGCCACGCTCGACACCACCTTCGATCCGAACTTTGACGGCCAGATCGACACCGTCGCCGTGCAAACCGACGGCTCGATCCTGGTGGGCGGAGTTTTCTCCGGCCTGAAGCCTTACGGCGTGATCATGGTCGGTGGCACGTTCAGCCACGTGAGTGGCTCGGTCGTCGCCAACCTGGCCCTGCTCAATGAGGACGGCAACGCGAACGGCGCTTTCCAGCCGAATCCGAACGGCGTGGTCAATGCCATCGCGGTGCAGCCGGACGGCAAGGTGCTGGTCGGCGGTGCCTTCACCACCATGGCCGGAACCACGCGCAACCGCCTCGCCCGCTTCAACACGGACGGTTCGCTCGATACCACCTTCAATCCGAATGCCAGCGATCAGGTCTATGCCCTGGCCCTGCAGGCGGACGGCAAGATCGTGGTCGGCGGTGCGTTCACGTCCATGGGGGGAACGGCGCGCAGCCGCCTCGCGCGGATCAATGCCGATGGCACGCTGGACAGCACCTTTAATCCCAGCGCGAGCGATTCCGTCTACGCCCTGCTCGTGCAGCCGGACGGCAGCGTCGTGGCGGCCGGTGCCTTCACCAGCATCAACGGGACGTCCCGCAACCGCGTGGCCCGCCTCAGCGCCAGTGGCGCCGTGGATGGCTCCTTCAATCCCAATGCCAATGGCACGGTCAACGGCCTGGCGTTGCAGGCGGATGGACAGGTCATCGCGGCGGGTGCGTTCACCACGATGGGTGGCACCGCGCGCAACTATCTGGCCCGAGTGACCGGGTCGAGCGGCGCCGTCGATGCCGCCTTTGACCCCGCGGCCGATGCCGAGGTGTCGGCACTGCTGGTGCAGCCGGATGGCAAGCCATTGATTGGCGGCGCCTTTGCCCGGGTGGGCGGCCAGGCGCGCTATCGCTTCGCCCGGCTTTCCGCCACGGCGCCCGCCACGCAAGCCCTCACGCTGTCGAGTGATCGCGCGACCCTGACCTGGACCCGTGGCGGCAGTTCACCCGAGCTCGCCTGGGTGACCTTTGAGCAATCGTCGGACGGAGACACCTGGACCGCAGTGGGCCAGGCCGGCCGCGTTGGATCCACGGGCACATGGCAGCTCGGCTCCAGTGCCCTGCCCAAGACAACGGCATTTTTCGTCCGCGCCCGCGCGGCCTTAACTTCCTCGCAATACAGTTCATCCGGTCTGATTGAGGCAGTGCAGAAATTTTTCTCGCCGCTGGGCCTGACCGGCGCGGCGACCGACAGCGGCGTGCCCTCCAGCCCCAGCGGGTCGGTGCAATACAGCGCCGTCGGCCTGCCGGCGGGCTTGAGCATCGATCCGGTCACCGGGATGATTTACGGCGCGGCGTCGTCTGGCACCTATAGCGTCACGGTCAACGCCCTCAGTGCCTCGGGTACCACTGCAACCACGCAGACTCTGGTCTATGGAGCGGCGGCGGACGCGGCGCGCACCCGCCCGGTCAATACATCCATTCGGGCCCTGGTCAGCGACGGCCACCCGATCTTCGTCGGCTTTGTGGTCACCGGCACGGAAGCCAAGACGGTTCTTCTGCGCGCGGTGGGGCCCGGTTTGAGCGCCTATCAGGTGGCAAACGTGCTCGCGGCGCCCCATCTCCGGCTCTTCAACGCGGCCGGGCAGCTGCTGCTCGCCAACGACGGCTGGGCCAACAACAGCAGCCTCGCGGCGGCGTTTGAGCGCACCGGCGCGTTCCCCTTTGCTTCCGGCAGTGCGGATGCCGCCATCGTGGCGACCCTCGTGCCCGGCGCCTATACGGTCCAGGTGGTCGCCAGCCCCGGGGCCAGTGGGGTGGCCTTGGCGGAGGTTTATGATGCGGGCAGCAGCCAGTCCACCGAGACGGCGCGGTTTGGCAACATGTCCGCCCGCGGTCCTTCCTCCGGGGGAGACAACCCGCTCATCGCCGGTTTTGTCATCAACGGCACGACGCCGAAGCGTCTCCTCGTGCGCGGCATTGGTCCGGGCTTGCTGGGCTACGCGGTCACGGACGCCCTGCGCGACTCCGTGGTGGGCGTTTACGATGCCACGGGCCGGCTGATCGCGCAGAACGACAACTGGACGACACCGCTGACCGTGGATGCCAGCCAGCCGGCGGCGGATGGCAGCACAATCGCCGCGCTCTCGGCGTCGGTCGGCGCCTTCGCGCTTGATGCCAATGGCAAGGATGCCGTCGTGATCGTCACGCTCTCGCCGGGACTTTACACGGTGCAGGTCAACGGGGTGAACAACACCACGGGTTCGGGCCTCATCGAGCTTTACGAATTGCCCTGATGCGCGGGACGGGAGGACCGGATGATCGGATGGCCGGATGATCAGAATGGCAGCAGGCCAGATCTTCCGATTCTCGGATCATCCGCCCATCTGATCATCTGACTCTCGCCCATGCCCTCGCTCACCGACCAGGTTGTCATCATCACCGGGGCCTCGTCCGGCATCGGCGAGGCGGCGGCCCGGCGGCTCGCGCGGGGCGGGGCAAGGCTGGTCCTTTCCGCGCGGCGGGGCGACCGGCTCGAAGCCCTGGCCCGCGAACTTGACCCGTCGGGTGCCCGGGTGCTGGCAGTGGCCGGCGATGTGACGAGCGAAGCGGACCGCCAGAAACTGGTCGGGACGGCGCAGGAAAAGTTCGGGCGGATCGATGCGCTCGTGAACAATGCCGGCTACGGCACGCGCGGGCCGGTGGAACGGGTACCGGTCGAGCTCATCCGCCGGAATTTTGAGACCAATCTGTTTTCGCTCATTGCGCTTACCCAGCTGGTGATTCCCGTGATGCGCGATCAGCGACCCGATCCGGCCCGGCGAGGAAACCGGGGCCGGATCATCAACATTGGCTCGGTGGCCGGTCGCATTTCCCGGCCGCTGTCGTCGGTTTATGATTCCACCAAGCACGCGCTGGAGGCCATCACCGACGGGTTGCGCGGTGAACTTAAGGTCTTTGGCCTCGACGTGGTGCTGATCCGGCCGGGGCTCATTTCGACCGAGTTCGTCCAGTCGGCCGACCACGCCTCGGAAACCGTCATGGCCGGCACCGGGCCCTACGCGCCGTACTTTGAAAACTACCATCGCGGCTTCGGTCGTCTGGAACCGTTCATTGGCACGGGCGATGACATCGCGCGACTGGTGGAGCGCGCGCTCACGGCAGCGCGCCCGCGCTCGCACTACGCGGCCCCGGCTCATGCCAAACTATTTCTGCTGCTCAAGTGGCTGCTGCCCGTGCGCGCCATCGATTATCTGGTGCGCTTGCGGAAGGCGTGAGGGCGAAAAGGTGAAAAACTGACAAGCTGACAAACTGAAATCCCGAAGCGGCGACGGCCGGGGTTCAAATTTCAGCGTGTCAGTTTTTGCACTACGACTTCGCGAGGAACGCGTGCAGTTCCGCCGCGAGCTTCGGGCCGAAGCCGGGAACTTCCCGGAGGGCCACGGCGTTCGCGGCGCGCAGGCGCTCAATGCCGCCGAAATGCGCGAGCAGCGCGGCGCGGCGCACCGGGCCGAGGCCGGGCAGGTCGTCGAGCACACTCTCGCGGATTTTCCGGGAGCGCAGGTCCGCATTGTAGGTGTTGGCAAAACGGTGCGCCTCGTCGCGCAGGCGCTGCAGGAGCTGCAGGCCGGGGTGCGCGAGCGGCAGCCGGAGGGGAGCACGCCCATCGGGAAAAATGATTGTCTCCTCCTTCTTCGCCAGGCCGATAAGCGCGGGCGGCATGCACTCCAGGCCCACGAAGGCTTTCAGCGCCGCGCCGACCTGGCCGCGCCCGCCGTCGATCACCACGAGGTCGGGAAATTGCTTCCGCTCGGCCACGAGCCGGCGGTAGCGGCGGCCCACGACTTCCTCCATCGCGCGGAAGTCGTCGTTGCCGATGAAGCTCTTGATCTGGAAGCGCCGGTACTGGTCCTTGTCGGGCCGCCCGTCCGCGAAGTGCACCATCGACGCGACGACAAACGTCCCCGAGATGTGCGAGATGTCGAAGCACTCCATCGTCCGCGGCGGGCCGTCGAGGCCGAGCGCCTGCTGCAGCGCATGGAGCGCCGCCGCGGTTCCGTCGGGCCGCGTCGGGTCGGTGCGTTCGAAGCGTCGGGTCTTGGCGAGTGTTTCCTCGAGGGCGAACACCACGTCGCGCAGCTCGGCCGCCTTCTCGAAGGCCTGCCGCGCCGCCGCGGCCGACATCTCGGCTCGCAGGGTCTCCAGCCACTCGCGCGACTTGCCCTCCAGGAAGGCGCAGGCGTTGTCCACGCGGCGGCGGTATTCCTCCGCTCCGACCGCGTGGGGAAAGCTGTAGAGCTCCTGCCGCACGTCGTCATAGAGCTGCCACGTGCCATCGGGGAGCTTCCGCGGCGTGGCGTCCGCGAGCAGGACGCCGAATTGCTGCCGCATCCGGGCCAGGGTCTTGCGCAGCAGTCCGCTGTGCGCGAACGGACCGAAGTAGCGCGAGCGGTCGTCCTTCTTGATGCGCGTAAGCCGGAACCGCGGCAGTTCCTCGCCGGGGTCCACCCGCACCAGCAGGAAGCGCTTGTCGTCGGTGAAGTCGGTGTTGTAGCGCGGCCGCCATTGCTTGATGAGCTTGCCCTCGAGGAGCAGGGCCTCGGGCTCGGACTTGACCTCGATGGTGTCGAAGCTGGCGATCATCTCAATCAGTGCCCGGATTTTCGGCTGCTGCCGCGTGAAGGCGCGCGAAGGCTGGAAATAGGACGAGACCCGCCGCTTCAGGCTCTTGGCCTTGCCGACGTAGATGATGCGCCCCAGCCGGTCCTTCATCAGGTAGACCCCCGGCCGGTCGGGCAGGTGGCGGACCTTTTCCTTGAGGGAGGGAGATTCGCTCATGTTCTCCCATAAAAGCTGAAAAACTGAAAAGCTGAAACGCTGAAATCCGCAGCGGTCCCTGTCGCCTTCCCGCAAATTTCATCATGTCAGCCTTTCAGCTTTCCTCTTCAGTTCCACAGTCCGGCTTCGGGTTTCAGCTTTCAGCTTTCAGCGTTTCAGTTTTTCAGCCTTTCATCCGTCCTCCGGCTGGCATTTCCCCGGAATCCGCCTATTCTCCCGGCTCGCAAGTATGGCTTCACCCGGCACCAGCGGCACCCCGCCCGCATCTCTTCATCCCATCCGTTACGAGCTGCTTACGCTCGGGGACGAACTGCTGCTGGGGCTGACGGCGAACGGCCACCTCACGTTCATCGGGGCGCAGCTCGGCCGCCGCGGCGTGATGCTCGGGCGCAACGTGACCATCACCGACGAGGCCGAGGCCATCGAGCGGCAATTTCGCGAGAGCTGGGCCGCGGCGGACGTGGTGATCACCACCGGCGGGCTGGGCCCGACGTGTGACGACCGCACGCGGGAGGTGCTGGCGGCGGTGCTGGGGCAGAAGCTGGTGTTCGATCCGGCGACGGAGAAGGCGATCACCGAGCGTTTCGCGCAATTTGGCCGCGTGCCCACGGCGAACAATCTCAAGCAGGCCTACCGGTTTGAACGGGGCGAAGTGCTGCCGAATGCCAACGGCACCGCTCCCGGACTCTGGGTCGAGCAGGACGGCAAGATCCTCTGCATGCTGCCCGGGCCGCCGAACGAGCTGCAGCCGATGTTCATCGAGCAGGTGATCCCGCGACTCGCGGCGCGCGGCCTCCTCCTCGGGCGCGAGGCCTATGTGCAGATCCGCTCCGCGGGGATTGGCGAATCGCTGCTCGAGACGAAGCTCCAGCCGGTCTTTGACCGCCATGGCGATGCCCTCAGCATCGCCTTCTGCGCCCACCAGGGGCAGGTGGACTGCCGGGTAAGCTCACCGCAGGAAAAATATTCCCACGCGCAGATCGAGGCCGTGGCCGCCGAGTGTGCGCAGCTGCTGGGGGAGGATTTTCTGTGCTACGGGCACGACTCGATGGCGAAAGTCTGCGCCGACCTCCTGCGGCTGCAGGACAAGAAACTCGCCGTGGTCGAGACGGCGACCGGCGGCCTGCTGGCCAACGCGTTCACGGAGGTCGGCGGGGCCTGCAAGTTTTTCGCGGGCGGCGTCGTGTGCTGTTCCAACGACGCGAAGATGGAGTTGCTGGATGTCCCGGAGTGCCTGCTCCTGCAGCACGGGGCGGTGAGCGCCGAGGGCGCGGTGGCGATCGCGACGGGCGCGGCGGAAAGGCTCGGGGCGGATTACGCGCTTGCGGTGACCGGCTTTGCGGGTGCGGGCGCGATGGAAGGCGCCGGCGCCAACCCGGTCGGCACCATGTTCATCGCGCTCCATGCGCCGCATGGCGTGTGGTCCAAGAAGCTCAGTTATCCCGGCCCGCGCCAGGCCGTGAAATCGCGCGCTGTGAACGCGGCGCTCGACTGGCTCCGCCGCGAGCTCTATCGCGCCCAAAGCGGCGCGGCGATATCCCTGCCCCGCACGGGCGCGATGCAATGACCGCCGCGAGGCGGCGGAAGCTCCAAATTCCAACCAGCAAGCGCCAATGAACTTTCAAACTCCAAGCCTCAAACAATTCACCGGCGGTTGTCTGGGATTTTAAAATTGAAGCTTCTCTGAAGTTTGGAGCCTGGAATTTGGAACTTTTCCCCTATGCCCCCAGCAGGTTCTTCAGCGCGGCCAGGTATTTTTCCTGCGTGCGCGCGATGACTTCGGCGGGCAGGCGCGGGGCGGGGGGCTGCTGATTCCACTGCAGCCCGAGCAGGTGGTCGCGGACGAATTGCTTGTCGTAGCTGGGCGGCGACTGGTTGGGCGCGTAGCGGTCTGCCGGCCAGTAGCGTGAGGAATCGGGCGTGAGCACCTCGTCGATCAGGAAGAGGGTCCCGGCGGCATCAGTGCCGAACTCGAATTTCGTGTCGGCCAGGATCATGCCAGCCTGTTGGGCGCGGTCGTGCCCGAAGCGGTAGAGCGCGAGGCTCGCGGCCTTCACCTGCGCGAAGAGCGCGACGCCGATGGCGGCGGCACCCTGGGCGTCGTTGATCGGGGCGTCGTGCTGACCCTTGGGCGCCTTGGTGGTGGGGGTGAAGATCGGCTCGGGGAGGCGGTCGGCCTGGCGCAGGCCGGCGGGCAGCTTGATCCCGCAGACCTCGCCGGTCTTCTGGTAGGAACTCCAGCCGCTGCCGACCAGGTAGCCGCGCACGACGCACTCGATGGTGAGGGGCTGCAGTTTTCGCACGACCATGCTGCGCAGCTGGAGGTCGCGGCCCTTGATGCCGCGGCGGGCGAATTCACCAGCCTGATCCGGCAGCAGGTGGCCGGGGATCAGGCTGCTGGTCTGGGCAAACCACCAGTTGCTCATCTGCGTGAGGATGGCGCCCTTGCCGGGGATGCCGTCGGGCAGGATCACGTCGAAGGCCGAGAGACGGTCGGTGGCGATGAGCAGGAGTGCGTCGCCGAGGTCGAAGATTTCGCGGACCTTGCCCGAGGCGATGCGCGGGAAGGGCAGGCCGTCGATCGCAGTCACGGCGTTCTGGGGGAGGGCGGCCGCAATCTCAGCGTAGGTCATCGTCCCCAATGCAAACCAAGGAAAAAGGAAGAAGGAAGAATTAAGAAGCCAGGAAAACCAGGGCCGACCGTTGGAACCGGGCGGCCGGCTGCGAACGGGCGGAGGCCTGGGCGGTGGCCTTCCCCGCCCATGCCAGGAATCAGGCCAGTTTCAGCTCGCGCAAGGTTGCGCCGACGGCGCTGAGGTTTTGCGGCTGCATCGCGGCATGGCTCGTGGAAAGGATGAGGCCGGTGCCGCCGGCTTGGAAGACGGCGTTGACCACGCTGCGGACGCTCTCGGGCGTGCTGTTTTTCGTCACGACGTCGATGCCGACGCCGGGCCAGATCTTCGTCTTGGAGCCGGCGACGCCTGCCATGGCGCGCTTCGTCTCCTGATAGACGTAGTCGCTGGAGAAGGTCGCGAAGGATCCCTGCGGCGTCCCGTTGATCGGGAGTTTCCGCAGTTGTGATTCGTAAGCCTCCTGCGGCTGGTTGATGATCTGGGCGTAGCTCTTTTCCTTGCTGAAGCCCATGACGCTGTACTCAAAGTCGAGCAGTTGCTGCCGGGTGAGGTCGCCGTAGATGTTCTGGCCAACGCTGTAGACATAGGACGCCATGCGTTCCGCCGCCGGATTGTCGTAGAGGACCGGCTTCACGAAGTCGGAGTATTCCGTGTATGGCTGGTAATCCTGCTCCGCGCGGTAGATCGGGTTGAAGGAGGCGTTGTGCCAGACATGGAAGCCGATCTGGACTTCAGGCCGGATCGATTTTGCCTTGGCGTAAAACTCCCGCTGCATTTCCCGCATGCTGTCCGCCCAGAAATTCTCCCAGGTCAGCAGCTCGGGATAGCGCAGCAGCAGGCGCCAGAACTCCACGTAGTAGCCATCGCGCGGGCGGAGGCCGGCGCGGCCGTTCTTCACGTAGGGTACGAGCGCCTCGAAGGCCTTCCTCACTCGGGCGACGTCGATGCCCTGTTTCTGCGCCTTGGCGGTGCAGTATTCGCAGAAGCAAGAGGTGTGGCTCGGATCACTGACCGAGCCGTGGTGCCAGGCGCCGAGGGCGTTGCCCAGCGGGCCCTGGCGCTCCGACCCGCGCTGCAGGCCGTCGACCTGGTAACCGCGGATCAGGTCCTCGACCTGGCTCGAGATGAGGTTGCGGAAGTAGGGGTTGTTGAGACACGGGCCGCCGGGATGGCCGCCGGTGCGCTGTCCTTGGAGATCGATCTCATAGAGTTTGTCCATGCCATCGATCTTCGGGGGCGCGCGGTTGTCCTCCACCACCCAGGCGTAGACCTTCATGCCGCGCTTCCTCGTCTCGGCGGTGATCTGGTCCATCGCGTCGGGCAGGTTGAAGTCTCCAGCGGAAATGCGCTCGGGCTGCATGGAAATGTCGCGATAGTATTCCGGGTGCGCGGTCGCAAAGTGGCCGGCGGGATTCCTCGAGGGATGGAACAGCTCGGCGTGCAGGAAGAGCGTATTGACGCTCGCGCGGTTCTGGACGTCGTCGAGAAAGCGGGTGATGCCGTACTCAAGCAGGTAGGGCACCTCGGCTTGGAAGCCCACCATGGGCTTGAATCCGCCTGGAATCGGCGCGATGGGAGCCGCGGGACTGGCGGCTTGGCCCCGGGCAGTGGTGGACAAGCCAAGGCCGGAGGAAACGGCGGTCGCCGCGAGGGTGGCGGTGCGGACAAAGTCTCTCCGGGATATCGAGTTCGGGTCATGATCGGGGTTTTTCATAAGAACCTTTCTATTCCGCGGGCGCGCAGGGTGGCGAGCCAACAGGGGGAGTGATGCCGACCAGCCAGACGCGCTGGACCCGGCCAAGTTGTCCAAAATCCGGGCGGTGTGTCCTTTTGCCGATACCCGATTGGAGGAGCGGCTTCACCAGTTTCAAACGGACCCACGACCGAAATCCGGATCGGATTATTGGCCGCAAAAAGGCGCAGAAAGCACAAAAAGCGATCCACGGTTGATCGACTCATTCATTGAGGGCCTCGGATGCCGGAGCCGGCATGGTGTCGGACAGGACATACTTCCGGATTTGGAGCCTGGGGGACCCAAAATTAATGAGCAATCCATGTTCTACCCGCGCGGAGCGGAGGTAGCCGAGCAACTGGGCGACGTGCTCATCGAGCAAGGTTTTGCAGGCCTTTAATTCCACGATCAGCCGCCCCTCGACAAAAAGATCAGCCAGGTACTCGCCCAGAACGGTGCCATCTTCATCGAGGACATTGAGCGGATGCTGCTGAATTACGGTTGTGCCTGCCTTGCGCAGCCGATGAGCCAGTCCGTTCTCGTATACCTTTTCGAGGTGCCCATGGCGAAAATAGGACTGCAGCTTGAAACTGGTTTGGCGGATGTGATCACAAAGTTTAAAAATATCAGCATCGGAATTCATCCACTCCCTTTTGCGCTTTTTGCGCCTCTTTGCGGCCAATAATCCGAAAAATCATCCCGCAGTGAAAGATTCCCCGTTCACATCCGTTCCCCCTCCCGTCCCTTCATCCCTTTCTTGCACATTTTTGCGGCTAAAAATTCCGATGCCTGGTCGATGACGGCTCGGCATAAAAAAAGCTCCCCCGCCGGAAGGGCGGGGGAGCTTGGGTAAAGCACTGCAGGCGTTGACTGGGATTAAAAGTCGAACGTGGTGGTCAGGAAGAACGTCCGGGGATCCATGATGCGGTAGTTGGCCGCCACACCATCGGAGTTGTAGGCGATCGGCACCAAGCCGCCTTTTTCAGTCAGGGATTGGACGTTCAGCTGGAACTTCGTCCGCACGCTGCGCCCGAACACCGGCAGCCGGGTCGTGTACGAAGCCCACACATCGAGGTTGGTGGTCGCCGGGATGTACTGGGGCTTGTTCAGGTCGGGGAACGAGATGAGGTTCTGCGTCGTCGAGGGCTGCGAGAACGTGGCGGGATCGAGATTGGCGTAATAACCCGCGATGGCATTGGAGGCCCAGCGCAGACCGCCGCCGACGGCCAGACCCTTGATGCGTCCTTCCTGGAAGGAATAGTTGGTGATCAGCGAGGAGGAGTATTCGCGCTGGCTCGGCGAACGCTGGCCCTGCAGCCCAAACAGCGTGTACAACTGCGAGTTCACGATGCTGTTGTAGGTGGTGCCGGGCGTGCTCGTGGCCCCGGTGGAATTCGAGTTGGCGTCACCAGTGTAGCCGTAGCTGGCAAAGAAGTTCCCCAAGTAGAGCTTGTTGCCGTTAAACCGCGTGTAAACCGCCGGCAGGTCGGCCGCGACCGCGTTCTGCCAGAAGTTCAGGCGCCCGTCGCCCTTCTTGGCGTCACCGGTGCCATACAGCCAGGCTGTGATCTCACCCGAGGCCTTGTTGAACGTGGAGAACTGCTTGCCGAACGTCAGCTTGATGTTCCAGTTGCGCACCGGATTGTAGATCAGGGTGGCCTCCGTGCCCTTGGAGAGCTGCGAGTTGGTGCCCTGGACATTGAAGGTCCGGTTCGGATTCAGGTCGGGATTATACGCCCGCACCACCGGCAATCCATCGGCGGCGAGTTCGGGGCCGGCGACCAGCGCGTTGATCTGCCTCTGTTCGTTGTCGGACAAAGGCGTCTGGGTGTTGTTGCCGAAGAACTGACCGGTCGGATCCTCGCCATTGCGGATGCGCACCACATATTCCGCCCAGGTGTACATGCTGCTGTTGTCGATGCGCTGCGCGCGACCGATCGCGAGATTGGCTGCGTCGGAGATCGCGTTCTCGGCCGTGGACTTGTACCAGTTGAGGGTCCAGGACAGCTTGTTGTTGAACATGCTGCCGCCGACGCCGTAGTCATCGCCCTTGCCCGAGGGCTTCGGGAGGGGCTTGGCAAAGAAGTCGGTCTGGAGGGTCTGGGGGGGTTGGAAGTTGTCGGAATGGTTGTAGTGGAAGCTCAAGCCGCGCACCAAATCCGCCAGCATGCTGCCGCGTTCCGCCGCGGCATCAATGGAGCGCCAGCCGCTGAACGGCCGGACGACCACGCCCTTGGTGTTGGTGGCGCCACCCACATCGTACGGGATGGGGCTCATGATGCTCAGCGCCTCGTACTTGGAGAAGCCTGCGACCGAGTAATTGGGCAGGGTAAGACCCGAGAGTGACGCCGTGTAGACGCGCGTCTTGTCATAGCGCATGCCCAGGGTCGGGACGATGCGGTTGTTCCAGAGGCTGCCCTGGTAGGCAAAGCTCGTCGAATTGAGCGTCTTGTTGGTCACGCCCTGGCCGTTGCCGGCGATGAACAGGTTGTCATCCATGCTCATGTCGGTCTGCTGCCAGGTATTGGTGGAATTCCAGTCAAAATAATTGAGCGGGAGCTTGTTGGGTCCGCCGAAGTTGGGCTCGCCAATGCGCTGCGCTCCCTGGGTGACCGCGCCGTTGCCCGCGAGGCCCATGTAGTAGTTGCGCTGCATGTTTTTGTTGTTGGCGAAAATGAAGTTATCCTTGATCGGCGTATTCTGGTTGATGAGGAAGCGGGGATCGCCGCCGTCCATCGTGAAGCGCCAGCGGCCGCGGTTGATGACATCCTTCTGCTGGCTCGCGAGGGCCATCAGGCGGGCCGAGCCCAGAAAGCTCAGGTACCGACCCCAGCCCTGGGCCTTGGTGAAGTCATGCTGATAGGCCAGGGTGGCACGGAGATTGTTGTTCCACTCCGGGCTGGAGAACGTATCCGTCCGGGTGCCGGCGGCATACGGGGAGCCGTAGAAGGGATTGGGCCTTCCGTCCATCAGCTTGGTGTTGGTATCAACCAGGATGATCGGGATGTCGTTGCCTTCGCCCGCATCATAATGGTCCCACTCAGTCAGCTCCTGGCGGAACCAGCCGAGCTGGAGGTCGAGGCCGGGCAAGAGCTGCTGGTTGAGCTCGATCTTGTAGCTCTTGTTGGTCTGGGTGCCATAGCTCGCGCCGGCGTAATTGTACTTTGTCCAGTCATAGAGAGACTGGTCGGTGATGCCGCGATTGTAGTAAACCGCGTAGCCCGTCGCACCGGTTGATGCCGCCGGCAAGGGGGTGGGGGCCGGCGCCGACTGCGTCCGGGCGATGAGCGCATTGACCCATTGCTGGGCGCTCCGGGCCGTCACGGCCGGGAGCGCGGTGGAGCCATTCACGCCTGCGCCTTCGGTGGCCGCGCTAACCCAGAAGCTCTGGAATTTGCCGCCGCTGGCGAAGATCGTGTCCTGGGCGGCCGCGTTCGTGATGCCGGGAATGTAACCCGCCGAAGTGGAGCTGCTGAAGGCGGCGTTGCCGGTGACCGTGAGGTTCTTGTTCGCGATCCAGCGGGGATCCAGCGTGGAGGTCAGATACGGGCCGGACACCGTGCCATTGGCCAGGGTGATCGTCTGTGTGGTCGGATCCCAGCCCGGCATGCCGGAACTTCTCCAGGTGCTGATGCCGTCATACGGCTCGAGGTAGTTGGGCCGGGCATTGAAGTTGTCGTAGTTCTCGAAGCTGCCCGTGATCTTGGTCTTGGCGAACGGCTGGTAGGTGATCGCGGCGAACTGGCGGCGCGTGACCTCCTTCGAGGGCTTCCGCTCGAATTCCTTGTCGTCATACAGGGCGGCCAGGAACACGGCGACCTTTTTGCCGACGGGGATGTTCGTGTTGATGCTTTCCCGATGGGCGCCGAAGCTGCCGAAACGGAAGCTGACCGAGGCTTTCTGCTGGTTCAGGACAGCCTCGGCGGTCGTCTGGTTGACGACGCCCGACGGAGCCGCGGCGCCGAAGAGCAGGGCGTTCGGACCGCGGTTGATCTCGACCGAGTTGGTGTTGTAGGAGTCGAACGGCAGGCGGGCGAGTGTCGGATAATTGTTCTCGGCCGTGTCGGCCGAGCCCAGGCCGCGCACGCGGTTGGCCTGCGCGATGCCGAAGGTCGGGCCGTTGTTCGTACTGTAGCCCGAGATCATGTCCGTCGCGCCGGAGGGCCCGAAGAACAGGGGCGTGTAGGTGCCGGCGCCCTCGGTGTTAGCCTCATAAAGGAACACGTCGTTGATGTTGAGCGCCCCGGTGTCCTCGAGCTGCTGCTTGGTCACCACCGTGATGGAGCTGGCGAGGTCGCCGACATTCGTCCGCAGGCGGCTGCCCGCGAGGGTGTTTTCCGCATAGTAGCCGATGTCCTTGCTCGCATCGACCTCGAAGGGGTTCAGCGTGACGACATCGCCGGAGGAACTTGAAGAGGACGCGACCGGCGTTTGCGCGGCCCGGGCATTGTCGGCCTGCATCGCGGCGATTTCATCCGCGTCGAGCCGGCCGTTGTTGTTCTTGTCGTACTTGGCGAGCGTTTGCGCGCTCGGCGCCGCTTGCGCCCGCGCCAAGGTGGGGCTGAGCAGGGCGAGGGTCAAAAACGCGGACGTCAACAGACGCGCCGCGGAATCCAACGAGGTAGTTATCGGGGATGCTTTCATGTGATAGGTAAAACGAACAGACAGTGCGCCCGGAACCCTTGGGTCAGGGCATGGGAAGCACACGGTGTTAAAGCAGATTACGGTGGGGTAGGGAGCCGGGCGACATTTCTGCCTGCCCGGCTCTTGGTTACAGGGGCCAAACGCTCGGGACAAGAATTTGTGACATTTTTTAAATCATACACGGCCAGCCAATTGCCCCTTGGGCGCCGGTACGCGAGACGATGAGGCTTTCAGCCGGGGGTGCGGCCAAGCTGAGCCCGGAGATAAGCTCCTGGCCCTTTAAGCCAGTGCGATTCGGCCGGTGCTGTCGCCCAGACGGTCCATCGGAGCGCCCACGCGGTCCAGCATCGACATCCAGAGGTTGTTCAGCGGGACGCCATCGTAGCGGAGATGGCGGCCAGTGGCCACCGTGCCGCTGCTCTTTCCGATGAGCAACTGCGGCAGGTTGTCATGGTTGTGCAGGTCGCCGTCACTGATGTTGCTGCCGTAGCTGATAAGCGAATTGTCCAGGATCGAGCCGCCGTTGCCCTCCTTGATGGCATCGAGTTTCTTCAGCAGGGAGGCGAGTTGTTCGACGTGGTACTTGTTGATCTTTGCCACCAGGGCCTTCTTGGCCTCGTCACCCATGTGATGCGACGTGAGATGGTGGGGCACGTTGGCGCCCGCCCAGCCGTAGGTCTGGTTGCTCTTTTCGTCCGCAAACTGGAAGGTGATGATGCGGGTTCGGTCGGTCTGGAAGGCGAGGACCATCATGTCGATCATCAGCGGCAGACAGAGGGCGTACTTGTCGCCCTTCGAGGGAGCATGGGCGTCAAAATCCGGACGAACCGCACCGGCCGGCGGGGCGCCGGCCGGCTCGAGGGCGGCTTTTTCGAGCCGGACTTCGATCTCGCGGACGGAGGTGAGATACTCGTCCATTTTCTGCCGGTCGGCGTAGGTGAGCTTCTTTTCGAAGCTGCCGGCGTCATCGAGCACGAAGTCGAGGATGCTCTTGTGGTCGTTCTCGCGGCGGGCCCGGCTCTCGGCGGTCTCGTGCGGGTCGCCGTTGGAGAACAGGCGGTCGAAAACGGACTGGGGATCGCAGTCCTTGGTCACCGGCGTGGTTTCCGAGCGCCAGGACATGGAATGGTAATAGGCGCAGCTGTAGCCGTTGTCACAGCGTCCGCCCTGTTTGCCTTCCTCGATGCCGAGCTCGAGGGATGGAAACTTGGTCAGATGGCCGATCCTGGCCGCCGCGGCCTGGTCGACGGAAATGCCGCACTTGAGGTTCGCTCCCTCGGTCTTGCGCGCGGGAGCGCCGGTGAGATAGCAGGCGCCAGCCCGCCCGTGGTCACCGCCACCGTCGCCGTTGGGATTGGCCGTGGCGCACACGAGGCCGCTGATCACATTGAACCGGTCCTTGAATTCGGCGACCGGCTGAAGGATGGGCGTGAGCTGGTAGGCGGAACCGGTGGCGGCGGGCGTCCAGTTCTGCATGTCGATGCCGTTGGGCACGTAGATCCAAGCCGCGCGCTTGGGCGCGAGGGCGGCCTTGGCCGCAGCCTTGGCGTCGGCGCCGATCAGCCGGCTGGGAATCATCGAGTCGAGGACGGGCAGCGCTATCGCCGTGCCCAGACCCCGCAACATCGTCCGACGGGACATAATTAGCTGGCTCATGAATCACCTCTTTCTGGTTTACCGTTACGTTTCTGGAAAGCATCGCTCCGCACGATCTCCTCGATCATGGTGGAGAACTTGTTGCCGTTCTTTTTCATCGCCTCGACAATGGCCTCGCTGGTGCGGCGGTCGTAGGCCTGCAGGCCGCGGCCGAGCGCGAAGGTCAGCATCTTGTTGGCCATGCAGCGGCAGAACTCATTGCTTTGCGACTTGATTATCGCCCGCAACTCGGCCGGGCCGTTGAACGATTTTCCCCCGGGCAGGGTGCCCTTGGCATCGATCGCGTCATTGCCGTCCTGGGTGCGCCAGGCGCCGATCGCGTCAAAATTCTCGAGCGCGAAGCCGATGCCGTCCATCTGCTCGTGGCAGGTCGCACACTTTGGGTCCGCGCGGTGCCGCTCCATGCGCTGCCGGAGCGTGCCGGTCAGCTCGGCCTTCTCGCCTTCCACCAGCGCCGGGACATTCGGCGGTGGCGGGGGTGGTGCGGCGTCGAGCAGGTTTTCCAGGACCCATTTGCCGCGTTGGACGGGGGAGGTGCGGGCGGGATAGGACGTAATGGTCAGGATGCTGGCCTGGGTCAGGATGCCGCCGCGCTGGTCCTTCGGGAGCGAGACGCGCCGGAATTCATTGCCGGTCACACCAGCCAGGCCGTAGTGCTTCGCCAGCCGCTCGTTCACATAGGTGAAGTCGGAGTCGACGAAATCCATCACGTTGCGGTCTTCCTGGACGATGGCGTTGAAGTACAGCTGCGTCTCCTTGGTCATCGCGTCGCGCAGCGCCTCGTCGAACTCGGGAAAGTGCTTCGCATCAGGCGTGATGGTGGCCATCGAGCGCAACTGCAGCCACTGGCCGGCGAAATTCTCCACGAGCGCCGAAGCCTTGGGGTCCTTGAGCATGCGGCGGACCTGCGCGTCGAGGTTCGCGCGCAACTTGCCCTGCTCCGCCAAGGCAAACAGCTCGTCGTCCGGCATGCTGGCCCAGAGGAAGTACGACAGGCGGCTGGCCAGCTCGTATTCGTTCAAGGTGTGAATGTTGCCCGTCTCGCCCGGCTGCGGGTCGAGCTCCATGCGGAAAAGAAACGCCGGTGATACCAGCACGGCTTTCAGCACGTGGTCGATGCTCTGCTCAAAGGACCGCCCGTCGCTGTCGGCCTTCGCCCAGACGGCCATCAGCCGGCTGACTTCGTTGTCCTGCGCGGGCCGGCGGTAGGCGCGGGTGGCGAAATGGCGGATGATTTTCTCCGCCGCTTCCGGCTTGGTCACGGTGGCGGAAGGATGGGCGATCATCACCCGGCGGTAGCTCTCGGGCATCCGGTCGGGGGTGGGCGCCATCGGCCCTTCAAGATCAAAGGAGATCACGCCGAGGGTCGGTTTCCCCGTGGGGGAAAGCGCCGGCGGCCGGCGGCCGTCGACCGATCCCGCGATGGGTGCGGCCATGCCGGGGGCGCCATTCGCCCGGCCGGCCACGGCTCCGTCTCGACCGGGGGCATTCGCCGGCGCGGCTCCCGTGGTGGGAACATTGTCAGCGACGACGGCTGTGGCCGTGGCATCGTCGGCCTTGGCGGCCGCCGGCTTCTGGCCCGCCCGTCCGGGTCCGCCCCCACGGCGTCCCGCCCGCGCGCCCGCCGCCGGCTTGGGTTTGTCGTCTACATCGTCATCCGCATTGGGATCCGCTGCACCCAGCGATCCCTGTCCGGGGCCTTCCAGGTCGGCCTTGGCCTGGGCGATGGCATACTCCTCGGGGGTGGCGCCATTGACGAATGCGAGGCTGATGCGGTGCCGGCCCGCCGTCAGCGGGGTCTTTTCCAGGGAATCGGAAGCCGGGTTGCGCAGATCCTCCGCCACGGTGAAGGGTTTCTGGATCATTTTCCCATCAACGAGGAAAGCCGCCTGCGGCCGTTGTTTGGTCACCGAGCCCTGCGTGCCGTAGCCGCGCATCCGGAGGATGTACTCGCCGTCCACCGGGACATCATAGTCCGCATAAATTTCGCTCGCGAACTTGTAGAGCCGGCCGATGTGCACGGTGTAGGGCGCCCGGCCCGACACGGCATTGGGATCGCTCTTGGGGAAGGTTCCCTCCGCCACGGCGGCATCCCAGCTTTTCACGGGTGGCGGCAGGACCGGATCCGAGAAAATCGCCTTGTCGAGCGCCAGCGTCGCCGCCGAGAGGTATTTCTCCATCAACACCGGCGCCAGCGTAAGGACGTCGCCGTTGTTGTCGAAGCCGTAGCCGGTGTCGTCCGCGGGAAAAGTGTCGGCCGGGCGCAGGTCGATGGCCAACAGGTCGCGAATCGTGTTGTTGTACTCGGCGCGATTGAGCCGGCGCAAGGTGACGCGGCCGGGATTGATCGGCCCGTTGGGATCGCCCGCCAGATGCACCTTCAGCCAATCAATCACGGGTGCGACTTCCGCCGCCGCCGGCTGGGGCTCATCCCGCGGCGGCATCTTGTGGCTCGCGAGCTTCTCGAGCGCCTTGTCGAGCGCGCCGGAACTCTTCTCCAGCGAGGCCTCGTCGCGAATCCCGTCGAGGCGGAAGCCGTTCTCGGCGTTCTCATCGCCATGACATTCAAAGCAGTGCTTGGCCAAAAACGGCTGCACGGTCCGGTGAAACTCATCCCATTTCGTCGCCGGCTTGCCCGCGGCCGCAAGTTTCGGCGCAGGATTCTGCGTGCCGGTCGTCGCCTGCATGCAGGCGCTCAGGACCAGGCACAGGCCGGACGCAGACAGGCAGGCGCCAATCAGGGGAATAAACCCGGTCTTTTTCGTCGCCGGCAAGGAGGGAGGGGGGAATCCCGGCATGGTAGAATAATCCTGACGCATCGGACGTCCGGTAGTTGCGGATCATCTTTGGCCGGGAGTCGCCCCGGCATTTTCCTTATGGCTCGAGCTCCAGCAGACGCGCGGGGTTTTTCCGCGTGATCAGGTCGATTTCGCGGTCGGTGATCCCGCCGGCCTTGAGCGCCGTGATAAAGTCCCGGAGCCCTTGGGTGTGCACCGGATTGCCGGGCTGACCGAGATCCGACGACATTAAAAAGTGTTCCGCCCCCACGGCTTTGATCGCCTCGGCGCAAACCGACACGGGCAGCGGCTTGGCCCCGAGGTGGGCGAGCCACACGACCTCCATGGTCGCGCCGAGCCCGGCCATGAGCTTCATCTGCTCGATCGTCGCCCGGGTCGTTTCGCTCAGCACATGGGTCACGAGGAGATGTTTCACGCCTGCCTGCCGCGCGGCCGCCAGCAGGATCAGGGATTCCGCGGGCGAGGAATGGCCGGTCGCAAAAATGAGGTTGTTCTGCGCCACCAGCTGGAAAATCTCGGCCATGGCCGGGACCGGCTTGCCGTCCTTGACCACCGGGACAAACGGCAGGTTCGAGTTCGTGCTGCGGATCTGGTTCTCCGCGTCGAAGGTCGGGCACCAGACGATTTTGCCGCGATGGCCCTCGACCTCCACCATCCGCCGGACGGCCTCGGGGTTGATGCCGCCGGCCGAGCGGTTCAGGACAATCCCGCCGTAGACCTCGATGCCGCCCACCTCCTGCATGGCCAGCTGGGCGAGGGGTGCGGTGGTAATATAATGGTTCTTGAGCACCACGGCCCGCATGCCGGCCGCCTTCGCCTGGCGGACCACCTCGAAGCCGTTGATCAGGCGCTTGGTCACGTCCGGCGCGGAGTGCGCGTGAAAATCAATCACGCCTTCGAGCGAAACCGCCGGGGTCTGGGCGCCCGCCGAGCTGAGCAGGCCGAAAAAAACGAGGCTCGTGGCAATGATCCAAAATGGCTGCGGGGGTTTCATCATCATAAGGGGGTTCTCCATTCTCCGCGCCGAGGGTGAGCCCCGGCGCAAGCCGGGCGCAAGTGGCTTTTGCACGTCCGAGAAGCCGAAAAGCTGACACGCTGAAACGCTGAAATCGAACTCTGAATCTCAGCATTTCAGCGTGTCAGCTTTCTGTGCCGTGCCATAGCTCGCGAGAGCGACGGCGGGTCAAAATTTCAGCTTTTGCAAGCGGAGCGACAAATTTCAGCTTGTCAGCATTTCAGAGTTTCAGCTTTTCACGTGTTACCCCGATTCCTGCTGGCCGCCCTCGGCCAGAAAGCAGGTCACCAAATCCCGTTGCCAATCGTCAGTCTCGCCGTACCCCCGGTACCCCCCGAAGCTCCGCCTTGGCTTGCCGCCACTCGCGGTCTTCCTCGCCATCCGGCCAGCACAACCATTCACCATCCGTCCAACATGATCCCCACCAAACTCGCCCTCTGGAAATTCAATTTTCGATCCGTCCTGTGCCTCTGCCTCGCGGGCATCACGAGCGCACTGGCCGATCCCCTCAAATGCGACTTGTCGGCCTACACCGCCGCCACCGGGCTGACCGCCGCGGTGGAGAACGACCTGCTGACGGTCACCTGGGCCGATGCGGCCCGCGGTGAATTCCGGGTCCGTTACGCGATTGATAAAGGGCAGCCGGTCATCCGCGAGCTGGCGGTCCGCAAGGCCGGCGGCGCCTGGGCCGTGCTGGGCCAGAATCTGACCGCGGAGTTCTCCGTGAAGACCGGCCACCGCCGGATCGATTTTGTCGGCTTGGGCAACTTCGCCCGCTTCGGCCAGGACATCACCTCGCGCGAGGTGAAGGACCGCGAGGCGTGGTACTCCTTCTGGGACGCGCCTTTTGTCGTTCCCGGCGAGCCCACCCGCAATCCCGACCTGCCGCGTCTCCCCAGCGAGATTGCGACCGCCAAGGGCATGTACAACGCCACCTCCTGCACGGTGAAAACCGACGGGGCGCGGCTCGAGGTCGAGTTTCCCGGCAGCCTGACGATGGGCATCTTCAGTGGCGGCATTCGCTTCACGCACTACCGCGGCGCCGGCCTGTATCGCATCGAGGCGATCGCGAAGACCGAGAAGAACCTCGTCGCCTACAAATACGACCTCGGCCTCAAGGGCCTGACGACCGCCACGATGCCCCGCGTGCGCTGGGTGGACACGGGCGGCAACGCCCAGCAATACCAGTTTGGCGGCGGGATCCATGACGACCCGGTGACCGTGCGGGCGAAGAACCGCGTGATGGTGTCCGAGGGGCCCGCCGGCTCGATCGCGGTGTTTCCCCCGCCGACGGTCTTCTTCCCCACCCGCGAGGTGGACACCAATCTCGGCTACGTCTGGTACCGCAAAGACTCCGACACGCAGTACGCGATGGGCGTCAAGCAGGCCGACCATGAGGAGGTGCCGAAGTACCTGCAGAACTTCGCGCTCTACAACGCGCCCCCCGGCACCCTGCAGCGCATGGCCACCTATTTCTATCTCAGCCCGACCGATGCGACGAGCACCCGTGCGGCGGTGATGGCCTACACGCACAACGACACGTTCATGCCGATCCCCGGCTACAAGACGATGGTGAACCACTTCCACCTTGAGTTCACCGACCGGTTGCGGGCCTCGGGCTCGATGAACACGGAGACGCCCGATCTCGCGGCGATGCGGGCGCTCGGGATCAACATCATCGGCCTGAGCGATTTTCACGCCGACAAGCTGCATCTGAACGATTCGGGCCCCGGCGGCCGGTTCGCCGACCAGAAGGATTATTTCGAGGGCACGCGCCGCGCCTCGGACAAGGACTTCCTCATCACGCCCTGGGAGGAGCCCAGCATCGCCTTCGGCGGCCACTACAATATCATGTACCCGCGCCCGTTGTTCTATTCCAAGGTGCGGACCGAGGGTCAGAAGGTCGTGGAGCAGGATCCCACGTTTGGGAAGGTCTATCACACCCGCACCGCCGAGGAGGTGCAGCAGATGCTCGATGCCGAAAATACCTACTGGTACACGGCGCATCCGCGGACGAAAAGCTCAGCTGGCTACCCGGACTTTTACTGGGACAAGCCCTTCGTGCAGAACGACCATTACCTCGGCCTGGCCTTCAAGCCCGGCATGGGCATGGACCTCTCGGAGATCCGCCTCGCGGAATGGCGGACCTTCGACGCGATCGACACGATGAACAATATGTTCGCCGACACGAACCTGCGCCCGAAGGTGCTGATCGCCGACGTCGACACCTATCAAAAATGGCCGCACGACGACCTGTTTCCCGGCATCCCGGTCAATTACCTGAAGATGGATAAGGTGCCCGGCCCGGATGAGAACTGGGGCCCGATCATGAAGGCGTTGAGCGACGGCAATTTCTTCGGGACCACCGGGGAAATCTACATCCGCAATTACGCCGTCCAGGGCACGGGCAACAAGCGGACGATCGTTGCGGACGTCGACTACACCTTCCCGCTGGAGTTCGTGGAGGTCGTGTGGGGCGACGGGAAGAAGATCGACCGCCAGATTATCCGCGCCACCGAGCTGGCGCCCATGGGGACCAAGCATTACTCCATCCCCTTCGACGCGACCGGCAAGAAGTGGGTGCGGTTCGCCGTCTGGGACTCGGCCGTCAACGGCGCCTTCGTGCAGCCCGTCTGGCTGCACCGCTGAGGCGGAACTGAAAATCAAAACGCTGAAAACTGAAAAGCTGAAAAGCTGAAATTTCCGAGTCCCGCTCGATGCGGGGGGAAACTGAAACGCTGACAGGCTGAAAGCCGTCGGCATTTCTAAATTTCAGCTTTCAGTATCTCAGTTTTCAGCGTCTCAGTTTCAGCTTGTCAGCGTTTCAGCTTTCCATGCCACGCCATAGCTCGGTAGAGCGACGCCGGGTCCGCCTTCCGCCTCACTTCCGGACGAACTTCTTCACCGAGGCTCCGGTGGTTTCCGCCACGTAAATCGTGCCGGCGGGATCCACCGTGAGCATGTGCGGGCCGGTCAGCCCTTCGAAATGCGCCAGGATCGCCTGGGTTTTCAAGTCGACGATGGTCACGAAGCTTTTTGCCGGCGTGCCGTCGCAGCAATAGAGGATGTCATCCTTCGTGATGAACAGGCCATAGGGCGTGCCGGTGTTTGTCATCACGCCGAGATATTTGCCGTCCTGGTCGAAGATCTCGATGCGGTTGTTCGCCCGGTTGGCCACATACAGGCGTCCCTTGGAATCCATCGCGATGGAGTGGGGGGTGTCCAGCTGGCCCGGCCCTGATCCTTTGGTGCCCCAGAACTTGATCAGCTTTCCGTCCGCGGAAAATCTCACGACGCGGGAGTTGGGACTCTCGCCGTCGGAAACAAAAATGTCCCCATTCGGCCCGAAGGTCACGTCGCTTGGCCCGTTCAGGGCGTCCGTCGAATTATTGTCGCCCGCGACTTCCTTCCGGCCAAGGGCGAGCAGCAGCTTGCCCTCCGGGCTGAACTTGAGGACCTGATGCCAGACGCGGTCGGTGACCCAGACATTGTCCTGCCGGTCGACCCGCAGCCCGTGGGCCGAGGGGAAGGCCCCGTAATCCCAGGAGCGCAGCAGTTTTCCGGCGGGACTGAAGGCCATGACCTTGGCCGGCATGCCGCGTTGAAACACATAGATGGTGCCGTGGGAATCGATGTCCACACCGGTCATCATCTCCCACTTCGTGCCTGCCGGCAGCTGGGCCCAGTTCTCCACTAATTGATACGGATAGCCGGTATCCGCCGCCGGCGTGGCCGTGGTACTCAGCGCGGCCATGGCCATCAACGCCAACAGTCTGAACGTGGGGAATCGCCATGCATTCATTGGGGTAAGCATAGGGGGGGTTGTCGCCGTGGCACCGGTGAGCGTCAAGGTTTGACGGGCCAGCCTCCTCAAAGTTGTCGGCCTGACCGCCGCCCCTTGTAGGGCCCGACCTTGGTCGGCGCCCTGCGACTCATTCCATGTTCCACCGACCGCAACCCGGAATGCGCCGATCTCGCCCGGCCGGCGGTCATAGACCGCCGCTACAATTTCTGTACCAGTGCCGGCACCTTCACGGCTTGGCCGCCGGCGCCAACCGCGCGGCCACTTCCTCGGCGAGCCTCTTTCCCACGACCCGGTGCACCGCTGTCGAGGGATGATTGTTGTGATAGAAGAAGAAAGTGGCGGGGTCGCCGACCGGCGTGGTGTCCTCGTCATAAATGCCGCGGCCGGAGCACTTCGAGGTCGTGTTGGTGATCCCGTAGGTGGCGGGATGGTCCATCACCTCGTCGTAGCCCCCGCCCCAATGGTTGATCCAGATGTCGATGCCCAGTTGCTCGCGTGAGTCCTTCGCCAGCTGCTCGAACGCCGGGTTCAGCCGGTTCCCCACCGCGCTGTAGTTGGGGATCTTCGTCGGCAGCAGCGCCACCGTGAAATGTTTTCCGCCCAGCGCCTTCAGCGTTTCGATCTCCTGCCGGAGGTTCGCGATGGTCACCTCGGTTGCGAGCATCCGGTCGTTGAGCCCGCCGGCGATGAAGAACAGGGTGGTCTCGGGGTCGAACTTGATCTCCCCGGCCTTCACGCGCGCGGCAAAGTCCCGCACCTGGTTCGCCATCCCGTAGCCCAGGAGCGCGTCCTTCACATGCCGGCCCTCGCCCTCGCCGGTCTGGGCGCCGCTGACGGCGAAATCGATGCTCTTGTCGGCGGCCTTTGGCGCCTTGGCATGGGTGAACTCGAGGCCCATGTTCCAAGCCAGATAAGCCACCGCCGTCGGTCCATCGCAGTCGACATAGCCCGCGCCAAAGTCCGAGTAGCTGTCCCCAAAAACATAGAGCCGGCTGAAAGGAGTCGGGGCGGCTGCCGCCTGGGCAAAGCAGGCGGCGGTCAAAAGAACGGCCAGGGAAAGCAAGCGCTTGGGGAAAGGCATGGCGGGCAGAAAAGCTGAAACGCTGAAAACTGAAAAGCTGAAATCCTGAGGTCTGTTGAACGGACCTGTCACGCCGTCTCGTCACGCCATAGCCCTGGTCGCCTCCGGCGCCGCCAAAGGCGGGTAAACTTTTTGCGACGGCGGAAGCCAGGCCAAGGGAATGAACGGGCCTGTCACCTTCAGCTGCAGACGTTCAGATCACAAGACAGCTAGAAATGTTTCCGGGCAAAGGCCCGACCGGAGCCGGATTTCAAGTAACGTTCAAATGCCCGGGCACGCGTGAGGTCGGTGAACGTGACGGCGGTTTTTATCCGCAAAGGGCGTTCGGCTGTTGTCGCCGGCACCGAGCCCGCATTGTGGGCGTTCAGGCGCGAGGCCAGATCTTCAGTGAATCCGACGTAGTGCGAGGCGGGGGCCGAGATCGATTGCAGCATGTAGACGTAATAAAAGCCGTTCATGCAGATGAAACGGAGCGACTCCCCCAGTTTTTTCAGGGAAATCCAGTCCGCCTTCGCCAAGGCTATAGCGTGACGAGTCGTCGTGGTTGCCTTCGCCAAGGCTTTCGCCTGCGCTAAAGCTACGGCGTAATGGGCATCGGCCGCTGGCCTGCCAAGCCGTAGCTTTTTGAATCAAAAAGCGAAGGCTGGCGTCCCCACGGGGATTCGAACCCCGGTTCTCTCCGTGAAAGGGAGGCGTCCTGACCGGGCTAGACGATGGGGACTAACCGCGGAGCCGGGCACCCTACGATGCGGCATTACCCGCGCAAGGCATTTCTGAAATGGGAAAAACGGGGCTGAACCCGCTTGTCCAAGCCTAGATGCAGGAGCATCTGAAGGCGCCGATGATTGGATCTGCTGCGCAAGTCCTCGCGCCCTAAAGCCGCCCCTTGTCACGCCGTCTCGTCACGCCATAGCTTTATGCATCGGCCGAAGCCCCAGGCGAAAAGCGGACCTGTCACGCCGAAGCTTTAGCGAAGGCGGATCACGCCTCCGGCGTCTGGCCTCCGGCGTCCGGCTTCTGTCCTCCGGACTCCGCCCTCCGCGCCCGCCGGGCGGCCTTCGGGCCGCTCGCGGTCCGCGTCGGCGATTCGCGCCGGGGCGCATCGCCGGGCTGGTCGTTCGCGGTGCTCACGTAGTACTGCTTGTACGACTTGTCGTAGTAATGGTGGTAGTAGTAACCGCCGATGTTTTGGTCGAGGCCGTTGAGCACCGCGCCGAAATGCGGGACACTGATCTCCATCAGGCGCTGCACGCAGAACTGCGCGGCCTTGCGGCGGACCTTGTTGAAATAGATCGAATAGATCGACCCATCCACCAGCGGCAGGATCACGAACGCATCGCTCACCAGTGCGACCGGCGGGGTGTCGATGAAGATGCGATCGTAGCGTTTGCGCAGCTCAATGAGCAGCACCTCGAAGTTCTTGCTCGTCAGGTTTTGTGCCGGGTTCTTCGAGCGGCCACCCGAGGGCAGCACGTCGAGGTTGGGCTGGATGCCCTTGATGATGACGTCATCGAGCGCGATGTCGGTCGTGCAGACGTCGATCACACCCTTGAGGTTCTCGACGTGGAACGCGCGGTGCACCACGGGCCGCCGCAGGTCGCAGTCCAGCAACAGAACGCGTTCACCATGCGAGGCGAAGGTAAGGGCGAGATTGCGGGCGATGAAGGACTTGCCCTCGCCGGGCACGGTGCTGGTGATGACAATGCACTGTGCCTTCTTGCTCTCATCCTTCAGACGCAGGCTGGAATAAAGCGTAGAGAAGGCCTCGCTGACCTCGGGCTCGCTCGGTGGCACGAACGCCGCGCCCAGGGTTTCGTCTCCCGTGGTTGGCTTCTTGAACTTTGGGATGATGCTCAGCAGCGGCAGCCCCACGACGGCTTCGATGTCGTAGGCACTCTTTACCCGGTCGTCGAGATAGGCCGTCAAGAAGGCGAGAACCAATCCGAAGGCGAGACCGCCGACCAAACCGAGGCCTAGGTTTAGCGCATAATTCGGATCCACGGGCCGTACGCCAGGTTTTGCCCGGTCGAGTAGTCTGGCGTTTTGCGTTTCCACCGTGCTGCTGCTCATCGAAGTCTCCTGCATCCGTGCCAGGATGGTTTGCAGGATTTTTTCATTCACGCTGTAGTCGCGCTCCATGTTGGTATACTCGACGCCGAGGCGGTCGACGGAGAGGGAGCTCGATTCCTGCGCGGCGAGGGCGGCGCGGGTCTCGGTGGATGCCGGAAGCCTGACGCCCGAAGCCGGTCTGCCGTCCTCCGGCCTCAGTCCTCCGGCGTCAGGAATTTCGTCCGCGCGACGGACGAAATTCATGGCGGTCCGCTTCGGCAATGTGCTGGGGTCGTCGGGCAGCGTGATCCCGATTTTCAAGCGCCAGATTGCCAATGGTGGGCCGGTGACGGTCACACATCCCGACGTCACCCGGTATTTCATGACCATCCCCGAGGCGGTGGGACTCGTCCTGCAGAGCTCGGTCCTGGGCAAGGGTGGTGAGATTTTCGTCCTGGATATGGGGCAACCCGTCAAGATCGTGGACCTGGCCCGGCAGATGATCCAGCTGAGCGGTTTCAAGGTGGGCGATGACATCGAGATTTCCTTCACGGGCCTGAAGCCGGGAGAGAAACTCTACGAGGAGCTGCGGCACAGCACCGAGACGCACCAGTCCACCGCTCACCCGCGCATCATGCGTTTCACCGCGGAGGTAATGTTCAGCGAATCCGCGGTGGAGGAGCTCGAGCATCAGCTGCACGAGATGGAGACAAACGAGCTGAAGAAAAGACTCCAGCGGCTGGTGCCGGAGTACACGCCGTTTTTGGACTGATTTTGGTGACAGCTGAAAACTGAAACGCTGAAACCTTGGAAGGTGAAACGCTGAAAATCTGAAACGCTGAAAAGCTGAAATTTGGGTCTGTGTTGGCTCCGATTTCAGCGTGTCAGATTTTCAGCATTTCAGCTTTCCTGCGCAGCAGCGCGTCAGCTTTCCGTGCGGCGCCAAAGCTCGTTAGAGCGAAGGCGGGTCAATATTTCCGATTTCCCTCGGAAAACGCAAAGCTCGGAGATTTCAGCGTTTCAAAATTTCAGCTTCTCTGACCGAATCGCTTGATTGACTTCCGACCCTCAACCCTTGCCGCCGTCTGGCACGCGCCGGGTCGAGCAGTTTCGCGGTCAACGGTCGCGTGAGCCACTGCATCCCGCCGAGCGCTGGTTGCTCGCGGTTCTGGGCGTGCATCTCTGTTTTCTGCCGTGGGCGCTGGGGACGATGCATCCGTGGAGCCAGTGGGTCAGTCTCGTCCTCGCGCTCCTCGGTTTTGCGCTGGCGCTGCAGTCGCGCGCGCATGAATCGGAATCCGGTTGGTCCGCCGGACCGTTCCGGGTGATCATGTGGCCCCGGCTGGTGCGCTTCCCGATTTTCTGGATCGGGCTGGCGCTGCTGCTCTACGTGACGGTGCAGGGATTCAATCCCTCAAGTCGCTACGCGACAAATGGACCTTCGTGGTGGCTGGTGCCGGTGGGAAATGTGTCATGGCTGCCGACGAGCGTGGAAACACCCTGGTCGTTATCCGATCCCTGGCACCAGTTGATCATCTACGCCGCGGCCTGGCTGGTGATCTGCTCGGTGTGGATTGGGATCACCCGCCGCCGCTCGTGCCGCATCCTGCTCGGCGTGCTCATGGGCAATGCCGTGGCGCTTGGGGCCCTGCTGGCGTTCCAGCGCGTGAGGAACGATCTGCACCCGCCTTGGCCGCTGGACGTGTTCACGGAGAGGCTTAACCTCAACGCCAGTTTTATCTACAAGAACCACGCCGGCGCCTATCTGGCGCTGATGACGTTCACCGCGATTGCCCTGGCCACATGGGGTTATGACCAAGGCGCGCGTACCCTGAAAAAATCCACGCCAGCCGCCGCCTTGGTCCTCGTGACGCTCTTTCTCGCGAGCGCCGTGTTGTTCACGGGATCGCGCAGCGCCAGCCTGACTCTGGGCGTGACCCTGGCGTTTTTCTCGGGATGGTTTCTGCTGCGCCGCAAGCTCCGGCCGGTTGTCACCGGCACGGATTCCCGTGTGACCCTCATGGTCATTATGATCTTTGCCGGATTTGTTTTATACACTTTCCGCAGCTTGGATTTCTCTGAGATCAACCGAGGCTTCGGCGTCATGATCGAAAATGGGGTTAAGGAAGCGAGCGTCTCATCGCGGCTGGAGGCCCGGGCCGCCGGGGTGACCATGCTCGAGGACCTCGGATGGCGCGGAGTCGGTGCGGGTAGCTTCCGGCATCTTTTTCCCGCCTACGTCAGCCGCTATCCCGATATTTACCAAGGTGGGCAATTATTCTGGGAGCACGTGCATAACGACTGGTTGGAGATCCCGATCGAACTCGGCGCGGTAGGCGTGGCCATCCTGCTGGCGGGGGCGGGCTACGGGTTGGCGCTGCTGATCCGCCGCCGGGCGCTGTGGTATTCCGCGATGGTGCCCGTGCTCTTTGGCTGCATGGCGACGCTGCTCCACGCGTGGATGGATTTTCCCTTCCAGTGTCCCGCGATCCTGGTGACGTGGTGCCTGCTGCTGACGCTGGTGCTGCGGAGTCTGGAAATGGAAAAGCTGAAAAACTGAAACGCTGAAATCAGACTCTAAATTTCAGATTTTCAGCGTTTCAGTTTTCAGCGTTTAACTTTCCGGTTTCAGCTTTGTCCCTGCGCCGGGTTGACAGGGCCTCGGCCGATATACACCTTTTCGGCGTGAAGAATACATACAGCGTCAAGGAACTCCAGCGCGCCACGGCCGCGGCCGTGCGGACGGCCGAGTCCGGCGCCCTTGTCACCATCACCCGTCATGAGCGCCCGGTGGTTCATGTCATCTCGGCCGAGCGTCTGGGTGGCATGATCGAGACGATGGAACTGCTCGCGGATCCCGTCTTCATGGCGCAGCTCCGCAAGCTCAAAGCCGGCAAGCTCAAGTTTCATCCGCTCTCCGCCATTGAAGCCTAAGGTCATCGTCGCCCCGCAGGTCCGCGACTATCTTGGCCGCCTCGCCCCCGAGCCTCGCCGGCGGATCAAGCTGGCCCTGGCCGCGCTGCCCGCCGGCGACACCCAGCCCCTCTATGAGGAGCTGGAAGGCTTTCACCGCCTGCGCGTCGGCGCTCACCGGATGGTCTTCCGGCACCACGCCGGCCGGATTGAAGTTTTTTTCGCCGCGCCGCGCGCCATCGTTTACGAATACCTGGCCGCCCACCTCCATGACTACCTCGGCTGAGGCGGAGTTTAAAACGCTGAGACGCTGAAAGCTGAAACGCTGGAAACTGAAATGCTGAAATTTAAAGCCAATTTCAGCGTGTCAGCTTTTCAGTATTTCAGCCTTTTCTCCGAGGATGCCTTGGACATCGATTTTCTCCGCCAGCATGTCGACTAAGGCTAAGCCTCGCCCAGCATCCGCGTCCCCGCGCAACACCGCGGCGACCCGGGCGATTATCGCCCGGAGCCGGCCGGAGGATTATGATGGGCATACCGAGTTTGCCCGGATGTCGCCCGCGGAACGCCTCGCCTGGCTCGATGGAGCGGTCGTGCTGGTGGAGTCGCGGCGATTGCGGACTGCCGAAACGCTGAAAAGCTGAAAAGCTGAAAAGCTGAAATGGGAAACGCTGAATCCGTTTCAGCTTGTCAGCTTTTCAGCGTTTGCACGCGCAGCGGCTTGATTTTCAGAGGAAACCCCGGCGTTATTTGGGTATGAGTGACGCAACCCCCGTCTCCACTTCCTTGGGCTCAAGATCATGGCTGCGCGTGATCGGCTGGGGCGCGGTCGTGGCGCTGGGCACGGGGTCGATCGCCATCCTCGCGTGGTCGCGGCATGAGCCGGTCAGCGCGCTGTGGATGGTGGTCGCGGCGGGGTGTGTGTTCGCGGTGTCGTACCGGTTTCACTCGGCATGGCTGATGGCGAAGGTGCTGACGCTCGACGAGCTGCGGGCCACGCCGGCGGAGGTGAAGGAGGATGGGCGCGACTTCGTAAGGACGAACAAGTGGGTCGTGTTCGGCCACCATTTCGCGGCCATCGCCGGTCCGGGACCGCTGGTCGGCCCGGTGCTCGCGGCCCAATTTGGTTTTCTGCCGGGCATGCTCTGGATCCTCGTCGGCGCCACGCTGGGCGGCGCGGTGCATGACAGCGTGATCCTGTTCTGTTCGGTCCGGCGCGGTGGGAAATCACTCGGCCGGATGGTGCGCGACGAGGTCGGGCCGTTCGCCGGCGCCGCGGCGCTGGTGAGCATCGTGGCGATCATGGTCATCCTGCTGGCGGTGCTCGCGCTGGTCGTGGTCAATGCCCTGGCGGAGAGCCCATGGGGTTTGTTCACGATCGCGGCGACGATGCCGATCGCGCTGGTCATGGGCCTCGCGATGAAGTCCGCCGGGCCTTCGGGCCGCGGGCTCGCGTGGATCAGCGCGTTCGGCGTGCTGGCGCTGCTGGCGGCGGTCTGGGGCGGGCAATTTCTTCACGGCACGGTGCTGGAGGGCGCGTTCACGCTCTCCAAGACCACGCTGGCGTGGTGGATCATGGGCTATGGGCTGCTGGCCTCGGTCCTGCCGGTCTGGCTGCTGCTCGCGCCGCGCGACTACCTGAGCACCTTCATGAAGATCGGCACGCTCCTCGCGCTCGGCGTGGCCGTAATCGTGCTCGCGCCGGCGCTCAAGATGCCGGCGCTCACCAAGTTCATCGACGGCAGCGGACCGGTGTTCGCGGGGCCGGTGTTTCCGTTCTGCTTCATCACCATCGCCTGCGCGGCGGTGTCCGGTTTCCATGCGCTGATCTCGTCGGGCACGACGCCGAAGCTGCTGATGCGGGAGAGCGACATCCGGGTCGTCGGCTATGGGGCGATGATCACGGAAATGGGCGTGGGCATCATGGCGTTGATCGCGGCCTGCGCGATGGAGCCGGGTCAGTATTTTGCGATCAACATGGCCGGCACGGCGGAGGCCGTCACCGCCCGGGTGACGGCGCTCGGATTTCCGGTGACGCCCGCCGACATGTCCGGGCTGGCCGCCAGTGTGGGCGAGAAGACCATGGTCGGCCGCGTGGGCGGCGCGCCGACATTTGCGGTGGGCATGGCGCACATGTTCGCCGGGGTCGTCGGGACTAAGGCCGCGCTGGCCCTGTGGTATCACTTCGCGATCATGTTCGAGGCGCTCTTCATCCTCACGACCATCGATGCGGGCACGCGGGTGGGGCGCTTTCTGGTGCAGGACCTGCTCGGCTGGTTCTGGAAGCCGCTCAATGACACGCGCTCCCTCGGTGCCGGGACGCTCGCGACGGTGCTCTTTGTCGCGATGTGGGGCTGGTTCCTCTACCAAGGGGTGGTCGACCCGCTCGGCGGCATCAACTCACTCTGGCCGATCTTCGGCATCGCGAACCAGCTGCTCGCCGTGCTGGCGCTGGCGCTGGGCACGACCGTGCTGATCAAGATGGGCCGCACGCGCTACCTGTGGGTGACGCTCGCGCCGCTCGCGTGGCTGCTGGCGGTCACGATGACGGCAGGCTGGATGAAGCTCTTCAGCCCGGCCCCGCTGGGTTTTCTGGCGATCGCTCACGGGCTGGAGGCGAAGATCGCCGCGGGAGGCAGCGCGGCGGACCTCGCGCTTTGGCGGGCCCAGGTGTTCAACAATTACGTCGATGCGGCCGTGACCGGCGTGTTTCTCGTCCTCGTCCTGATCGTGGTGCTGGCCAACGCGCGCATCTGGTGGCAACTGCTCGCCGGCAAGCGCGCGCCGGTGCTGCAGGAAGAGCCGTATGTCACCGCGGCGGCGGTGACGGAAGCCTGAGGCCGGACGCCGGAAGCCGGAGGACGGAGGACGGAAGGCGGAAGGCGGAGGACGGAAGAGGCGGTCAAATTCCGAACCTGGTTTCGCGCAGAGGCGCGGGGGCGCGAAGGGTCGGATCCTCGGAGCATCCGGCCCTCTGGCTTTTCCTCGTGTCCCTGCGTCTCTGCGCGAAATCAATTCCGGGCTTGGAAGTGCAGGCACAAAAAAGCCGGTCGCGAGACCGGCTTTTTTAAGGGAGCTTTCAGACCGGATTCAGACGGGCGTCCGGCCTCTGGCTTCTGGCCTCTGGCTTCCGAAGCTTACGCCTCGTAAGCGCCGAGCTGCTTGTCGACGCGATCCTTCTGGAGGGTGACGAAGGCGGGCAGGCCGGTGTCGTAGGGGACTGCGACCTCGCCCTGGATCAGTGGCTGGGCGTAGCGCAGGAACTGGAAGTTCATGCTGATGCCGTCCTCGTTGATCCATTCGCGGGGAAGCTTTTTCACGGTGTTGGCGATCTCGCCCAGGGGCGAAAGGCCGGTCTCGCAGGTGTAGTGCTCGGCTTCGCCGCGGAGGAGCGTGACCATCTTGTCGGTCTCGCCGTTGACGGCGGCCTTCACGGCGGCCTGGCCGGCGAGGTAGGCCTCGTCGTTGTCCGTCTTCGAGGAGCAATGGACGGCGGCGCGCTGCGCGATGCCGAGGCTGGCGACGCGGGTCTTCACGCCGGGGGCGTGGGTCTCGAGGATTTCGCGCAGGTATTCGCCGACGCCGCCGAGGCGGGCGTGGCCGAAGGCGTCGGTCGTGGCGTCAGCAGTGACGTAGTTGCCATCGGCATCGACGAGGCCCTCGCCGACGACGACGGAGCAGAATTTCTCGCGGGTGAGCACGCGCTTCACGTCGGCGGCGAACTTCTCCGGGTTGAACGCGATCTCGGGGAGGAGGACGATGTGCGGCGGGTCGTGCGGGTGGTCGCGGCGCTTGGCGAGCGAGGCGCCGGCGGCGATCCAGCCGGCGCTGCGGCCCATGACCTCGACGATCTGCACGAGGTCGCCCTGGCCCATGCTGGCGTTGTCGGCGGAGAGTTCGCGGACGGTGGTGGCGACGTACTTGATCACGCTGCCGTAGCCGGGGCAGTGGTCGGTGTTCGGCAGGTCGTTGTCGATGGTCTTCGGGATGCCGATGACGCGCAATTCGTGGCCCTGGGCCGCCGCGAGCTTGGAAATCTTGTCGGCGGTGTCCTGGGAGTCGTTGCCCCCGATGTAGAGGAAGTAGCGGATGTTGTGGGCCTTGAAGACCTCGATCACGCGGTCAAAGTCGGCCTGCTTCTTCAGCTTGTACCGGCAGGTGCCGAGGGCGGCGCCGGGGGTGTGGCGGAGGCCGCGGATGGCCTGCTGGGACTCGGCGGCGAGGTCGATGAGGTCCTCGTGGAGGATGCCGAGCACGCCGTTGAGCGAACCGTAGATCTCCTCGATGCACTCGTGGTTGAGGGCCTCGGCGATGACACCGGCGACGCTGGCATTGATGACGGCGGTGGGGCCGCCCGACTGGCCCACCAAGATATTACCTACAAGTTCAGCCATGACAGAGAGTTTTAATAAAGGGTTGGAAACAACGTGAAGGGCCAAGAAAGCGCACCGTCAGGGGGGGATGCAAACTCAAATTTCCTCGCGGAAATTTGAGTTTGCGGAGGCCGGAGGCCGGAGGCCGGAAGACGGAAGACGGAAGACGGATGACGGAGGCCGGACGCTGGAAGCCAGATGACGGATAGGAGGCGGGGTCTGCAGCAGACGAGTCTTAGCAAAATGAATTGGGGCTTTGCATCATCCTGCCGATCTGCCGACCGATGGACTGGCAGCGAATCATCAGCTCGGTGAGATCGTCGCCGGCCAAATATCCATAAGAATGCGCCCGTCCGAGCCAGTGCTCGGTTTCCTGCAATTCCCCGTCGGCGTCGCTCAGTTTGCTTACGAAGTGAGAGGGATACCGGCGCTTGGCCCACGATTCGGCGAGATTGGCGCCGATGGATCGTGATGATCGCCGAATCTGATCAATCAGTGCGAATTTTTCTTCCTTGGGCCACTTCTTCGTTTCCTGGAAAATGATGTCATCGAGTGCACAGGCGCATTGATAGACGCGTAAATCCTGGAAGGTGGAGATTCTTTGGTCTGCGGATATTTTTCCATCTGGGTTCATCACCATTGAAACGATGATCCCACCCCCGATATTTCAGCCCATTTCCCTCCCCTCCTCCGTCTTCTGTCCTCCGTCCTCCGTCCTCCGCCCGCCTGCTCAGAGCAGGCGTCCGGGGCGATACTCCGCCGCACCCTTGTACTTCCGGGCGAGGGGCTTCACCTCGTCGACGAAGGCGTCGACCTGGTGCGGCGCGGCGCCGACGAAGCGGTGGCTTTCGGCGAGGATGCCCGAGAGGATTTTTTTGCCGAGGCCGATGCGGCGGTCGCCGGCGAGGCGGCCCAACAGATCGGTGTCCTCGACGCGTCCGCCCGAGCGGATCGCCTTCGCGGCGGCGAGCGCATGCTCCTTGATCGCCTCGTGCGCCGTCTCGCGGCCGGCGCCGTGCTTGACAGCCTCCATGAGGATCGTGGTCGTGGCGAGAAAGGGGAGGTTGCGCTCGTTCTCGGCGGCGATGGCGGCGGGAAACACGTCCATGCGCTTCAGCACGGTGAGCCAGGTCTCGCACAGGCCGTCGATCGCGAAGAACGCGTCGGGCAGCGCCACGCGGCGCACGACCGAGCACGACACATCGCCCTCGTTCCACTGGTGGCCGGCGAGCGCGCCGGTCATTGTCACGTAGCCGCTCAGGATGGTGGAGAAGCCGCAGATGCGCTCGCAGTTGCGCGCGTTGACCTTGTGCGGCATGGCGGACGAGCCGACCTGGCCCTCCTCAAAACCCTCGGTGAGCAGGCCGGCACCGGCCATCAGCCGGAGGGTGGTCGCGCAGCTCGCGCCGGCCGCGCCAACCTGGTGCAGCGCGGTCACAACGTCGAAGTCGAGGCTGCGCGGGTAAACCTGCCCGACGGCGAAGAGGGTGCCGTGGAAGCCGAGGTGCTTGAGCACGCGGCCCTCGAGCTCGGTGACCTTGTCGGCGCGCCCGCCGAGGAGCGTGAGCTGGTCGAGCTGGGTGCCGACGGCGCCCTTGAGGCCGCGGACGGGATAGCGCTCGACCAGGTTTTCCAGGCGGGCGAAGGCGACGAGCAGCTCCTGGCCGAACATGGCGAGGCGCTTGCCCAGCGTGGTGGGCTGGGCGGGCACGTTGTGCGTGCGGCCGGTGATCATCAGGTCGCGGTGCGCCTCGGCCTGGCGCGCGAGGGCGAGCAGGGCGGCGGCAGCCTTGAACTGCACGACCTTCAGCGAGCGGTAAATCTGGAGCTGCTCGACATTTTCGGTGAGGTCGCGGCTGGTGAGCCCGAGGTGGATGAACTGCCGGTGGGCGAGGTCGGAAAACTCCTCGATGCGCGCCTTCACATCATGGAGTGTCACGCGCTCGCGCTTGGCGATGGACTCGAGGTTGATGAGGCCCTTCACGCGCTCGTAGTCCTTGATCGCCTCGGCGGGGATCGGCACGCCGAGGTCGCGCTGGGCCTTCATGACGGCGATCCAGAAATCGCGCTCCTGGGCCACGCGCCCCTGCTGCGACCAGATGTCCTTGATCGCGGCCGAGGCATAGCGCTCGGCGAGGACGTTCGGAATGGGGGCGGCGGCGGGAGTCGGATCGTTCACGGGCGAGCTGTGGGAGTAAGCAGGCCGGCCCCACAATGGCGACCGGAAAAAGCCGGCTTGAAGGGGGGCCGGAGTAATTGGGAGTTAGGAATTTGTAATTGGGTCGGAAGCAGAAACGAGAGGGCCCGGACCACGCGTGCTCGATGCGGATCATTTCCAGCTGGACGGCCAATGACTCACGGCCAGAGGCAGTGTCCAAACCAATTCCCAATTCCAAATTACCAATTACTCACCGCCAGCGGCGTTGCACCAAATTCCCAATTCCCAACTCCCAACTACCCCGTCACGCAGTGACGGCGAGACAGCGGACGGCCAACTCCCGCAGCACTTCCTCCTGCGCACCGGGGCGGCGGACGATTTCCTCGAAGGCGGCGATGAAGTCCTGCTGGTTGTCGATGAGGCGGCGCAGGGACGGCAGCTTCGCGCTGCCGGCGAGCTTGCCGAGATACCAGGGGTTCTGGCTGAAGATATTATACGAGCTCTTCTCGGTGGCCCCGGTGAATTTCGCGGCGTGGGCGGCCCCGGCCTTGGGCAGGCCGTCGAGCCCGCGCGGGCCGACGCGGACATCGCCGGCGTCGAGCAGTGTGCGCACCTGGAGCAGGAGGCGGTTGCGGTTCTGCAGCGCGCTGATCACCGGCCGGGCGTCGCCGCCGGAGAAAAAATGCCGGTGCAGCGCGGCGAGCGTCCACCGCAGGTCGCCGCTGAAAAACGCCTCGGCCGACTCGAAGAAATCGCCCTCGGCCACATTGGGCGTGAGTTCAGCCACGTGGGCCTCCTCGATCTTTCCGGATTCACCCGCGTAGTTCGCGAGTTTCCGCGTTTCCTCGACGAGCAGGCGGGTGTTGGGGCCGATCCGGGCCAGCAGCAATTCCACCGCGCCGGGGGCAAAGCTGGCCCCGAGCGTCTTGGCCTCGGCCAGCAGCACGCCGGCGAGCGCCTCGCCCGCGTCATCGCCGTCGCCGCCGGTGAGGGCGAAGTCGGCGTTTTTTTCGCACCACTTCGGAAACGACCGCCGCCGGTCCACCGGCGCGGCGGTGATGAGCACGGCGGTCTCGTCCGGGTTCACATGCTCGAGAATCTGCTGCAGGTCCTCCACGAGCTTGAGCGTGCTCTCGGCCCGGCCGGTCACGGTATCGGCGAGGAAACTCACGTCCTTGAGCCACACCACGCGCCGGCCGCCGAACATCGACACGGTCTGCACGCTCTCGCGGAAACGGTTCACGGCCGACTCGACCTCGCTCACGTTGCCGGCGAAGCCGCTGATGATCTCGCGGGAGAACTCCTCCGTGACCTCCGCGGCGAGCGCGGCGAAGCGCTCCGCGCCGAGGCGGCCGACGAGATAGTCGTCCGCACCGCAGATGAAGATGAATTTTTTCGCCGCCGGCATGGGGGGACTAAAGCGGAAAAGCTGAAAATCTGACAAACTGAAACGCTGAAAAACTGAAAGGGACCTTTCCAAATGCTGAAACGCTGAAAATCTGAAATTTAGAATCCGATTTCAGCGTGTCAGCTTTTCAGTCTTCAGCTTTTGCCTCGCCTCGCCCGCGCGAGTGACGAGGCTTGGGCGACGCCCTGCATGGACAACGCGACCTCCCCGACCGCCGAGACCGGCGGCGCCACGTGGCGCCGGGACCTGTTGCTGCTGGCGCTTGGGTTCGGCCTGCTGTTCGGCTTCCGCCTCGGGAGCTATCCGCTCAGCGGCGGCGACGACGGCCGCAACGCGGAGATCCCCCGCGAGATGCTGGCGAGCGGCGACTGGGTGACGCCCCGGCTCAACGGGGTGAATTATTTCGAGAAGCCGCCGCTGGTGTATTGGGCGGTGGCGTCCGCCCAGAAGTTTTTTGGCCCCAGCGAGTGGTCGCTGCGCGCGGTGCCGGCGCTGTTTGCGCTGTGGGGCGTGCTGATCACGTACGGCGCGGCCCGCAAGCTGTATGGGCGTGAGGCCGGGCTGATCTCGGCCCTGGTGCTCGGGACCTCGCTGCTCTATTTCGCCCTCGGGCACATCCTGATCCTCGACATGGCGGTGTCGGTGCTGATGAGCCGGGCCCTCTTCAGCTTTATCGTTGGGGTGGGGGAGCCGCCCCCTTCGACAAGCTCAGGGCAGGCCCCTTCGACGGGTTCGACAGGCTCACCGCTGGCAGGCTCAGGGCAGGCAGGCTCACCGCAGGCGCGGCGGTGGCTGTTCTACAAGCTCTATGTCAGCGCCGCCCTCGCGACCCTCACGAAGGGGCTCATCGGCTTTCTGATTCCCGGGGCGGTGATGTTCCTGTGGCTGCTGATCTTCAACCAGTGGAAGCGGCTGCGTCCGTTTTACCTGCCGACGGGGGCGCTGCTGTTCCTCGCGATTGCGCTGCCGTGGCACGTGCTCGCGGCGATGCGCAACGAGACATGGGTGCACCGGTATCTGGTCTTTGAGCATTTCGAGCGCTTTTTCACCGACGCCGCCTCGCGGGTGCAGCCGTGGTATTTCTACATCGGGGTGGTAATCGCCGGGCTGATCCCCTGGATCGGATTTTTGTGGCCGGCAGTGCGCGACGGGGTGCGCGGCGGCTGGGCGACGCGAAAGGAAAATGCCACGGCCTGGTTTTTCGTCACGTGGGCTGGCTTCATCTTTTTGTTTTTCACCAAAAATCATTCGAAGCTGATCCCCTACATCCTGCCGGTATTCCCGGCGCTGGCCGTGCTCATCGGGGCATGGCTGGCGAAAATGCTGCGCGCCCCTGACGGGCCCGCCCGGATCAAGGGCGGGTTGCGCGGCTTTTCGTTCGTCTGCGGTCTGCTCGCCGTCGCCCTCTGTGTGGCCGTCTCGCGCCCGACGCTCGTGAAAATGGATCTCGCGACGGCGCTCGCCCTGCAGGTTCCGGCCTACGTGATGGCGCTGCTGCTGCTCGCCGGCGGCATCCTCGTGCCCTGGCTGGCGAAAATCCGCGGCGTCCGAGCCGCGCTCGGCGGCATCGGAGCGACCATGGCGTTGTTTTTTGTCGTGCTGCAATACGCCGCCCCGAACCTCAACAAGCCCCCGACCAAGGAGCTCGCCCTCTACGTAAAGGCCCACGTGCAACCCGGCGACCGGGTGATGCACTACCACGAGTACTTCCATGACTTCAGCTTTTATGCGGAGCGCATCGTGGACGTCGTGGCCTTCAAGGGGGAATTGGAACTGGAGGAGGACGCCGCGGCCCGGGCGAGCGGGCGGTTCATCGATGAGCCAGCCTTCCGGCGGTTGTGGACGGGGCCCGGCCGGATTTTTGCCGTCGCGCGGACAAAAGATTTAGGGGAACTCTTCGCCGACCCGGCGTTTCATTATCATTTGCTCGGCAAGTCCCCGGACCACACGCTCTTTAGCAACCAACCCTGACATGTCCCCCGCCCTGAGCCCGTCGAACGGGTCGCCCGCCATTCCTACGAAATCAGCCCTGCCTTACCTGCCGTTAACTCGGCCGACGATTGACGACGAGACCATTGCCGGCGTGGCGGAGGTGCTGCGCTCCGGCTGGATCACCTCGGGGCCCAATGTGAAGGCTTTCGAGGCGAAGCTTTCCGAGTACTGCGACGGCCGGCCGGTGCGCGCCTTCAATTCCGGCACCTGCACGATGGAGATCGCGTTGCGCATTGCCGGGATCGGTCCGGGCCACGAGGTCATCACCACGCCGCTCTCGTGGGTCGCCACCAGCAACGTGGTCCTCGCCGTCGGCGCGAAGCCGGTCTTTGTCGACATCGACCCGGTCACGCGGAACATCGACCTGAACCAGGCCGAGGCGGCCATCACGCCGGCGACCCGCGCCATCATCCCGGTGGACCTGTCCGGCCTGCCGGTGGACCGCGATTTCCTGCACGCCCTCGCGGCGAAGTTCAAGCTGCGCGTCGTGGAAGACGCGGCGCAGTCCTTCGGCAGCACGTGGAAGGGCCGGCGCATCGGCGCGTTCGGCGACTTTGTCTCCTTCAGTTTCCACGCGAACAAGAACATCACGACGATCGAGGGCGGCGCGCTCGTGCTCAACGACGAGCGCGAGGCGAAGCTCGCCGAGCAATACCGCCTGCAGGGCGTGGTGCGCTCCGGCCACGATGGCATGGAGGTCGAGCTGGCGGGCGGAAAATACAATCTCACCGATGTCGCCGCGCGGGTCGGGCTCGGGCAGCTGCCGCACCTCGAGGCCTTCACCGCGAAGCGCCGCGAACTGGCCCGCGCCTATTTCCAGCAGCTGGATGCGCCGGCCATCCGCGCGCTGGGTCTGGGCCTGCCGGTCGCCGACTTCACGCACAGCAACTGGCACATGTTCCAGGTCATGCTGCCCGAGGAACGGCTGGCGCTCAAGCGGGCCGACGTGATGGCGAAGCTGCAGGAGGCGGGCATCGGCACCGGCGTGCACTACCCGGCGATCCACCGCTTCGCGCTCTACCGGCGACTCGGCTGGGGCGAGGGCGATTTCCCTCACGCCGAATACGCCGGCCGCAACATCCTGACCCTCCCGCTCTTCCCGGCGATGACGGCCGCCGACGTGGCGCGGGTGGTGGAGGAACTGACCGCGGTGCTGGTCGCCGGGCAAAAATTGTGAAGAGGATCTAGCGTGATGGCCCCGGGGAATTTGGAATTGGGAGTTGGGAATTGGTTCGGAGTCGGTATGACGCAGGGCTGTCCGGGGGTTCGAAACCAATTTCCAATTCCAAATTCTCAATTCCTGCGGCCCTAAATTCCTGCCGCCCCCGCGGCGTTTGTGATTTCAACCAAACATTGGCCCGCTTAAACCGATTACCACGCCCCAATGCCTGAAGCCGCTTCCAACATCGCCCTGTCGATTGTGATTCCCGTTTACAACGAGGAGCTGAACCTGCCGGTGCTCTTCGCGAGGCTCTACCCGGTGCTCGACGCCCTCGGGCGCCGTTACGAGATCCTCTTCACCAACGACGGCTCGCACGACCGCTCGATTGAGCTGCTGAAGGCGCAGCATGCGGCGCGGCCCGATGTCACGCGCGTGATCGATTTCAACGCGAACTACGGCCAGCACATGGCGATCATGGCGGCGTTCGAGCGCGTCCGCGGCGACGTGATCGTCACGCTCGACGCCGACCTGCAGAACCCGCCGGAGGAAATCCCGAAGCTCCTCGCGCAGATCGACGCGGGTTTTGACTATGTCGGCGGCTACCGGCTGAACCGGCAGGACTCTTTTTTCCGCACCTATGCGTCGAAGCTCATCAATTTTGTCCGCGAGAAGACGACGAGCATCGAGATGACGGACCAGGGCTGCATGCTGCGCGCCTACCGCCGGCCGGTCATCGAAGCCATCGTGCGCAGCGGGGCGATCAACACCTTCATCCCCGCGTTGGCCTACAGTTTCGCGGGCAAGCCGGGCGAGGTGGGCGTGAAGCACGAGGAGCGGCACGCCGGCGTGTCGAATTACTCGTTCTACCAGCTCATCCGGCTGAACTTCGACCTGATCACCGGCTTCTCCCTCGCGCCGCTGCAGATGTTCACGATGTTCTCGATGGCCTGCGCCGCGGGCAGCCTCCTGCTCGTGCTCGTGCTGGCCTACATGCGCCTTTTCCTGAATGACAACACCAACGGCGTCTTCACCCTGTTCGGCGTCCTGTTCTTCCTGCTGAGCGTGGCGATGGTCGGCATCGGCCTGATCGGCGAATACGTCGGCCGGACCTACAACGTGGTCCGCGCCCGCCAGCGGTATCATGTGAAGGAGATGCTGGAGAGTAACGCCGCCAAGGGCGGCGGGTAATTGGGAGTTGGGAATTGGTGTTTCGGCTTCGTTCGCGAGGCTTTTGAGTTCTGGACGAAAACCGACTGGTTTTCGGCGCTCGCTTCGGGGCGGGCGGTTAACCAATTCTTTTGCGGACCGATTCATCTATGTCCCAGCCCAGCATCCTTTTCTTCGGCTACAGTGAGGTCGGCTATGAATGCCTTTCGCTCCTGCTGGAGCGGGGCGACAAGGTCGTTGCGCTCATCACGCATGAGGACAACCCGGGCGAAAAAATCTGGTTCAAGACGCCCGCGGTCGCCGCGCGCGAGAAGGGCGTGCCGGTCTTCACGCCGGAAAGCGTCAACACCCCCGAGTGGCGCGAGCGGATCGCGGCCCTGCGACCCGACCTGATTCTCTCCGTCTACTACCGGCACATGATCGGCACGAAGATCCTGGCGCTGCCCCGGCTCGGGGCCTGGAACATGCATGGCTCGCTGCTCCCCAAATACCGCGGCCGCGCGCCGATCAACTGGGCGGTGCTGCACGGCGAGCCGCGGATCGGCATGACGCTCCACCGCATGGTGAAGTCCGCTGACGCCGGGGCGGTCGTAGACCAGGAAGGCGTGGAGATCGGGCCGCGCGACACCGCCGAGCAGGCGTTCCGCCAGGTCCTGCCGTGCGCCCGCCGGGTGCTCGCCCGCCAGATCGACGCCCTGCTGGCGGGCACGGCGAAAGAAACGCCGCAGGATGAGGCCCAGGTCACCTATTTTGGCGGCCGCAAGCCGGAGGACGGCCGCATCAACTGGAGCCAGACGTCCACGCAGATTTTCAACCTGATCCGCGCGGTGACCGACCCGTATCCGGGTGCATTCACAGAGGCTGGCCCGGCGCGCCTGATGGTCTGGTGGGCCGAGGCGGATTCGCCGGCAACCCGCGGCCGGCGCGGCCAACCCGGAGAGATTCTCTCCGTCACTCCACTGGTGGTTGCAACTGGCGACGGGGCACTCGAGCTGACTCGCACCGAGTGGCGCAACGCGCCCGCGCCAGAGCTAAGAATAGGTCAGATCTTATGAAGGTTTCACACGGAGGCACGAAGGGCACGAAGACCAAGGCCGCCCGATTTCCTCTGTGCCCTCCGTGCCTCTGCGTGAAAATTTATTCTTTCGTGTCTTTTCGTGTCTTTCGTGGTTAACCCTCCAGCATAAACCTCCCTCCCATGCCTCTCAAAGTCCTCATCCTCGGCGCCAACGGTTTCATCGGCAGCTCGCTCACGCGGGCCATCCTCAAGCAGAAGGACTGGGAGGTCTACGGCCTGGACATCGGCAGCAACAAGCTCGAGGACAGCCTCGGCGATCCGCGCTTCAAGTTTGTCGAGGGCGACATCATGATCAACCGCGAGTACATCGAGTACCACGTGAAGAAGTGCGACGTGGTCATCCCGCTCGTCGCCATCGCCAACCCGATCCAGTACGTCAAGGACCCGCTGCGGGTGTTCGAGCTGGATTTCGAGGCGAACCTCGCCGTCGTCCGCCAGTGCGCGAAATACAAGAAGCGCGTCCTTTTCCCCTCCACGTCCGAGGTCTACGGCATGTGCCCAGACGGCAAGCTCGACGAGGCGACCAGCGCGCTGGTGTACGGCCCGATCGAGCGGCAGCGCTGGATCTACGCCTGCTCAAAGCAGCTCCTCGACCGCGTCATCTACGCCTATGGCGTGCGCGACAACCTCGACTACACGCTGTTTCGGCCGTTCAACTGGATCGGGCCGAAGCTCGACGACGTGATGGAGCCGAAGGAGGGCAGCTCGCGCCTCTTCACGCAGTTCATCTCGAACGTCATCTTCAAGAAGCCGCTGCAGCTCGTGGACGGCGGCCGGCAGAGCCGGTCGTTCACGTTCATCGATGACGGCGTCGACGCGCTGCTGCGCATCATCGAGAACAAGAACGGCTGCGCCTCGCGCCAGATCTTCAACCTCGGCAACCCGCGGAATGACGTGAGCGTGGCCGAGCTGGCGAAGATGATCATTGCGGCCTTCAAGGATTATCCCGAGTACCGTTCGCACGCCGCGAAGGCGCGGACGGTGGTGGTGACGTCGGGCAAGTATTTCGGGAAATATTACCAGGACATCCAGAAGCGCGTGCCCTCGATCGCGCATGCGAAGAAGCAGCTCGGCTGGACGCCCAAGGTGAACCTGAAGCGGGCGATCAAGCTGACGCTCGACTACCACCTCGCGCACAAGGGCTATCAGCTGGAGTGAGCGGCCGGAGGCCGGACGCCAGATGCCCGAGGCCGGACGCCAGCCCAGAATATGAAAAGCAGAACCGAGGATAAGGCGGACGGAATGCGATTTCATCGCCCGGCATCGGTGCGATGGCGGATATTTCCTGGCGTCCGGCCTCCGGCCTCCGGCTTCCCTGTCTGAACCATGCCCATCCGCCTCGCTCTCAAGGTTGACGTCGATACCGACCGCGGCACGCGGATCGGGGTGCCGAACCTCGTGGCGGACTGCCAGGAGTTCAAGGCGGCGGCCTGCTTCCTGTTTTCGCTCGGGCCGGACCAGACGGGCCGGGCGATCACGCGGATTTTCCGTCCGGGGTTTTTCCAGAAGGTGAGCCGCACCAGCGTGGTGCAGATCTACGGCCTGCGCACGCTGCTCAACGGCACGCTGCTGCCCGCGCCGCACATCGGGCGGCGCAACACCGGCGTGATGCGCGCGGTGCGCGACGCCGGCTTCGAGGTGGGGATCCACTGCTACAATCACTATCGCTGGCAGGATTACGTGCACCGGCTGCCGCTCGGGGAAGTCCGCGCGGAGTTCATCGCGGCGCGCGCGGAGTTCCTGCGCATTTTCGGCCGGGAGGCCCACACGGCGGGCGCGGCCGGCTGGCAGAGCAACGCGCGCAGCCGCGAGGTTTACGACGAGGCCGGGCTCCTTTACGCCAGCGACGCCCGCGGCGGGGCGCCGTTTTTTCCGCGCATCGACGGGAAGGTTTTCCAGACGCTGGAAATCCCCAGCACGCTGCCGACCTTTGACGAGCTGATGGGCCGCCCGGAATATCCCGACGCCAGCATCGTGCCGCACTATTTGTCCCTGCTGCGCACCGACCAAGCCAACGTCTTCACGCTGCATGCGGAGATCGAGGGCATGGGCCGGCGTGCGTTGTTCCGGGAGCTGCTCGCCGCGTGCGAGAAGGCCGGCGTGCAGTTCATCCGGCTTGATGATCTGGCGCGCGAACTCCTGGCCGACCGCGCAGCGATTCCTATCCGCGACCAGGTGCCGGCGGAGATCGACGGCCGCTCCGGCACGGTCGCCACGCAGGCGGCGTAAGACTCGAAGTGGTTTCGCGCAGAGGCGCAGGGGCGCGGAGAAAGTCAAAGCCGGGGTTTTGTAGCGGACGAAGCGATGAAGCAGGGTGGTCCATGTCGCCTCTACCTGCTTCCTCACGTCGGCGACATGGGCTGCATCCGGTACAAAAGCATTCCTGCCCTGCTTCGCGTCTCAGTGCCTCTGCGCGAAACACGATCGCCCTACCTTTTTTCGATCCGGGAAAAGAGCCACACGCCGAGGGCGAGGCAGAGCACGTTGGGCAGCCAGATCAGGAGGTCGGGGCGGTACTCGGGGTGCCGGTCGATCCAGCTGACGGCGGTCGTGAGCAGGTAGTAGCCGAGGGCGAGCAGGATGGCGACGCCGAGGTTCGCCGAGGTCTCGCGCCGCGACACCTTGATGCCGAGCGGCACTCCGAGCAGAGCGAACGACAGCACGGCCAGGGCGGTGTTAAATTTTTCCTGGATGGTGAGGGTGACTTTCATCTGGTCACGCGCGTGCTGGGGCGCCTCGGCCGCGGGCACCGGCAGGGTGGCGAGCCGCGCCTGTTCCGCCCGCAGCTCGGCATAGGTCATCCACGGCAGTTTTTGCCGCACGCTCGTCCGACCAAACATGCGATCGAGCGAAAAACGCACGGGTTCGACCTGGCCGAAGGAGAACATGCGCGGTGGCAGTGAAAAATCCTCGGGGTGCTTGTCGTTGCGCTGCTCCAGTTGCACATGTTCGAGGGTGACGACCAACTCGTTGGATGCGGTGTCGATATCCAGGTGCCCAGTCGCGGCGCGCAGCATTTCCACGGCCATCCCCTCGTTGTCCAGTTTCCAGAGCCAGATGTCATGCAGTTCCGGGCCTTGGAGGTCGCTCACGTAGATTACCTGGCCCTTGAAATCACGGATGAAGGTCTTCGGCTGGATGAAACTGAGTGGATCGGTGCGCACGGCCTGGGCGAGCTCCCGCTCGTACTTGATCTTGGCCGACGGCATCGACTGGAAGTTGACATAGAGACCGGTCAGGACCCCGGCGGCGGCGAGGAGGAAAACCGGCCGCGTGATCCGCCACAGGCTGATCCCGCTGGTGCGCATGGCGGTGATTTCGCTGTCCGCCGACAGCCGGCCCAGGGTGAGCAGCACGCCCGTCAGGATGCCGATGGGGAGGGCATAGGTCGCGACGGACGCCACCGTGAGCAGGATGAGTTCGGCGGCCACCGGCAGGGAAAGCCGACCGGAGAGGATATAGGCGAGCAGGTCGCGGATGACATTGCCGAGCGTGAGCACGAACGCGAACAACCCCACCGCCGCGGCGCAGGAGAAAAGCACGCTTTTGAAGATGTAGCGGTCGAGGAGGTTCACAGGCGGCGCGGACTACATCGCAGACTGGTCCTGCAGGGACAAGGCGGTTCGGTGAGACCGCGGCAGCCGGAGTCCGGAAGATTTCGCGCAGAGACGCTGAGCCGCGGAGAAAACAGAGGATTTTGCTTTGCGCCTCTGCGGCTCTGCGCGAAACAAATCCGGCGTCGGATGAAAGGGAGGGGGATTAAAATCCCAATGAGAGTTGGGGACCGGAATTCCCGCTCCCCGGGCCGGCCGGCGCGAGGCACGCGGGATCGTCGTGGCGGACACTGTTCACCCGGGAGTCCAAGGCGACGGCGCTCATGGCTGCGGCAGGGGCAGGACGCAGGAGCGGGGCCAGCTTATCCGGGGAGGTCAGGTGCGGGTCGAGCCACGGATCAAACTGTTCCGGCGTGAGCATCACCGGCATGCGGTCGTGGATGGGGCGCATGAGCTCGTTGGGCTCGGTGGTGATGATGGCACAGCTTTCGAGCACGGTGCCGTCGGGGGCGCGCCAGCTCTCCCACAGGCCGGCCAGCCCAATCGGCGATTCGTTGCGCCAGCGGAAGAGCCACGGCTGACGGGCGCGGCCCACCGCCTGCCATTCATAGAACCCGCTGGCCGGAATCACGCAGCGCCGCGTGCGCAGGGCGTCACGGAATGACGGCTTGTCCGCCACCGACTCGGCGCGGGCGTTCATGAGCTTGGCGCCGCCGTCACTCCTGGCCCACGACGGCACCAGGCCCCAGCGCAGGCCGGTGGCTTCACGGACGGGTTCACCGGCACCCGAAGGGCGGCGCGGGGGCAGGGCCCGCGGCTTGGTCCGCACGGCCGGAACCACCGTACCCGGCGCGATGTTGTAGCGGGAGATGTATTCCGCCGACGCGTCGACCCCCAGCCGCTCGAGGATCTCGCGGAAATGTTGCTCAAGCAGCAGATAACGGCAGCACATGGGAAAAGGACCCGCTGTCGCTCCAAGAGCTAAGGCGTGGCAGGGAATTAAGAAGGAAGAATTCCGGCCGGCAATCCCGGGGTTGGGCCGGCGGGGCGCAAAACCCGGCGCCGGCGGCATGCGACCTGCTGAATCGAAGGAGTAACACGCTATCATAAAATCGTAACACCTTGATGCCATGAAATCCTCCCGCCGGCTGCTCAGCCTCGGTTTTCTCTCCCTCGCCGCCCTCGCTTCGACCCTTGCGGCCGCCCCGCTCAAAATCGCCTACAGTGACTGGCCCGGCTGGGTCGCCTGGGAGGTCGCCGTGCAGAAGGGCTGGTTCAAGGACGCCGGCCTCGATGTCGAATTTCTCTGGTTCGAGTACGCCCCCTCGATGGATGCCTTCACCGCCGGCAAGGCCGATGCCGTGATGGTCACGAACGGCGACTCGCTCGTCACCGGCGCCAACGGCGCGAAGAACACCGTCATCATGCTGACGGACTACAGCAACGGCAACGACATGATCGTGGCCAAGCCCGGCATCAAGTCGCTGAAGGATCTCAAGGGCAAAAAAATCGGCATCGAGGTCGGGCTCGTCGAGCACCTGATGCTGTTGAACGCGCTCAAGAAAAACGGTCTCACCGAGGCCGATGTCACCCTGGTCAACACGCCGACCAACCAGACGCCGCAGGTCTTCGCCTCCGGCCAGGTGGACGCGATCGCGGCGTGGCAGCCCAACTCCGGCCAGGCGATGAAGGCCGTGGCGGGATCGACGACCGTCTACTCCAGCGCCGATGAACCTGGCTTGATCTACGATGTCATTGCGGTCACGCCGCAAAGCCTCGCGCAGCACCGGGCGGACTGGGTGAAATTCGTGGCGCTCTGGGACAAGGTGCTCGCCTACATCAACGATCCCGCGACCAAGCCGGACGCCCTGAAGATCATGGCGGCGCGCACGGGCTCGACCCCGGCGGACTATGCCGCGTTCATCGGCGGCACGCATTTCCTGTCGCTGGCCGACGGCGCCAAGGTCATCGCGGCCAAGGGCCCGGGCTTCAACTCGCTGACGGGTTCCTCCGCGGTGGCCAATGAGTTCAACGTGAAGAACGCCGTGTACAAGCAGTCGCAGGACGTGTCCGCCTACATTGATTTCAAGCTGACGGGCGAGGCGATCAAGGCGGCCAAGAAATAGGCGCACCCGCTGCGCCGCGCCCGCCCCGGCTCATGACCCGCCGTCCCCGCTGGTTTGCCGTCGGCAAGGAACCGTCTTCGCGGGCGCGTATCACGCTGGGCCTGCTGTCGTTCCTGCTACCGCTGGGGATCTGGGCGCTGGTGAGCTATGTGCCGTGGATCTGGCATCCGCTGGTGCGGGTGTCGGTCCCGGGCACGGTAGAATGGTTCAAGCCGGACCTGCTGGTCGAACACGCGGTCTTCAACGAGGAAAACGCCAAGGCGGTCGCGGCCGGGGGCACGGCGGCGACCGGCACGCCGGCCAATCCGATTTTCCTGCCGGCGCCGCATGCGGTGGGCCGCGCGCTCTGGACCGCGTTCGCCACGCCGCCCATCCTGCGCGACGAGCTGTGGCTGCACCAGAGCCTGTGGCTGAGCATCCGCACCATCTTCTGGGGCTTTGCGCTGTCATCGCTCATCGGCGTGCCGCTCGGCATCCTCTGCGGTGCCTATCCGCCGGTGGCGCGGCTGACGGAGCCCGTGGTGGATTTTGTCCGGTACATGCCGGCGCCGGCCTTTGGCGCGCTGGCGGTCGCCGTGCTCGGCATCTATGGCGCGCCGAAGATCGCGGTCATTTTTCTCGGGACCTTCTTCCAGCAGGTGCTGGTCATCGCCAACACCGTGCGGCGCCACGACCCGGCGCTGATCGAGGCGGCGCAGACGCTCGGCGCCGGGCCGCGCCAGCTCCTGCTGCGCGTGATCGTGCCGAGTTGCCTGATCGATCTGTATAACGACCAGCGCATCCTGCTCGGCTGGGCCTGGACCTATCTCATCGTGGCGGAAGTCGTGGGCATCAGCAGCGGCATCACGTTTTTCATCAACCAGCAGGCCAAGTACCGGAATTTCGACAATGTCTACGCCGCCATCATCATCATCGGGGTGATCGGCCTGGTGACGGACCAGGGCCTCGCGTTCATCGGCCGCCGGATCTTTCCCTGGCAGGTGCGCCGGTCGAGCCGGTTGCGCGCCTTTCTCGCACTGCTTGGGCGCAAGGGAGGGCAGGGCGTATGAGCGCGCCGACTCAAGCGCAGGATTATCTCCGGCAGGCGCCGGCGGTCGCGGAACGTTTCCGGCGGCTGAAGGAGCGCCCCGTGGTGCTGGAGGTGCGCGACCTGACGAGGTCGTTTCCCACCGCGGCGGGGAAGGAGGTCACGGCCCTGCGCAATCTCGCTTTCGCCGCCCACCGGCGCGAATTCACCTGCATCATCGGACCGTCTGGCTGCGGCAAATCCACGCTCATCCGGCTGCTCGCGGGGCTCGACGAGCCCACGTCCGGCGAGGTGCTGCTCGATGGCAAGCCGGTGTCAGGGCCCTGTCCGGACCGCGGCATGGTGTTTCAGGGCTACACGCTGTTTCCCTGGCTCACGGTAAAGCGCAACGTGATGTTCGGCCTGCAAATGGCCGGCATGGAAAAGGGCCAGGCAGAGGCCGAGGCCCTGCAGTGGCTCGAACTCGTCGGCCTCATCAAATTCAAGGACGCCTATCCCGCCCAGTTGTCCGGCGGCATGAAGCAGCGCGTGGCCATCGCCCGGGCGCTGGCGCCCAACCCGCGGGTGCTGCTGATGGATGAACCCTTCGGGGCCCTCGACGCCCAGACCCGCTCCCAGATGCAGCACCATCTGCTCGAGATCTGGCGCAACGTCGATGTCACGATCCTTTTCATCACCCACGACCTCGACGAGGCCATCTACCTCGCCGACCGCATCCTCGTCCTCAAGGCGCATCCCGGCGAAGTGCAGGAGCTGATCGAGGTCCCGGTGCCGCGCCCGCGCCATCCCGCCCAGACCAACTCCCCGGAATTCCTGGCTGTCCGGCGACGACTGGAGGAACTCATCCACCCGCGGCTGGAGGAGACCGTGGAAAAACTGCCGATCGTCCGCCTGACCAAGGCTGGGGATGATGTGGAGTAGCGGCGGCCTGGCCGCCGGGGAATTGGGAGTTGGCAGTTGGGAATTGGTCCGGAGTCGCAATGAACAGCATTAACCGCCAGTTAAGAACGACGCATTACACCGATCCGTAGTTGGCAGTTGGGAATTGGTAGTTGGTGGAAGAACCAAACTGGGCTGCAAAGTCGCTAAATTTAACCAATTCCAAATTTCCAATTCCCAATTACAAATTCCCAACTACCAATTCCCCGGCCGCAGGCCGCCCCAATGCCCCGTTCCCGTCCCAAGCTCGCCCGTTTCAGCGTCTCTTTACCCGCCGATTTGCTCGACGAACTCGACGACATGGTGGCGCGGCGCAAATTTCCCAGCCGCTCGCATGCGATCGCCGAGATGGCCCGCGAGCAGCTGCTCGACCACGCGCAGGAGCTCGGCACCAAGAGCATGGCCGGGACCATCAGCCTGGTTTACGACTACCGGAAGCGGAACCTGCAGCGGCGGCTCGCCGACATCCAGCACCTGCACTACCTGCTGGTGGTTGCCTCGATGAATGTCCACCTCGACCATCACTATTACCTCGAGGTGCTGCTGGTCCAGGGCCCGGCCCGCGCCCTCCGGGCCCTGGCGGACACCCTGGCCGGCTGCAAGGGCGTGAAGCACGCGCGGCTGCAGCTCACCGCAACGGCGATGCCGCCGCTGCTGTGACCGCGGCGGCCGCCGCGGATAGTTGGGAGTTAGGAATTGGGAATTGGTTTCGAAGGGACGGGATCGGGGTGGTAGGCCCAAGGCGCGCGAACCATTCCCTGCGAGACGAGGGCCGACGGGTTTTCACCAATTCCCAACTCCCAACCACCAATTTCCCCTCTCGCTTCGCGAGAGGCGGCACACTCCTTGCTTTCCATGATTCATACGAAATAGTACAAACGTAACACGCCAGCCATGGATCCGATCATCAACCTTGCGCCGGAAGCGCCGCTTTATACGCGGACGCTGACCCATGCCGGCATGTGGTCGGGCGTCGTGTCGCGGGGGAAGACGCTCCGCCTGACGGACCGGGAGGGCGGGGCCAACGTGGGCCTGCTGCTCTACAACGCCGCCGTGCCGGGCGAGCGTTACAACATGCCCGATACGCTGAAGGGGCAGCACATCTTTTATCTGCGGCAGCCTTATTGCCTGCATTCCGACATGGGCCGGGTCCTGGCCTCCCTCACAGCCGACACCGTGGGCTGGCACGACACGGTCTGCGGCGGTTCCGACGCCGGGCTGGTGGCGGAGAAATATGGCGTGAAAAACTACCAGACCGCGCGCAACGACTGGTTCCGCAATGCCCGCGACTGCTTTCTGATCGAGCTGGCCAAATGGGGTCTCGGCGAGCGTGACCTCGTGCCGAATGTGAACCTGTTTTCCAAGGTAACCGCCGATGACGCGGGCCGCCTGACCTTCGTGCCCGGCCACTCCAAGCCGGGCGACCATGTCGATCTGCGGCTGGAGATGGACACGCTGGTCGTCCTCAACGCCTGCCAGCACCCGCTCGATCCGGATCCGCAGTACCATCCGCGCGAGATCCGGCTGGAAGTTTTTCGCACCGCGCCTCCCGGGCCCGAAGACGCGTGTCGTCGCTCGCGGCCGGAAAACGAACGGGCCTTCAAAAACACGGAGGAGTATCACGCGCTGCGTGGGTAATTGGTAGTTGGGAATTGGCAGTTGGTCCCGAACCACGGGACAAAACTTCCACCTTCGCCCTAGGCCACCAAATACCAACTGCGAACGACCAACTACTGCCCCTTCACCATGACCAGCCCCCTCAACCCCGCCCACGCCTCCTACCGCCACATCATCCCGGCCGGCGACCCGTGGACGCATGAGATCAAGCGCGGGTCGGTGCTGCGCATCGTTGACGTCGAGGGCAACCAGGCCGCGGACACGCTGTTCTACGACGCGCACGACCCGCTCAACCGGTACAGCGCCAGCGACACCATCCGCCGCCAGGCGGCGCTCTATCTTTCGATCGGCACTCAGCTCATCTCCACCCGCGGCGACGTGCTGCTCACGATCATCGCCGACACCTGCGGCCGTCACGACACGCTCGGCGGCGCCTGTTCGCGCGAGAGCAACACGATGCGGTATTCCGCGGACAAGGAATACATGCACGCGTGCCGCGACAGCTTCATCTGCGGGGTGCACGCGTGGCGGGCCGACCTCGGCAAGCGCGACATCACCTGCAACATCAACTTCTTCATGAACGTGCCGGTGACGCCCGACGGCCGCCTGACCTTTGCGGACGGGGTTTCTGCCCCCGGCTTTTACGTCGAGCTCCGCGCCGAGCGGGATGTGGTCTGCGTCATATCCAACTGCCCGCAGTTAAATAATCCCTGTAACGCCTACAACCCGACGCCGATCGAGATTCTGATTTGGAATTCGTGATGTTTTCCAAGGTTCTTATTGCCAACCGCGGCGCCATCGCGTGCCGGATTGCCCGCACGCTGCGGCGCATGGGGGTGAAGTCGGTCGCCGTTTATTCGGAGGCGGACAGCCACTCGATGCACGTCACGGCTTGTGACGAGGCCGTGCCCATCGGGCCGGCGCCAGCGGCACAGAGTTACCTGGATGCCGGGAAAATCATCGCCGCGGCCCAAGCCTGCGGCGCCCAGGCAATTCATCCGGGCTACGGCTTTCTCTCGGAAAACCCCGCGTTTGCCGACGCGTGTGTCGCAGCCGGCCTCGTTTTCATCGGCCCGACCGGCGACCAGATGCGGATGTTCGGGCTCAAGCATGCTGCGCGGGCACTGGCGCAGGAACACGGAGTTCCGCTGCTGCCCGGCTCCGGGCTGCTTCGCGACGAGGCCCAGGCGCGGACCGAGGCGACCCAGATCGGCTATCCGCTGATGTTAAAAAGCACGGCGGGTGGCGGCGGGATCGGCATGGCGCTCATTCGCCGCCCGGATGAACTGGCGGCGGCCTTCGCCGCGGTGGGACGGCTGGCCAAAAACAATTTCAAGGAGGGCGGCATCTTCCTGGAAAAATTTGTCGAGCAGGCCCGGCACATCGAAGTGCAGATCTTCGGTGACAGTCACGGCCGGGTCGTCGCCCTCGGCGAGCGTGATTGCTCCGTCCAGCGCCGAAACCAGAAGGTTATCGAGGAAACCCCCGCGCCCGGCCTGACTCCGGGGCAGCGCGCGCGCCTCCTTGAAGCGGCGGTGCGGCTGGGTGCGGCGGCCGGCTACCGGAATGCAGGCACCGTCGAATTCGTCTACGATCAGGCCACGGGCGAATTTTATTTCCTGGAGGTCAACACCCGCCTGCAGGTCGAGCATGGCGTCACGGAGGAAGTGACGGGCATCGACCTCGTCGAGTGGATGCTGCGCGCTGCGGCCGGGGAGATCGATCTCTCACGCTGGCGTCCGGCCACCTCCGGCGCGTCGATCCAGGTGCGGGTTTATGCCGAGGATCCCGGCAAGAATTTCCAGCCGGCGGCCGGCATCCTGACCGACGTGCATTTTTCCGCCGCGGCGCGCGTCGAGACCTGGGTGGAGCGAGGCACGGAGGTTTCCGCGTTTTACGATCCCCTCCTTGCGAAAATCATTGTGAAGGGGCGCAACCGGTCCGAGGCCCTGCGGCGGCTGGACGCGGCGCTGGCCGGCACCCGGCTCCACGGGCTGGAGACGAACCTCGCCTACCTCCGCCAGATTGCCGCCTCGGCCGGATTTCGCGCCGGCGGGGTGACGACGAAGTATCTCAACGGCCTGCCTTATGTCCCCTCGACCATCGATGTCCTCGAGGGCGGCACCCAGACGACCGTGCAGGATTTTCCCGGCCGTCTCGGTTACTGGGCGGTGGGGGTGCCGCCCTCGGGGCCGATGGACGACCGCTCGTTCCGCCTGGCCAATCGGCTGGTCGGCAATGCAGCCACCGCTGCCGGACTCGAGATCACTGTCAGCGGCCCAACGCTGCGGTTCAACACCCCCGCGGTCATCGCGCTGACAGGAGCGCATCTACCCGCCACGCTCGATGGCCGGCCGGCCGCCTACCACCGCGCCCTGCGGGTGAAAGCCGGCCAGACGCTCCGCCTCGGCGCGGTCGAGGGGCCCGGCCTTCGCGCGTACCTTGCGATCCGCCACGGCCTCGATGTGCCGGACTACCTTGGCAGCAAGGCGACGTTCACGCTCGGCTTGTTTGGCGGACACGCGGGCCGGGCCTTGCGGGCGGGGGATGTGATGAGGGTGAATCGATCCGTAGTTGGCAGTTTGGATTTGGCAGTTGGTGGCAACCCCTCGCCAGCAGGTCCGAAATCCGAAGCACCAACTGCCAACTACCAACTACCAACTACTTCTTCTCCCCGTCTGCCCAAACCCCTCCTGCCACCGCTCACCCATGAGTGGCAAATCGGCGTGCTCTACGGGCCGCACGGCGCGCCGGACTTTTTCACCGAGGACGACATCGCGACGCTCTTCAGCACGGCCTACGAGGTGCACTATAATTCCGCGCGCACGGGCGTGCGGCTCATCGGGCCCAAGCCCGCCTGGGCGCGGCGCGACGGCGGCGAGGCCGGCCTGCATCCCTCGAACATCCATGACAACGCCTACGCCATCGGCGCCATCGATTTCACCGGCGACATGCCGATCATCCTCGGGCCCGACGGCCCGAGCTGCGGCGGCTTTGTCTGTCCGGCCACGATTGTCCGGGCCGAGCTGTGGAAAACGGGCCAGCTCAAACCCGGGGACAAGGTCAGGTTCCGGCCCTTGACGGCGGAGCAGGCGAGGATCGCCGCGGATACGCAGGATGGGGAAATTGAGGCATTGGGGACGGCGCGACAACGGGCCGGAGTAGTTGGCAGTTGGCAGTTGGGAATTGGTATCAAACCCACGCAGGCAAAACCTAACTACCAACTACCAACTGCCAACTACGCGCTCCCCGAACCCGCCATCCTCCACCAGATTTCCGAGCGCCCGGATGCTCCCGCGGTCTGTTACCGCCGGGCCGGTGACTGCAACCTCCTGATCGAATACGGCCCGCTCGTCCTCGACCTCGCGTTGCGCCTGCGCGTGTATGCGCTCCAGACGTGGCTGGAGGGCCGGCGGTTGCGCGGCTTGGTGGACCTGACGCCGGGCATCCGCTCGCTGCAGGTGCATTTCGATCCACGCGTGCTGCCGCTGGCCCGGTTGATGAAAACCCTGCTGCGGGCGGAGGGCGCGCTGCCGGCGGTGGCGAAAATGGAGGTGCCCTCGCGCATCGTCCACCTGCCGCTATCGTGGGAGGACGAGTCCACGCTCCTCGCCATCCGCAAATACATGCAGATCGTCCGCAAGGATGCGCCCTGGTGTCCGAGCAACATTGAATTCATCCGCCGCATCAACGGCCTGGACCGCGTGGAGGACGTCCACCGGATCGTCTTTGAGGCGAGCTACCTCGTGCTGGCGCTGGGCGATGTTTATCTGGGCGCCCCGGTGGCGACGCCGGTGGATCCACGCCACCGCCTGGTCACCACGAAGTACAATCCCGCGCGGACATGGACGCCCGAAAACGCCGTCGGCATCGGCGGCGCCTATCTCTGCATCTACGGGATGGAGGGCCCGGGCGGCTACCAGTTCATCGGCCGCACCTGCCAGATGTGGAACCGCTACCGGCAGACGGCGGACTTCACGGAAGGGAAGCCGTGGCTGCTGCGGTTCTTCGACCAGATCCGGTTTTATCCGGTCACGAACGCCGAGCTGATGAAATTTCGCGACGACCTGCCGCAGGGCCGCGTGAAGCTGAAAATCGAGGAAACGACCTTCCGGCTGGGCGACTACGAAAAATTCCGGCGGAAAAACGCCGCGGGCATTACGGCGGCCAAGACCCGCCAGCAGGCCGCGTTCGAGGCCGAGCGGAAGCGCTGGGAGGACAGCGGCCAGCTCAATTTTTCCGCCGGGGCGGAAGCCGCGGCCGAGCTCAGCCCCGAGGCCATTCCGGCGGGCTGCACGGCGGTGCCCGCGCATATTCCCGGCAATGTTTGGAAAATAGCGGTGGCCGCCGGCGACCGGGTCAAGGACGGCGACCCGCTCGTGATCCTGGAGTCGATGAAAATGGAGGTCACCATCTTGGCCAGCCGCGCCGGCCGGGTGCGGGAGGTGCGCTGCGTCGAGGGCCGTCCGGTCGGCGCCGGAGAAACGCTGGTCGTGCTCGAAGGATGAAACGCCCCGCTGGATTACTGCGTCACTTGCGCGGACCTATCGCGCCAGCGCCGCCCGGGCGCGGGCGAGAGCGGCGGCGAGCTCGGGTGTCTTGATCGGCTTGCTGACGTAATCGTCCATGCCCGCGGCCAGGCACATTTCCCGGTCGCCCTGCATGGCGTTGGCCGTGAGGGCCACGATCCACGGCCGGTATCCCCCCGGCGGCTCGGCTCGCAGCCGGCGCGTCGCCTCCAGGCCGTCCATCTCCGGCATATGGATGTCCATGATGATGATGTCGTAGGTTTGGCGGCGCACGGCTTCCAACACCTCGATCCCGTTGGCGGCGAGATCAGCACGGTAGTTTAGCCGCTCGAGCATTCGGAGGGCGACCTTCTGGTTGACCGAGTTGTCCTCCGCCAGCAGCACGCGCTCGCGGTGGATGGTCTGGTCCTTCATCGGCGGGGCGGAATGGCGGGCCCGGTTGGTCACGGCGTGGCCGTGGGTCAGGACGCGCACCAGCGCATCGAGGATCTGCCCGGGCTTGGCGGGCTTGGTCAGGGAGACCGCGAAAAGGTTTTTGTCCCCGGCCAGTTCGCGCTGCCCGAGCGAGGTGAGCAGCACAAGGGGCAGCTCCTCCGGGATGCGCAGGCGGCGGATTTCCCGCGCGAGCATGGCGCCATCCATCGCCGGCATCTGCATGTCGAGGATCGCGAAATCAAAATGGATTCCGGCCTCGATGAGCGCCAGCGCCTCCACCCCCGAGGTGGCGGTGTGGGGGATGATCTCCCAGTTCTGGGCGAATTTGGTCAGGATGTGCAGGTTGGTGGGGTTGTCGTCGACGAGCAGCAAGTGTTTGCCGCCCAGCACCGCGCGCGGCGAGATGTGGTAGGGCAGCGGCTTGTTCGGGGTCACCTCGACGACCACGCTGAAGCGGAACGTCGAGCCGCGTCCGGGCTCGCTTTCGGCGCTCATTTCGCCGCCCATTTGCTCGGCGAGACGCTGGCTGATGACCAGGCCCAGTCCGGTGCCGCCATAGCGGCGCGTGGTCGAGGCATCCACCTGTGAGAACGACTGAAACAGCCGGCTCATCGCCGCCGACGGAATGCCGATGCCGGTGTCGCGGACGGCGATGAAGAGCCGGGCGCGGTCGGCGCTGCCGGGCGTGGCGGGCCCTTCGACGGGGCTCAGGGCGGGCAGGGGCTCGGCCCGCAGCGTGAGCACCACTTCACCGCGCTCGGTAAATTTTACGGCGTTGCTCAGCAGGTTGACGATGATCTGCCGCAGCCGCGTGGTGTCGCCGCGCACCATGGCCGGCGCCCCCTCGCTGATCTCGTAGAGCAGGTCGATCTGCTTTTCGGCCGCGCGGGGCGCCAGCAGGTCCAGCGCGCCCTCGATGCACTCGCGCAGGACAAATTCCTCGTGCTCCAGCTCCAGCCGGCCGGACTCGATCTTGGAAAAGTCGAGGATGTCGTTGATCAGGGTCAGCAGGGAGTCGCCGCTGTGGCGGATGGTTTCGACATAGTCGTGTTGTTCCGGGCTGAGGGGTGAATCGAGCAGCAGCGACGCCATGCCGATAACGCCGTTCATCGGCGTGCGGATCTCGTGGCTCATGACGGCGAGGAACTGGCTTTTGGCCCGGCTCGCGGCCTCGGCGGCCTCCTTGGCCGTGCGCAGCTCATCCTCGGCGTGCTTGCGGCGCGAGATGTCCTGGATGAATCCCTCGTAATAAAGCACGCGGCCCCCCTCGTCGCGCACCGTCCGCGCATGTTCGGAAATCCAGAGGATGCCGCCGTCCTTGCGGCGCACCTGGTATTCCAAGCCGCGCACCTCGCCGTTTTCCGCCATGAGCCGCTTGAACTCCTCGCGCACGGTGGCGTCGACGTAGATGGTCCGTGAGATGTCCTGCACATTGGCCATCAGCTCGTCGGGTGAGTTGTAGCCGTAAAGTTTCGCGAGGGCCGGGTTCACCAACAGGTATTGCCCATCGGGGGTCGACTGGAAGATACCCTCGACGGCATTCTGCACGATGCTGGCAAAGCGCTCGAGGGAAGTGGGCCATGCGACTTCCCCGGATGCCGCAGGCGGGCCCGAATCTTTGCCAGGAGAATTCATGCCGGCACGGGCATTGCAAAGACCATGCCAAGGAATCCGAGCCCCTCCGCTCGGCCGGCGTGGCCCTCCGCCTGCTTAAGTGGCTATGCTTCAGCCGGACAAATCATCCCAGCCAGGCTCCCTCTGGTCTGTTGGTTCGAGGTCATTAGTCCGGCCGGAATTGGTGCGGGACGTGCAGGAAGGCCCCGGTTGAAAGCTTGAAACCATCCCGGGACTCATTCCAACCCGCCCCCACTTGAAAGGAAAACTATCACCCGAAGCCGGCGAGCCGCGACCGGACAAACTGCTCGTCACCAACGCGCTGATCATCACCGGAAGATTGCGCGAGGAGCCCTATCGGGGCCATCTGAGCGTTGGGGCCGACGGCCGGATCACTGCCATCGGCCCGGGCGATCCGTCCCCGGGAACGGCCGCAGCGTCCGTTCTTGATGCGCAGGGGCGGTTTGTCGCGCCCGGTTTCGTCTCGGCCCACAGCCATCTTTTCCAGAGCCCGCTGCGCGGCCTCGGCTCGGACCGGACGCTCTACGGCTGGCTGGAGACGATCCGCGGATTAATCCAACATGCGACGCCGGAGGATCTCTATTGGTTTTGCCGGCACGGGGCCGTGGACTTCCTGCGCAACGGCATCACCACGGCCTATGATTTCACTTACTCCGGCGACTTGGGCGGCGGGCAGAAATCCGTCGGCGTCGGCGAGGCACCGGTCGGGTCGCCGCCCGATCAGGAGCCCTACGAGCAGGCGCAGATTCGCGCCAAGCTCGATGCCGGCATCCGTTTTGTGAACAGCGTCAGCATCGTCCCGCGCGGGTCGGAGGATGAGATTCACCGGCGGTTCGGGCGCATCCTCGAATACGCGCGGAATTTTTCGGGCGATCCGCTTTTCCTGAAGATGGCGATCAGCGGCTGGGTGCAGCTGGCGCCGGACATCGCGGTGGCGCACCGGGAGGTGCGTTTCATGCGCGAGTTCGGCCTGATCAATCAGGCCCATTTCCTCGAAAGCCCCGAGCGCGTGCCGGAGCAGCAGGCGAAGTTCGCGTGGTACCGGCAGGCGGGCGCGCTGGGGCCGGATTTCATCTTTGGGCACTATATTCACACGACGCCGGAAATCATCGCGGCCACCGCGGCCGCCGGCGCCCGCGTGTGCTGGCAGCCGCTGGCCAACGGCCGGCTCGGCTCGGGCGTCCCCGACATCCCCGCCTGCCTGCGGGCGGGCATCAAGGTCGGCATGGGCCTCGACGACCAGTCCTGCGCCGACGTGTCCGATCCGTTCGAGAATCTCCGCACCGGCCTGTACGCCATTCGCGGCTGCTGCCAGGACGCCGGAGTTCTCTCCGTGCGAGACATGCTTTACCTGCACACCATGGGCAGCGCGGAGATTCTCGGCCTAGAACAGCAGGTTGGCAGCCTCGAGCCGGGCAAGTTCGCGGATTTCCTCGTCGTGGATCCACGAATGCCGGACACGGGACCCGTCCACGACCCGGTCGCGACCTATGTCCTCGCCTGCGGCCTGCGCAATCTGCAGCAGGTTTACCTCGCGGGCGAACTCGTGGCCGACGGCTGCACGCTGGTCCGCCAGGAGGAGGCCGTCATCCGCCACCAGATCGACGCGCGGATGGCCCGGCTCCAGCTTCTGGAGGCGGAGGAAAGCGCGGCCCGCAATCATTGAACCTATCCCCCATGCTCGTCACCCGCCAACCGCTGCTGCGAAAATTCTGGTACCCGGTCATCCCGTTGGCGCTGCTGAAGGAGGGCCCGAAGGCGTTCACCCTGCTGGGGCGCGATCTCGTGCTTTGGGTGGACGGACAGGGCACGCCGGTGGCGATGGACGACCGCTGCCCGCACCGCCACGCGAAACTCTCGAAGGGCTGGATTGAAAACGGCCAGCTGCTTTGCGGCTACCACGGCTGGACGTACAACGCCGAAGGTCGCTGCACCCGCATTCCCCAGAAAGGCGATGACGACCCGGCCAACATCAGCGTGCCGCGCCACCGGACGGCTGAGCGCTTCGGCTACGTATGGGTCGCGCTGGAGGAGCCGCTCACGACCCTGCCGGAAATCGAGGAGGACGGCGCCCCGGGGTTCCGCCGCATCTATGAGTTCTACGAGCCGTGGAAATGCAGTGGGCTTCGCCTGATGGAAAACTCGTTCGACAACGCGCACTTCAGTTTCGTCCACCGCCACACCTTTGGAAAAATCCAGGCCCCCGAGCCGAGCAAGATGAACCTCGCGCCGTTTGCGGACGGGTTCGGCTTCACGATGGACACGGTCGTGCCGGTGAAAAACGTCCCACTGTCGCAGCGCTCGCTCAACATGCCCGGAGTCGCCGAGACCGTCCGCCACAACACCGGCATCTGGTGGATGCCCTTTTGCCGGAAGTTGCGGATGCGCTACCCGACGGGACTGGTCCATACCATTTTCACCGCGGCGACTCCGATCAACGACCGCTCCTCGCAGATCGTGCAGATCGCGTACCGCAACGACACGGAGGCCGAAGCCAAGGCGGCGGACATCATCGCCTTTGACCGTGCGGTGGTCACGGAAGACCGCGACGTGCTGGAATCGACGACCTTCGACACGCCGGTGGATTTGCGCCGGCGGGAGGAACTGCACATGGCGTCAGACGCGCCAGGCCTGCTGATGCGCCGGCAGCTGCTGGCCAAATTCGCGGAACACGGCGAGGAGGAGGCGCACAACTGGGGCGACCAAGGTCGTTTCCCCACGACCGAGCAGACGGGAGCCAACCATCCCTTCGCCACCGAGGCGATGTGCCTGGAGATGACCTATGCGGGGGCGTGATCAAGGTGGAGCGGGTTGACTCAACCCGCTGGATTGTAGCGGCTTTGCCGCAACGCGTTGAGGTCAACGTGTTCCACCCTTCAAGTCCTCCGGCAAAAAATCGAAGGTGGCGACCTGGTCGACCGACAGCGGGGCGGTCAGCAGTCCTAGCTGCCGCAGGATGCTGAGCTGGTCGGTCAGCCGATCGCGGGTGATCAGGCCGGTGCGTTCACCTTTCGCGGGATCGCCGCTCACCATCCGATGCTCGCGGAGGGCGGACCGCACGTAGGCCGTCAGCTCGGGCGTGTTCTCGGCATTGTCCCGGGTCAGCAGGGCCTCGGCTGATTTGGCATCCCCGTCGATGAAATCATTCCAGCCGCGGATCGACGCCTGGACGAAGGCCTTCACGGCCTCGGGATGCTGCCTGAGGTAGTCGCGGCTGGTGAAGACCACGCGGTAGGCATCGTAGCCGGAGTCGGCGATGAGCAGCACGCGCACCTTCACGCCCTGGAGGCCGCAGTAGTAGGCATCGGTGGTCAGGTAACCCTGCTGGATGAAATTCGGGTCGGCGATGAACTGCGCATAGCCGTAGTTTTCCGGAACGACGCTGAAATTGATTTTGTACCGCAGCTTGAGGAAATCGAGCCAGGCCTGGCCGGGCACAGCCTTGATCGTTTTGCCGTCGAGATCCTCGAAGCGCTGCACCGGGCTTTCCGCATGCACCGTGATGCCCTGCGGGTCGTGCTCCAGCTGCGCGCACACGATCACGAGGGGCAGCCCCTGCTGCACCGCGAGGATCAGGTCGTCGCTGCGCCCGATCCCGAACTGCGCCTGGCCGACCGCCACCTTTTGCAGGGGAAACGCGCCCGGCCCGCCGGGCACGATGGTCACATCGAGGCCGGCCTCGCGGAAAAAGCCCCTGGCATGGGCCTGATAGTAACCGCCTTGCTCCGGTTGGGCGGTCCAGTTGGTTTGAAAGACCACCTTGATGGGTGCCCCGGCCTTGCCGGCATTTTCCGTTGCGCTCGTGCCGCCGGGATTTTTCGCGCAGCTGGTGATAAGGCCGCACCAGCCGACCGCGACCCAGGCGAAGACGGCCCCAGCGCGCCGCCAGGCTTGAACCGGACGCGGACGACGGCGGAGGAGATCCATGACAAGGCTAAGCAAAACACCTGCCATGTGACGCGGAACACCGGCGGCGTCCCCGCCGCCTTTGCCCGTCTCAGCCCTTCGTCGCCAGCGCTGTCAGCACAGTGTTGGGCGTGAGTAATTCGGGCAGGATGACCGGGTCGTCGTGGCCGGGGAGCCAGATGAGATTAAAAGGGACGGCGGAGCGCTGATATTTCGCCAGCTCGGCGGTGATCTGTGGATCCTGGTTGGTCCAGTCGCCCTTGAGGGTGGCGATTTTTTTGTCGGCGAAGGCCTGCAGGACTTCCTTGGAACTGAAGACGAGTTTCTTGTTCGCCTGGCAGGTGGCGCACCAGCGCGCGGTGAAATCGACATACACGATGCGGCCCTCGGCCCGCAGCGAGGCGACCGCCTCGGGGCTCCATTTTTCCCACGTGACCCGGTCGGGCCGCGGCCAGCCGGTCACGGCGCCGAGCGCCAGCAGGGCGAAGCCGGCCAGCAGGCCGAAGCGCGCGCGAGCGGCCGAGGCGCCGGGGGCGGTCCAGCGGCCGTAGAACCATGCGCCCATGGCGATGAACACGAGGCCGAAGAGGGCCGTGAGCAGGCCGCTCTCGCTGGTTTGTCCGGCGAGCACCCACGCGAGGTAGGCGACCGTGGCATAAAGCGGAAACGCCAGGAACTGCTTGAACGTTTCCATCCAGGCTCCCGGGCGGGGCAGGACCTTCACGGCCTGCGGAAAAATCGAGAGCAGCAGGTACGGGGCCGAGAGGCCGAGGGCGATGACGGTGAAGACCGCGAACGAGGCGGCCGTCGGAAGCGCGAGGGCGGCACCCAGGGCCGGAGCGAGAATGGGCGCCGAGCAGGGCGTGGCGACCACGGTGGCCAGCACCCCGGTGAAAAACGAACCGGCCAGCCCGGTCTGGGTTTGCAGCCCGCCGCCAAGGCTCGTGGCGCGCAGGCCGAACTCGAACACGCCGCTCAGGTTCAGCGCGACGAGGAGCATGACCGCGGCCAGGCTGAAGACGAACGCCGGCGACTGCAGCTGGAAGCCCCAGCCGAGTTGGTCGCCGCCTGCCCGGAGCACGGCGAGGGCGCCCGCCAGCCCCCAGAAGGAAAGCAGCACGCCGCTGGTGAAAACCAGGCCGTGGGCAATGACCTTGCGGTGATCGCTGCCGGACTGGTGGGTGAAACCGAGAATCTTGAGGCCGAGCACGGGAAACACGCACGGCATGAGGTTCAGAATGAGACCACCGACGAATGCGAGCAGCAGGGTACCGGCGAGAGGCCCCTGCACGGCGGTCGCCAAGGTCAGGGGCACATCCACGCGCAGGCCGCGCAAGGAACCATCGGGGAGCCAGCCGGATTCGGAAGTCACCACGCCGAGCAGGCGGCCGGGGTTCTTGGGCGCATCATCGGACATCGGCAGGGCGAGCACAAAGCCGCCCCGCTCATCCCGGACGGGCTGGGGCAGTTCGAAGGCGACGAGGCTGTCGTCGGGAAAAAAATGGAGATCCCGGGGTACAAGCGCGGCGGGGATGGTGCCGGCCGGAGTGATGGCGAGCGTGATGGTCGTGGCATTATGCGTAGCAGTAACAGTCCAGGCGGCATCGGTCCGCGGCAGGCCGGCGAGTACCTTGCGGATTTTCTCACCCCAGGTGGCATCAGGCTTGGGCGCATCGTTTGCGACGGATAGGCTCAGGCCCACCTCGCCGCTGCCGGGAATGCAGACCTCCTCGCACATCAGCCACTCCGCACGCGCCTTGAGCTCGATGGCTGCGCCCGGCTGGAGGTCGGCCGGAGGCGTGATCGTGACGGGCAGGAGCAGGTCGCCCTCGTAGCCATTGCCCGAGACATTGCCCGAGTGGTCCTTGATCAGGCTGGGGGCGGGCCACTGGATTTCGCCTGCCGTGAAACCCGCGGGCAGGTTCCACACCAGCTTGGTGGCGAGGCCGGTGCCGGGATTGTGCCAGTACGTGTGCCAGTGCGGGTCATGGACGAGATGCAGGGCGACGGTGAAAGGCCGGCCCGGCTGGATGGAAGCATCGGCGGCGACGAGCGATGCCTGCACATGCTGCGGTGGGGCGAGGGAAGCGAGGGCCGCCCGGCCCGGGAAAGGCAGGGTGCACAACAGCGCCAATCCCAGCAAAGGCATGCCTGGCAGCGCGCGTCGGGGCAATATCATGGGGACAGACAAGATGGTTTTAATCAGAGGTGCAAACGCGGAGGTTTCTTCCCGGAGCCCTTTGCGTAACAGAACGGATAGGTTGGGAAGAGGAAGAGGACTCACACGAAGCCGCAAAGGCGGACGAAGACAATCGTGGTCCCAGTCCGGTTCGCGATCTTCGCGGCTTCGCGTGAGCCTGGCTCAAATCTTCTGGTTTAAGATCACAGCCTTCGCCGCTGGCTTGCAACGCGGGGCGGGAACCGCAGCGTCAGCGCTGCATGAAGACGCGCATTTTTGGACACACCGGCCGCGCGGTCGGTGAAGTGGGGCTCGGCACCTGGCAGTTGGGCGCCGGCTGGGGCGAGGTCAGCGACGAGACGGCGATGGCCACGCTCCGCGCCGCCGTTGAGGCCGGCACCACGTTCCTCGACACGTCCGACGTCTACGGTATGGGCCGCAGCGAGCGGCTCATCGGCCAACTCCTGAAGGAAACCCGCACGCCGCTCTACATCGCCACCAAGGTCGGCCGTTTCAGCCCGCCGGGCTGGCCGGAGAATTTCACCCGCGCGGCCGTGCGGCAGCACACCGAGGCCTCGCTCAGCCGGCTCGGCCTCGGGACGGTGGACCTCACGCAGCTCCACTGCCTGCCGATGGAGGTGATGCAGCGCGGCGAGATCTTCGAATGGCTGCGGGAGCTGAAACGCGAGGGCAAGATCCGCGATTTCGGCGCGAGCGTGGAGTCCATGGACGAGGCGCTGGTTTGCCTGCAGCAGGAAGGGCTCTGCTCCCTCCAGATCATCTTCAATATTTTCCGCCAGAAACCGATCCACACGCTCTTCGCGGAGGCGAAGAAGAAAAACGTCGCCCTGATCGTCCGCCTGCCGCTGGCCAGCGGCCTGCTCGGCGGGAAGATGACGAAGGCGACGGCCTTTCCCGAGAACGACCACCGCAATTTCAACCGCGATGGCCAGCGGTTCAACGTGGGCGAGACCTTCGCCGGGCTGCCCTTCGCGAAGGGCGTGGAGCTGGCTGACGCCCTCCGGCCGCTGCTCCCCGCCGGCGAAACCTTGGCGGAGATGGCGCTGCGGTGGTGTCTCGATTTCGACGCCGTGAGCGTGATCATCCCCGGGGCCAAAAACCCGGAGCAAGCCCGCGGCAACGCGCGCGCCTCGGACCTGGCGCCCCTCGGTCCCCCCCTGCACGCCAAGCTGGCTGATTTCTACACGCGCGACGTCGCGGCGCACATCCGCGGGGCGTATTGAAGTCGGAGAAAGTGAGAGTGAACATGAGAGGGGTGGGAATCGGATGTCTCCACCCTCACGGCGAAGTCTGGGCGAAGGCTAAAGCCTGCGCCCCGCCCCGTTTAAATCAGGACATCACCCGCTTTCACGCAGGATTGTATCTTCGGCCGTTCCCAACTGATTTTCATCCCCATCCATGAAACTCGATTTTTCCCAGATGCCCGCCCGCGAGATTTACGGCTGGATGATCGGCACCATCCTGCCGCGGCCCATCGCCTGGGTCTCGACGATTTCGGACGACGGACGCGTCAACCTCGCGCCCTTTTCATTTTTCCAAGGCATCACCGCCAATCCGCCGACGCTCATGTTCGTGCCGGTCAACACCCGCGAGGGTGCGAAGAAGGACACGCTGCGCAACATCGAGCAGGTGCCGGAATTCGTCGTGAACCTCGTGCCTTACGGACTCGCTGAAAAAATGAACGCCACGGCGGCGCTGCTGCCCTACGGTGAAAGTGAATTCGAAAAATTTGGGATCGCCGCCGCAGCCAGCGAACGGGTGCGCCCGCCCCGGGTGGCGGCGGCTCCCGTTAGCTTTGAGTGCACGCTGCACTCGATCGTGCGCCTGGGCGAGGGGCCGCTGGCGGCCAATGTCGTCTTTGGTCGCATCAGTCTCGTGCATGTGAGCGACGAAGTCCTCGGAACCGACGGCCGGCCCGATCCGGTGAAGCTCGACCTGGTCGGGCGCATGGGCGGTGAGTCTTACACGCGCACGACGGATCGCTTCGACCTGAAGCGGCCCGATCGCTGAGGAACGCCGAGTTTCCCCATCCCCGGAGCGCGGAATGCGCGCTTTTCTTTTGCGCGGGGCGAGGCAAGCTGCGCGGCCATGGCGCACGCCGGCGACGCCCCGCAACTCACGTTATCCGATTTCAAACCCGAAACCCTCCGCGGTACCGCCGGCTTTGTGCGGGTCGGACAGACGCGCGCCGGCCAGTGGTGGTTCGTCGATGCGCGCGACCGGCCGTTCTTCAGCTGCGGAGTGGCGGCCGTTAACCGCGCCGGCCGGGGTGGGGGCCGTTCGCCGCAACCCGGCCCGTACACCGCGGCCGTGGACCAGCTCCATGGCACGGATGATCCGCAAAAATTTGCCGCCACCGTTCTCCGGCGCCTCCGCGCCTGGCACGTCAACACCCTCGGCGCCTGGACCACGGCGGAATTTTTCGACCGCGGGATGCTTTACGCCGAGACCCTCGAGTTCCGGAAGATCGCGCCCGAGACGACGATCAAGCTCGGTGGGGCCGGCGTGCCCGACGTGTTTGACCCGAAATGGGCCGAGGCCTGCGACCAATGGGCGGCGGCCATCTGCCTGCCGCGCCGGGAAAGCCGCGAGCTCATCGGTTATTACACTGACCACGAGCTGGGCTGGGCCCAGCTGGGCGCCGCGCCCTCCCGAGCCGGCCGGCCGGCGCCGCGGCTGGTGCGCCCGTCGCTCCTGCAGATCTGCCTGAGCCTGGAGCCCAGCTTTCCGGCCTATCATGCCGCCTGGGAATTCGCGCTGGCGGCGCATGGCGGCGTGCTCGAGGGCCTCGCCCGGGATTGGGAAATAGCCCTGCCCAACAAGGAGGCGCTGCGCCAGCTCACGCGCGAAGACACGCCGTTGCAGGGCGAGGGCTACCGCCGCGACCACGAAAGGTTCACCCGCGAGTTTGCCCGCCGTTATTTCGCTGTCTGCGCCGCCGCCATCCGGAAGTATGACGCGCAGCACCTCATCCTCGGCTGCCGCTTCGCCGGCTCGCCCGGCGCGGCGGTGCTCGCGGAGTGTGCTTACCCGCAGGTCGACGTGCTGTCGGTGAATGAAGTGCGCGAGCCGCCGGCCGGTCGGATGGACGAATATGGGCGGGGCCGGACCATGCCAGTAATCCTCAGCGAATTTTCCTGGACGGGGGACAGCTTCACCCGGCGCACCGCGGCCGGCGACCAGCGCGGCCTGACCAGTGTGGAGCGCATGCTTCGCCGGGGCCGCGCGGCCCTCGAGCGCATCGTGGCGCACCCGGCGGTGGTCGGTTATGCTTGGCCGGCCTGGGCGGATGCGCCGGAAGACCAGCCGCCGTTTGGCCGCGGCCTCGTCCACATTGACGACCGCGAGGCTCGCGAGCACACTGAATTACTTTCCGATCTCAACGCCCGCGCCGGGCGCATTCGCCTGGCCGCGGCGCTTCCTCCCCACCCATGAAGCCATCCCTTCTTTCCGCCGGCGCCCTGGTCGCCGCGCTGCTCGTGAATGCCGGCTGTGGCCACCTTGCCCTTCAGGCCGAAGGCGATCCGGAGCGGGTGCTCACGGGCACGGTGAATTTCCACGCGGCGGAGCCGCTGCCGCCGGACACCGTGGTGACCGTGCGGCTGATCGATCCGGCGGGCCCGGGGGGACTGCCGGCGATGCTGGGTGAAAAGACCATTGAGAACCCCGGCAGCCCCCCGGTTGCGTTCAAGATCGAATACCGCGCCGAGGATGACCTGTTGCGGCGCGGCCTGAAGCTCGAGGCCCGCGTTTCCATCGGCGGCAAGCTGCGTTACTATAATGTCAGCGGCTATGGCGTCACCCTGGCCAAGGCGGCCGATCCGCAGGAGATTTGGGTGACCCTGACAGGAAAAGAGTAACGCGTCCGCGCCTTGACCCCGTCTCGGCCCGGTGAGCGCGGGGCTTTCCACTCTTGCCTTGCCGCACTGGGCGCGGCGGTTCCTCATGCCCCGTTTTCGCCCCATGCCGCCACCCCCACTCGTTGAGTTTTTGAAGAGCCGGATCCGCACCGTGCGGGACTGGCCGAAGCCCGGCATCAATTTCCGCGACGTCACGACGCTTTTCCAGGATCCCGCCGCCTTCCGGATGATGATCGACGCGCTGGTGCTCGAAGGTCAGCGGCAGCAGATCGATCTCATCGCCGCCGTTGATGCGCGCGGGTTCATCATGGGCGGCGCCCTGGCGTACCAGCTGCACAAGCCCTGCGTCCTGGTCCGCAAGAAGGGCAAGCTGCCCCACCGGACGGTCTCCGAGGATTACGCGCTGGAATACGGCACGGCGGCCGTCGAGGTCCACACCGACGCCTGCCGGCCTGGCGACCGCGTGCTGATCGTTGACGACCTCATCGCGACCGGCGGCACGCTGCTGGCCGCGGCCAGCCTCTTTCGCCGGCTGAAGGGCGAGGTGGTCGGCGTGGCCGCGATTGTTGACCTGCCCGAACTCGGCGGCTCGCGGAAGCTCCGCGCCGCGGGCCTGCAGGTGCATGCGCTGTGCGAGTTCAACGAGACGGAATAAACCTTTTAAAGCAGGCAGCCATGAAACCCGGAATGGTTCCGAAGTTTGTTTCCCGGCTTCCTGGCTTCCTGCTTTGAATCCTTCCATGAGCCTGACCATCTGGTGCAACAGCAAGCTGGGCGATGAACCGACACGGCTGCTAAGGGAGGGAACCCGGGCGCACCGGCTCCACTTCGCGGAGCAGACCTCCGCCAACGGGCTTGATGCCGGCCAGCCGGATCCGGCGCTGCGCGGGGCCGACATCGCCTTTGGCCAGCCGCATCCGGCCGATTGCATGGCGAGCACGAAGCTCCGGTGGGTCGAGGTCACGACCGCGGGCTACACGCGCTACGACACGCCGGAATTTCGGGAAAATTTCCGGGCCCGCGGCGCGGCGTTCACCAATGTCTCGGCGGTGTATGCCGATCCCTGCGCGCAGCACGTGCTCGGCATGATGCTCGCCCTGGGCCGGCAGCTCCTGCCTTCGTATCGCGACCAGTTGACGGACCATGCCTGGCGCATCGTCGAGCGCCGCGGCGCTTCCCGGCTGCTCACGGGTCAGACCGTGCTGCTGCTGGGCTTTGGCGCCATCGGGCGGCGGCTCGCCGAGTTGCTCGCGCCGTTCGGCGTGAAAGTTTATGCGGTGCGCCGCCAGACGCGCAGCGAGCCGGGGGTCCACATCGTGCCGGAGGAGGATCTCACGCGCGTGCTCCCGCTGGCCGACCATGTCGTGAACATTCTTTCCGAGAACGACTCGACGCGGAACTACGTCAACGCCCGCCGCCTCGGCTGGTTCAAGCCCGGTGCCCGCTTCTACAACGTCGGCCGCGGGGCCACCATGGACCAGCGTGCAGTGCTGGAGGCGCTGCAGTCCGGGCGGCTGGGTGCGGCCTATCTCGATGTCTTTGAGCCCGAGCCGCTGCCGCCCGATGATCCGCTGTGGACGGCGCCCAACTGTTACATCACTCCGCACACCGCCGGCGGCCGTCACGACCAGAACGAGGCAGTGGTGAAACATTTCCTGACAAACCTCGACGCGTTCCAGCGCGGGGCGGAGCTGGTTGACCGGATTGTTTGAGGCGATCGCGCCCAAAGCCGCCACCACGCTCGGCGGCCTGAAATGGGTTCAGACTTTGACGACCTTGGTGCCCGCAATGAGGTCATGCAGGCAGCGCCGGTCGTCGCGGAACATGAAGCAATAGTCCACGCACAGCAGCAGGAGCCCGAGGAAGGTAATCAAGCCGGGCATGAAGAGGGGGGAAATCGGCACGAGAAAGCGCAGCAAGGCGCTGTGAAGAAACCCCGCGGGTTGATCGTCGGTGATCCGCACCACGCGGAGGCCGACCATGAGCATGCCGATATTCTGGCTCCGGATGGCCAGCAGGCAGGCTTGGACCGCGAGGGCCGCGAACAGGCCCAGTTGCATCACGTGCAGGCCTGGGGCCACGGCGGCCGGGTCCATCTGCTCCATGGTGCGGGCGCCTTGGGCCACAATCTTCGCACTCATCATCAGAAACCCCGGCAGCACGCACCCGGCGTAGACGGCCGCGTTGATGAACGCCGCGCCCGTCCGTGCGCCGCGTCCGCCGGGGGTGGCGCCGGTAGGAGTGGAACCGGCGCTGATCACCGGCGGCGCGGTGCCTGCGGCGCCAAATTCCTCGAAGTCGCCGAGCCGGCGCCAGGTTACTTCCCCGTCTTTTCTGGCCCGGGTTTCGAGATTGGCCCGCCCGCCCGCCAGCCATTGCCGCATCTGCTCGACGGTCACCGGACCGTACTCCTTCCCGTCGCCGCCAATGATCGTGAACATGCGGGCACTCAGGCAGCGGATGCCGGCAGCGTCAACGGCGGAGCCACACGGTTGAAGGTTGAGAGTTGAGAGTTGTAAGTCACGGCCCCGGGTCGACTGGTAATCCGGTGGCCGCCGGGTTGGCTTTCAACTTTCAACCTTCATCTTTCAACTTCCCGGCGGCAGCGCCACGCGCCGCTGCTCCGGCTCGGGATGCTGCCGGTAGAACAGCGCGGTGTGCCCGACCGCGCCGGCGCAGACGCAGCGGCCCTCGTCGGCGATCTGCGTGCACCAGGCCGCACGCTCCGCCCGGTCGCCGGCACCGGTGAAACGCAGCTTCACGAGCTCGTGGGAGCGCAGCAACCGTTGCAGCTCGGCGAAGAAGGCCGGCGAGAGCCCGTCCTTGCCCACTTTCAGCGCCGGATCGAGTTGCTGGCCGAGGCTGCGGAGAAATGATTTCTGCGCGCCGGTGAGGGGAAAGTCATACATTGTTGGGGACAGGTTCGCGCAAAGGCGCCGAGGCGCCAAGGCCGGAATTGGAATGGTGGTGCGGGTTGCCCCGGTAGGGCGCGGACTCCGCTCCGCGCCGGGAAAAAGGACAGAGTCGTTTCGCAGCCAGTGGCTTCGTATGGAGTCAGGAGACCTGCCCGGCGCGGAGCGGAGTCCGCGCCCTACCGGCTAGGAGTGGCAGCCAGGCGCGGATCGAAAAAATCCGGCGGCAGCTCGCGCCATTGCCCGGCCGGCAGGTCGCCGAGTTCGAGCTCACCGAAACGGGCGCGGTGCAGCGCCAGCACGGTGGTTCCGCCGGCCGCGAACATCCGCCGCACCTGATGGTAGCGCCCCTCGGTGATCGTGAGCTCGGCCTCGCGCGGGGAGATGATTTTCAACTCCGCCGGCGCGCAGGGCTTGTCCTCGCCCTCGAGTTGCAGCGTCCCGCCGGCAAAGAGTGCGCCGAGGTCCGCGGGAAAATTGCGGTCCACGGTCGCACGATAGACCTTGGGCACCTTGTGCTTGGGCGAGGTGAGACGGTGGACCAGTGCGCTTTGGTCGGTGAGGAGGAGGAGCCCGCTCGTTTCCTTGTCGAGCCGGCCGATGCTCGTGACCGCCGGGTTGCGGCGCCGCCAGCGTTCCGGCAGCAGGTCGTAGACGCTCGGTCCCTCGCGGGTTTCATGCGAGCAGACCAGTCCCACGGGCTTGTGCAGGAGTAACAGCAGCCCGTTCGGATGGTCGAGGGGAGCGCCATCCACGTTCACGTCGGCCGCCAGCGCCTTCGCGCCGGCATCGTCGGCGGGCTGGCCGCGGACCAGGATGCGCCCGGCACCGACCCAGGCGCGCGCCTCGCGCCGGCTGCAATAGCCGAGGCTGGAAAGAAGCTGGTCGAGGCGGGGCATGGGATGATGGCCGCAAAGAGCCGCCCAAAGTGCAAAAGATTTTGTGCCCTTTGCGCCTCTTTCGAGGCACGTTGCACGTAACACTTCCCATGCTCCGCTGGTTTCTGCTCATCTTCGCGCTCCTCGCCGCCGTGCTCGGGGCCCTCAACCTCGTCAAGTCGCCCGACTGGTCGTACTGGAAACTCGCCGTGCTGGCGGGGGAATATGGCCACTGGGTCGCGCTGCTGCCGCTGCTGATCGGGATGGTCGCATGGTCCACGCGCGGCACCCAGGTCGCATGGACCCTGGCGACCGTCGCGGTCTGCGTGATGGCAGCCGGGCTGTTGCTGAAACCCACGGTGCAGGCCTGGCGGGTCGCGCGGACGTTGCCGGCCAGGTTGGAACAGTCGTTCGGCCACACCACGTCTGGGCGTCCGGCATTTTCCCTTGGTGGACTGTTCCAGTCGGCTCCTGCGCCGGTGGCGGTGAAGACGATGACCTTCGCAGCTGGGCTCGAGCTCGATTTATATCATGCGGTCCGGACGGATGCCCGCCCGGCGCCCTGCGTCCTGGTGGTACATGGCGGCGGGTGGGATGGCGGCGAGCGCGGGGAGATCGCGCAGTTCAACCACTGGCTCGCCCGCCGCGGCTATGCGGTCGCGGCAATCTCCTATCGTCTCGCGCCCCAATTCCGCTGGCCGGCACAACGCGAGGACATCCTTGCAGCGATTGCCTTCCTCAAGGCGCGCGCGCCGGCGCTGGGCATCGATGCGACCCGGCTGGTCCTGTTCGGCCGCTCGGCGGGCGGCAACATGGCGGAGGCGACGGCTTACACCGTGCCGGATCCGGCGATACGCGGGGTCATCGCGTTCTATGCGCCGGCCGACCTGAATTTCGCGTATGCCTTCGGACGCGAGGACGATGTGCTGAAGTCACCGCAGCTGCTACGGCAGTTTCTCGGCGGCCCGCCCGAGACGGTGCGCGCGGCCTATGACAGTGCTAGCGCTTACCTGCACGTCGGCCGCACCACGCCGCCCACCTTGCTGATGCACGGTGAACTCGACACGCTGGTGTGGAACCGGCAGAGCGAGCGGCTGGAGCAAAAACTGGCCGCGGCCGGTGTGCCGCACGCCTTCGTCTCGCTCCCCTGGGCGACGCACGCCTTCGAATACAACCTCAGCGGCCCCGGCGGCCAGCTCGCGACCTACTCGGTCGAGTGGTTCCTGGCGGCGGTGACGAGGTAGTTTCAGATCGGATTAATTTCGCGCGGAGGCGCAGAGGAGAAAGGGATGGGGATCAATCCAAGGCCTTGCTCTGCGCCTTTGCGCCTCTGCGCGAAAAATTTCAGGCGGCTTTTGCCGCCACCGGCGAGCGAGGCATCCGCTGGCGGATAATCCGCGCGATCTCGAGCACCGCGAGCGGGCCGAAGATCCACAGCACCTGGACGGGGAAAATCTTCCGCGCCTCGATCTGGTGGTAGGCGGCCAGCCCGGCGGCGATGTACACGAGGCGGTGGAGGTTTTTCCAGCGCTTGCCGCCGAGCCAGCGCACGGCGGCGTTCAGGCTCGTGACGGCGAGCACGAGCAGAATCACGAAGGCGGCCAGGCCCACGAGTTGAAAGGGTTTCGTAGCCGCGGCCTTGAAGACGCGACCGAGCGCCGAGGTATCGCCACCCGTCTCGTAGAGCAGGTGCGTGGCGAGGTGTAGCGCGGCATAGACGAAGGCGCTGACGCCGACGAGCCGCCGGTGGCGGTTGAGCGCGAGGGCCACGCCCCATTTCGGGAACAGCACGCGCAGCGGCGTGAAGCTCAGGACCACGGCCAGCAGCACGCAGGCGGTGAAGCCGAGGTGGTGCAGTACATACTTCAACGGGTCGGCGAGCACGCTCGGGTCGTGGCGCAGCAGCGGCCACGCGGGCCAGAGGCCGGGCAGGACGATCAGCGTGACGACGAAGGCCTTCGAGCGGAGAAGTTTTTCGAGGAAGGCCATCCCGCCTCAGTAATTACGCTCGAGGTCGAGGCCCTTGTAGAGGGAGGCCACCTGCTTCTCGTAGCCGTTGAACATGAGCGTGGCCTGCCGGCCGCCGCCGAACACGCCGCCGCCGATGATGCGCTCGCTGGCCTGCGACCAGCGCGGGTGGTCGACCAGCGGATTCACGTTGGCGTAGAAGCCGTATTCCCGGCCGTTCATCACCTTCCAGGTATTCTGCGGCATCTTCGCGGTGAACTCGATCTTCACGATCGATTTGATGCCCTTGAAGCCGTACTTCCACGGGGTGACGAGCCGCAGCGGCGCGCCATTCTGGTTGGGGATCGGCTTGCCGTAAATGCCCGTGGCGATGAAGGCCAGCTCGTTGGTCGCCTCGTCGAGCCGCAGGCCCTCAATATAGGGATAGTCGAGATTGCCCTGGCGCTGGCCGATGGCGTTCTTCGGGTCGACGAAAGAGGTGAACAGGAGGAATTTCGCCTCGGGCTTCGGATCGGCGAGCGCCACCAGCTTGGCCAGCGGGAAACCATCCCAAGGAATGACCATCGACCACGCCTCGACGCAGCGGTGGCGGTACACGCGCTGCTCGATGCCACCCAGCTTGCCGACGAGATCGTTGACGTCGAACTTCGCCGGCTTGTTCACGAGCCCGAAGACCTCGATCGTCCATGGGTCGGTTTTCCAGCCCTTGTTCGCGTATTCCTTCGGCTCGCTCTTGTCGGTGCCGAACTCGTAGAAATTATTATAGCTTGTGATGTATTCGTAGGCCGTGGGCTTGAGCGCGGAGGCGGGGTAGGCCGGGTTTTCCTTCGAGGGGAAACCGGCGGTCGCAGCGAGCAGGGCCTGTGGCGCGAACGCGGCGCCGGCAAGGCCGACGCCGACGGACTTCAGGAAATCGCGGCGGTTGCGGAGGCGGTAAATCTGTTCGGCAGTCACGGCCGACTCCGGAAGTTCCCAGTCTTTTGGTGAGCGGATGAGCATGGTGGGTGTCTCCTGGCGGTTGGAGCCACACGAGGCGGCTCTGGTTCCCGGAAGGTTAGAAGTGAGAGCGCCGGCGGCGAGATTTATTCCAGCCGAACAAGAACGCCTGCCGGCCGCTGTTTCCTCCGGTGACCGATCCGAGCCGATTTCGTCCGGGATCCTAATATGGATGAAGGTTTGAGGTAGTGCGAACCGTCCCGGTGAGCCGTTCGACGAGCTCACGATCGAGACCGCGGTACGGCGGGGACGGTTCGCCCTACCTGTTCAAGACATTCCTCACCACGTGCCGCGCAGGCCACCGAACGTGAGGCGGGGCGTGCCGGTGTTGACCACGCCGTCGGCGCTGCGGCCGGTCTCGATGCGGGCGTTGCCGATGTTTTCGGCGCTGAGGAAGAGCTCGAGGTGCTTGGTGAGCGCGTGGCTGATGCCGACGTCAACGACCACGGCCTCTCCGAGCGTGAGGGTGTTTTCATCATCCTCGAACTGCCGGCCGATCCAGCGCAGCCGGGGCGTCAGGGTCACGCGGCCCGGCGCGCGCCAGATGGCGCCGAGGGTGGCGCTTTGCCGCGGCACCTGGGCGACGCGGTTGCCCACGAGCGCGGGGGCGACCGAGGCCCGGCGGACCGTGGCGTCGTCGAACAGGGCGTCAGCCTGGAACGTCAACGCGTCTGCCACGCGCCACGAGGCGGACAGCTCGACACCGCGGACGCGAGTGCGGTCGAGATTGAGCCGCTGGCGGCCGATACCGCCGGCGGCCAGCGTGCCGAAGAGCGGAAAAGTGCCGGGTCCGCGCGCGAGGGTGACGTTGGCCACGGGGTCGCGCAGCTCGTTCCAAAAACCGGTGGCGCCGAACGTGAATGCGCCGCTCGTGAAATCCGCGCCGAGTTCGCCGGTGGTCACGCGCTCGGTGCGCAGGTCGGGATTGGCCTCGACGACGGTCGTGCCCTGGCGGAACGGCCGGTAGAGCTCGTTGAGCGTGGGTCGGCGGAACGCCTGCTGGGTGGCGGCACGCAGGCGCCATTCCTTCACGGGCTGCCAGACGAGCCCGGCGCTGGGGCTGAATTCGAGGCCGTTGCGATCCGAGTAATGATCGTCGCGCGACAGCACGCCCGTGACACGGTCGCCCTCGCGGCGATGGCCGTCGCCTTCGCTCCATGAATCGAGCCGCACGCCGAGCGTGCCGCGGAGTTCGGGGGCGAGCCGCCGCTCATGCAGGGCAAAGAGCCCGGTCACCGCCTGGCTGCCGCCCGCGACGCGCAGCTTGGTGAAGGCACCACCGCTGAAAGTGAAGTTCTCGCGCGTTTCCCCGCGGACGAAGCGCGTGTCCACGCCTGCGCTGGTGCGGGCATCGCCGCCATGGTTCCAGGTGCCGGTCCACGCGAAGCCAGCAGCCGTGGAGGGCACGGCAAACTGGTCGCTGGCGGGGGTCTCGGCGGTGCGGGAAGCGTTGACCGAGCTGAACGTGCTCGAGAACGTCTGGTCCTGGGCATAGGCGACGGCGTTCCACGCGAACGCGGCGCCGGGCTGGCCGGTGAGCGTCGCGGAGACGAAGTGCTCGCGCGAGCCATTGCGCTGGAAGGGCGTGCCGTTGTTGCGGAATTCCTCATAGCCGCGCGCTGTCACCGTGACCTCGAGATTCTCCCCGAGCGGCTCGCGCCACCGGGCGGCGAGCCAGCGGTGGCGGCTACCGGCGGAGCTGTCGATCGGGCCGCGGCGTTCGGGGGCGACGAGGGAAAATCCGTTGGTGGTGAAATCGCGGCCCAGGAGTTGGATCGTGCCGCGGCCCGCGGAGCGCGTGACTTCCAACTCCACGCTGCGCGTCGAAAAATCGCCAACGGTGGTGGCGAAGCGTGTGCGTTCGCCCGTCGCGGGCGACGTGAACAGCTGGACGACCCCGCCGAGGGCGGCGTTGCCCCAGGCGGTGGCGCCGCCGCCCCGCACCAGTTCCACGCGGTCGAGCGACTCGCGCGGCAGTTTCGTCCAGGCAACCCAGCCGCCGAAAGGATCGTTCAACGGCACGCCGTCGAGGAGCAGGAGCGACCGGCTGGCCCCGCTCGGCCCGAGGCCGCGCAGCGAGACGCCCTGCGCCGTGGGGTTGGCGGTCAGGCTGTCGCTGCGGCGAAAAAGGCTGAACCCCGGCACCGAGCGCAAAGCCTCGTCGAGCATGACCGTCGGCGCGGCGCGGAGAGCGTCGCCCTCAAGGCTCCGCAGGGAAAAGGCCACCTGCTCCGCCGGCTGGGGCGTGCGCGAGGCGGTGACGACCTGCGGAGTCAGCACGACGGTTTGGGCATGGAGTGCGGCGCGAGCGAAGGTTAAGGCCATGCACAGGCACAGAACGACTGAAGGGGTTTTCATGCGGGAGATAGCGTGAGAGCTTTTCGAGTGGGGACAAGTTCCCCGTGTCGTGGGCAAACGCAGACCTTTTCCCGCAACCGCCTAGCCGCAACCCTTTCTCTTTTCTACTTGCTGGACTCTTTTTGCTCTTCGAATGAAGCACTCTCGAAGGGGCCGGTCATTTTGTTTCTCTCGGCGTTTATGACGGCGCCGCTACTCTCACCGAATTTGTAGAGTCGCATGGCGTACTGATACACAATCAATCCGGTGCCTTGCACGTATCTGGCGCGCATGAGATTCCATTCGGCAAAATGCACAGGTGCCGAATCGGGTGCAAAAGTCATGAAATCCAGAATAAGCTCTTTCGTCTTATCGCTTTGCAGGAACTGATAGCGGGCGGCCGGATGGCTCTTGGTGATGGCTGCCGCCACATTCAACAAATACTGTTTCGGATCTTTAAGGTCTTTGAAGACCCGAATCGAAGCCAGTCGATTCCAGTGATCGAAGGTTTCGCCTTCCGGGAGGTACTCGCGTAAATCAACCTTGGAATCCTCCGGTGAATAGGCCCGAAGAAATTTTAGCTCTCCAATCGTGATACCGGGAGCGGCAGGCAACAGAGTCGTGATGAGTGCGAACAGGATGAAGGATCCGAGAAGGGGTTTCATGGGAGTCTTTGCGTGATTGTTTATATCGTGAACCCCGACCGCGCGGGGCGAGTGGCGGATGCACTTTCCGAGGTCAGCCCAAAATGGCTGTTTATCAAGGCGTCAGGCTTTCGCAGATTTTGGAAACCGTGTATGTTCAGGGAAAGAAAGACGGGGCTCGCTCCGATTTTGAAGCCGTGGACGGCGTGAAATCCCAGGTCGCGCACCGGAACCCCGGGCAGCCGAGGAAGCGTAAATAAGCAGCTCGAAGAACGCCGCCGCACTGCCCCGCGGCGGTGCCGGATCAAGGACTTCAACTTTTGCGGTGATGACTTCTTCGCCCATGGGAAATATTTTCTCTCAAAAATAAGGAGAGTCAACGTTACTGGATCTACGCCAGTAACTCGGTTTGGAAGTTGTAGCGGTGGTCTATGACCGCCGGCCCGGGAAATCGGCGCTCATGGAGCGCCGCTATATCAAACCGACCCACGACCCACGGCGGATTAAGCTCGGCAATCCGGCGGGCATTTGGGATGCCTGTCGGTTCGCGCATCACGCAATCATCCATGGCAATCTGGGAATACAAGGTCATCACCAGCGGCAAGGGCGGCTTCGCCACTCCCGCACTGCTGGAAAAATTTCTCAACGATCTCGGCAAGGAGGAGTGGGACATCCTCCATTTTCAGGCGCAGCCCGACAACGCGCTCGCGTTCACCGGCATCGCCCGGCGCTCGACGCAGCGGGACTGGACGCTCGAGGACGCCGCGGCCGCCGCGGCCCGGGGCGAGGCCGACAAGCTCCGCGCGGAGTTCGAGGCGAAGTTCAAGGGCGTGGGCGCCGGCGCGCCGGTGGCGGAGCCAGAGAAGCCGCTCACCCTGGCGGATGAAAAGACCGCGACGGACGACGGTTTCCGCCGGGTGCGCAACACCGAGGGCGATCTCGATCCCGATGCACCGGAGGAGAAGGACGAGTGGGACATGCTCACCTCCGAGAACGAGCTGCCGACATTTTTCGAGGCCATCCGCCCGCACATGCGCCGCAATCAGCGGGGCCCGGGCATGTCCGTCGGCGTCGAGCATCTGGCGAAGAAGTGGGATTTTTCGGACGAGGACATCAAGGGCGCGCTCGTGGAGTGCGGCTTTGTCGTGCCCGACGACGAGGATGCGCCCCCGGTCTACATCGAATACGAGGGCGACCTTTACTGGCTGAATCTCAACCGCCGGGGCGAACTCTGGCTCAACACCAAGGAAAAGCCGCGTCCGGTTTTCCGGACGGTGCAGGGCCAGCGCGTCGCGCCGACGGCCGCCGCTCCGGGGGACGAGGGCGAGGGGCGAGGGGCGGGGGGCGGAGAGTCGTCGGGGGCATCATCCTCCGGTGCATCCGCATCAGGCGCGCCCGATGCGAGCGACAAACCCCATGAGGCGAGAGACAGCGGAAGGAAGCAAGACGACCGGGGGCGCAGGAATGAGGTCCCGATTGGAACGCCGGGCGAGCCGCTGCCGGCGGGGCCGGGGCTGCTGGAAAAGATCCGGCCGCTGATGCGGCGCAACCGGCGCGGGCCGGGCGGCTCGGGCAGCACGAGTTTTCTTTCGCGCGGGTTGAAGTGCACCGAGGCCGACCTCATGGCGGCGTTCGCCACTCTCGGACTGACCCTGCCGGCGGCGGCGGGAGACAAACCGGTGGAGGTGGAGATCGGCCGCGAAGTCTGGTGGCTCAACCAGGATCAACGCGGCGGGATCTGGATCAACGGGCAGGAGAAGACGGAGGACGGAGGACGGACGCCGGAGGCCGGACAATCCGCCGTCGCCCAGCCTAGGGCGGACGGGCAGGGGACAGGGGACGGTGGACAGGTGACGGGAGTCACGGGGGTCCCGGCGCCGGGTAATATTTTTGCGGCGGTGAGGCTGCTGTTGAAGGAGACAAAGACGGGGGCGGTTGCCGGCAAGGTGGACCGGCTCGCGGAGGAACTGGGCAAATCGCCGGCGGATTTTACCGCCGCGCTGGTGACCGCGGGACTGGCGGTGCCGGAGAAGGCCCGCGAAAAACCCGTGTTCGCGGAACATGCCGGGGAAATTTTCTGGTTCAACCGGAACGCCAAGGACGAGCTGTGGCTCAACGCCAAGGCCTCCAGGTTCGCCGACGGGGAAAAGAAGCCCGCGCGCCGCGGACGGTCAGCCAAGAAATCCGACGCCGGCTGAGCAGCGTCTTCTCGTTGGTGCAAGATTCTCGCCTCAAGGTGGCCTGGGATTGCCAGGCCATTCGCGGGCATTTGAGCCAAAGGAAACCTTTGGGCGGAAACCGCGTCTAACCGGTCATGTCCACCTCCCCTGTTTTACTTCGACCCTTGCAATCTGCTGCGCTGAGCGTGGCCCAGCTGGCGGGATTTGGTCTGGCGCTGGTGCTTTTTACTCCCGCTCCCGGTCGGGCCCAGGCGCCGGCCGTGCCGGACGCGCGCACGGTGGCGCCGGCGCCCGCCCTCGACAAGCCTCTGCAGCCTGCGGTTGCGCAGGAGCTTCCGGAAGAACAGCCCTCGCCGCAGCACGCGTGGGTGCCGGGCCATTGGCGTTGGCAGGAGGGCGCGTATGCCTGGGTGTCCGCCCATTGGGAACTGCCGCCGGTGGCGAACGCTGTCTGGGTGGATCCGCGCTGGGAAGCCAAGGGCAACGGTTATGTGCTGGTGGAAGGCTACTGGCAGGAAGCCGCGCCGCCGGCGCCGGCGATGGCCGCCGCTCCCGCGGCGCAGGAAATCGTGGTGGTCAATGTGCCGCCGCCTCCGCCCCAGCGTGAAATCATTTATGAACGGCCTTCACCCGTGGCGGTGTGGGTTTCCGGCTACTGGGGCTGGCGCCAAGGGCGCCATGTGTGGGTCGCCGGCCATTGGGACCAGCCGCCGCGCGAGCACGCCGTGTGGGTCGCGCCGCGCTGGGAGCAGAGGAGTAACGGCTACGTCCTGGTCGAGGGCTTCTGGCGCGACGTGGGCATCGCGGTGAGCATCGGTTCCCCGCCACCCCGCCCGGTGGTGGTCGAGCGGCCTGTGCCGCCGCATCATGAAGTGATTGTGATCCGGGATCCTCCGCCGCCGCCGCGCCACGAAATGATGATGCCGCGGCCCTCGCCGCGGCATGTCTGGCTTGAGGGTTTCTGGACCTGGCAGGCCGGACGGCAGGTGTGGATCTCCGGCCATTGGGAACTGCCGCCGCGCGAGCGTGCCGTGTGGGTCGCGCCGCGCTGGGACCACCGCCGGGAAGGCTACGTCTTCATCGAGGGCTACTGGCGCTGAGATTCCGCCTGAAGTTGTAGGAGCGGCTTTATGCCGCGCTGTTTAAGGTTGGCTGAGATCCATCGCGGCATAAAGCCGCTCCTACAATTCGGCTCCACCCGTTCCGCGGCTTGCTTCGGCCGGACGGGTATCGGTAGCTTGGGGGGAAGTTGTCCAGCTGGCTCTAACGCCCTTCTCGATTCCCGATGAATACCCTTCGAAATAGCCTCTTGCTTGCCCTGGCTGTCGTGCCGGTCGTCGTGACCGTGCCCATCAGAGCCCAAACGCCCGTCCCCGCTGCGCCCGCCGCGGCCCCGGCCAAATTTGGCTCCACGGTTTTCATTTGGGACAAGCTGGTGGCTAAGCCCAACAACGTCGGTTTCCGTCGGGAGGTGGTGGACCTGCCCACACCCACGCTCGAAAAATTCGAGAGCCACATCACCACCCTGAACCCCGGGGTCTTCTCGCACCCGCCGCACCACCATCCCCAGGAGGAGTTCATCCTCCTCAAGGAGGGCACCATCGACGTGAACATCAACGGCAAGCACCAGCGCGCCGGCGAGGGCTCGATGTTTTTCTTCGCCGCGAACGACACGCACAACATGCAGAATGTCGGGGATACGCCCGCGACCTACCTCGTGTTCAACCTGACGACGGCCGCCACGAAATCCGCGCCGGCGGAGGGAGCCGCCGTTGCCGCGCTGCCGGGCAAGCTCGCCTCGAGCGTCTTCGACTGGGAAAAGTTCACGTTTGTGCCCAACAAGACCGGCGGCCGCCGCGAGATCGTCAACTCGCCCACGGTCACCGTCGCTAACTTCGAAGGCCACATCACCACGCTCAATCCCGGCGAGGCCCCGCATGCGGCACACCGTCATCCGGACGAGGAACTGGTCGTCGTGAAGGAGGGCCTCATGGAAGCCACGATCAACGGGGTCTCCCAGCGCGGCGGGCCGGGCTCGATTTTCTTCTATGCTTCCAACGACGAGCACGGGATGCGGAATGTCGGGACCACGTCCGCGACCTATTATGTTTTCCGCATCGTGACCGAGTTGACCCCCAAGGCAGTGGAGGCAAAGTAGGCGGGATATTTCGCGCAGAGGCGCAGAGGCGCGGAGAAAACCGAAAAGATGGAAGAATAGATCATGTCCGACGTGGTAGGGCGAGGCGTCCCTGCCGAGCCGTGGCTCGGCAGAACAGTTCGCCGGATCCCATGGTTTTTTCGAACTGGGACTTTATCGAAAGATTGCGCAGCAGGGACGATAACCGAATGAGGTCGCCCGATGGCTTTACCTGTAGGGCCGAACGGGTGGTCATGACGGAGAGGCATCGAACAAGGTCGAGCCCTCTCTCCCGGCTCTGCGCCATTGCGCCACTGCGCGAAACTATTTTCCGGCTGATGCCACCGCCCGCTTCCGGAAGATGATGATGTGTTGCCGCGGCAGGGTTTCGATGGTTTCGACGTAGTCGAGCGGCTGGGCGGTCATCTCCTGCCTCACCTGGGCCTCGCTCATCTTGTGCAGCGGCTTGATCGGCACGGAGGGATCCTCGCCGCGATACTCGACAAACACCATGCGGCCGCCGGGCTTCAGGCTCCGGCAGATCGCTGCCATCATCTCCGCCGGTTCGCTGCACTCGTGGTACACGTCCACCATCAGCGCGAGATCCACCAGCTGCGGGAGCCGGGGATCCCGGATGGTGCCGAGGACGCCGGTGACGTTGGCCACGTGGCGCTCCTTCATTTTGACGGCCAGCAGGTCGAGCATCTCCTGCTGGATCTCGACGCCATAGACCAGGCCCTGCGCGCCGACGGCCTCCGCCATGCGCCAGCTGAAATAGCCCGTGCCGCAGCCGATGTCCGCCACGATCTCACCGGGCTTGAGCCGGAGCGCCTGCATCACGAGATCGGGCCGTTCCTCCTGCTCGCGCTCGGGCCGGTCCAGCCACGGCGCCCCCTCGTGGGTCATGTAGGAGGCGATCTCGCGGCCGAAATAATATTTCCCGAGCCCGTCGCGCGTCTTCACGCCGTTCGCATAAAGCGGCGCGGAGGATGAAGGCCCGCCCTGGGCCGCAATGCCCGCCAATCCGGACAAGAGAAAAGCAATGGTCCAGAAGACCGGCCGGTGGATCCAGCGGGGAAACCGGGGCGATAGATCCATGAGCGGAACCGTCCCGCGAGCCTCCGCGATTGACAAGGGCAATGAGCGATGGGGCCCGTTGACCCTGTCACGGAAGAAGCGCGCAGGCAGCGTCGCTGGCCGGAGGAGAAAATCAGCGCGCAGCAAACTTTCGGAGCAATGGCCGCAGCGGATAATAAATCCCCGCGATGATCAACGGCACGCTGAGCGCCCACGCGGAGGCGGCGTGCACGCCGGTCCAGCCGAAGCGCTGGAGGAAGGCCCACGGGTCGGCCTTGAACGACTGCACGATGAGCGAGATGGAGATCGGCATGGGCGCGGCCCGCCAGATTTTTTCGCCCACTCGCACGTAGGCGAGGATCAGGACCAGCTGCACCGGCCCGAGGAGCTGGTTCAACGTCTGCATGATCGGCTGGTTGAGTCGCAGCCAGAGGCCGACGCCGAGATTCAGCAGCGAGGTGAAGCCGAGGAAGGGGAGCACCGAGCACGCGGTGCTCACGGCGAGGGTGAAGGCGACCTTGTCCGGCGTGACTCCCTGCAGAAATAGCGCGCGAACGGGGCCGATAATACGGCGCTGCCAGAAGGACGGTTTCGCCGCGTGGGTCGGAGAAGTCATGTGCGTGTCTTACGCGGGGCTGCTGGGGTTGGACGCGCTAAAACGGCGGGATGGGAGGGAGGAAGCAGCATGCGCGAAACCCAGGTTAGGCGCAGCGGCCAGGGCGGGCAAGCCGCCCATGGAGTCGCGAAATTTTTTAAGCGAAACGAATGGTCAATGCCGGACGTCATACCACCATTGCCCCATGCTTGCCGTTGCCGATCTGAAGAAATCATTTCTCTCCCCGGAGGGCGGGCGCGTCGAGATCGTGCGGGTGCCGGCGTTTACGCTGGCGGCGGGCGGGCAGCAGGCGCTGCGCGGCGAGAGTGGCTCGGGGAAGACGACCTTCCTGCACCTCATCGCCGGCATCCTCGCGGCCGATGCGGGCCGGGTGGAGATTGACGGCGCCGAGATGACCGCGCTGAGCGAGCCCAAACGCGACCGGCTGCGGGCGGAAAAACTCGGCTACATCTTCCAGACCTTCAACCTGCTCCAGGGCTACACTGTGCTGGAGAACGTGGTGCTCGGCATGTCGTTCGGCCCTGGCGCCGACCGTCCGCGGGCGCGCGAGCTGCTCGGGCGGGTGGGGCTCGGACACAGGCTCGACCATTTTCCCCACCAGCTTTCGACCGGCCAGCAGCAGCGCGTGGCCGTGGCGCGGGCGCTGGCGAACCGGCCCAAGCTTGTGCTGGCCGACGAGCCGACCGGCAACCTCGACCGCAAGCATGCGCGCGAGTCGCTCGCCCTCATCCGCGAGGTCTGCCGCGAAAACGGCGCCGCATTACTGCTGGTAAGTCATGATGAGGCGACGCTGGCGGAGTTTGAAGGCGTGCGTGACTTCAAAGAGATAAACTCGGCCGCTGGATGAGACATGCATGAAATCCCAAACGCCAAAGTGCCAAATTCCAAAAGATGGCAGCGCGCCATGGGTGCGCAGGACAATTTTGGAGTTGGGATATTTGTGATTTGGAATTTCGCCACAGTATGACCCTTCCGCTCCTCATCTACCGCTCGCTGCGCCAGCACGCGCTCTCGACCATCGTGACGGCCGGGAGCATTGCGCTCGCGTGCGGACTGCTCATGTGCGTGTGGATGGTGAAGACGCAGTCGCAGGCCGCCTTCACGCAGACGACGGCCGGGTTCGACGCCGTGCTCGGGGCGCGCGGGTCGAAGCTCCAGCTCGTGCTCAACGCCATTTTCCACCTCGAGGCCTCGCCGGGCAACCTGCCGTACGCCGACTACGAGATGATCAAGCGCCATCCGGCGATGAAGACGGCGATTCCCATCGCGGTGGGTGACAATCTGCGCGGCTACCGCCTGGTGGGCACGGTGCCGGAACTGTTTGAAAGCGTGGAATACGCGCCGGGCAAAAAATACGCGCTGGAGCCGGGCGGGCGGGTTTTTGCGCCCGACGCGAAGGAGGCGGTGGCGGGCAGCTTTGCCGCGGAGCGGCTCGGCCTGAAAACCGGCGACACGTTCCATCCCTTCCACGGACTGGCCTTTGACGAAAAAAACCAGCACGCGGAAACCTATACGGTGACCGGGGTGCTGAAGCCGACCAACACGCCGGTGGACCGGGTAATCTGGATTCCGCTGAAGGGCCTGCAGACGATGAGCGGCCACGACCCGAAGGCCGCCACCGACGTGAGCGCGGTGCTGTTGCAACTGCGGGCGCCCACGGCGGGCTTCATGCTGGACATGATGTACAACAAGCAGGGCAACCGGCTGACCTTCGCCTATCCCGTGGGCGCGATCATCGCCGAGCTGTTCCAGAAGATCTCGTGGTTCGACCGCGTGCTGGCGCTGGTGGCGTACCTGGTCGCACTGGTGGCGGCGGGCTCGGTGCTGGCCAGCATCTACAACTCGATGAGCGCGCGGCGGCGCGACCTGGCGATCCTGCGCGCGCTCGGCGCGAAGCGGCGCACGATCTTTGGGGCGGTGGTGGCCGAGGCCGCCTGCATCGGCGCACTGGGGGCGGCCGCGGGCTTTGCGGTGTATTTCGCCCTGTTCGCGGGGGTGGCACGGATCATCCGCACCCAGACGGGCGTGGTGCTGGACGTGTTTGCCCCGCATCCCGTGCTGTGGATCTGCCCGCTGGCCATGATCGCGCTCTGCGCCCTCGGCGGAATGGTCCCGGCCTTCAAGGCCTACCGCACGCCCGTGGCTGAGACCCTCGCGCCGGTCTCGTAAGCGGCCGGCCTGCGGAGCACGGGCGACAACTGCCTCCGACCGGGCATATTACGGTGGGAACGAAAAAAGCCGGAAGGACATCAAACTTTTTGACGTTCCCCGCGTCATACCTACAGTCTCCCACACTGATGAACACCCGCCGCCTGTCTTTTATCGTCGCGATCCTGGCCGTCCTTTCCCTGGCGCGGACGGCGTCGTCAGCTGACAACAGTGCCGGAGCTGCGCCCGCGCCCGCGGCAACGCCGGTGCAAACGGTGATCAAGGAAATGGCCAAGAGCCCTCCGGAGGTCGTTGACGGTTATCTCAAGCTCGGCTTCGACCGTCTCGGAGGTTATGCGTTTATCCCCCCGCCGTTTGATCCGGCGGCCGACCCGAAGGTCACCCCGCCAACGGGCGAACAACAGATTCCCGCCGAGGTGAAGAGCTGGAGCGGCCGGAAGGTCATGGTCACGGGCTACATGATGCCGGTAAAAATGGAGAAGGGCTTGGTCACGGAATTTCTCATCCTCAAGGATCCGGCGGTCTGCTGCTTTGGCGCGGTCCCGAACATGAACGAGTGGATCGTGGTCAAGATGAAGCAGGGCGGGGTGCTGCCCATGATGGACCTGCCCATCGCCTTTTTCGGCCAGTTGAAAATCGGCGCGATGTTCGAGAACGGCTACATGTCCGGCATCTATTTTCTCGAGGGCGAGAAAATGGGCGACGTCCAGAACTGAGCGAGTTCGGGAGGGTAGGGCGAGGCGTCCCGCCGAGCCGCGGTTTGATCTCAGATTGTCGAACGGCTCACCCGGAGGGTTCGCCCTACCATCCCTACCTCTCACCGCGAAATATCGCGCTGCGTGAGCACCTTGTAGCCGCGTTTGCCCAGGGCCTGCGCGGCGACGTCGGCGTCCTCCACATTGATGGCGAGGGCATACTTCCCCTCGGGGCGCTTGATGAAGCTGTAAACATAATGGATGTTGATCTCCGCCTCGAACAGCGCGGCGAGCACCCCCTTGAGGTCGCCCTCGTCGCTGATCTCGACGGCCAGCACGTCCACCTCGGTGTACGGAAAATCATTGTTCACCATCAGCTCGCGGGCCTTGTCCGGATCGTCGACGACAAGGCGGAGGATGGCGCTGTCCGTGGTGTCGAGCACCGTGATGGCCATGACATGGACGTTGCTGCCCTTGAGCAGCCCGATGAGGTCGTAGAGCCGGCCGACGCGATTTTCGGCGAAAACGGAAAATTGTTTCACCGGATCGCTGGCGATCGATGTGCTGCTGGAAGCGGCCATGGGAAGCAAGGCGCAGAGTAAGCGGGCTGCGGGCGGGGTCAACTAGCGCGTTGAGCTTGGCGGGCCGGCGCCCCAGCGTCGCGGCGTGTCCTCCAGGCTGCCCAGTCATCACGCCGAGACCCAGCGCCGCGCCCAGGCCAGCGCGCGGCTGGTGCTGCGCGGCATCGCGCTCAATGCCGTGCTTGCGGTGGTGAAGTTCGCGGGCGGGATTTTCGGACACACCTACGCGCTGGTGGCGGACGGCGCGGAGTCCACGCTGGACATCCTTTCCTCGCTGCTGGTGTGGGCCGGCTTCCGCGTCGCTGCGGTGCCGCCGGATGCGGACCATCCCTATGGCCACGGCAAGGCCGAATCGCTGGCCGGGCTGGCGGTGGCCTTGTTTGTCTTTGCGATGGCGTGGTGGGTGGGACTGCACGCGGTGCATGAGATCAGGACGCCGCACGAGGGACCGCAGTGGTGGACCCTGCCGCTGCTGGCGTTCGTGGTGGGCGTGAAGATGTGGTTTTCGCGCCGCATGGGCGCGGCGGGGGAGGAGGCGGGCAGCACGGCGCTCGACATCGAGGCACAGCACCACCAGTCGGATGCCATGACCTCGGCGGCGGCGTTCGTCGGCATCGCCATCGCCATCGCCGGCGGCAAGGGCTTCGAGACGGCCGACGACTGGGCGGCGCTGTTTGCCTGCGTGATCATCGCCTTCAACGGCGTGAGCATGGCCGGCAAGGCGCTGGGGGACGTGATGGACACGGCCGCACCGGCCCGTTTCGAATACGAGGTGCGCGCCCTCGCGCTCGCGGTGCCGGGAGTGTTTGCGCTCGACAAGGTGCGCGTGCGCAAGAGCGGACTCAGCCACCTCGTCGACATCCAGGTGCGGGTGGATGGCAACCTCACGGTCCGCGAGGGCCATGACATTGCCCACGCCGTGAAGGACGCGCTGCTGGCCTCGATCCCGCACGCGATCACCGACGTCTCCGTGCATGTCGAACCGAACCCGGCGCCGGGCGACGGGAAGCTCCAAGCACCAACCCCCAAGCTCCAGTGAAAATCCCCTCCGCTTCCGGCTCCACCCCGCTGCAGACGGGCAACCTCAATTTTCAAATCCCAACCACAACCGTGCGCGGTCACCGCTCGATTTTTTGCGCGAGCTTCCAGCCCAGATAAACCCCGGCGATGCTGCCGACGCCGCTGAGCAGGAACGACCCGAAGAAGCTGAAGCCCAGCGCATCGCCGAGCGCCCAGCAGGCGTAGCTGCCGACGATGGTGCCGCCGAAGATGCAGAGCTTGTTCACCGCGGTCAGCAAAGAGGGAAATTTGGCCGAGGGCGAGAACGCGCCCGAGGCGGTGCGGGGCATAAAAATGCCATTTCGGCGTGGCACCTAGGCTCCCGGATGGGTCTACTGGTTCAATGAAACCGCGCAATCCCGCCAAGCCCCTGAGCAAGAATGCCCACCTCTTACGCTGGGTCGAAAAGATGGCCGCCCTTTGCCAGCCCGACCAAGTCCATTGGGTCGACGGTTCGCCGGAGGAAAACCAGGCACTTTGCGCGGGGCTGGTGGCGAGCGGCACCTTCATCAAGCTGAACGAGAGGCTCTGGCCGGGCTGCTATTATGCGCGCAGCGACCCGGGCGACGTGGCGCGGGTTGAGGACCGCACGTTCATCTGCGCGCTTTCCAAGGAGGCCGCGGGCCCGACGAACAACTGGGTCAACCCCTACGAGATGCGCCGCAAGCTGCGCGGGCTTTTTTCCGGCTGCATGCAGGGCCGCACGATGTATGTGCTGCCCTATTGCATGGGCCCGGTCGGTTCGCCCATGGCGCAGATCGGGGTGCAGCTCACCGATTCGCCTTATGCCGTCGTCAACATGCGGATCATGGCGCGCACCGGCCCGGCGGTCTACGCGGAGATCGACCGCGGGGAGAAGCGCGTGGTGCCCGGTCTGCATTCCGTCGGCGCGCCGCTGCGGCCCGGCCAGAAGGACGTGCCGTGGCCGTGCAACCCGGACAAATACATCGTCCACTTTCCGGAGACGCGCGAGATCTGGAGCTATGGCTCGGGCTACGGCGGCAACGCCCTGCTGGGGAAAAAATGCTTCGCGCTCCGCATCGCCTCGAATCTGGCGCGCGACGAGGGCTGGATGGCGGAGCACATGCTCATCCTCGGCGTCGAGAGCCCGGAGGGCGAAAAAACCTACGTGGCCGCGGCGTTCCCGAGTTCCTGCGGCAAGACGAACTTCGCGATGATCGTGCCGCCCGCCTCGTTCCGGAAGAAGGGCTGGAAGATCTCGACCGTGGGCGATGACATCGCGTGGCTGAAGCCCGATGCGCGCGGCCGCCTGCACGCGATCAACCCCGAGGCCGGCTTCTTCGGCGTCGCGCCGGGCACCTCGCTCAAGACCAATCCCAACGCGATGGCGGCGCTCGCGAAGAACACGATCTTCACCAACGTGGCCCTCACGCCCGAGGGTGGCGTCTGGTGGGAGGGCATGACCGACGAACCGCCGGCCGAGTGCCTCGACTGGCAGGGGAAAAAATGGACGCCGGCCATCGCCAAGAAAACCGGGGCGAAGGCCGCCCATCCGAATTCACGTTTTACCGCGCCGGCGTCGCAGTGCCCGACGATCGACCCGGATTGGGAGAAGCCGGAGGGAGTGCCGATCAGCGCGATTATTTTCGGCGGCCGGCGGGCGACAACCATGCCGCTGGTCTACCAGGCGTTCAACTGGAGCGCGGGCGTCTACATCGGCGCGACGATGGGCTCGGAGATGACGGCGGCCGCCGCCGGCACCATCGGCAAGGTGCGGCGCGACCCGATGGCGATGCTGCCCTTCTGCGGCTACCACATGGGCGACTACTTCCACCACTGGATCCTGATGCAGAAGAAACTCAGCGAGACGCCGCGCATTTTCCAGGTGAACTGGTTCCGCAAGGACGCCGACGGAAAATTCATCTGGCCGGGCTTCGGCGAGAACATGCGCGTGCTCAAGTGGATCGTGGACCGCGCCCGCGGCCGCGCGCTCGGCCGCGAGACGCCCATCGGCTGGGTGCCGCGCCATGAGGACCTGGACTGGACCGGCCTGGATTTTCCGCGCGCGGATTTCGACAGCCTCCAGGCCTTTGACCGGTCGGCGTGGCGGTCGGAGATCATGGGCCACGAGGAACTCTTCTTCGACCTGCACGACCGCCTGCCGAAGGAACTGGTCTACGAGCGCGAGCTGCTCATCTGCCGGATGTAAGACGGCGCGTGATCGACTGTAGGAGCGGCTTTATGCCGCGATCATTCACCCGGCGGATCCAAGCATCGCGGCATAAAGCCGCTCCTACAGTTTCAGATCAGAGCCCCACCCGCCATTTGCCGGACTTGTGGGAACATTAGGCCGGTACATCCTCTCTCACGATCCATGTCACGGCCGTTCCTCCTCATCGCCTTCCTGCTGGTTTTTGCCGGGCTGGCCCGCGCGGAGACGCCGGCGCTGCTCGACGAGGCGATCCGGAAGTGGATCGCCGACGAGGACCACTGGGCCTACACGAGACACCAGAGCTTGAATGGTCCAAGCAAGCCAGTGACGGATCAGCTGGAGCGCTACGATCCTTCGCAACCAGACGGGCAGCAGTGGCAGCTGCTGGCAATAGCGGGCAAGCCGCCGACCGCAGACGAAACCAAGGCCTGGCAGCGCCGGAAAGAGCGGGAGATGAAACGAGTCCGCGAAAAGCCGCTGGCGGATTATTTCGATTTCGAGCACGCCACCGTGGCCGAGGAAACCGCCGCCAGCATCCGATACGACGTGCCGCTACGCAAGGATGCCTACCGCCGTGTGCCCCTCGAGAAGATCCAGGTATCCGTGACCGTAAACAAGTCTCGGCGGGAACTGGAGGGACTCTCCGCAGGATTGAAGGAAACTTTCCGCATGGCGATGGGAGCGGCCAAGGTCACGGCCGGCGGCTTCGACATCCACTTCCGGATCATCGACGAGAAATACGCCTCGCAGCCCGACTTGATCAAGGGCAGCGGCTCGGCGCGCGTGATGTTGTTTTTCAATCTGAGCCGAGAAGCCGAGATGACTTGGAGCGACTTCAAGCGGGTCAAGCCGTACAAGGAGCGCTTCGACGTGAAGATCGGCGATCTGAAGGCGCTGGATTTCTAGCGGTCGGACCAACTTGGAGCACGTTGCGGCCGGTCGCGACCGGGGCCGGCAATTTGTTTGGCGGCCTCTTCGCGGGGCGTTTCACTCTTTGAAACCTGATACATGCCTTACTCCCTGATTTTTGCCAGTGTCAGCGTGGATATCCCGCTTTGGCTCATCGCTCCCTTCGGACTGTTGCTGCTGCTCATTGCCGTGATGCCGCTGGCCCCGGCGGCCGTGAAACACGGATGGGAGAAATTTTATCCCCTTGTTTCCATCGGACTGGGGGCGGCCGTCGCCGCTTACTATCTGGCCAGAATCCCCGGCGGTGCTGCAGTCGTGGTCCACATGGCGGTGGAATATTTTTCGTTCATCTGCCTCATCGGTTCGCTGTTTGTCGTGGCCGGTGGCATCCATCTCACAGTCAGGGGCGGGGGATCGCCGCTGGCCAATGTCGTGTTTCTGGCCGTGGGAGCCGTCTTGGCCAACTTCGTGGGCACCACGGGGGCGTCGATGGTGCTGATCCGGCCCTGGCTGCGCATGAACCGGGACCGCATCGGCGCCTACCATGTGGTCTTTTTTATTTTCATCGTCTCGAACATCGGCGGTGCTCTCACCCCGATCGCGGATCCGCCGCTCTTTCTCGGCTATCTGCGCGGCGTGCCGTTTTTCTGGCTCGCCGGGCACGTTGCCGGCCAGTGGCTGGTGACGGTCGGTGCGATCCTCGCGGTGTTCTACGTGTTCGACTTGCGCGGTTTCCGGCGCCAACCGCGCGGGCCGGGGGCGGACCGCGCGCCGCAGCCGGAGACATGGCGCTGCGACGGCCTGGTCAACATTCTGTTCCTGCTGGCCATCATTGGCGCGGTGTTCCTGCCGGGAAAACTCTTCGTGCGCGAGGCCGTGATGTTGGCTTCGGCCGTGGCGAGCTGGTTCCTCACCCCCCGGCGGATCCACCGGGAAAATGCGTTCAGCTTCGGACCCATCAAGGAAGTGGCGTTTCTCTTCATCGGGATTTTCGCGACCATGATGCCGGCGCTCGGCTACCTGGAGCGGCACGGGCAGGAGCTGGGTTTCACCCGGGCGCAGCACTACTATTTCGCCTGCGGGGCGCTGTCGGCGGTCCTCGACAACGCCCCGGCCTATGTGAATTTCCTCCAGCTCGCCCAGACGACCGCCGCGGCGGCCCAGCCGGCGGCGTTTGCGGCAGTGCAGGGGAATCCGGTGGGCATGGTGGGCGTGTTGCTCGGGCAGCAACCGCTTTACGTCGTGGGCGTGAGCTTGGGGGCGGTTTTCTTCGGGGCCATGACCTACATCGGCAACGGTCCCAATTTCATGGTGAAGTCCATTGCACAGGAAGCCGGCGCGCCCTGCCCGGGGTTTTTTGGCTACATCGGAAAATACAGCCTGCCCATCCTGCTGCCGATCCTCGCCTTGAGCGGGTGGTTATTCCTCTGAGTCGAACCGGGCCGAGGTTTGGCTTGCCCCGGGCGCTTCCCGCGTTTGGCCTCAGCCTTAATGGCAAAACCTCTGGTCGGCATCATCATGGGCAGCACCTCCGACTGGGAGACGATGCGGCACGCGGCGGAGACGCTCGCCTCGCTCGGCGTGCCGTTCGAGAAGCGCGTGGTCTCGGCCCACCGCACGCCGAAGCTCATGGTCGCCTACGCGGAGTCCGCGGAGCGCCGCGGGCTGAAGGTCATCATCGCCGGCGCCGGGGGTGCGGCGCACCTGCCGGGCATGACGGCCTCGCTCACGACGCTGCCGGTCCTGGGTGTGCCGGTGGAGTCGAAGGCGCTCAAGGGGCTGGATTCGCTGCTGTCGATCGCCCAGATGCCGGCCGGCGTGCCGGTCGCGACGTTCGCGGTGGGCAAGGCCGGGGCGATCAACGCCGGGCTCTTCGCGGTCTCGCTGCTGGCGCAAAGCGACGCGGGCACGCGCCGCGCCTGGCGTAATTTCCGCGCCGCGCAGACCGCCAAGGTGCTGAAGGCGAAGCTGCCGTGATCCCGCCTGGCAAGACCATTGGCGTGCTCGGCGGGGGCCAGCTCGGCCGCATGTTCGCCCAGGCGGCGCACACGCTCGGCTATCGCGTGCACGTCTTCGAGCCGCAGGCCGGGGGCCCGGCCGCCGCGGTGGTGGATCTCGCGACCAGCGCGCCTTACGAGGACACCGCGGCCCTCGAGCAATTTGCGGGCGGCTGCGATGTCGTCACGTACGAGTTCGAAAACATCCCGTCCGGGCCGCTCGCGGCAGTCGCCCGCCGCGCGCCGCTGCATCCGGGCGCCGAGGTGCTGCACATCTGCCAGAACCGGCAGCGCGAGAAGGCCTGGCTCAAGGCCAACGGCTTCCCGCACGTCGCGTATGCCGAGGCACTGGATGGCGACATCGCCCCGGCCGTCGCGGCGGTGGGGCTGCCGTGCGTGGTCAAGACCGCCGACTTCGGCTACGATGGCAAGGGCCAGTTGAAGCTGGAGACCGAGGCCGACCTGGCCAAGGCCGCGGCGACCTTTCGCGGCCGGCGCTGCGTCGTCGAGCGGTGGTGCCGCTTCCGCTGCGAGCTCTCGGCGATCGTCGCGCGCAGCTCCGCCGGGGAAACGCGCGCCTTCCCGGTCGCCGAGAACCTCCACACGCACCACATCCTCGATTTTTCCCTCGTGCCGGCGCGCATCCCGGAATCCGCGGCGGCCGCGGCCCAGCGCCTGGCGGCAGACATCGCCGAGCGCCTCGGCGTCGTTGGCCTGCTCGCGGTGGAGTTTTTCCTGACGACGGACGGCGAGCTCCTCGTGAACGAGCTCGCGCCCCGGCCGCACAACTCCGGGCACTGGTCGATCGACGGGTGCGAGACGAGCCAGTTCGAGCAGCACGTGCGCGCGGTCTGCGGCCTGCCGCTCGGCGGCGTCGCAGTCCGCGAGCCCACCGTGATGGTGAACATCCTCGGCGACGCCTGGCATTGGCAGGACGGCCGCGTGACGGCCGCCCCGGCCTGGGAGGTCATCCTCGCCGCGCCCCGCGCCAAGCTCCATCTTTACGGCAAGACCGAGCCCCGCCCGGGTCGCAAAATGGGCCACTTCACCGTGCGGGATGCCTCCATCGAGGCCGCCTTCCAGCGGGCGCAGGCCCTGCAGGCGCGCTTGGCGCGCGTAGGTGGAACGCGTTGACCCCTGTATGGACTGGAGACATGGGTAACACTGTTCGGAGACATAGGTAACACTTGGGGGATGCCCTGGATCACCCATACCCCGATGTCCCAACGCCACGAGTTCGTCCTTCTCGCCAGCCAAGCTGGCGTCAACTTCCAGCTG
>CAIUWA010000015.1 GCA_903902745.1 uncultured Opitutia bacterium | reverse complement strand
TCCGCCGGCGGCTCCGCCAAGCAGGGCCGCGACCGCCGCTTCCAGGCCATCCTCCCGCTTCGCGGCAAGCTCATCAACACCGAGAAGGCCCGCCTCGACAAGGTGCTGTCCAACGAGGAAATCCGCACCCTCATCACCGCCTGCGGCACCGGCATCGGCGAGGGCGACGAGTCCGTCGGCGGATTTAATGCCGCCAAGACCCGCTATCACAAGATCATCATCATGACGGACGCCGACGTGGACGGCTCCCACATTCGCACGCTCCTGCTCACGTTCATCTACCGCCAGATGAAGGGCCTCATCGAGCGCGGCTACGTCTACATCGCCCAGCCGCCGCTCTACAAAATCAAGCGCAAGAAACGCGAGCAGTACGTCGACAATGACGAGCAGCTCAACCGCATCCTCCTCGAGCTCGGCTCCGAGGACGTCGTGCTCGCGCGCCTGAAGGACCAGCACGTCTTCGCCCCCGCCCAGATCGACAAGATCGTCGAGCACCTCGCCGCCCTCGAAAAACTCGGCGCCGGCGTCACGCGCTATGGCGCCGCCCTCGACGAGTATCTCGACACCCACGATGCCGCCACTCACGCGCTCCCGCGCTACATCATCCGCGTCCGCGCCGGCAACCAGGAGAGCCACGAGTTCCTGAAGGACGAGGCCGCCCTCGCGAAATTCCTCCAGGACAAGAAGCTCAATGCCGACCTGTCCGAGCAGTCCGATTCGTCCCCGGCCGACCCCGGCAGCGCCAACCCGATCGTGGAGCGCAAGAACGTCCTCAGCCCCACGCGCCGCACCAAGCACGAGATCTTTGAGAGCACCGAGATGACGAAGCTGCTCAAGGCCTTGGCCGCGACCGGCCTCGACGTCGCCCGGTTCAGCGCCAGTGAGGAGCCGCGTTTCACCATCACCGAGAACCCGGGCCAGAAGAGCGAAACCAAGATCGAGCTGCGCAGCCCCCTCGAGATCGTCACCCAGATCCGCGCCAACGGCCGCAAGGGCCTCAGCATCCAGCGCTACAAGGGCCTCGGCGAAATGAACCCCAAGCAGCTCTTCGAAACCACCATGGACCCCGAGAAACGCCGCCTCCTCAAGGTGAACATCGATGACGCCGCCAAGGCCGACGCCCTCTTCACCCTCCTCATGGGCGACGAAGTCCCCCCGCGCCGCCAGTTCATCGAGGACAATGCCCTGAACGTGCAGTTTCTGGACGTGTGAAATCCGGGAATTGGTAATTAGGAATTAGGAATTGGTCCCGAGCTCGAGCCGCACAGCCGCTCCAACCAGTTACTTTCCGAAACCAATTCCCAATTCCCAACTCCCAATTCCTTCCCCTTTCCCAACCCGTGTACACCGCTTCCGAAAAACTCTCCTCGGCCAATATCACCGACATCATGCAGACGGCCTACATCGAGTATTCGATGTCGGTCATCATCTCTCGCGCCCTGCCTGACGCGCGCGACGGCCTGAAGCCGGTGCAGCGCCGCGTGCTCTACGCGATGCTCCGGGAAGGCCTCGTCCACAACCGGCCGTTCGACAAGTGCGCCGGCGTCGTCGGCGAGGTGCTCAAGAATTACCACCCGCACGGCGACTCCTCCGTCTACGACACGCTCGTCCGTATGGCGCAGCCGTGGGTCATGCGCTACCCGCTAATCGACCCGCAGGGCAACTTCGGCTCCGTCGACGGCGATCCGCCCGCCGCCTACCGTTACACCGAGGCGCGCCTCAAGGACATCGCCGAGGACCTGCTCAGGGACATCGAGGAGGACACGGTCGACTTCGTCCCCAACTACAAGGAGTCCACCACCGAGCCCACCGTCCTGCCGTCCGCCCTGCCCAACCTGCTGATGAACGGCTCGACGGGCATCGCCGTCGGCATGACGACGAACATTCCGCCGCACAACCTCGACGAGATCATCGACGCCACGTTCGCCATCATCGACAACCCGCGCATCTCCGTCGACGACCTCTGCAATATCGTCAAGGGCCCCGACTACCCGACCGGCGGCGTCATCTCCGGCCGCGAGGGCATCCTCAGCTACCTGAAGACGGGCAAGGGCATCGTCCGCACCCGCGGCAAGGCCCACACCGAGGAAATGAAGGGCGGCATGGAGCAGATCGTCATCACCGAGATCCCCTACAATGTTAACCGCAACACCCTCGTCCTGCGCATCGCCGAGCTCGTCGGCGAGAAGCAGATCGACGGCATCCGCGACCTCCGCGACGAGTCCGACGAGAACACCCGCATCGTCATCGAGCTGAAGCGCGGCGAGCAGGCCAAGGTCGTCATCAACCAGCTCTTCCAGAAGACCGCCCTCGAATCCTCCTTCGGCGTCACGCTCCTCGCGCTCGACAAGAAGCGCCCGAAGCAGATGAACATCAAGGAGCTCATCGAGTGCTACATCGAGCACCGCCGCGATGTCGTCACCCGCCGCACGAAGTTCCGCCTCAAGGAGGCCGAGGACCGCGCCCATATCCTCGAGGGTTACATCATCGCCCTCGATAACCTCGACGACTTCGTCAAAATCATCCGCGCCTCCTCCAATCGCGACGAGGCCAAGGTGAAGCTGATGGCGAAGTACCCGCTCTCCGAGCGCCAGACCGACGCCATCCTCGAGCTCCGCCTCTACCAGCTCACCGGCCTCGAGCGCGGCAAGATCGAGGCGGAATACCTCGCCCTCGAAAAGCTCATCCTCGAGCTCCGCGGCATCCTCGCCTCCGACGCCGTCCTGATGGCTCTGATCAAGAAGGAACTCGGCGAGATGAAGGCGAAGTACACCTCGCCCCGCCGCACGGAGATCGTCGCCGCCGCCGGCGACTTCCGGATGGAGGACGTCATCCCGAACGAGGGCTGCGTCATCACCGTCTCCCACCTGGGCTTCATCAAGCGCACCCGCGTCGCCGACTACCGCTCGCAGAAGCGCGGCGGCAAGGGCGTCATCGGCGCCGAAACCTACGAGGAGGATTTCGTGGAGAACCTCTTCACCGCCTCGACCCACGACTACATCCTCTTCCTCACCAGCACCGGCCAGTGCCATGCGAAGAAGGTCTACGACGTCCCTGAGGGCACCCGCACCTCGAAGGGGAAGTCCGTCTCGTCGTTCCTCCGCCTCGACGAGGCCGAGAAGATCGCCGCGATGCTGTGCGTGAAGGACTTCGAGCCGGGCAAGTTCCTCGTGATGGTCACCCGCGGGGGCATCACGAAGAAGACCAGCCTCACCGACTACGCCAACACCACCCGCGATGGCGGCCTCATCGGCATCAACCTCGAGGCCGGCGACGCGCTGGTCGGCTGCGTGCTGACCAACGGCGTTAATGAAATCGTCCTCATCAGCCACAAGGGCCAGGCCGTGCGGTTCAACGAGGAAGACCTCCGCGACCAGGGCCGCGCCACCGTCGGGGTCACCGGCATGCGCTTCAAGTACGACGGTGACTACGTGAAGGCCATCGAGGTCTGCGATCCCGCCGCCCGCCTGCTCGTCGCCCGCGAGGACGGCATCGGCAAGCGCACGCCCTTCGAGGACTACCGCCTCACCAGCCGCGGTGGCTCCGGCGTCATCGCCATCGACCTGCCCGAGGACGGCTCCGTCAATGTCGCCGGAGCGCTCAGCGTCCACGACACCGACGAGGTCATGCTGCTCACCGCGAAGGGCCAGAGCATCCGCACCCGCGTCGCGGAAATCCGCGAAACCGGTCGCGGCGCGAAGGGCGTGAAGCTCGTGACCCTCGCCGAGGGCGACAAGCTCCTCGGCATCGCCCGCATCGTGGAGACGGAGGAGGAAGGCGGCAGCGACGCGCCGTTTCCGACTCCGCCCGCCGCACCTCCGGCGACCTGAGGTTTAAGGTAGGGACGGCCCGCCGGGCCGTCCGTTGCATTTCCCCAAGGCGCCGGCCACCAGCCGGCGCCTTTTTCTTTGGTAGGGCGGGTTATCCCTAACCCGCCGCGTTTGGCTCCGACCACGTCCAACCGGCGCATTAAGGATAATGCGCCCTACCCACAGACCTCAAATCCCGCGACCCTCTTTAAACCCCGCGGCCTGATAATGCACCCAACCCGACGGACACGTTCCCGCCAGCACCGCGGCCTTCACATCCGGGTAACGCTCGAGATATTCCTTCTCCGGAAAAGGCCGGCCGGCGCCAAAGGCCTCGGGCGGCACCGTCACCGGCTGCCGCAGCCGGCGCATCCAGTAGCCGCGGTGCTGGGGCGCCAGGTCGCACTTCAACTTCCGGCAGTCCGCCTCGCCATAGTAATGGCAGACCAGTGAATTCCGCGTGCGGTTCTGGTCGTTGATTTTCCCGCCGCCATGCAGCAGGTCGGAATGCCAGATGAACAGGTCACCTTTCTTCGCCAGGAAAACCTTCTCCGGGATGTTCCGCTCGCGCAACTGCTCCTCGATGTAGGCGTTCCACGCCGGCATCTCGTCCGGACTAGCGTGGTGCGTGCCGTCCTTGAAGCGGTAGAGCGGGATCAGGTGGCTGCCGGGATAATAGACCAGCGGCCCCGAGTCGGGATGCGCATCCTCGAACGCCGTCCACGTCGCGATCAGCGCCTGCGCGGTCTGCGGCGTCATGTAGAGCGAGTCGATGTGCTTGGGCTGGTTGCTGCCCTTCTGGAAATTCAGGCTGTTGCACAGCACCGCCGGCTCGCCCAGCAGCGCGGCCAGCAGCTCCGAAAGCTCGCGGCCCAGCGCGAGTTCGCGCACCTCGTCGCTCAGCAGGTAGATATCGTTGAACTTGAACCGCCGCGTCTCGCGCCCGTCCGCCTCCGACCAAAACGTCCGCTGGCCCGTGGCCAGGCTGTCCACCACGACCTCGCGCGGGCGCTGCTCAATCAGGCGGGCGATCGCGGCCAGGATCCCGTCGATGCGCTCGGCGGAAAAATATCCCGTCAACGCCAGGTAGCCGTCGCGCTTGAACTGCTCCTTCAACGCCACCGTGTTCGAGTAATCAGGCGAAGCCATGCCTTCAAAAAAGTCCGGCCCCGCCCCACCGCAAGCATGTAAATCCGAACCTACCGGACAGAACAGCCAGTATCAGTGACGCCCCTGTCTTCCGTCTCCTGTCATCCCGTCCTCCTGTCTCCTGTCCTCCTGTCCTCCGTCCTGCGCCTTTCGCCCTTGCCAACGTTTTTGACCGGGGCTCACTTGCTGGGACTTCTCCGCTTAACCTCGGATCGCATGGCCGGCAAAATTTCCTCGCTCCTCGACACTTCCCGCATCGCCCTGCATATCCAGGGCGGCAAGCGCACCGCCGCACTCCACGAGGTCGCCCTGTTGCTCGCCGGCCATCCCGACGTGCTGAACTTCGACAGCTTCTATGCCGAGCTGCTCGCCCGCGACCGCCTCGACACCACCTGCCTCGGCAATGAAATCGCCCTGCCGCACGCGCGGACCGAGTACGTGAAGGCCATCGTGCTCGCCGTCGGGCGCAGCGACACCGGGATCCACTTCGAGCACAGCAACGAAAACGTGCACCTGATGTTCATGCTCGGCACCCCGAAGACGAAGCCCGGCGACTACCTCCTCGTCGTCAGCACGCTCTGCAAGCTCCTCAAGGACCCCGCCAACCGCGAGGCCTTCCTCACCGCCGCCACCCCCGAGGATTTCATCAAGGCGGTCGTCACCGCCGAGGAAAAGTTGCTCGCCCCGGCCTGACGGCCGGGGGGGGTAATTGGGAATTCGCCATTGGGAATTGGTGTTTCATTGGAGGTGGGCGGGAAGGTTCACGCACTCGCCCAGGTTTCCACCAATTCCTAATTCCCAACTACCAATTTCCAACCGCCGCATGGGCCCTTCCTCTCGCCGACCCCAGCCTTGGCAACTGCCCGCCGCCCGCTAAGTTCCCCTACATGATCCATTCGTTCGTCCTCAGCGAAGGCAAACTCGTCGGCCGCGACCTGGAGCTGGAGGCGCTCCGCCTCGTGCGCGCCGACAAGGGCCTCGTGCTCTGGATCGATCTCGACAACCCCACGGACGAGGAGGCCAAGGCCATTCTCGAGGGGGTGTTCCAGTTTCACCCCGTCGCGATCGAGGACTGCCTCACCCCCAGCTCACTACCGAAGATCGAGGACTACGACGACTATCTCTTCATGGTCGTGCACGGTGTGGACTTCACCCGGAAGGACAAGTTCAACACCACCGAGTTGGATCTCTTCCTCGGCAAGGACTACCTTGTCACCTTCCACCGCACGCCCCTCAAGTCCGTGCAGACCACCCTCGACCGCGTGGGCAAGAGCACGGGCGTCATCGCCCGCGGTCCCGACCGGCTGGCGCACACCGTGCTCGACCTGATCGTGGACAACTACCAGCCCGCGATGGACGAGCTGCGCAGCGAACTCGAGGAAATCGAGGAGGTCGTGCTCGCGAAGGACTCCTCCAAGGAGTTCATCAGCGAGATCCTCAAGGTCCGCACGGATTTCTCCCGGCTGCGCCAGATCGTGCGCCCGCAGCGCGACGTCATCGACCGTCTTGCCCGGGGCGAGAGCAAGATGATCCGCCCGGTGATGCTGCCCTACTTCCGCAACCTGCGCGATAATCTCGCCCGGCTCGAAGAGTCCGCGAGTAATTACCACGAGCGTCTGATGATGGCGTTCGACATCTATCTCAACAAGGCGGCGTTCGAGGCCAACGAGGGCATCAAGTTCCTCACCGCCGTCACCGCCGTCACTCTGCCCGCCGTGCTGATCGGCGGCTGGTATGGCATGAATTTCGAGCACATGCCCGAGCTCAAGTGGTCCCACGGCTACCTCTTCGCCTGGGGCCTCATGCTCGGGAGCACGCTGCTGATGACGATCTATATAAAGCGGAAAAAGTGGTTCTAGCGCCTCCTGCGGAGGCGGGTAGTTGGGAATTTGTAATTGGGAATCGGGGCGGAAAAGAACCGCCCCATTCAGCCGCCTGCGACCAAATCCAAATTCCCAACTACCAATTACTCGCCGCGCCCCGCGGCGTAAGCATCCCGCAGCACCTGCATGGTGTGCCGCACGCGCAGCGGCGAACCGAGTTTCTCGAGATGAACCCGCAGTTGCGTGAGGCAGCCGATGTTGCCGGATGCCACCACCTCCGCATTCGTCTTCAGCACGGATTGGGCCTTTTGCGCGCCCAGCGATGAGGCGATCGCGGGCTGGTCGAGATTGTAGGTGCCCGCACTGCCGCAGCACAGGTGCGCGTCGGCGATCTCGCACAGCTGCACGCCCGGGATCGCCTTCAATAGCTCGCGCGGCTCGCGGCGGACGTTCTGCGCGTTGGCGAGATGGCAGGCGTCGTGGTACGCGATGCGCCGCGGCCGGCCGGAATCATGGATCGGTTCGCGCAGGCCGAGGCGGATGAGGAAAACGCTGACATCCACCACCTTCTTCCGAAACGCGTCCGCGCGCGCCTCGTCGGGTGTGCCGCGCAGGATAAGATGATACTCGTGCATCGCCGAGCCGCAGCCGGCTGCGTTGGTCACGATCGCATCGAAGTCGGCCGGGAACGCGTCGAGGTTCCGTCGCGCCATGGCGCGCGCTGCCTCCAGGTCGCCCGTGTGCCACGCCAGGCCGCCGCAGCAGCCCTGTGCCAGCGGCAGCACGACCTCCACGCCGTTGCGCGTGAGCACGTCGATCGTCGCCGTGTTGATGTCCGGGTCCAGCACCTGCTGCGCGCAGCCGGCCAGCAGCGCCACCCGCGCGCGACGCTGACCCTGCGCGGGCGTGATCGGCGCCCAGGCCTGGGCGGGCGGCACCGTCGCGGGCGCCAGGTCGAGCATCGGCCGGAGGACGCGCGGCACCAGCGGGCCCAGCCACCGGCCCACCCGGGCCCCGAGGAGCGCCAGGCGGAAACGTGAGGGATAGGGAATCGTCTGTCCCGCCAGCCAGCGCCGCAGCCGCTCGCCCGGCGTGCGCCGGAAATGCGGCTGGGCCAGCGCGCGGAACGGGCTGATCAGGTCCCGGTACGGCACGCCGCTCGGGCACGCCGGCTCGCACGCGAGACAGCCGAGGCAGCGGTCGACGTGCGGTTGCGCCGCCGCCCAGGGCAGGTCACCCTCCAGCACCTGCTTCATCAGCACGATGCGCCCGCGCGGCGTGTCCATCTCCTGCCCGAGCTCCTGGTAGGTCGGGCACGCGGCGAGGCAGAACCCGCAGTGGACGCACGCTTGCACTGCGTGCGCCATCGGTTCGCCCAGCGGGCCGTGTTCCTCGGTTTTGATCTTGTGGAGCATATCAGGAGGTAGGGCGGGTCTCTGACCCGCCTTCGATTAACCTTGGACATGCCAAAGGCGGGTCGAAGACCCGCCCTACTTTAAGGCCGGAACTGGAAATTTTATTCATGATTCATCGAGGGACGGAAAACGATTTTGCGGGTCGAGCGCGGCCTTCACCGCCGGGGCAATCGCGGGCCGGGCCCTTCCGGCCGGCCAGAGCGGTGCCGCCACTCCGCGCAGCGTGAGTGCGGCCAGTCCGGCCTGGCGCACGTGCTCGCCGAGCCCGGGAACCTCCGCGGCCGAGGCCAGCGAGACATAGGCCACATTGCCGCCATTGCCGATCCACACGCGGGCCCCCGGCAGCGGCCGCACCAGCGCCGCCAGGTCCGGCACCCGCGCGGGCGTGAGCACGACCTTCACCAGCGCACCGTCGGGATGCGCCCAGCCAAATTCCGTCGCGTCGGTCCACCACTTCTCCGCCGCGGCCGCGGACAGTTTTTCTCCGGGCCAGCGCGCGAGGATTTCCCCCGCCAGCGTCTCGATCGCCGGCGCCGGGCCGGCGAGGCGCGCGAACACGGCGCCTTCGTCGAGCGATGCATCCAGGGCATCAAGTTCCCAGCGCGTGCCGGCGGCCCCGGTCAGGATCGTGGCCAGGCCCGCCGCATCCCCGGCCGGCAGGCGAAGCGTGAGGGCGGCGGCGCGCCGGGGAAACACCTTGAAGGTCACCTCCGCCATCACGCCAAAGCGCCCGAGGCTGCCCACGAAAAATTTCGGCAGGTCGAATCCCGCCGCGTTCTTCACCACTTTGCCGCCCATCCGCAGCAGCCGCCCCGTGCCGTCGACGAAGCGGACCCCGAGGATGAAATCCCGCAGGCCGCCAAAGCGGAACCGGCCCGGCCCGTTCAGGCCCGCCGCCACCGTCCCGCCCAGGGTCGCGCCCGCCCCGGCCAGCACCGGATCAAACGGCAGGTACTGTCCCTGCGCCGCCAGCGCCGCGGCGATGTCACGCACCGGCGTACCGGCCAGCGCCGTGAAGGTGAACTCATCCGGCTCGTATTCGATGATGCCGCGCAGCCCCGCCGTCGAAAGCCGCATCACCCCCGGAACTGCCGAGAGCCGCGGCTTCGTCCCCGCGCCCACCGCAATCAGCCGCGGCGTCGAGCGCACGGCGTCGACCAGTTCTGCCATCGAGGTTGGGGACAGCAGAGAGCTCATTTAAAAGGCAGCATACATTTACCGCGGATTAAACGGATGGGCGCGGATGGAATGAAATGAGCCCAGGCATCGGATGTCTTTCCCATATCTGCGCCTATCCGTGTAATCCGCGGTAAAAAATCCGGTTTCATTCGCGGGAGATGACGCCGGCCTTTTCCAGCGGGTGCAGTCCGTGCTGCACGAGCGCCGGCGCGCCGGCGACGGGGAACATCTTGCCCGGGTTCGCGATGCCCGCCGGGTCAAACGCCGCCGCCAGCCGCTTCATGCAGTCGATTTCATCGGCGGAAAACATGTCCGGCAGGTAATCGCGCTTCTCTACGCCCACGCCGTGCTCGCCCGTGATTGAGCCGCCCATCTCGACGCACATCTTGAGGATCCGGCCCGCGAGCGCCTCCGCCCGCGCCAGTCCGTCCGGCGCACGCCCGTCATACAGGATCAGCGGGTGCAGGTTGCCGTCGCCCGCGTGAAAGACATTCGCGCACCGCAACCCCGCCTCGCGCGACCATTCGTCGATGCGGCGGAGCGCCTCGCCCAGGCGCCGGCGCGGGACGACGCCGTCCTGCACGATGAAATCCGGCGAGAGCCGGCCCACCGCGCTGAACGCGCTCTTGCGACCCTTCCAGATCGCCATGCGTTCGGCCGCATCGCGCGCCGGACGGGCCTCGACCGGCCGGCTGGCCGCGATGATCTCGTCCAGGCGCACGCGCTCGATGGCCACCGTTTCGCGCGGGCCCTCGAGCTCGACGATCAGCACGGCCTCGCAGCCCGGCGGATATTCCGCGTGCACCGCCGCCACCGCGGCCTCGAGCGCCAGCGCGTCCATGATCTCGATCGCCCCGGGCAGCAGGCCGCTCGCGACAATGGCGGAGACGGCGTCGCCCGCCTGCTCCAGCGTACGATAGCCCGCCAGCACGGTGTGAAAGCATTCCGACTTCGGCAGGAGCTGGAGCGTGACCTCGATCGCGATGCCGAACAGCCCCTCGTTGCCGACAAACAGTCCGCACCAATCCGGGCCCACCTGCTCGCGGCTCGCGCCGCCCCACTCGACCACCTCGCCCGTGGCGAGCACGGCCTTGATCCCGAGCACGTGGTTCGAGGTCATGCCGTGCTTCAGGCAGTGCGCGCCGCCGGAATTGAAGGCGACGTTGCCGCCGATGGTGCAGATCGACTGGCTTGACGGGTCGGGCGCGTAATGCAGCCCGTGCGGCGCCGCGGCGACCGAGACCAGCGCGTTGATCACGCCGGGCTCGACCACGGCAAAACGCTGCACCGGGTCGAGCCGCAGGATCCGGTTTAGCCGGTTCAAGGTGATAACGATACCCTCTTTGATCGGCAGCGACCCGCCGGAAAGGCTCGTGCCGCTGCCGCGCGCGACGAAGGGCAGCTTCTCCGCGTGGCAGAAGCGCACCAAGGCAATGACTTCCTCCCCCGTCTCCGGCACCGCGACCGCCAGCGGGCGCGCGTGGAATGCCGTGAGCCCGTCGCTCTCGTAGGCCGCCAACTGCACCGGCTCCACCAGCAGCCGCCCGGCCGGCAGCAGCGCGGCGAGCCGGGCGATGACGGCGGATGACTCGGAGGGGTTCTTCATGAGCTGCCCCATTGAATGCAGGCCGGAATCCCCATGACGAGCGCGGAGTTGTGGTTGGGATTTTTCGGGCCTGGTGTGCCGTGGCCCCGGCCGGAATTTGTTTTCCAAGGACGGGGCCCGTCCGCCACCCTGTCGCTGCCATGGCCAAATTCTTTCCCGAGCTGACCGGCCCCCAGTCCGACTTCATCGCGCGGCAAAAGGTTTTCTTCGTGGCGTCCGCGCCCCGGGCGGGCCGGGTGAACCTTTCGCCCAAGGGCATGAAAACCTTCCGCGTCCTGGATCCGCGCCGCGTCGCCTACCTCGATGCCACCGGCAGCGGGAACGAGACCGCCGCCCACCTCGCCGAAAACGAGCGGATGACCGTCATGTTCTGCGCCTTTGAGGATGCGCCGCTGATTCTCCGCCTCTACGGCCGGGGTCGGGCCGTGCACCCGCGCGATGCCGAGTGGGCTGGGCTGCGCCCGTTGTTCGGGCCCTTCCTGCCGGGCGAGCGCCAGCTGATCGTGACGGAGATCGAAAGCGTGCAGACCTCCTGCGGTTTCGCCGTCCCCTTTCTCGACTACCGGGCCGAGCGCGACCAGCTGGTCCAGTGGGCGGAGAAAAAGGGCGCCGACGGCGTCGCAGCCTACTGGGTCGACAAGAATACGCGCAGCATTGACGGCCTCCCCACCGGCCTCCTCGACCCATGATCCGCGCCCTGATTTTTGATTTCGACGGCCTCATCCTCGACACCGAGTCGGCGCTGATCGCCGCCTATGGCGATGTGCACCGGAAGCACGGCGTGGCCTTTGACAAGGCGGACTTTCTCCGCTCGGTGGGCCATGCCGACTATGCCTTTGACCCGTGGCACGGCTTCGAAAAGCGCGCCGACCGCGTGGCCCTCGAGACGGAGCGCCGCGGCCGCAATCGCGAGATCGACCAACTCCTGCCGGTCCTCCCCGGGGTCACGGCCCTGCTCGAAGCCGCCCGCAGCGCCAAGCTGCGCCTCGGTGTCGCTTCCAATTCCGGCCACCCCCACGTCGAGGGGCACCTGCGCCGGCTGGGATTGCACGACTATTTCGAGTTTTTTGCCTGCCGCGAGGATGTCGCCTCGCCCAAGCCCGAGCCCGATCTCTACAAGCTCGTGTTGAACCAGTTCGGCCTGCGCGGCCTCGAGGCGATCGCCTTCGAGGATTCCCGCACCGGCGCGCTCGCCGCGAAACGCGCCGGGCTCTGGTGTGTCGCCGTGCCCAATCCCTCCACGGCGCACCACGACTTCACGCCGGTCGACCTGCAGCTGCCTTCACTCGCCGCGGGCAACCTGGCCGAATTGACCGCCCGCTTCGGCGGTTGACCGTTCGACAGACTCACGATCCAGACCGCGGCTCACCGGGCGGTTCACCCCGCCAAGGTGCCGCAGCTGGACGCCTTGGACTCTCACGGCTTGTACTCGATCAGCTGGCCGTTCGTCGGCAGGCGCACTTGCAGCGGCCGGCCTTGCTGGAAGCGCACCAAGCGGTAATTTTCCCCCGCCACGGGCGTGACGACTTTGACGTACCTGGTCGGGCCCACCAGGTCGCTGTACAGGGCGGAAGTCTTGCCCGTCTCAAGATAATACTGGTCAGCCGCCGCTCCGAGCATCCGCAGGTTGTTCATCACGGCCTTTTCCTGCGAGGACGTCTGTACTTTCTGGAAGGCCGGGATCGCCATCGCCGCGAGCACCCCGATCGTGATGGGGTTATAGACGGCCGTCATCGCGACATCCTGCTTGAGCGAGCGGTCCCAATATGAGCGGATCAGGATGCCGTCAGGCAGGTTGGTCCGGACAGTGATCAGGGGCCGGTCCGGCTTCGGCAGGCTCGCCATCACCCAGTGCACGCTCGACTGCACCTGCGGCGGCAGGTCTGGATTGAGTTTCTCGAATTCACGGAGGCGCTGAAAGAGACGCGGGCTCAGGTAGGTCAGGCCATTGCCCTCGCTGCCGACCTGCGCCAGCGACTGCTGGAAGGCGGGATTCTTCGCGAGCCCGGCCTTCGAGGTCCGGCATTCGTCGAGGAATTCCCTCGTCGTTGCCAAGTACAGCGTGCTCCCATCGATCGCAAACACCGGGTTGATTCCATCCAGCGGCGAGGGCTTGCTCGAAAAGTACATCCGCACGTTGTCCGACCGTTGCATCCGGACGAGGTTCTTCATCTGCGTCGCCAGCGCCGCCTCGACGGTCGGGCCGACTCCATCAATCCGAATCATCAGGGAGAAGGCCGGCAGGGCAATGCCAGGCAGCCGAAGGGTCTTGTCGTTGTCGAAGCGCATGACCAGCACGGCCCGGCCCTTCAGACCGTTGATCAGGTCCAGGACTGACAGCGCCAACGACTCTCCCGCTTTTTTCAGACCGTCCTCGACCAGGTTCTTCGAGGTCTCTCCGCCCACCCGGCCCACAACGTCCCGGATGGTCTGGTAAACCACCGGCACATCGATCTCCGACTCGCAGTAGATGTCGGTGTCGGCCGGCGCCAGGTAAACGTAGGCGAACGGCCCGGATTTTCCGCCGAACCCGGCCAGCAGCCCCTGCCGCTTTTCCGGCGTGTAGAGAAAGACCCGGTTGCGGAAAAAGCCGGTGCCATCCGGTACCGAGCTGAATCCCGCCGCCTTGATATCCGCCAGGCCCAAGGCCGTGAAGATGGCCGCATAATCCTGGTTCACATAGGGCGCCATGGCCGGCTGCGAGGCCGCCATCTGCCCGAGGCCATTGCGCAGCCCGTCCGCCAGCTTCAGCACATCGCCATCCACATCGATGTAGCCGTACATGGTGCCGCCCAGTTCCAGCTGGCGGCTCACGGCGAGGAAATGACGGCTGCGCTCGTTCGTCTTTACGACCTCGATGGCCTGTGGCTTGGGCGGCTCGGGCGCCTGCACGACCGGCGCCTCCACCTTCTTCTGGCACCCGGCGAGTGTCAGCATCACGATTGCGACTCCCAGCCGGGGGAATTTTGGGCTCATGCCCGTAGGCATTTATCGTTTCAGCGCATCCGGTGAAAGCCAAAACCCGCCATGGCGGGTTGGCTATTGGTGATCCGTTATCGGTTATCCTTCGTCTGTGCTCGGTCCTCCGTCATCCATCCCCAGTCCCCTGCCATCCACATCCAGCCATTGACCCCGGGCTTCATTCTCCAACCAATAACCGATAACGCATAACCGCCTCCCCATGCCGCCCTCCCTGCCCCCTCGCTACAACGTCCTCGGGGTCGGCGTGTCGGCGCTCACCTTCAACCAGGCACGCGATCTCGTGCTCGGTGCGCGCGGGGCCAGTCGGATGGGTTATGTGTGCCTCGTCACCGCGCACGGTCTGACCGAGGCGCGCGCGGATCCTGCGCTGCGAAAAATCTACAACGCGTCCTGGCTCACCACGCCCGACGGCATGCCGCTCGTCTGGCTCGGACCGCCGGGCGTCGAGCGGGTCTATGGCCCGGACCTCATGCTCGCCGTCTGCGACGCTGGTCGCGCCACCGGCCTGACGCATTATTTCTACGGCGGTGTCCCCGGCGTGGCGGAAACCTTGCGCGAAAAACTCTGTGCACGCTTTTCCGGGCTGAAGGTGGTGGGGACGTTCACCCCGCCGTTTCGGCCGCTGAACCCGGACGAGTCCGCCGCGCTGCGGACCGAGGTCGCCCGCTTCCGGCCCGACATCATCTGGGTCGGCCTGGGCTCGCCAAAGCAGGAGCGCTTCATGGCGGAGTATGCGCCGACGCTCGACGCCGGCCTGCTCATCGGCGTCGGCGCGGCGTTCGATTTTCATTCGGGGCGCGTGCGGCAGGCGCCGCGCTGGATCCAGCGCAGCGGCTTCGAGTGGCTGTTCCGCCTCGGCACCGAACCGCGCCGGCTCGGCCCGCGCTACCTGGCAACCAACCCGCTCTTTGTCCTGCGCGTCCTCGCCCAGCGCAGCGGCCTGAAAAAATACCCGCTGGATTGAAGCCGGACCGACCCGGATTTTTTCCCGCGGATTACACGGATGGGCGCGGATGCTGACGGTTTCCATCCGACTCCATCCGCGTGATCCGCGGGAAGGCTCGAGTAGTTTTTCGGAACCTCACTGGTTGATCTCGTAGACCTCGATGATCGCCACGCCCGGCTGGGCGGGCTGGGAGGGCAGCAACTCAAACGGCTTGATGATCGCCGAGTACAAGCCCGGGGCCAGGTCGACCAGGATGCAGGGTTCGCGCCGGTTGCCCGGGGCCAGGCCGGTGGCGGCAATCTGCAGTTCGTTGTAAGCGCTGGCCAGCGGCTTTGTGTCGTCGCTCAGGCCGCCCGTCGAACCGACGCTCGTGGTCCAATCATCGTTGATCATGATCAGCGTGCTGCTCGCATTATACAGCTCCATGTAGGGATCGTTCAGCGGATTGGAGAGGCCGAACTGCGCGAGGGACGGGCCCCGCGCCCGGATGAGGATGCGCTTGGTCGTGCCCGGATCGCCCTGCACGACGAAGCCGCCGAAGATTTCGTTGCCCTTGGCCGCGTACGCACGGGTGGAGAGGTTGACGATCTTGTTGCCGTTGCGGTCGACCTCGTAGACCTCGACCAGGGCCGCCCCGGTCGTGCCGCTGACACTCTCGACATTCGCCGTGTAGTTGCCGGGAGCCAGGGTGACCAGCAGCGCCGCATCCTTGCTGCCCTTCGCAAAAGCAAACGCACCGGACACCGCATTGGTGATATCGCTGCCTGTGACATTGCTGCTCGACCCGTCGAGGTTCGTCTGTGTTTCCCAACCCTTGGCATTCACGGCGACCGTGGTGAAGGGCACGGTGTCCGTGCGGATCAGCGTGACCTTCGGGTCGGGCAGGACGCCGGCCACGCCCAAGGGCGCCAGCGCCGGCCCCGCCACGCGGATCAGCATTTTTTTCGGCTGGGTCCCCGTGATGATGAATCCGGCGATGAGCTGCTGCTCGCCGGTGCCGGCGAAGGCCCGCGTGGCGACATTGACGAGCGTGCCGTTATTGGCGACGGACTGGGTCTGGAGGCGGAAATTCGCGGCCTCGAAAGCGCCTTCGTCGATCGTCAGCGCATTGTCCGCCTCGCCGGTCTTGCCCGGCGCGATGCCAATCGGCGCACCCACGCTCGTCCCGAAGGAATTCAGCGGCACAACGTCGGGATTGGAGAAATAAGGCAGCCGGATATAGGTGGTCGACGGCGTGGGATTGGACACGTCATAGGACATGATGTCGCGGTAGCGCACCCCGTTGGCCCCGGTAAAACGGTAGCCGTAGCTGTAGGAATAGGCGCCCAGGCCGGTCGCATCCTCCCGGTTGTGGTTGCAGCCGAAATTGTGGCCGAGCTCGTGCGCCACCACGTGCTGGGTGATGTAGCTGTCCTTGACGACCGAGAAGCCGAAGAGCGGGTTGAAGTTGTCGCCCGGCGTGTCCATGATGTAGCCGATCCCGGCGCTTGAGCTATCGGTGCGGTGCTGGATCAGGCAGACCAGGTCGGCCCCCACCTGAGTGCGCAGCGCATGGATCTCGTCCATGATGCCGTCGGTGGTCTTGCGCTCCGCGTCCAGCATGTTGCTCTGCCAATTGACCGTGCCGTTCGGGAGATCCGGATCCAAGTCGTCGCCGGTGTAGGTCACCTGGGAAATCTTGACGAGCTTCACGCGCGCCGAAATCAGGCTGCGCACAAAATCGTCGTTCACCTGCGTGATCGCTCCGTCCATGTCGCTCTGGATCGCCGCCGTGCGCGCGGGCTCCGCCATGGTGGCCCGCACGCCCTGCGTGTAGAGCATCATGACATGCACCACCACGTTCGAGCCCGCCGCAGCCGCCGCCATGGGCGGGGTGGGTTCCTCCAGCGGGCCGGCGGCATCCAGGGCCGCGGGCGGCGCCCCGGTGCGGATCGCCCGTTTCGCCAGCTCGGCGAAGGCATCGCTGTCCTTCACCGGGTGCACCTCGCCCCCGCACGGCGGCACGAGGGCCGGGTCCACCTGGTAAAATTGCTCCAGCTCGCTCGTCGCCGCCCGCAACTCAAAGCTGCCGAGCCCGACGTCCTCGACCGTGGCCCGGAGAAAGCCCTCGTTGAAGGCGAAGATCGCCCGGCTCCCGGGCCGGCCATCAATCGAGCCGGTGCTCGTAAAGCGGTGTGGCCCGAGCATTTCGCTGTTATGAATCAACACCGTCAGCGCCCCGCCGTCCGGCAGGGGGAGCGAGAGGCGGCCCTCGTCCATTTTCTGCCAGAAGGGCGACTGCTTCCCGGCGATGAGATCCTCATCCAGTTTCACATAGAAGATCTTGTGGGTCGGCACCCGGTCGGCGGCATCGAGCTCGGCGGCGTTCGCCGGCTGCACATAGGCAAAGAGCGGCGGGCGAAATCCCGCCGCCATTGTCGCCGGCAGTGCCACTGAGTCCAGCGCGGGCGCCACGTTCACCGGGACCGTCTTGGCGTCCAAGTCGTCGCGCCGAATTTCACGGGCCGTCGTCGTCGTCGCGACTGGAACCACCGCGTGATGCCGCAGCGACATGGTCAATCCGGCCAGTGCGAGCAGGGTCAGAGCCAGCCAGCGAAACAGGGGACGGCGGGTGGGATCGGGCATAGGGGACTGCAAAAATGAGACTGGAGTCCGCGGTCCCCTGTTCCAGTAAAATTCCTCCGGCAGGAGGTTATATTTTCGTCAATTCGTCCGGGTATGACTCCGTTTAAGCCCGGAATGGTGAATCAAGCGCCGACAAAGTTTCTCAGCGTGTTGGGGACAACGCGCTCCACCACTAAAGCCGCTCACACCTGGGACCGGCCGAGGTTGGCGGCGTATTTCCTCGTCAGCGCCGACAGCTCCGCGCGCACCGAGGCATAACGCGGGTCATCCGCGAGGTTTTTCATCTCCAGTGGATCCGTCTGCGGATCGAAGAGGATCGCCCCGTTCACGCCTTCCGGGCCGTACTCCGCGTAGCGGAATTTCTCGGTGCGGACCGCCACGCCGTGCAGCGTCTGGCCGTCCTCGCTCCACACGCTGTAGGCGGGCTGGTTCCATGTGCCCGCCGGATCGCGCAGGAGCGGCGTGAGGGTCCTGCCCTCCCCGCCCGGCGGTGGAGTCAGGCCGCACAATTCACACAGGGTCGCAAAGATGTCGATCGACTGCACGATCCGGTGGCAGCTCCGGCCGTTGCCGGTCATGCCCGGCGCCGCGATCATCAGTGGCACGCGGCAGCCCATCTCGAACAGCGATCCGGCCTTCGACCACTTGCCTTTCTCGCCGAGTTGGTAGCCGTGATCGACAATGAAGACGATGATCGTGTTGTCGCGCAGCCCGAGGCGGTCCAGCTCCGCGACCACGCGGCCGAGGTTCCAGTCGCAGTAGGTGATGGACGCGATGTAATGGCGGATGGTCTGCTTCGCCTCCTCCTCGGTCGCCCCGCGGCCGATGAAGAGGTCCGCGTTGTGCCGGCGGATCGCCGCGCTCGGGAAGCCGGGCGGCACCGTCGGCCAGGGCGCGAAGTCCGGCGTCAGCTTGATCTGGTCCAGCGGATAGAGGTCCAGGAATTTCTGCGGCGCGCACAGCGGGCTGTGCGGCTTCACGAAGCCGCAGCCGAGGAAGAACGGCCCGTCCTTGTGGTCACGGAGGTATTGGATCGCGGTCGACGCCGTCTGGTAGTCCGGATGGCCCTCGCCGTCGCCATCCAGGACAATGAGTTGGTCGGACTCCGCGGCGCGGCTGACGTCGCCGGCCAAGGCGGGCAGCACATACTGCGTGGCATGGTCCGCCGAGCGATAATCGGGCTCGTTCGCCTTGCTGGCGTCGACGATCCGCAGTTTGTCGGAAGGCACCGCATGCGGCAGGCCGGACGGCGGGCGCGGCACGTCCATCCGCTTGCCCCCTCCTCCACCGGGACCCGTGGGCTCGTCGTGGCCCTTGGTCCAGGCCTTGGGGTCATCGAAGCCACCGTGGAAAATCTTTCCCGTGCGCAACGTGGTGTAGCCATTCGCCTTGAACAGTTCCGGCAGGCTTACGAGGTCCGGGTTTGTCACCCGGAAATTGTTCGTGTTGCCGAGCACCCGCGTCGTCGTCGGGTGCCGGTTCGTCATCAGCGAGGTCCGCGACGGATTGCAGATGGGATACTGGCAGTAATTCCGGTCGAAGCGTACGCCCGCGCGGGCCAGCGCGTCGAGGTTCGGCGTCTGCGCGCCGAACATGCTCTGGTAGCAACCAAGCTCGACGCGCATGTCGTCGGACATGAAGAACAGCACGTTGGGCTTGCGGCCGGTCCGGGCCGTCTGCGCGCGGATGATCTGCGGTAGCGAGGCCGCGGCGGCGGCCCCGGCAATCCGCCCGAGAAAACCGCGGCGGGTGACGGGTGATCGGAGGGACGGGCGGTTTTTCATGGGAGGATGGAAACGAATGGGCGCAGAAAAGACCGCCGGCAGTGCTCAACGCTATTGGCTGACCGTCGCGATGCCGGCCCAGAAATCAAAGGCCTTCTCCTGGGCGGAAATCTGCGCGGGATCGATCCGCAGCCCCTTGGCCTCGCCGGCGCCGGTCGACAGGAAGGCCCCCGCTTCCATTCCGCCCTCCACCTTCGCGGCGGGAGTCCGGTCCAGCCGGATCAGCGGAGTGCCGGCCGTGAACGTCCGGCTGGTGGCGTGATCCAGCCGGAGGCCGCGCGCATCCCGGATCAGGAAGGCCGGGCTCGGCGCCACGGGGTTGACCTGGACGTTGTTGATTTCCATGCCGTCCGTGTCGCTCGCCCGCAGTCCGCCCCGGCCTGACGCGATGATATCGCTCAGGCGCAGGTTCTCGATCGGCTGTTCCGGCAGGCCCGCAATGGCGATCATCACCGGCGGCTCCGGCGGCTCGGTGCCGGCCGTGACGGGATTCCAGCTGAAGTCGAAGCCGCCGCGCGCCCGGGTGATGGTGACGCGGCTGATGGAGATGTTGCGAAACACCGGCGTGCGCACGGAAACCGGTTCCGGCAGCGGCGGGGTCTCGCCCTGCATCGTGTAATGCTGCGAAACACTGATGGCGCGGCCCACGTCCTCCATGATGACGTTGTCGATCCGGACATTCTCCACGCTTCCGCCGCGGCCGCGCTCGCTCTTGATATTGATGCCGGCCTCCGTGCCCTGGCAGACCACGTTGCTTACGACCACATTGCGGATACCACCGGAAGTTTCGCTGCCCATGACGATGCCGCCGGAGCCGCGATGGATGAGGCAGTTGGTGATCGAAACATTTTCCGTCGGGCGGTTCACCCGCAGGCCGTCTGCATCCTTCCCGGCCTTCAGCGTGATGGAATCGTCGCCGCAATCGAACTGGCAGTCGGAGATCCGCACATCCCGGCTCGAGTCGATGTAGATGCCGCCGGTGAAGATCCCGGGAAAGGTTTCCAGGGAAACGCCCGACACCACGACGTTGGCAGAGTAGAGCAAATGAACCGACCAGAAGGACGAGCCCACCATGCGGATGCCTTCGATCAGGACGTTTTTGCAGTCCTTCATCCGGATGAAGTCGGGCCGCAACAGGGTCGCGGCCTTCAGGTATTCGCTTTCCGGCTGCGGCGTTTTTTGCTGCAGGAGTCCAAGCAGCCGGTTCCACGCCGGGCCGAAGGCCGAGCCCGCGCTCGTCGCGGTCTTGGGCTCCGGCGCGCCCATCAGCGCGACCCATTCCGCGTTATTGGTGGTGATCGTGCCGCGACCGGTGAGCGTGACGTTTTCCAAGCCAGTCCCGCCAATCAGCGGAATGGGCGCGAGGCACTCGATGCCCTGCACGCGGCCCGGCGCATACGGGAGCCGCGTGGCCGGGAAACGCAGCACCGCGCCGCTTTCGATGCGAAAGACGAGATTGCTGACGAGCTCGATGGGGCCGGTGACGTAATTCCCCGCCGGAATCACCACGGTCCCGCCGCCTGCGGCCTTCGCCGCCTGGATCGCCGAGCGAATGGCCTCCGTGACGGGCGCCGAGCCGTCGGGGCGGGCGCCATAGTTCAGTACATTGAAAACCGCCTCGGCGCCCGAAAGCCTGCCCGTTGGCAGCACGGTCATGAACGCCAGCAGTGAAATAATTCCGAGAGCGCCACGCCGGCATTTCTCAACGGACACAGAACCATGGTCGGGGTTCACCATGGCGGGAGTTTCCGCTTCCTTCCCGCCGTGTCCAACTTGAATTCCCGCGCCACCGGCAATTTGGTCTCGTTCCATGGTGTCACTCGAAGCCGCGTAGGTCGCGAAGGGTGCTTTTAGGGATCGATCCCAAAACCTGATCGGCTTCGCGACCTTCGCGGCTTCGCGTGAACCACTCCGGAGGTTTGCCAGTTTAAAAGGTTTGCGCACAGACCGACCGGTTTCATTTCTCTTCGGTTCATGGCGGCTGTGCTTCGGACTCCTGACCCTTCGATCCCGCGGGATCGCCGCCGGGATGGGCTGCTGGCCGCCCTGCTCCTCGGCGCCGTCCTGCTCGCCTATTTCCCCGCGCTGCACGGCGGGCGGATCATCGACGACGATCTCCACATCACCCGGCCGGAGCTGCAGTCCGCCGGCGGGCTCGCGCGCATCTGGTTCGAGCTCGGCGCGACCCAGCAGTATTATCCGGTGCTCCATTCCGCATTCTGGCTCGAGTACCGGCTGTGGGGCGACGCCGTGACCGGCTACCATCTGGTCAATGTCCTCCTGCACGCGGGCGCCGCCCTCCTCCTCGTCGGCCTCATGCGCGCCCTGCGCCTGCCCGGCGCCTGGCTCGGGGCGTTCCTTTTCGCGCTCCATCCGGTCTGCGTCGAATCCGTCGCGTGGATCGCTGAGCAGAAGAACACCCTTTCAACCGTCTTCGCCCTCGGCGCCGCCCTCGCCTACCTGCGCTTCGAATCGCAGCGCCGGCCTTCGACTTACAGGCTCGCGCTTGGACTGTTCGCGCTGGCGCTGCTGAGCAAGACCGCCGTCGTGACGCTCCCCGCCGCGCTGCTGGTCGTGGCCTGGTGGCAGCGCGGGCGCCTCGACTGGCACCGCGATGTCCGGCCGCTGCTGCCTTGGTTCGCGCTCTGCGCCGGCATGAGCGCCGTCACGCTCGTGGTCGAGCACCGGCTGCTCGCCGGGATCGCCGCGGATCTCGCGCTGACACCGGTGCAGCGCCTCCTGACGGCCGGACGCGCCCTCTGGTTCTACGGCGGCAAACTCGCCTGGCCCGCCGGCCTGACGTTTTTTTATCCGCGCTGGTCGGTGGATCCCTCCGCCGCCTGGCAGTATCTGTTTCCCTTGGCCGCGATCGCGCTGGCCGCGGGACTCTGTTTCCTCGCCCGCTCACAACGCGGGCCGCTGGCCGCGTTTCTCTGCTTCGCCGGGACGCTCGCGCCGGTCCTCGGGTTTTTCAACGTGGAGTGGTTCGTCTTCTCCTACGTCGCCGACCACCTGCAGTATCTCTCCAGCGTGGCCCTGATCATTCCGCTGGCCGCGCTGCTCGCGACGCGCGTGGACGTCCTGCCGCCCGCGGTGCGCCGCCTGGCTCCGGCCGCGGCGGGCCTCGTTCTCGCCGTGTTGGGAACGCTCACTTGGCAGCAGTGCGGCCGGTATCGGGACCCTGTGACTTTCTATCGCACCGCGGCGGAACTGAGCCCGGCCTCGGCCATCGCGCACAACCACTATGGCGCCGCGCTGGCCGCCGTGCCTGGACAAATGACCGAGGCCATTGCCGAATTCGAGAAGGCGCTGCGGATCAGCCCGCGGTTCGCCGAGATCCATGAGAATCTCGGCACCGCCCTGCTGCACGATCCCGCGCGACAGGCCGAGGCCGTCGGCCATCTCGAGGAGGCCCGCCGCCTCCGGCCGGACCGGAAGTCGACCCACGACAAGCTCGCGCTGGCCCTGTCGGATGTGCCCGGCCGCCTGCCCGAGGCCATTGCGGAATACCAGGCCTCGCTGCGCGTCGATCCCGCGGACCCACTCGTCCACGACGCCCTCGGCCTCGCCCTCATGCAGGATCAGCGCCGGCTCGCGGAGGCCGGGGCGGAATTCGAGGCCGCGCTCCGCCTCAAGCCCGACTTCGCCGAGGCCCATCTGCATCTCGGGCGGCTGCTGGCGGGCGATCCGTCACTCACCGGCCAAGCCATCGCCGAGTACGAGGCCGCCCTGCGGCTTCAGCCCGGCTCCGCCGATGCCCATTACAGCCTTGGCAACATCCTGCTCCGCGTTCCCGGCCGGGCCGCCGAGGCGCTGGATCATTTCGGCATCGCGCTGCGCCTCCGTCCCGACTTTGCGGAGGCTCACACCAACCTTGGCATCGCCCTGCTGAATATTCCCGGCCGCCTGCCCGAGGCCGTCACCCATTTCGAGGCCGCCCTGCGCGCCCGTCCGGATTTCGCCCTCGCCGAGAACAGCCTCGGCATTGCCCTCGCCCAAACCCCGGGCCGCCTGCCCGAGGCCGCCATCCATTTCGCCACCGCCCTGCGCCTCGACCCGAACTTCACCCAGGCCCGCAACAACCTGCGCAACGCGCAACAGCTGCTCCAGCAGTCGGGCCCCGCCAAACCGTAGGCTGCCGGCCGGTCTCACGCGAAGACGCGAAAGTCGCGGAGATTATTTAGGATCGAACCCAAACCCAATCCGGCTTCGCGAACTTCACGGCTTCGCGTGAAAAATTCCGTCCTCCGTCCTCTGTCACCCGGTCCCCTGTCTCGACGAAGCCTCGGCGAAGGCGGGCTTGTCTCGCCGGAGCTTTAGCGAAGGCGGACCGACCCTACTTCCCCGTCGGCTGATTCTGATAAAACTGCTTCACCAACGACATGACCTGCGGCAGTTGCGCCTCGGCTTTCAAGGCGGTGAGCTGGGCTTCGGACAACACGCCCTGCGCCTGGACCAGCACCTGACTCCAATCGATGAGCTGGGGATTGGCTTTCCCGCCGCCGCGATAGCTGTCGCTGGCATTGCCCAGAATGCCCAAGAGCTGGGTGGCCTGTTCGGGCGTAAGCGGGGCGGACGTGGCGAGACTGGAAATGTCGCTCACCATTCCCTGCAGCGGCTGGATGCGCCGGTAATCCTGGAGCTGTTGAAAGCCCTGGTCGCCCAGGATCGTCTTGAGCTTGTCGTCCGGCAGCTCGGGGTCGCCGGGATGAATGCTGTTGGGCGCCACGGTGATCGTGTCGAGCCAATGGGCGGCGGTCTGGTTCTCCAGGTCATCGATCTGGGCCGGGCTGAGCCCGGCCAAGCGGAAAAACTGGGCGTAATTCCGTCCGATCTGGGCCTTGCCGATTTCAACCAGCATCTCGCGTGACTGACCAAAGGAGGACAAAAAAGCCTGCCCGTCCGCCAACCCGGTGGCCTTGGCCATCCGCGCGGCGGCCGCGGCCTTGGCCGCCTTGTCCGCCTGGGAGGCTTCATCACTCACGGGCGCCGGTGCGGCGACGGCGGCGACCCGCTGGTGTTCGTCCACCAGCTTCTGCAAATCTGCCTGCTTCTGCGCCGCCACCCGGGCGTCATTGGCCAGCTCCTGCAGCCGCGCCTGGTCGACCTGATGTTCGTGATTGGCCGTGGCGAGCGATGCCTCCGCCTGGCGGGCCGCGGTGAATTCATAGATCGCAAAGCCGATCGCCAGGACGATCAGCGCAAGACCGGCCAGACTACTGGAAGACGGTTTGGTTTTCGTGAGCAAAAGCTCGACGGGACTCCGGCATTTAATTCCGCAAGGAATTGCAGTATTCGGCAACCCACCGCAACTCACATCCCCCATTCCAGATCCTCCTGTCCCCCGCTTTCGCCCCACCTCCGTCATCCCCCAGTCCAAACCGCATTTTCACGTATTACGTGAAAAGCCGGATGAGACGACGACCACGGGGTCATACCTATCGTGACCAGAGGAGAAACGCCCGCCTTCGCCAGTAACCAGAGGTTGGGGACCGGCGGCTAGTTTGCCGGATTGCCCGCGTTGCGGACGAAGAGGGTGTAGCCGGTCATGCGGCGGAAGCGCTGCCATTGGGCGCGTGGGACGAACAGGCGGAAGAGGAAGCCGTACCAGGGCATGGGGGGCTTGCGACCGAGTTTGATCGTTTCCTCGCCGATGTAGCGGGTTTCCTCGGGGAGCCAGCCGCGGGATTGGAAGAAGCCGAACCAATCGTCGGGGAAGAAGCGGAACGGGGCGTTCCTCATCTTTTTCCGGTGGTGGGGATGATTGATGTAGCGGTAGGACTCCGGGGAAAAATATTCGGCAATCCAGAAATCGAAGTTGGGACAGGCGTGAAGGTCCGCGGCAAGGTCGGAGACGGCTTCGGGCGTAAGGTAAGGCAGGACGCCTTCCGTCAAAACGAGCACCTTGCCAGCACGGCGGCTGATGTCGGCGAACAGTTGCCGGCGGGCAGCCCGGTCCGCCAGGTCGAGGCTGATCCGCTCGAGCTGGCAGCGGGGCTTCTCCGAAGCGAGAAGGGATGCCTTGTGGTCAATGATCTGGACGTGATCCACCTCGATCCAGCGCAGCGACCCGGGGAGCGTCGTCATGCGATAAGGCCGTGAGTCCAGGCCGGCGCCAAGGTTGAGCACCGTGTCCACGCCGGCGTCGCGGATCGCGGCGTCGATGAACCGGTCGATGATCACCGTGCGGATCGCGAGGGTCCAGCGGGTGTACCGCGAGGTCGGGCCCATGCCGCCGGCAATCCGGCGGCCGCGCTCGCCGGCGAGGAGCTTCGCGTAAGGATCGCGAAAGAGCGCGTCGGGCCGATCGGATTCCTCGGCGCGATAATAAGCCACCCAGAGAGCGGTGTCAGAGACGTGCTGCAGCGTGTCGTCGGTGGAAGACATCGGGGAACTTAGGTGGGGATGGACCGGAAAACGTTCAATGTGGAAACCGACATCCCGAAGGTTGCACGCGAAGTCGATCAGGGATTGGGTTCGATCAAAAAAATCAAAACTTCGCGCTCTTCGCGCCTTCGCGTGAGACCTTCCGAAGGAATTTTAAATGGGCCCTGAATGGCCCGGTGCGCTCAAACCTCTCCAGTCATCCGGCCTCAGGCATCCGTCCTCCTCCGCCATCCCGCCTACTTCCCGGGCTGGAGATGCTTGGTCAGGTATTGCAGGGCGATATCCCAGTTCAGGGCGGCGTGGCCGCCGTTATTCAGGTAGAAGGCGAGGTCGTCCCCCACGAATTCGGACGTGACCGGCTCCTGCTGCGCGGTGCGCTCCACGCCTTGTTTGCCCAACAACTTATAGGCGGGGGTCGCGGCGATGGCGGCGAGGTACTCGCCCTTCGGGTCGGACCAGTTGTCGCCGTTGGCCGCGGCGTGGAGCAGCAGCGGGCGCGGGGCCATGGCCGCGACGAGCAGGTGCGTGTCCATCGGCATTTCCTCCGGATGCGCGGCGTATTTCTGATAGTTGGCGGCAAACTGATACGGATAGCGCGTCGGCGCGACGAGGTGCGCAATGGTCTCGCCGTAGTTGCGCCGGGCCAGTGCCGCGCCGCCTTCGCCACTGCTGCAGGCGATGACCAGCGCGATGCGCGGATCGTTCACGCCCGCCCACAAGACGGTTTTGCCCAGGCGGGAGCCGCCCGTGATGGCCACGCGCTTGGCGTCCACGTCGTGGTCGGTTTCAAAGTAGTCCTCGAGCCGGCTGAGGCCCCAGGCCCAGGCGGCGATGGCACCCCACTCGTCCGCCGCCGGGGCGGTCTGGCCGGGCGCGAGCCCAAGCTTGCGGGCAATGTTGATGTTGGGATTCAGCGTGGGGCCCTCGATGTCGGTCTCGATGTCACCCTTCGAAAGCGAGGCATAGCCAAATCCGGCCTCGATCAACCGCGCGATGGGCGGACCAACGGGACCACCACCAGCTCCGCGCGCGCCGGGGGCGACCTTGACGGACGTCGCCGCGGGAGTCGCTGCGGCGGGTGCCGCGTTGGCGGCCGTACTTGGACCAGCAGCGGGAGCTGCCGGACGTGCGCCAAACTGGATGCCTACCAACACGGGCACAGGCTTGGTCGCATGGGCGGGTGTATAGAGCGTCACGTTGATCGCCGGCCCATCCGGGCCGCCCATGTGGCCGACCAGCAGTTTCAAAATAGCGGTGCCACCCAGGGCGGCCCGGTCAACGCTGGCGACGGTCCAAGTCACCTTGGGCGCGGTGGCGGGAATCCGGCCATAGACCTGCGTCTCATAAAATTTGAGGATCTCCGGGCGGCGCTGATTGATCCACGTGGCGGCGTCCTTGACCGGCTGACCGTTGGCCAGCTTCAGGAGCTCGGGCAAGGTGTAGGAGCCCACATTGGCCTCCACGTTGTTGACGGGAATCCCGGCGACGGGCTTGGCGTTCGGCACATCCGCGACCTGACCGTGGGTGGAGTTGATGCACAGCAATGCGGAAAGCATCGCGAGAGGAAGTGAGGGGGAGTTTTTCATGGGGGGGGGATCCGCCTTCGCCGAGGCTTCGGCGTGACAAGGGGGCGGGAAAGGATGGTGCGATTCGTTGGGGGCGCACAAACCTTGAATCGCGGCTGATTTCGGTCCGCGCCCGCTGTGAACAAGGGTTCTTGATCGGGACAGGGTCTACTTCGGGCTGGAGGGTAATGCCCGCCTTCGCCGAGGCAACGGCGAGGCAGTTTTCACGTCGCTGTCGCGAGCGCGAAGACTGGCTAGCCAAGCCGTAGCCCGTTCTCTGCGCTAAAGCCCGCCTTCACTCGCTGAACGCGAGTTTCGGCGTGGCAGCCTTCTGGTCGCTACGCGACGGGCGAAGGCTGGTGGACGCTACAGGACTCGAACCTGTGACCCCGTGCGTGTGAAGCACGTGCTCTAACCAACTGAGCTAAGCGTCCAAAACAGAGGCGGGAACGTGAAGCGCGGCTGAAACCGAATCAATCCTGTTTTCAGGCCTCGGATTTTATTTCGCGCAGAGGCGCGGGGACGCGAAGGATGATCGAGCGTTTTTCCTATAACCCCACAACTGTCTTGCACTGCGTCCCTGCGCCTCTGCGCGAAACCAGTCAGGATGCCTTATTCCGTTTCGGCGACAGTGTCCGGCAGATCTCGCAGGTCGCGCCGTCGCAGCCGCGCGCCGTGCAGTGCTCGCGGCCGTAAAAGATGATCCGCAGGTGCAGCTGGTTCCAGTGCGCCTCGGGAAAGAGTTTTTTTAGGTCGCGCTCGGTTTCGACGACGTTGCGGCCACTCGAAAGCTTCCAGCGCTGCGCCAGGCGGTGGATGTGCGTGTCCACCGGGAACGCCGGCACGCCAAATGCCTGCGCCATCACCACGCTCGCCGTCTTGTGCCCCACGCCGGGCAGCGCCTCCAACTCCCCGAACGTTTGCGGCACCAAGCCACCGTGCTGCTCGACCAGGAGGTGGGAGAGCCCGGCGATCGCCTTCGCCTTCTGCGGCGACAGCCCGCACGGGCGGATGATGCGCTGGATCTCCGCCACCGGCACGCCCGTCATTTTTTCCGGCGTGTCCGCGAGGGCGAATAGCTCCGGGGTCACGAGGTTCACCCGCTTGTCCGTGCACTGCGCCGACAACAGCACCGCGACCAGCAGCGTGTAGGGATCCTTGTGGTCCAGCGGCACCGGCGTCGCCGGATAGAGCTCGGCCAGCCGCCGATCAACGTACGCGGCGCGTTCGGTCTTGGTCATGGATTGGGAGAGGAGGAAGTAAGAAGGAAGAATTATGAAGCGGGAAATTCAGGCCATGATGTTTCACGCAGAGGCGCAGAGGCCGCGGAGATCGATCACAATCCCCTTGGGGTTCGATCCTCTGCGCTCTCTGCGCCTCTGCGTGAAACCTTCCGATGCCTTTACTTCTGAATTCATCCTTCTTACTTCTTCCTTTCCTAACACATGTCCTCGCTTCGCGATCCGCTCGCCCCTCTCGACACCTTCGCCCGCCGCCACACCGGCGACAATGACGCCGACACCGCCGCGATGCTCGCGCTGCTGGGGTTCAAGTCGCTCGACGCGCTGACCGACACCGCCGTCCCCGCCCACATTCGCCGCGGCGTGCTCACGTTGCCGGCCGCCGCCAGCGAGAGCACCGCCCTCGCCGAGCTCCGCGGAATCGCCAGCCAAAACCAGGTTTTCCGCAGCGTCATCGGCCTCGGCTATTACGACACCCTCACCCCGGGCGTCATCCAGCGCACCATCCTGGAAAATCCCGGCTGGTACACCGCCTACACGCCCTACCAGGCCGAGATCTCGCAGGGCCGCCTCGAGGCGCTGCTCAACTTCCAGACGCTCGTCACCGACCTCACGGGCCTCGAGATCGCCAACGCCTCCATGCTCGACGAGGGCACCGCCGCCGCCGAGGCCATGATGATGTGCCACCGCCTGAAGGAGGGCGATGCCGCGGCCCACCGCACGTTCTTCGTGTCGGAGAAATGCCACCCGCAGACGATCGACATCGTCCGCACGCGCGCCAAGCCGCTCGGCATCGAGCTCACCGTCGGCGACCACCGCACGTTCACGCCTGCGGCCAACTGTTTTGGCGTGCTCGTGCAATACCCCGACACGACGGGCTCGATCCACGATTTCGAAAAATTCTTCGCCGCCGCCCACGCCGCGGGCGCGTTTACCATCGTCGCGACCGACCTGCTCGCGCTCACCCTGCTGCGGGCGCCCGGTGAATTCGGCGCCGACGTCGCCGTCGGCTCCGCCCAGCGCTTCGGCGTGCCGCTCGGCTTCGGCGGACCGCACGCCGGCTTCCTCGCCACCAAGGATGCCTTCAAGCGCCAGATGCCCGGCCGCCTCGTCGGCGTGTCGAAGGACGCGCAGGGCGACCCCGCGATGCGCCTCGCGCTCGGCACGCGCGAGCAGCACATCCGCCGCGACAAGGCCACGTCCAACATCTGCACGGCCCAGGTGCTGCTCGCCGTCATGGCCTCGATGTACGCCGTCTACCATGGCCCCGAGGGTCTCAAGCGCATCTCCCGCCGCATCCACGCGCTCACCGGCCTCCTCGCCAAGGCCCTCGCCACGACCGGCGCCAAGGTCAACGCCGAGCCGGTCTTCGACACGCTCACCATCGGCAACGTCGCCGCCGCCCGCGTCCACGCCGCCGCCGAGGCGAAAAAATTCAACCTGCGCCCCGTCGACGATTACACCGTCGCCCTCTCCCTCGACGAAACCACCACCACCGAGGACGTCGCGACCATCCTCTCCTTCTTCAGCGAAAGTGCGACGCTTCACTCCGAACGCCCAATTCCCAATTCCAAATTCCAAATTCCTTCCGCGCTCGCGCGGAAATCCCCCTTCCTCACCGCGTCCGTCTTCCATCAGCACCATACCGAGCACGAAATGCTCCGCTACATCAAGCGGCTCGAGGCCAAGGACCTTTCGCTCTGCCACTCGATGATTTCGCTCGGCTCGTGCACGATGAAGCTCAACGCCACGAGCGAGATGTTTCCGGTGTCGTGGCCCGAGTTTGGCCGCCTGCATCCCTTCGCTCCGGCCACGCAGACGCGCGGCTACGCGAAACTCTTCAAGGACCTTGAGACGTGGCTGGCCGAGATCACCGGCTTCGCGGCGGTCTCGCTCCAGCCCAACGCCGGCTCGCAGGGCGAGTACGCCGGGCTGCTGGTCATCCGCGCCTTCCATGAGTCGCGCGGCGAGGGCCGGCGCAACGTCTGCCTCATTCCGACGAGCGCCCACGGCACCAATCCCGCGAGCGCCGCGATGTGCGGCTTTAAGGTCGTGCCCGTCGCCTGCGATCCCAACGGCAACATCGATGTCGCCGACCTCACCGCCAAGGCCGCCGCGCACGCGACCGACCTCGCCGCGCTGATGGTTACCTACCCGTCCACGCACGGTGTGTTCGAGAGCACGATCAAGGATATCTGCGCCACGATCCATAAAAACGGCGGCCAGGTATACATGGACGGCGCCAACATGAACGCACAGGTCGGCCTCACCTCGCCCGGCCACATCGGCGCCGACGTCTGCCACCTCAACCTCCACAAGACCTTCTGCATTCCCCACGGCGGCGGCGGCCCCGGCATGGGCCCCATCGGCGTCGCCGCGCACCTCACCCCCTTCCTCCCTGGCCACCCGATCCGAAATCCCAATTCCCAACTCCCAATTCCCAATTCCGGCCTTGCGGGCACGGCCATCGGCGCCATCTCTGCCGCGCCGTGGGGCTCCGCGTCGATCCTCGTCATCTCCTGGATGTACATCCGCATGATGGGCCCCGACGGCCTGACCGAGGCGACAAAGGTCGCGATCCTCAACGCCAACTACGTCGCCAAGCGCCTGGAGAAATTCTTCCCCGTGCTCTACCGCGGCAACGCCGGCCTCATCGCGCACGAGTGCATTGTCGACCTCCGCGGCTGGAAGAAGCACGGCGTGGAAGTCGAGGACGCCGCCAAGCGCCTGATGGATTACAACTATCACGCGCCGACCATGTCGTTCCCCGTCCCTGGCACGTTCATGATCGAGCCGACCGAGAGCGAAGTGAAGGCCGAGCTCGACCGTTTCTGCGACGCGCTGATTTCCATCCACGGCGAGATGCAGGCCGTCGCGAATGGCGAGGCCGACAAGGCCAACAACCCGCTGAAAAATGCGCCGCACACCGCGAAAGCCGTGTGCAGCGACGGTTGGGACCGCCCCTATTCACGCGAACTCGCCGCGTTCCCCTCTCCCGCCACGCGCGCCAGCAAGTTCTGGCCCGCCGTTGGCCGCGTCGACAACGTCTACGGCGACCGGAATCTGGTCTGCTCCTGCGTCGGCATGGAAGCGTTCGTGGAGAAGGCCTAGGAATTATTTCGCGCGGAGGCGCCGAGGCGCAAAGCTGAAGCATCGGTCTCCGAAAATCCTTCCGGAAGTAATTTCACACCGAGACCCAAAGGGCACGGAGTAGGATCGCTGGTTTCCGAAACCGAAATTCGCTTTCCCCCGTGCCTCCGGGTGAAAAACCAGTTGTTCCCGCTCGGCGTCACTGCGCCTCTGCGCGAAACACTTCCGGGCCTCATACCAGCCACGTCTTCAGCGTGGTGATCCGCGGGAAGGAGGCCGGGAGTTTATCCCAGCTCGCGCCGTCGTCCTTCGAGTAAAAGATCTCCCCGCCGGTCGTGCCGAGATAAACGCCGGCCGGCGTCAGCGGGTCCGAGGTCATCGCGTCGCGCAGCACACCGACAAAATGATCCTTCTGCGGCAGGCCCTTGGTCAGCGCGCGCCACGTACGGCCGAGGTCGCGCGAGCGCCACACTTTCAACGCGCCGCCGGGCACCACGCGGTTGTCGCCCCCGATCAGAGGCACCACGAACAGGCCGCCGCCCACTGTCGCCGCCAGCGGGAAGCCGAAGTCATGCGGCAGTCCCGCCGAGATGCGTTTCCATGAATCGCCCGCGTTCTCCGAAATGAACACGCCGCCGTGGAACTGCATCGCCAGCCGGCCGGGCCGCGCCGGATCGAGCCCCAGCTTGTGCACGCAGCGGCCCATGTCGGGATCCTTGATGAACTCGGGCGCGACGTTGGGCAGGCCGGCGTTGCAGAGCTTCCAGGTCTTCCCCGCGTCGTCGCTGCGGAACACTCCGACCGCCGAGATGCCCACCCAGAGTCGTTGCGAATTCGCCGGATCAACCACGATCGAGTGGAGGCAGAGCCCGCCGAAGCCCGGCACCCAGCGCGGCCGTGTCGGGTGCTTCGTCAGGCCGGTGAGCTCATCCCACGTCTTGCCGTCGTCGCGGCTCACAAACAGCGCCGCGTCGTCCACGCCGGCATACCAGGTCCCGGGCTGCGACGGGTGCCCCGGCACGATCTGCCAGATGTGCTTGAGCTCGGCCTTTGTGCCCTTGGCAAACTTCGGGTCGCGCTTCACTGGCTCCCAGGTCGCGCCGAAATCCCCGGAGGTACGGATGGTCGGGCCGGTCATGAAATGCTCCGCACCGGCGAGGATGCGCCCGTTCCGGCTGTCGCCGCACAGGCTGAAGACCTCCCAGCCGCTGAGATGTGGCCCGGTGAGCTTCCACGCCGCGCGTTTCTCGTCGGTGTGATAAAGAAACACGCCCTTCACCGTGCCGATCAGCAGCACGAGCTTCCGCTTCCGCGCGGGGGCTTTCTTTTTGGCCGGCATGGTTTGGGTTATGGCGAAGCCGATTTCCCCGTCGAGCCGGATTTGTCCAAGCCCACAGAAGCATTTCGCGCAGAGGCACAGGGTCGCAAAGGTCGATCCGGGATTTTTGTCCGGCCTCCAAATCAGTTCGCTTCGCGCCATTGCGCCTCTGCGCGAAATAATCCGTAGTTTTTCCGCTTTCAACTTTCCGCCTTCAACTTTCAACTTCCCCCTTTCCATGAAACTCATCCGCCATCTCTCCCCCAGCGGCCCCGCATATGCCGCGCTGCAGCCTGACGGCTCCGCGCTCGAAATCTCCGGGGACATCTTCGGTGCCTTCCAAGTGACCCAGCGTTCGGTCAAGCCCGGCAAGCTGCTCGCCCCGTTCCTGCCGACGAACATCATGTGCATCGGCCTGAACTACAAGAAGCACGCCGCCGAGAGCAACCTGCCGCCCCCGCCCCACCCCGTGCTGTTCATCAAGAACACCGCGAGCGTCCAGAATCCCGGCGACCCCATCGAGCTGCCCGTGAAACTGCCCAGCAACAGCGTGGACTACGAGTGCGAGCTCGGCGTCGTCATCGGCAAGGCCTGCAAGAATGCAACCAAGGCCAATGCGCTCGACTACGTCCTCGGTTACACCTGCGGCAACGACGTCTCCGCGCGCGACTGGCAGCGGGATGGCGGCGGCGGCCAGTGGTGCCAGGGCAAGGGCTTCGACACCTTCTGCCCGCTCGGGCCGGTGCTGGTGACGCGGGACGAGATCCCGAACCCCAACAAGCTCCGCATCCGCACGATCCTGAACGGCGCGACGATGCAGGACTGGAACACGGACGACATGATCTTCGATGTCCGCACGCTGATCGAATTCCTGAGCAGCAGCAAAACGCTGGTCCCCGGCACGCTGATCCTGACCGGCACGCCGCACGGCGTCGGCTTCGCCCGCAAGCCCCCCGTTTTCCTGAAGGTCGGAGACAGCGTCTCGATCGAGATCGAAAAAATCGGCACCCTTACAAATCCAGTGGTGAACGAAAAGCTCTGAGCCGGGATGATTCGGTTGTAGGAGCCTGCAAGCAGGCTCCTACCTCCATCCAACGAATCCTGGTTCAAAGCGGATCACGGAAGACTTGGATTTAACGATAAATATCCTTCCGGTCGCCGAGGGCTTCGATGGCGAGAACTCCGGCCGGCCGCATCACCCGATAAAGAATTCGATAAGGCCCTTGGCGAACCCGGTAAACATCCGATGTGCCATGAAGCTTTTGACAAAAGGCTGGAAAAGGCTCGGCCGCCGGCCGGCGAATGCGTCCATCAACTTGTCGCGCGGATTTGGCGGACAGGCCTTGGAGAAAACGCGCGGCCTCGTCTGAAATCTCAATGCGCAGCACGGCGGGCGGAAGGTTTGGTCTTCACACCCGGATAGGCATGGTAGACCTCCTTCGCCTGCGCCCGCTTCACGGCCTGAAGATCGTAATAATCCTCCAACCGGCGACGCAGCTCAGGCATCAGCCGCGCCTTGCGGCGGGCTGGCATGGCGTCCACGGCAGCGAGGATCTCCGTTTCAGTGCTCACGATCACGGTATGCAACGCCACCCCGGTGGGCTGGCAAGCAGCCGGCCCCGAGCCAGGGACGGCGAGGCAGATGGAAGACAGAGGACAGGAATGGACGGATGGTCTCACGCCTACTTGGAACGTCCGCACCCATCCGATTCTTTCAGCAAATGACTTCCCGGCGGTTATTCCGGCCCTTCGTGCCTTCGTCGTTCAACCCCGACTGAGCGCAATGCGGAAGCCGAGGAGGCTGCCGGTGCCGTCGGGCGCGAGTTTGTAGCGGTAAGCGGAGCGGCAGAGATCCGCCGAGTGAAACCAGGCGCCGCCGCGGTAGACGCGGCTGTCGCCCTGGGCCGGGCCGGTCGGGTCGGTCACAGGACCGGCGGGATAGTTGCCGTACCAGTCGAGGCACCATTCCCAGATGTTGCCCTGCATATCATAGAGGCCCCAGGCGTTCGGCTGCTTCTGAGCGACGGCATGCGCCTGCTCGTCGCTGTTCCCGGAATACCAGGCGATCGCGTCGAGTTCGCCGGCGTAGCGGCCGCCGGTGTCCGCCCGGCAGGCGTACTCGCGCTGGGCTTCCGTCGGCAGCGTGTAGACCAAGCCCGCCGGCAGCCGGCCCGCCGCGCGTTCCCGTTCGGTCAATTTGCGGCAGAAGGTCATCGCCTCCTCCCAGGAAATGGACTCGACCGGAAAGTCGGCGCCTTTGAAGCGCGCGGGATTGCGACCCATCACGGACTCATATTGCGCCTGCGTCACCGGCGTCTTTCCCAGCCAGAAGGATTTGGTCAACGTCACACCATGGGCAGCCTCATCCGGCCGATGGCCAATTTCCGAGACCGGGCTGCCCATGGTGAAGGAGCCCGCCGGGATCGGCACCAGTGTGAGACCCAGAGCCGTCAGGGTGAATGGCTTTCCCTCTTGGACCGGGTTCTCCGCGAGCGCGGCGCACACGCCGCCAAAACCGCCGAGCCCGAGCAGGACGAAGCGTACTGCGCAAAGGATGGTCTGGAAAATTGTGGGTTTCACGGGTCGTTCCCATTCATGGCGTGATCAGAGCCGGCTGCAATCCCGCGAGTGTGAAAAGGCGAAGTGGGCTAACGCAGCTTTACTGATTTCACCCCATCCCACTTGTCGACCAACGTGGAACCAGCGGCGACCGCGCGTGACCATGGCAGATATGAATACTCTCCTTATCATCGTCATCCTCCTGGTCCTGTTCGGCGGCGGCGGCTTTTATCTCGGCGGCCCGGTCTTCGGTGGCAGCGCCTTGGGGCTGATCCTGCTGGTCTGCCTGATTATCTTCCTGATGGGCGGCCTGCGCGGTGGAAAGTCCTGACCCGGTTGATCGCGGAGATTCTTTCCGGCTATGAAAAACCATCATCACACTCACACCCATCCCGAGGGGGATAACTCGACCACCGCGATCCACGAGGCCATCGCCCAGCGGGCCTACCTACTGTGGGAGAAAAGGGGAAAGCCCGAAAGCCAGGCCGAAGCCCTTTGGATTGAAGCCGAGCATCAGCTGGTGACGGAGCGGCAGGAATCCTGACTGAATCTCGCGGCAGTTTGCCGGAGAAGCTCGCGAGCCGTTCCGTCTCCAAAACAAGGCATCGGAGGTTTCACGCGAAGCCGCGAAGCTCGCGAAGTTTTTTTGGGGGATCGAACCCCAATCCGCATCCTTCGCGCTCTTCGCGGCTTCGCGTGAACCATCTCCGATACGCCGAATGGTCGAAGGAACCGCCGGGGAGAGGCTCGGTCAGTCCCGGACGCATCAGCATCCATTCATCATCCAAAACCCAAATCATCCCATGAAAGTAAGCACCCGTAACAAAGCCGCCGGCACTGCCAACATTATCAAGGGCGACACCAAGGTCGCCGCTGGCAAGATCACGCGCAACCGCCTGCTTGAGGCCAAGGGCCGCGCCCAGAAGCTCGTCGGCAAGATCCAGCGGAGCGTCGGCAAACGCCAGAAGGCCGACGGCGGTTGAGCCGGGCCGGTTGGTTTAATCCGGAGTCTTTCGGAATGGTTCGCGCAGAGGCGCTGGAGCGCAGAGCAAGCGAGCTTGATCGGGACCATTGATCATCCTTCGCGGCTCTGCGCCTCTGCGCGAACTGCCTCCGAGTCTTGGATCTTAGAGCTTGGGTGCCGCTGGCGGAATAGCGGCGGCCGGTGCTCCCCGCGGGATCGGCGAATTCGCGCTGTCGGGGAGGTTGGCCGCGGGCGCGGCGGGGATGTAGGTCGAGCCCGGCAGCGGGAGTCCTTTGCCAGCGATGGACTCGTCGTCCGCCCGCTCGCGCTGCTGGTCGGCCACGCCGGCGAACCGCTCGGTCGAGAAATCCGTCACCTGGTTGAGCTTGAAGACCGCCACGCCCGCCGCGGCCTGCACGCGGGTGTGCTCGAAGGCGATGCCGGCGACGTCGAACAGCAGGATCGGCGGGCGGGGGTCGCTGGCCATGGTGCTCAGGTCCACGTGGTCCACCGTCACGCGGCGCGCGTGGCGGACGTACAGGCCGTAGGCGGGAAGATTGCCGAACATCGTCGGCTCGGGGTAGCCGTCCTCGTTCTCCGTGACGCCAAAGGGGTCCGGCGGCGCCGGCGGCAGGCCCGTGCCGCGGCCGTCCGCGCGGCGGTTGCCACCGCGGCCGGCCTTCTGCTCCGCGTTCGGGACCGGGCCGTCGCCGCCTTTGTAGAGGATGCGGATGTTGCTGAGGTTGACGTCCTCCACCGGGTGGCCGGGGATGCCGCTGATGAGCGAGGCCGCGCGCGAGGAGGCGTAGGCCACGACGACGTTGCTGATGTTGATGCGGCGGACCGCGCCGATGGCGACGCCCTCCGGGCCGCGCATGCGCGCGCCGAGGCGGATGAAGATCGGCGGGTTGGAGATGTACTGCATCGTGATGTTGCTGATGGCCACGTCCTCGATGATCGCGCCGTCGACGCTTTCGAGGGCGAGGCCGTTGCAGTGGACAAACACGCAGTTGGAAATCGCGATGTTGCGGAAGCCGCCGTTGGACTCGGTGCCGAACTTGATGCGCCCGGTGCCGCCGCCGCTGGGCGGGACCTGGTAGGTGCCGTCGAGGACGGTGCCCATCAGGTAGCCGCTGACCTGGCAACCCGTGATCGTGATGTTGTCGCAGGAGCGGGCGACGCCGAGGCCGTAAGAGCTCTTCAGGACGATGGCGTCATCCTGCGGCGAGTTGATGGAGCAGTCGGTGATGCGGACATTCTGGCAGCAGTCGATGTCGAAGCCGTCGCGGTTGGTGTCCACCTTGAGGTTGGTGATGGTCATGTTGTCGACGCCGGTGACGAGCACGGCGAACCAACCGCCCTGCTGGATGGTGAAGTCCTTCAGGGTGACATTCCGGCAGAGCTTGAGGGAAATGGACTTGTTGCCCTGGCCGGAACGCTCGCCGCCGGCGCGCAGGAGGCCGCGGCCCCAGATGCGGCCGAGGCCGGTGATGGAAATATTCTCGAGGTTCTCGCCCCAGATGAGGCTGTTGTGCCAGTGGCTGTGGCCGTAGTCCTGGTAGGCGAGGTCGCCCCAGCGATTGGGCTCGGACGGATCGTAGCCGGGCTGCCCGGCCGCCGGCTGGTCGGCGGCGAGGATCGTCGCGCCACGCGCGAGGTTCAGCTCGATGTTGCTCTTCAGCCGGATGGAATAGCAGAGGTACGTGCCGGTCGGAAAAAGCACCGTGCCGCCGCCCGCGGCGGCCGCGGCGTCGATGGCCTTGTTGACGGCATCCGTGTCGAGGGTCTTGCCGTCACCGGTCGCGCCATAGGCGCGGACATCATAGACAGCCGGCACCAGATCGGCGGCACGGCCGAGACCGGCGGTGGACAGGGCAAGCACAAGGATGCACCAAATGCGGGACAGGGGAGATGATCTCATGGCGATGATGCCGGGTGCAGGACCACGGCGAGGGGTTGAGGGGACGAAGGACTGACTGGGGGAGCAGTCATCTTCCGCACCGCCGCGGAAAAGAACAGGATTTTTTGGCCACGAAGGCATAAAGGCACGAAGATCCGGCGGACGATATTTTGCTTCGTTCCTTCGTGCCTTCGTGTTTCAAACCGGATGCCCGAGAGCGAGAATGCAGTCTGATCGCCACCAATACATTCCTCCCTCCGCCCCTTCCCGCTACGATGAGTTCGTCCCCCACTCTCGGAAAAATCCTGCCCTGCATCTGGTGGCCGTTGTTGCTGGTGCTGTGCGTCTCGTGCCAGGCGGTGGGCATGGCGCGAGGCCACGGCCCGCTCTTTTTCAATCTGGGCTATGCGGCTTTGGCGGTGACCCTCTTCGTGCTTGAACGCCGCTTCCCGCACGAGCCGCAGTGGCTGGAGAGTGATGGCCAATTCTGGCCCGACCTCCTGCACACCGTGCTGACCAAAGGCCTCGTGCAGCTGGCGGTGGTCGGCGGCGCCACCTTCGGCATCCACCTCGCGATCGGCGAGCGCGCTGCGGGCGGTTTCTGGCCGGGGCACTGGCCCATGGCTGCGCAGGTCGCGCTGGGACTCCTGATCGCCGAGTTCGGATTGTACTGGGCGCACCGGCTCGGACACGAATGGCCGTGGCTCTGGCGGTTCCATGCGGTGCACCACAGCTCCACGCGGCTGTGGTTTTTCAACACCGGGCGGTTCCACTTTGTCGACACCTTCAAGAGCATCGTCCTCGGCCTGCCCCTGGTGTTCGCCGCCGGCGCGCCCGGCGCCGTCTTCGTCTGGATCAGCGGCATCACCGCCTACATCGGCATGCTGACCCACTGCAACGTGGAGATGCGCTTCGGCCTGTTGAACTATGTCTTCAACACGCCCGGCCTGCATCGCTGGCACCACTCCACCGACCTGCGCGAGGGCAACAGCAACTATGGCGAAAACCTCATGGTGTTCGACCTGCTGTACGGGACATTTTTTGACGAAGCCCGGCGTCCGCCGGTGCGCATCGGCATCGCGGAAGCCATGCCCGCCACCTTTGCCGGCCAGCTCCGGGCACCCTTCGTCTGGCACCGTTATCAGCGGCGCGCGGAAGCAAAGCCGGAGGAATACTTTAACCCGTAGCCGCCCTCCTGCGCCAAAGCTCAAGGCCGGCAAGAGGTAGACAGCCGAGGCCGCAAGCGAGAGTCAGGGACTTTGCTTTCTTCATCTTTCTTCCTTCTTACTTCCCCCGGAAGGTGAACGCCCCATAGGAGCGATGAAGGCAGTCTGCTATCCTGCAGCCATGAACCCACTCATCCTCATCATTGTCTTGATTCTCCTGTTCGGCGGCGGCGGCTTTTATCTCGGTGGCCCGGCTTATGGTGGCGGCGGCCTCGGCTTGGTTTTGCTGGTCTGTCTCATCATTTTCCTGATGGGTGGCTGGCGCACGAAGAGCTGACCTGCCTTCGCCCTGCGGGCTTCGGCATGGCAGGCCCGTCTTCGGCGCAACGCCGCTCACCTTCAGCTTGACCTGTAGGGGCGGCTTTATGCCGTCATGGTTCAGACCAAGAGGCTCCAGCGTCGCGGCGTAAAACCGCTCCCACCGGCGATCCCGGCAACCGTTCCGCCATTTGCACCGACAAAAAAGCACAGCGAGTGAGGCTGTGCTGAAATGAAGGGCCGGAAGTTCCGGCCGGTCTGGCGGGAAATTACTTCCCGCTTTTCTTGGCGCGCTTCGCGAGGCGCTTCTGCGCCGGGGATTTCTTCGCCAGTTTCTTGGTCTGCTTCTTGGAATTTTGTGATTTAGCCATGTGTAATGTTTCTCTGGGTTGTCAGTCGTGAGACCGCCGGGAAAACTCCGGTCAGGACGTTTTCATCCTGCCGCTTTGATTGGTTTTGGAATCCCCGGAGGAACACTTGCTGCGCGATTCGCGCCAACGTCAACCGGCATCGCACCCGGATCCGGCTGCATCGTTGATCCCGGACCACCCGATTTTTAAATTCAGCCGCCGGGCGGCTTGTTTTGCAGCGCGGCCTTCACGGCCTCCGCCTCGGAGACGGCCGGGGAAATGAGATACTCGACCGCGCTCTCGGCGGCGGTCTCCGCCTGGATGCGATCTGCCTGCGTGACCGGCCCATTCGGGCTGCGAGGCGCCGGATCGGAGGTCGCTCCGGATTTGCCGAGGGAAAGCTGTCGTTCGGCGGCGAGCCAGATTTCCTCATCACGCCCCGGCGGACAATTCCAGTCCCGCCAGATAGAATGGGCACGTTGTGCGATTTGGTCGTGAGTCGGCCGAGCGGTTTTCATGAGGGATGGAGTTGGAGGATCGCTGATCGAAGGCCTAGCCCCGGGCGTCCTCACCTGGTTTTTCCTGCTACTTGGAATGGGGCTTGTCCCAAATCGGCTTGCCCGACTGCGGCGGTGTCGGCGGATGGGCGGACCTTGCGTCTGGCAACTGCGGGGCGCGGGCTGCATTTTTCTGCTGGAGTGCCCTCGCGGAGGCGTCGTCGGGGCTGGGCCCGGGCGCGGCCTGGACGGACGAATGCCCCGGCGCCAGGTCGGCGGCCTTGGGATCGGCGGCCGTCGCGCTGCTTTGCGAGTTGCCGTTGCCCCGGCCGTGCGTGGCCGAGGGCGCATTCTGAGTGGGGACCGTGGCCGTGAGCATTTGCTGCTCGGCTTCGAGCCAGATCTCTTTGTCGCACCCGACCGGTCGGCCCCGGGCCTGCCAGAGTTCCCTGGCGCGCTGGGACAAGGCTTCATGCGTGGGTAAATTCGTTTTCATATGAGGAATCGGCGAGGCGGTTGATGGGGATGAAGAAAAATTTCCCGCACCGCCCGATGGAACCGACCGAGCCCACCGCCCTCGGTTCCGTGAGGAATGACTCACGCCCTCCCGGAGGAACGAACTTCGGGTCTTCGTTCCTTTGAGACTCAAACCGGATCGAGGATCCGGCCCCCTTTTTCGCGACGAGCGCGGACCCGCACGCGGCGCACGGCCTCCCAGACATTCGCCACCAGCAGGCCCGCGAGCAGGAAGTAGGCGGCCCCGACGAGTTCGAAGACCGCGTAGCCCGCCACCGCGGTGATCAGGCCGAACACCACCTGGTCGCGCGCGCGCGGCGGCGCGGTCGGGGGATCCGTCACCATGAAGAAGCCGAAGAACAGCGCCGCATGCAGGTCGGGCGCCCGGTAAATCTCGGCGACCCGCGCGGGATCCCCGAGGAAGGCGGTGGCGGTGAACAGCAGGTAATAACCGCCGAGAAACGCGAGCAGTGCCGGCAGCTTGTGCACCCGGTTGGTGATGAACACGCCGGTCCCGCCCAGCACCACGAGCGCCCAGGGCGTGATCTCCGGCAGCGCGCCCCACCAGTCCTGCGCCGGCCCGAACACCGGGAAGGTGGCGACGAGCGCCATCGCCGCGGGGTTGAAGATGTTCGCCGTGTGCGTCCGGAAGACATGCTTGCTCACCACCCCGACCACGGCGGTCACCGCGGGCACGTGCCACGGTTCCAGCGGGCTCAGGATCATCGCCACGATCATCCCGGTGAGCAGGCCGCCACTGGGGAAACTCCAGTGGCCGTCCATGTAGCGCATCAGCAACCCGTCGACCACCGCCGCCGCGATCATGGCGGCGGCCAGGTCCGGCAGCACGAGCCTCAGGCCGCTGCCGAGCGCTGCGATCAGCACCAAAAGCGCGAGCACGAGGATGAGCAGTCCCTTCGGCTTCCGAAAAAAGCGTCCGAGCCCGCTGCGGGACGCCGGCATTGTCATCGTGGCGGCGTCACCCATGGCGCATTCCGGGCATCGCAGGATTGCTCACTTGGCCTCTTTCAAGGCTTCGCTCACCGCATAATAAAATGCGTCCGCACTCTGCGTCGCACCCGCGACCGAATCGACATCGGCACTCTGGCGCGCCACCACCTGGGCGGGGAGCATGGCGATCACATTTTGCGAGTAGCGGGTGTGGCATTCGGAAATCGCGGCGGCGATGATCCGGCCGTCCTTGATCGCGATGGACGCCTGCAGGTCGCCATGGCGGCATGAGCCCCAGCCGTAGAAGATTCCGTCCTTGTACTTGGGCTTCTCGGCGACCGAGGCCACTACGGCCTTCATTACGTCGGCGACCGGCACGGGAGCTGCGGGAGCGGGCGGCGTAGCCGGCGTCTCGACCGGGGCGGGCAGCGCAGCCGCCGGGGCGGAAACAACCGGAGCCGGCAGGGAAACGGCGGCGGCCACGGGAACGGGCGCAACCGGCAGGGCGGTCACAACCGCCGGCGCCACGGCGACGGGTGGAACTGTCGGGACCACCTTGGCAGGTTGAGCGGATCCGGTCGCCGCCGATGCCGGCGGAGCCGAGGGCGACACCGAGGGGGCAACCTCCGCCGACCGGGTAGTCGGGCTCGCCGAGACCGCAGGCCGGTGGCGCTCATCCGCCGTGAGCCGGTGGGCGGCGGAGGCAGTGCGCAGAAATCCCGCGGTATAAAAAGCGATCACGGCAACCGAACCGATCACCAGCCATGTGCGCGAACCTCCCAGGCCGGGAGGTTTCGCGGATTGGGCGGCACCAGGGGAATTGTCGGGGTGGGCGTGGGGGTTCACGTGAGGGGCAGGAGAAAAGCCGTTGTCGGGAGCGAGCCGCGGCACAAGCCAATTGACCTGCCCGCCTGAGGATAATGACGGAGCAACCGGCCGGTAGTTGCAGCCGGTTCCGGACCTTCCGTCAGATTTTCCTCCGGGGGCCCGCGGTTTAGGGCGCGGGCGTCACCCGCCAGATGACATTGCCTACATCGTCCGCGACCAGCAGGGCTCCCGCGCGGTCAACCGCCACGCCGACCGGCCGGCCCTGTGCGTTGCCCTTGGCATCAAGGAAGCCCGTGAGCACATCCTCCGGCAGGCCAGCCGGCCGGCCGGCGGCAAAGGGGACGAAGACCACCTTGTAGCCACTCGGCGGGTTCCGATTCCAGGAGCCATGCTGGCCGACAAAGGCGCCGCCCGCGTAATGCGGAGGAAGGAGATTCCCCTCGTAAAAAACCAAGCCGAGCGAAGCGGTGTGTCCGCCCAGCGCGTAATCCGGTGCGATGGCCCGTGCCACCAGCTCGGGATGCGGCTCCTTCACGCGAGTGTCGACGTGCTGGCAGAAATAACTGAAGGGCCATCCATAAAAGGCGCCGTCCTGCACCGCGGTCAGGTAATCCGGAACGAGGTCGTTGCCCAGTTCGTCGCGCTCGTTGACCACCACCCACAGGGCCTTGCTCTGCGGCTGCCAGGCCAGACCGACCGGATTGCGCAGGCCGAACGCGAAGACGCGTGAATTCCCCGTGGTCCGGTCGATCTCCAGGATCAGGGCGCGTTCCGTCTCCTGGTTCAGCCCGTTTTCGCCCACGTTGCTGTTCGAACCCACGGTGGCGTAAAGCCGCGCGCCATCGGGACTCGCGATGATGTTCTTGGTCCAATGGTGATTGATCGGCCCGGCCGGGAGGTCGATGACCTTGACGCCCGGCTGCGTGATCCGGGTTTCGCCACCGGCGTAGGGAAACCGCAGGATGGCATCGGAATTTGCCACATAAAGATCGTGGCCGACCAGCGCCATGCCGAAGGGGGAGTTCAATCCCTGCAGCAGGACCGTGTGGACTTCCGCTACGCCGTCGCCATCCGCGTCGCGCAGCAAGGTAATCCGGTTCGCCGTGGGTGCGGCCGCGCCCGCGCGCGTCATTTCTTTTTTCATGATCCAGCCCTTGAGGCCCTTGCCATCCTCCGGTTTGGGCGGCGCGTTGGTCTCGGCGACCAGCACATCGCCATTCGGCAGCACGTACAGCCACCGCGGGTGGTCGAGGCCGGTGGCGAATGCGCTCACCTTCAGGCCCACCGCCGGGGACGGCAGGGCGCCGTTTTTCCACCCGACCGCCGGCGCAATCTTGACGGTGGGCAGGAGCCCGTGATGCGGCGCCGGCAAGACCGGGTCAGGACCATAGCCCGCCATGGGTGACGGCTGCCCGGCGCCTCCCCGGGCGGTCAATACCAGCAGCAGACACACCGCACTGAACCGGGTGAACCCAAGGGCGTCGTTTATCATTAGAAAAGCCGCTGACTCGCATTCCCTGAGACAGTTCCCAGCGTGAAACGGGAGGAAGGGCAATACGCCCCGGAGCTCACTTCCAAATACGAAAGTTCAGGCGGAATTTCTTTTTCATCAGGAGCGTCCGCCAGTCGAGAAAGAGGAAGGCGGCCAGGAGAACCAGCCCGACTCCGGCGGTGGCAATGCCCTTCCAGGAGAAAACGCCGGTCACGAAATCAGCGGAATTGCGGATGGCCATCTGGCCGGTGAAGAGCATGGCCGCGTCGCTGATGAACTTGCCGACAAAGAAAGGCGGCAGGATCTGGAAGGGCTTGATCCGGGCAACGCCGGCCGCGGAGAAGAGCGCCGTGGTCGAGAGGGGAAGCAGGGAATACAAGAGGACAAAGGGCCACGCCCGCCAGAGGCTGCCATTCAGTTTTTTCCCCACAAATTCCATCTCTTCGCTCTTTTCCGGCTTGAGGACCTTGCTGAAAAATTTGCGGCTGTAGAGGCTGAGCCCATAACGTCCCAGCACCGAGCCGGGCACGCCGACGGCGAGGACCAGCCAGGGATTCAAATCGAATTTCACCAGCATGAAGACCATCATCGTCCAGACGGGCGGACTGAAGATCGGGATAAGGTCGATCCCCAGTGAGGCCAGAAACACCCCGAGATAGATCATCGGAAGAAAGAAGGATGAAGTAAGAAGGAAGAACAAGGAAGTCCGGCAGGTTCGCGGCCCCTGGCTGCTTCCCTCCTACTTCATCCTGCTGCCTTCTTATGCAAAGTTACAGTGGCGCGGGGAGTGCCGGCCATCCGGGAGGAGTGGGCGGCGCCGGCAGAACGCCGCACCCCGCAAGGAGGGATCCAGGCATGAAGGCGGTCAGCACGGCGATAAGCGTGATTTTCGTTTTCATCAGCCCACCCCGCCGACCGATGAACCGTCGCGCGGTTCCCGCCTTGGGAAGCAATCCGCCGTCGCTCTGCGAGCTATGGCGGACAAGGAAGGATGAATTAAGAAGTAAGAATCAGGAACCTGCGATTCACCCCTGCGCCTTGGCGCGAATGGCCCCGAGGCCTGACCTTTTTAATTCTGCCTTCTTCCTTCCGCCTTTTCTCAGGCGACCATCCACGGAATCACGTAAGCATAGAGCGTGACCACGCCGCCGATCAGGCTGACGAGCAGGACGCTGTGCCAGAAGGTGAATCGGAACAGCTGGGCCTCCTGCGCCCCGGTCGCGGCGGCCGCGACGGCGAGGCTCTGGACACTGATCATCTTGCCCATCACGCCACCCGTGGAATTGGCCGCGGCGGTGAGCACCGGATTCAGCCCGAGGGAGCGGGCGGCCGTCGCCTGCATGTTGCCGAACAGGGCGTTGCTCGAGGCATCCGAGCCGGTCAGGAACACGCCCACCCAGCCGAGCACGGCACTGAAGAACGGGTAGAAGACACCCGTGGCCGCGAAGGCCAGCCCCAGCGTGGAGGTCGCGCCGCAATAATTCATGAGGAACGCCAGACCAAGGACCGAGGCGATGGCCACCAGCGGCAGGGCCATCTGGCGGAGCGTGCCGAAAAACACCGCGATGAACCGGCGGGGCGAAAGCCCGGCGAAGGCCGCGGCCAGCACACTGGCGATGAGGCAGGCCGTCCCCGGGCTGGCGAGCCAGTCGAGGCTGTACTTCGCATCGTAAGTGGCGGCCACAGGCACCGCCGGCGGCAGACGCATGATCAGGCCGTGAAGGGCCGGCCAGGGGAAAATGATGCTGGACCGCAGCAATTGCGTCTTCACAGCCGGCATGCCCCAGCACAGGACGCAGCCGGCCAGCAACACATAGGGCAGCCACGCGCGGGCCACCGCGGGCAAGCCCGGGCCGGCCGAAACCAAGGGGGCGGCAGCCCCTTCATGAGCGCCCAGTCCGTCCTTCGGCTGCCAGATGCGGATGAACAGGACCAGGGCGAGGAGCGTCGCAATCGCCGAGAGAATGTCGGTCAGCTCCGGCCCAATGAGATTGGACACCGTCACCTGCACCGTCGCGAAGGTCAGTCCACAGACCAGCACGGCGGGCAGCACGCCGCGCAATCCTTTCCAGCCGGAAATCAGCACCACCATGTAGGCGGGGACGCAGACCGAGAGCGGTGCGCAGATGCGCCCCGCGGTTGCACTGAGGCTCAACAGCGGAAGGTCCGTGGTTTTAGCGAGGGTGATGATCGGCAGGCCGATCCCGCCAAACGCCACCGGCGAGGTGTTCGCCAAGAGGCAGATTCCGGCGGCCTTCAGCCGGTTGAAGCCCATGCCCGTGAGCATCGCCGCGCAGACCGCCACGGGCACGCCCGACCCGGCGGCGCCCTCGATGAAGGCGCCGAACGCGAAGGCAATCAGCAGGGCCTGCAGCCGGCAGTCGCCGGTCAGCCGGGCCACGGAATCCTTGATCACCTCGAACTGGCCGGTCTCGAGGGTCAGCCGGTAGAGCAGGATCGCGTTGAACGTGATCCAACCGATGGGGAGGAGGCCGAACGCCATGCCGTAGAGCACGGATGAAAAAATCAGGGCGGGCGGCATGTGATAAACCAGCCCTGCGAGCAAGAGCGCCACCCCCAGGCTCACGAGGGCCGCGAACCAGGCCGGCTTGCGCCGGATCGCCAGCAGATACAGGAGCACGAACATCGGCACCGCCGCACACAGGGCCGACCAGCCAATGCTCTGGGCCACCGGCGCGTAATTATGCTGCCACATCAGGTATCCCCCACCCTCACTTCGGTTCGATGGCGATCACCCAGAGATCGGTCTGGCCGATGTTTTTCCCGACATGGGTCTGCCCCAGCCGCCAGAGGACCTCGCCGGTCTTGAGGCTGGAATCCTCCTGGTGCCCGTCGGGCAGCACGTGGCGCAAATCCGCTCCCGACAGGGCAACCACCACGCGTTCGTGGTGCGTGTGCTGCGGCTCGCTGTGACCCGCGGCAATCTGGATGTTGTAGGTGCGGACATAGCCGTTCTCGACCAGCATCCGGTAATCCGGGGCGAACCCGGCGGTCCCCCAGGTCTCGGTCGAGGCCTTGCCACGAAACTCGACCCGGACAAAACGCATTTCGGCCGTTCCGGTGTCGCGGAGCGGGCCCGCCTTGGCCCCGCGGAAGATTACATCTCCACGTTTCACCACCGTCGTGGTGGTTCTGCCATCATCGGCGATGCCTGTCACCGTGCCGCCGGTAAGAAACACCGTCACGTTCGGCAGGCCTTCCGTCGAGGATTCGGTTTCCGCCGGTGCGAGGGTCTCCTCGTAGGCGATGACTCGGTCGTTGCGGACCTTTTCCGTGCGGGTCGCCGCCAGGGCGCAGCCAACGACCGCGAGATAAACCAAGATAAGCTTTTTCATGGCACGTAGGGGGTAGAGCCGGAGGCGACACTGGATTTTGAGCGGAACGGTTCAAGGGTTTTCGCCCGTGAAGGACGGGACGTGCTGGCGGATGCCGGAAGCTGGATAGTTGCCACGAAGACACGGAGGCGCGAAGGCCGATCCTCCGGAGCTTTCTTCGTGGCTTCGTCCCTCCGTGTTCAAACCCCGCGGTGCAATAACAGGGAGGGAGGATTTCAGCTTTACGTCATCGCCGACAACCAGCCCGCCAACACCACGTGGTACCCGGATTCGAAAAATGAATGATGAAACCTCAGCGAAAAGTCTTCCGGATCACGGACGTTGATTATTTCGGCGAAGAGGAGTGCAGGGCGCCGAGGGTCCGCCTCTTCGGGTGCGCGCGGTTCAAACCGGAGCGGAGGGCCGGATCTCGTTCAACATGCTCTCCATTTTGGCCAGCAACAGCCGCTCCGCCTTCGCCATCAGTTCGGCGGGTTGGAATGGCTTGGGGAGGAACGCGCCGGGCTGGATGATCTCGGCCAGAATTTTTTCCGGCTCGGGCGGCCGCCCGGAAACCAGGATGCAAGGCAGGTTGGACGAGACCGCACGCATGCGCTTGATGAGTTCCAGACCGGTCAGCCGCGGCATATCGTTATCCGTGATCACGAGATCATAGTTGGAGCCGCACAGTGCCTTCCAGCCGGTCTCGCCGTCATCCGCGGTGTCCACGTCAAACCCCCATTGCGCCATCACGATCGCGCTGACCTTGCGCACGGTTTCATCGTCGTCGACGATCAGGATTCGCGCCGGTGCCGGCTGTTGATAGCCCCACCACGCGGCCCCGGCCTTCGCCACGGAGGCGCTAGGCGGCAGCGCTGCCACGAGATCTCCTGCCGTCGGATGCGAATTGGTGCTGGATGAGAAATGCATGGATTGGCCGGGATGAACCTGTGAGGCCGCGCGCAGCCATTTTCTGAGTATAGGAACTTGGGCCACCGACTGGGAATGGGGTGATGACCTACCTCCGCGCTCTGCGGGGAGCCAAGAGCCGGGCAATTCGGAATCGGATATTTCCCGACGGGACCGGGACCGGAAATTCGATCATCCTCCCCGGGCTCCCTCATCGCACCGGCCTTGGGGCCTACGCCTCATCGTGAATAAAGCCGGATCGGGGACGGCCAGGGGACAAGCGAAATCCCCGTGTCTTTGGCCCGGGCTGAGGGCGACAGTCGTGTTTCCCAATGGTGATTTTTTGGGCGCAGAGCATGTCACTGGAACACGGCAAAAAGGGTTCAATCAACTAGCGCTTGCTTGGCGGCTTTGTTGGCTGTTTTTTATCGGTTTCCTTTTCATGAAGTACTCCACGCATATCGCGAACCCGGATGTCATCCTGATCGGCAGCGGCGTCATGTCGGCCAATCTCGGCGCCCTGCTCAAACGCCTGGAGCCGCGCCTCTCCCTCCAGGTTTACGAGGTCACCGAGGACCTCGCGCAGGAAAGCTCCAACGGCTGGAACAACGCCGGCACCGGCCACGCCGGCATCTGTGAGCTGAGCTACACCCCGAAGCGCGAGGCGGACGGCACCGTCAATGTCCGCAAGGTGATCGAGATCTTCGAGCAGTTCGAGCAGTCCAAGCAGTTCTGGAGCTACGCCGTGGCCTCGGGCATGGCGGAGAATCCGCGCGAGTTCATCAATCCCGTCCCTCACCTGAGCTTCGTGCACGGCAGCGAGCAGGTGGATTTCCTCAAGGCGCGTTACACGGGCATGGCCGCGCACCATTTCTTCCGGTCGATGGAATACTCCACCGACCGCGCGACGATCGGCCGCTGGGCCCCCCTGCTGGTCGAGGGCCGCGCCGAGATGCCGATCGCCGCGACCAAGATGGACGCGGGGACCGACGTCAATTTCGGCAACATCTCCGCCAAACTGTTCGCCTGGCTCGCCCGCCAGGAGGGCTGCGGCATCGCCAGCAACCACCGCGTGGTCGACCTCAAAAAGGCGGGCGCGGGCTGGGACGTCAGCATCAAGGATCTCGCGACGAACGAAATCCGCCACAACAAGGCCAAGTTCGTCTTCGTGGGCGCGGGCGGCGGCAGCCTCCACCTGCTCCAGAAATCCGGCATCGCGGAGAGCAAGGGCCTCGGCGGTTTCCCCATCGGCGGCCAGTGGCTGGTCTGCGACAAGCCCGAGCTCGTCCAAAGGCACCGCGCCAAGGTGTACGGCCAGGCCCTCGACGCCGCGCCGACCATGGCGGTGCCGCACCTCGACACCCGCGTGCTCGACGGCAAGAAGACCCTCCTCTTCGGCCCCTTCGCCGCGTGGACCACGAAGTTTCTCCACCGGAAGGGCAGCTGGACCGACCTGCCGTTCTCGATCAAGCCCGACAACTTTGCCACGCTCATCAAGATCGGCATCCACAACATCCCGCTGGTCCGCTATCTCATCCAGCAGGGCACGCAAAGCATGGCCAACCGCATGGAGGTGCTGCACATTTTCTATCCCAACGCGAAGGCGGAGGACTGGAAGCTGATCGACGCCGGCATCCGCGTGCAGGCGATCAAGAAGACGGACGGCGAGGCGGGCATCGTCCACTACGGCACGGAAGTCATCACCAACCCCGAGCGCACGATCTCCGCCCTGCTCGGCGCCTCGCCCGGCGCCTCGGTCTCGGTGAATATCGTGCTCGAAGTAATCAAAATGTGCTTCCCCCAATTGCTGCAAAGCCCCGAGGGCAAGGCCCGCATGAAGGCGATGATCCCGACCTACGACGTGGACATCAAACTCCCGCAAAACGCCGCTTACTTCGAGGAAGTCCACCACAAGGCCAACCAAACCCTGCAACTCGTCTAATGTAGGGTCGCACCTCGCGTGCGCCCGGGCTTGCCCGCCTCCGGAGGGCGTCGTTCCCTCGACAGGCTCGGGACCCTGAGCTAGTCGAATGGGCAAGCAACGCCCCTACAAGTCTGCCTCCGTCCCCTGTCTCCCGTCATCCTGTCATCCCGTCCCCCGCCATGCCCTCCACCCTCTACTCCGCCGCCATCGACCTCGGCGCCACCAGCGGTCGCGTGATCCTCGGCGCCTGGGCGAAAAACCGCCTCACGCTTACCGAGGTGCACCGCTTCCCGAACGTCTTCCGCTCGCTGGGCGCGCACGACTACTGGGAGATCGGCACGCTCTGGCACGAGGTGCAGACGGGATTGCGCAAGGCCGCGGTCGCCCTCCCCCGCGGCGCGAAGCTCGCCTCGGTCGGCGTCGACACCTGGGGCGTGGACTACGTGCTGGTCAACGACGCGGGCCGGCTCGTATTTCCCGTGCACGCCTATCGTGACGCCCGCACGCAGCCCGGCCTGAGGCATCTCGCCCACACGCGCGCCGCGCTTGAGCGCATCTACGCCGCCACGGGCATCCCGAATGTTTTCTACAATTCCAGCCTCCAGCTCGAGGAAGTCATCGCGAACTGCCCCGCCGTCGCCGATCTCGCCACGCGCTGCCTCTTCCTGCCCGACTACTTCAATTACCTGCTCTCGGGCCGGATGGAGAACGAGCTGACTGTCGCCAGCACGTCGCAACTCCTCGACGTGCATTCGACCGACTGGTCGCGGCTCACCCTCGACCATTTCCACCTGCCGCCGCAGTGGTTCAGCCCGCCGATCCTCGCCGGCACCAAGCTCGGCCGCGTGCGGGACCTGCCGGAACTCGCCGGCACCCAGGTGATCGCGGTGCCCGGCCACGACACCGCGTGCGCCTATGACGCGATGCCGGCGTCGCCGGACGGCACGGATCTTTTCCTCAGCTCAGGTACCTGGTCGCTGGTCGGCTTTGAGAGCGACACGCCGCTGCTGGGCGCCGAGGCGCTGGCGGCGCGCATCGCCAACGAACGCATCGGCGACGGACGCTACCGGCCCCTGACCAATGTCATCGGCCTCTGGATGCTCGAGGGCATCATGAAGGATTTCAGCACGCGCCCCGAGGGCGACCGCGCCTGGGCCGCGCTCATCGCCGCCGCTGAGAAGCTTTCGGCACCCGCCAAGCTCCTCGATATGACCGATCCGGCCTTTGCCAATCCGCCCTCGATGAAGGCCGCGATCGACGCCCAGCTGAAGAAAGCGAAGTCGCCGGCCCCGAAAAATCTCGCGGCCTACACCCGTCTGATCTGCGAATCGCTCGGTCAGGGTCACGCCGGCGCGATGCGCGCGTTCGAGCGCATGGCCGGCCGGAAGTTCCAGCGGATCCTCATGGTCGGCGGCGGGTCGAAGAACCGCCTGCTCTGCCAAGCCACCGCGGACGCCGCCGGCATTCCCGTGGTGTCATTCAAGCTCGAGGGCACCGCCGTCGGCAACCTCGCTCGCCAGCTCATCGCCCTCGGTGCGGTGAAGGACCTCGCCACCTTCCGCACCCACCTCGGCGCCACGCTGCAGCAGAAAACCTACACGCCGCGGTCCTAGAGACCCAAGCCAGTTTCGCGCAGAGCCGCAGTGGCGCGAAGCGGGAGCCTGCAAAGCAAACTTCAGCGCCCGGGGCACTGCTCGCCGTTCCCCTGCGTCTTTGCGCCTCTGCGCGAAACCATGCCTTGATCAGATGACACCTAGCGCAGGAAGGCGTCGTGGAGGCCGCCGTCGACGGCGAGGACCTGGCCGCAGGTCTTGCTCAGGCGGTCGCTCACGAGGACAAAATACGCCTCGGCCTGGTCGGCGGGCGTGATCGGCGACTTCGTGAGCGTGCGGTCGGCGTAAAACTGCGCGAGTTTGTTCACCAGCGACGCCGTCTCCTCCTTCTCCGTGTAGGGAATGTTGTATTTCGCCAGCGAGCCGATGACGCGGTCGCGCGGAAACATCGCGCTGCCGTGTACCACCGTGGCAGGCGCGACACCGTTGACGCGCACCAGCGGGGCGAGCTCGATCGCCATCTCGCCGACAAGATGATTGGCCGCGGCTTTGGACGCGTCATAGGCCATCGAACCCTTCTTTGCCACGGTCGCATTGGCGGAGGTGGTGAGAACGTAAGTTCCCCTCAAGCCCTGCTCCCGCCAGGTCGATGCCGCCTCGTCGCCGACGAGATAGCCGCCGGTGACGTTGATTGCGAAGGTGAGTGCCCACTTGTCGTCGGGGATGTGTCCCGTCGTGTCGGTCGGCACGAAGATGCCGGCCGTGACGCAGATCGAGTCGAAGCCGCCATAGGCGATGGCGACATCGTCGAGCATGCGCCGGATGCTGGCGCGGTCGGTGATGTTGGCCGCGAGCCCGAGCGCCGGGCCGCATGCGGACAGGCCGGTGCCGGCGACGCCGATGCCGACGCCATATTTGTCGGTGATTTCCTTGGCGGTGGCCTTGGCCGCCGCCTCGTTGAGATCGACGCACACGAGGACGGCACCTTCCTTCACGAGACGGTGGGCCGTTTCCTTGCCGATGCCAGAGCCGGCGCCGATCACAATGACGACTTGGCGCGCGAGTTCCTTCTCGGCCGGCATGCGCTTGAGTTTCGCCTCCTCCAGCAGCCAGTACTCGATGTCGAACGCCTCCTGCTGCGGCAGCGCGATGTATTTGTCGATCGCCTCCGCGCCGCGCATGACCTCGACGGCACAGTTGTAGAACTCGGCGGTGACACGCGACTCCGACTTATCCTTGCCCCAGGCGATCATGCCAAGGCCGGGAATCAGCACGACCGTCGGGTTCGGGTCGCGCATCGCGGGCGAGTTGGCGTGTTTGCACTTCGCGTAGTAGTCCGCGTAGTCCTTGCGGTAGGCCTTGAGGCCGGCGGCGAGTTTCTTCTTCAGCGTGGCGGCGTTCTCGACCTGGGGGTTCCAGTCGACGTAGAGCGGCTTGATCTTCGTGCGCAGGAAATGGTCGGGGCAAGAGGTGCCCAGCTCCGCGAGGCGCGGGGCGTCGTTGGAATTCACAAAGCGCAGGATCCTTTCGTCGTCCTGCACCGTGCCGATGAAGCGTTTCTGCTGGGAAACCTGGCCACGCAACCAGGGCAGGATCGCGGCGAGCGCGGCGCGGCGCTGGTCGGGAGCGAGCGTCTGGTATTTGGTTCCGCCGAAGGCCGTGGCGTCGCCGCCCTTCGCGGCGTATTTCTCCTCGATGTAGGTGGCGGCCCGCTCGATGAAGTTGAGGGTGTCCGTGTAGCACTGCTTCTCATCGTCGGCCCACGAGATGAAGCCGTGCTGGCCCATCATGATCGCGCGGACCTTCGGGTTTTTCCTTTCGATCTTCTCCATCGCGAGCCCGAGCTCGAAGCCCGGGCGCATCCAAGGCACATAGGCCATCTCGCCGGAGAAAATCTGCTTGGTCAGCTTCTCGCAGTTGGCTGACGCCGCGATCGCGATGATCGCGTTCGGATGCATGTGGTCGACGTGCTTGCCCGTCAGGAATGAATGCAGCGGCGTGTCGATCGAGGACGCGCGCGGGTTCAGGTTGAACGTGGTGTGGAAATACATGCCCACCATGTCGTCCTCGGCGGCCGACTTCAGGCCCTTGTCCTTGCGCGACGCGTAGAGCTTCTGCAGGGCGATCAGCTTGTCCTGGTAGAGTGACGAGAAATTCTCGCGGGTGCTCGTGCGCAGGTCGCCGCCGGAGCCCTTGACCCAGAGCACTTCGGTCTTCTCGCCGGTGAGCGGATCCTTTTCGACGATCTTCGCCGACGTGTTGCCGCCGCCGGTGTTGGTGATGCGCTGGTCGCTGCCGAGCAGGTTGGAGCGGTAGATGAGCCGGCCGACCGGGTCGAGCGACTTGGCCTTGGCATCATCCCAGAGGAAATTGACGTAACGGTAGGTTTTCATGAAAAAAAATTTGCCCGCGGATTCCGCAAATCAGCACAGAGGTAATGACATCGTGGTCAGGCCGCAAATCCAACCTCATATTACGCCGCGGACACGGTCGGGAGCAGAAGGAATTGGGAATTTGGAATTGGGAATTGGTCCAAACTTTCTGAGGGCTTTCCCCAATTCCTAATTCCGAATTCCAAATTCTCGGCCGCCGCCTCTGTCCAGCGATTGAAATCCTGCGTCGGCTCTACGGCAGCAGCAGCACCTTGCCGGTTGTCGCGCGGCCCTCAAGCGCGCGGTGCGCCTCGGCCGCGGCGGTCAGCGGAAAGGTGGCTCCGATGCGCACGTTCAGCTCGCCCGCGCCAATCCAGCGGAAGAGTTCTCCGGCACGGGCCTGCAACTCCACCGTGGTTCCTGTATAATGGTTCAGCGTGGGTCGCGTGAAAAAGAGCGAACCCTTCTGCATCAGGAGCAGCGGGGCGAATGGCGGCACCGGTCCGCTCGAGTTGCCATAGGAAACCAGCATCCCGCGCGGGCGAAGGCTGTCCAGGCTGCCCGTGAAGGTATCCTTGCCCACCGCGTCGTAGACCACGTCCACGCCCCGCCCGCCGGTGAATTGCCGCGCGGCGGCGCTGAAATTGTCCCGCGTATAAATGCAGACTTCGTCCGCGCCCGCCTCGCGAGCGAGCCGGGCCTTTTCGTCCGTGCCCACGGTTGCCAGCACCCGCGCGCCGCGCCGCTTCGCAATCTGCACCAGCAACAGGCCGACTCCGCCAGCGGCGGCGTGGACCAGCGCCGTGTCACCGGTCTTCAGCGGAAAAGTGTCACACGCAAGATAATGGGCGGTCATGCCCTGCAGCAGCACGGCGGCGGCAGTCCGGCTGTCCACCCCAGGCGGCACGCGCACGAGTTGAGCAACCGGCGCCAGCGCTTCCGCCGCATACGCCCCCGCCACCTTGGCTGAGCCCACGCGGTCGCCCGCGCGAAATTCCGTCACGCCCGGGCCGACCGCCGTGACCATTCCCGCGGCTTCCGACCCCAGGGTATACGGCAGCGCCACCGGGTAAAGCCCGCTGCGCTGGTAGGTATCGATGAAGTTGACCCCCGCCGCCTCGACGCGAATCCGAACTTCCCCCGGGCCGGGTGCCGGCAGCGGCACGTCGTCCACGCGAAGTTTTTCCGGCCCACCCGTCTCATGGATGCGAATCGCCTGCATGGTTCAACGGGTAGCCAGGTGTCGGCCGAGGTCAATGACCGGAAGTTTCACGCGAAGCCGCGAAGTTCGCGAAGGATGAAAGTTTGGAGATCGATCTCCAATATCTTCGCGAACTTCGCGGCTTCGCGTGAAACCTCTCCGTTACCCGGCCTTGATCACCTTGGCGTAGGTTTCCTGGAGCGCTCGGGCGGAGGTCTGCAGCGCCTGGGCTTCCTTCGGCCAGAGTTCGACTTCGACATGCGCAATCGCGCCGGAGCGGCCGACGATCGTCGGGACGCTGATCGCGACGTTCTTCAGGCCGTAGGCGCCTTGCTGCACGGTCGAAACGGGGAGCACGACTTTCTTGTCGAGCACGATGGCGTGGACGACCTCGGCGATGGTCAGGCCGACGGCCCAGCCCGCGCCGCCCTTGCGGCGGATGACTTCGGCGCCGCTGCCCTTGGTGCGTTCGAAAATCTGGGACTGGAATGTCGGCGTGCAGCCGGCAACCTTGACCAGCGGCAGGCCGGCGTAGGCGGCCGACGACCACACGGGGAACATCGTGTCACCATGTTCGCCGAGGATGAGCGCCGTCACCTGCGTGGGGGCGAGCTTGAGGTCCTGCGCGATCAGGGAGCGGAAGCGCGCGGTGTCGAGCATCGTGCCGAGGCCGAGCACCTGCTGCCACGGGAGGTTGAGCTTCGCGGCGGCAAGCTGCGTGAGGATGTCCACCGGGTTCGACACCACGAAGACGAGTGCGTCCTTCTTCAGGCCGGCGGCCTTGATGCTGTCGAGAATTCCCGCGAAGAGGGAGACGTTGCGGTTGATCAGGTCGAGGCGGGACTCGTCGGGCTTGCGGCGCAGGCCGGCGGTGATGACGAAGATGTCGCTGTCCTTCGCGCGGGCGTAGTCGCCGGCGTAGATACGCGCCCCGCCGACGGCGGAGCTGCCGTGCATCAGGTCGAGCGCCTCGCCCTCGGCGAGGTCGGCGTTGGCATCAAGGATCTGGATTTCCGCGACGAGGCCCGCGCACTGGAGGGCGAAGGCGGCGTTGGAACCGACGCGGCCACCGCCGCCGATGATGGAGACTTTCATGGGGGAGGAATTGGGAGTTGGTAATTGGGAATAGGTGGCAGCGGCCCTGGGCCGCTCACTTGCCGCCGAGTTGTTTCAGGATTTGTCCGGCAATCTGCTGGACGACGGCTTCAACCTGCGGGTCGGCCGACGGGGCGGAGGAACCGCCGGTGGGGGCGGGCTGGGTGACGCCGCGCGGGCGGAAATCATTCGTGTCGCACAGCTCGCACTCCTTCAGGCCGGAACGCGGGTCGGGCATGCCGAGCTTCTGGCGCAGGTCGATGAGCTCCTTCGCCTGGCCGCCGGTGAAGCGGTGCAACCCGCCGCCGAGGCCGGCGGCGATCCAGACCGTGCGACAGTAGGAATCGATGTTCTCCATCTTCCAGTAGGCGTCCTCGACGTCCTTGCCCCAGCAGATGACGCCGTGGTTCTGCATGAGCACCGCCTGGTGAGTCTTGCCCACTTCGCCGACCTCGTCGGCGTTGGCGGGCGTGCCGGGCGTCTGGTATTTCGCGACGCCGATCTTGCCGAGGAACACCTCGGCCTCGGGAATGAGGCAGGACGGAATGTCGACATTGGCGATGGCGAACGCGGTCGCATGCGGCGGATGCGCGTGCACGCAGGACTTCGCGTTGGGCTGGCGCTTCATGATGCCGAAGTGCGTCTTGGCCTCGCTCGTGCGCACGCGCGTGCCGGCGAGCTGGTTGCCGTCGAGGTCGACGAGGCACATGTCCTCGGGCTTCATGAAGCCCTTGCAGATGAGCGTGGGCGTGCAGAGCGCGAGGTTGTCGCCGACGCGGATGGTGATGTTGCCGCCATTGCCGTCGGTGTAGTCGCGCTGCCAGAGGCGGCGGCCCATGTCGCAGATGCGCTCCTTGAGGACCTGGAGGGCGGGAGAATTGAAGAATTTCTCGATCTCGGCGGGCGTCTTGGCATCGGTGCCGGCCTTCCACTTGAACTCATAGTCGGGGATGCTGGGCGCGGCCTTCTTCCCCGCAGGGGCGGCGCCGGCCTTGAACGAGGGCTTCAGCTTGCCGCTGAAGACATCGCGGGCGGATGGCGTGAGGATGGCGCCGGCGGGCGGCTGTTCACCCTTGCGGAAGAGTTCCTCGGCTTCGCGGGCGGTGATGACGTTCGACATGGTGGAGGGAAAGTGACGGTGAGAGTGAGGGTGAAATGAAAGTGGGAGCGACCAGACTAGGCGGGCGGCTTGTAGAAAATTTCCTCGATGATGGCGGCGTTGAACGCATCCACCGGGGTCGGGTTCTCGAACGGCGCGGTGGCCTCGGCGCCCTCGGTGAAACCGATGGCGTGGCCGAGGTCGGCGCCGAGATTGTCGTAAACCACGAGGCTGAGACCCTTCGCCAACGGCGTCATCGGCGCGCCGGCGAATTGTTCGCGCGCGAACGGCTGCACCAGCAGGAAACGCCCGCCCTTGTAGGCCGGGTCCTGGACGGACAGGGTGACTTTGCCGATGACGTGGCCGAGGCGCATGGTCAGCGGGTCTCCTTCTCGTCCACGATCGCCATGATCATGTTGCGGAGCGGGGATTTCTGGTCCTTCACGAAATTCCGCGTGTGCGAGCCGTCGGTCGAGATCAGCACGCGCTGGTGCTGGCCGGCGCTGAGCGGGTCGATGGCGAGGATGGGGCCGCCCTCCTCGCGCCCCTGGTCGTCGAGCGGCTGGCAGATCACCGAGCGGTTGCCATGCAGGCTGGGATGGCAGACCGAGGAAACGATGACGCCGTCAACACGCGCGAGGATCATGGCTCAGTAGATGCGGAGGTTGTCCACCATCACGCAGCGGCGCGTGCGGGTGAAGGTGCCGGGGTTCGTGATGCCCTCGCCGGTCGTGGTGGCGATCGAGTAGCTGAGGTAGCCCTCGCCCCCGAGGCCGAGGCCGGCGACCGACGGGCCGTTCTTGACGAAGAGCGTGGTGTCGAGCGCGCGCGCCATGATTGTCATGTGGTCGACGTTCAGCGAGTGGATGATCGCGGAGTGCTTGTAACCGTGCTCCGATTTCTTCGCGAACTCGATGGCCTGCTCGATGCTCTTCACGCGGACGACGGGGAGCATCGGCATCATCTGCTCCTCCATCACGAACTCGTGGTCGACATCGGTCTCGGCGAACAGCATCGGCGTGGCGGCCGGCGCGCTGGTGCCGGCAATCGTCGCGAGGACGGAGGCGTCGGCGCCGACGAGCTTGCGATTGAGCACGGCGTGCGAGCAGCCGCCGGCGTCCTTGGAGGTCGTGAACGCCGCGGCGGTGAGCTTCGCGAGCTGGGCGGCATTGAGCTGCACGCCGCCGGCGAGCTTGAGGCCCTCGATGAGCTTGTCGGCGTACTGCTCGAGCACGAAGACCTGCTTTTCACCGATGCAGAGGAGATTGTTGTCGTAGCCGCCGCCCTGGAGGATGTCGCGCGCGGCCTTCTTCAGGTCGCCGGTGCCGTCGACGAGCACGGGCGGATTGCCCGGGCCGGCGCAGATCGCGCGCTTGCCGGATTTCATGGCCGCATTGACGACGGCCGGGCCGCCGGTGACGCAGAGCAGGCGGACAAATTCATTCTTCGTCAGCGCGTCGAACGACTCGAGGGTCGGCTTCTCAACGGTGCAAACGAGGTTCTCGATGCCGAGCGCGGCAAAGATCGCTTCGTTATAGGCGCGGACCGCGAGCGCGGCCGAGCGGGCGCCGCCGGGGTGCGGGTTGAACACCACCGAGTTGCCCGCGGCCACGATGTTGACGATGTTGCCGCTGAGCGTCGGCACGGAATGCGTGACCGGCAGGATGGCACCGACGACGCCGAAGGGTGTGTGCTCCTCCATCGTGATGCCGTGGTCGCCGCTGAGGCCATAGGGCTTGATCCACTCGACACCGGGGACGAGCTTCACGATCTGGAGCTTTTCGACCTTGTGCTCGAGGCGGCCGATCTTGGTCTCCTCAAACTCGAACTTCCCCCACTCCACCGCCTTGGCCGTGACCATCTCCTTGACGATCTCGATGACCTTGGCGCGGCCCGCCATGCCCTTTTCCTTCAGCTGGTCAAAGGCGTCGTGGGCGGCGGCGCAGGCGTCCTTCACGTCCTCGAACACGCCGAAACGCGGGCCATTCGATGACGAGCGCGGGGCACTGGGCGCCGGCGACGAAGCAGGACGGGGCGCCGGGGCCGGCGCGGAGGGGGCGGACGGCACGCGGCCGCCGAGGCCGCGCATGACCTCTTCGACGACCGAGCGCAGGGCAGCTTCGTCGAGTTGAAGGGAGTTGCTCATGTGGGTGAGTTTCGAATCGAGCTGCGTCGCGACGTTCCCGGCGCGTCAGAACCGCGACGGGGGTGTCGTGGCTCCATCAATCAGCGTCATTTCTTGGCGGGATAGATTTTTTTGTTCAGGACATCGACGGTATCGACGATGCCCACGATGACGGCGTCGACCGGCAGGGCTTTCATGCCGGTCGCCTGCCGCGCGGAACTGCCCTGGCAGAACAGGACCATCTCATCGAGCCCGGCCCCCAGCGTATCGACAGCCACGATGGTGTTCGCACCCGGGCGGAACTGCGTGGGATTCGCCTCGTCCACGAGGAGCGGACGGAGGAGCAGCAGTTTGCGGCCCTTCATGGCCTCGTCCTTTTTGGTCGAGACCACCGAGCCGATGACGCGTGCAATAAACATGGGAGAGGGAAGTCGGGAGACAGGGGACGGGAGACCGGAGACAGGCCCAGCGCGCAGGGTGCGCACCGGGAATCCCAAGATCCCGCGGGTTATTTCTTCGCGGCGACCGCGGCCTTGGGCAGCACGATGGCGACGTCGTCATGCGGGCGCGGGATGACCTGCACGCTGACCACTTCGCCGACGGTGCGGGCGGCCTGCGCACCGGCGTCGGTGGCGGCTTTGACAGCGGCGACATCACCGATCACCACGGCGGTGACGAGCGCGTTGCCGACTTGTTTCATGGGACCGGCGAGGGTGACGTTGGCTGACTTCAGCATGGCGTCGACGCCAGTGACGAGCGCGGTCAGACCGCGGGTTTCGAGGAGGCCGATGGCTTTGGAGGACATAATTATTAGGGAGTTTGTGGTGGGAAAAATCAGTTGTGCGCCGCGATGCAGCGGAGCGTCTCGCGGGCGACGACGAGTTCCTCGTTCGCCGGGATGACAAAAACCTTCACGCGCGAGCCGGCGGCGGAAATCTCGCCCTCGGCCCCGCGCAGGGCGTCGTTCTTCACGGGATCGATCACAATCCCGAGCTGTTCGAGCTGGGCACAGAAGGCGGCGCGCAGGTCCGGATTGTTCTCGCCGATACCGGCGGTGAACACGAGGGCGTCACAGCCGCCGAGCTCGAGGAGAAACGCCCCGATCCAGTGGCGGGCGGAGTGGACAAACACATCGAGCGCGAGCTGCGCGCGGGCGTTGCCGGCGGTGGCGGCGGCGCGGATGTCGCGCAGGTCGTTGCTGACGCCGGAGAGGCCGAGCAGGCCGCCCTCCTTCGTCATCTGGCGCTCCACCTCGGCGATGGACAGGCCGAGCGTCTTCATCACGAACGGCACTGCGGCGGAATCGAGGTCGCCCACGCGGTTGTTCTGCGGCAGGCCGGACTGCGGGCTGAGGCCCATGCTCGTGCCGATCGCGACGCCGTCGCGGATGCCGGTGACCGAGCTGCTGCCGCCGAGATGGCAGGAGATCACGCGCAGGGCGCGACCCGACACCGGCGTGGGGCCGGCCTGGTAAAGCTGGCGGACCCGGTCCGCGATGTCCTTGCGTCCGAGCAGCTCGGCGGAGCGTTCCGCGACAAACTTGTGGCTGGCGCCATGGAAACCGTAGCGGCGCACGCCGGCCTGGTGCCAGGCTTCCGGCACCGCGTAGCGTGCGGCCGCCTCGGGCACCCATTGGTAAAAGGCCGTCTCAAACAGCGCGACCAGCGGCACGCCCGGCAGCTTCTCGCGGAAACGCTGGATGCCGGTCGCGTACGGCGGATTGTGGGCGGGGGCGATTTCCTTGAACCCGTCGAGCGCGGCAATCGTCTTCTCGTCGGCCGGCACGCAGCCGGTGAGATTCTTGCCGAGCACGGTCTTGAAGCCCACGCCGTGAAGGTCGGCCGGCGAACGCACGTGGCCCGCGGCCTTGAGTTCCGCGAGGCAGTCGTCGATCGCCTTGCCGTAGTCCGTCACGCGCTCGTAGCCACCCTTGGCGAGCAACGCCGCCCCGCCCGCGCCGTCGAAACGGAACAGGCGGAACTTGAGCGAGGTCGAGCCGAGATTGGCGACGAGAATGTTCATCGAACGCGGGGCGTAGCGGCCGAGGTAACGAGGCCGGGGATGAGTTTCCTCAAGCCCAGCCTTCTTACGTCAGCTGCTACGGCGTAGAACCCACTCAGGCGGCGGTCGTCTGGTTGACCCACTTGCCAAGGATGCCGAGATCCTCGTGCGGACGCGGGATGACCTGGACGGCGACGATCTCGCCGACCTTGGACGCGGCTTCGGCGCCGGCGTCAATCGCGGCCTTCACGGCGGCGACATCGCCCCGGAAAAACGCGGTGACATAACCGCTGCCGACGGCCTCGTAGCCCGTCATCGTGACGCTGGCGGCCTTGAGGGCGGCGTCAGCGGCTTCGAGGAGGGCGCACAAGCCCTTTGTTTCGATCAGACCAATTGCTTCCTGTGCCATATAGAAAAAGAGTTAAGTTGGGTTTAGAGGCCGACGTTGCGGAGCAGCTCGGCGTGGGGCCGGGCGATGATGTGCGAGCAAACGAGCTCGCCGACGCGCTTGGCGGCCTCGGAGCCGGCCTCAACGGCCGCCTTGACGCTGCCGATGTCGCCTTTGACGACGACGGTGATGAGACCGCCGCCGATTTGAATCTGGCGAACGAGGGAGACGTTCGCCGCCTTGACCATGGCGTCGCTGGCTTCGACGCTGCCGACATAGCCTTTGGTTTCTACCATTCCGATGGAATCACTCATGTTGTTTTTGGTGGGTACGGGTTAAGGGTGAGGAAAATTATTTGAGCAGCTCGACGGGCGTGTCGGGCTGGAGCGCGCAGGCGTTGCCCTCGTCGGTGTCAATGTGCACCTCGAGTTTGAAGTCGGGATGGACGCGCACCAGCATGCGGTCGAACGTCGTGGCGCACGGGCCGCCGATGCGCAGGCGCATGAAGTCGCCGGCCTTCACGCCTTGGAACGCGGCGTCGTCGGGATGCATGTGCACGTGGGGGGCGGCGCGGATGACGCCCTCCTTCATCTCAAAAAATCCGTTCGGACCCATCAGCATGCATCCTGGCGTGCCCGCGATGTTGCCGGACTGGCGGATCGGGATGTCGAAGCCGAGGGCGATCGAATCGGTCAGCGCGAGTTCGATCTGGTTCAGGTCCCGGCACGGGCCGAGGATTCGAAGATTGGAAATGACGCGGCTGCGCGGGCCAATGAGCGTAACGGTCTCCTTCGCAGCGAACTGATCCTTTTGATAGAGCCATTTCATCGGCGTGAGAGTGGCTCCCTTCCCAAACAGCGCCTCGACCGCCTGCGGCGTGAGGTGGCAGTGACGGGCGCTGATGTTCACCAGCAGCGGATTCGGCGCCTGAGCGGTGGCCGGAAGATTTTTGCCGAGGCGCTGGTAAAGCGCACGTCGTACGAGATGTTCAATCTCGACACGATGGGGCAACGGAGGAGGCAGAGACATGGAAGAAATGGGGCGACTTATTCCGACTTTCCGGAAAAATCTTCCAGACTGTCAAGTATTCATTGCAACTTCTTCCAAAATCTTCCAACTTCTTCCAAGGACATGCACCCCGAGGAGCGAAAAACCAAGATTGAGGAGTACCTCCAAAAGGCTGAATACGCTTCATTGGAAGAGCTTGCGCAACATGTCGGCGCATCCGTGTCCACGGTGCGACGCGATGTCGCGGCCTTGGAGGCCCATAAAGCCATCCGACGAACCCATGGCGGCGCCCGCATCCTGCAGCCAAAGAGCGATGAATTCGTTTTCAACGTCCGCGACACCCACCAGGTTCACGAAAAGGAGTCCATCGGCGAGGCGTGCGCCGCCCTCATCGAGCCGGGACAGAACGTGATCATCGACAGCGGCACGACGTGCTTTCATGTCGCGAAGCGTCTGGGCGAGAAGGTGGCGCAGATCATCACGAACTCCCTGCCGGTCGCGAATTTCTTCTCCGCCTCCAACCGCCATGAGGTGCACCTCTCCGGCGGCGTCATCTATCCGCGTCTCGGCGTCCTGGTCGGGCCGCACGCGGTCGACACGTTTTCCCGGATGCACGCCGACGTCGCGATCCTGAGCGGCAGCGGCATTTCCGAGGACGGCATCTACAACTCCCACGCCCTGCTCGTGGATATCCAGCGCGCGATGATTGCCGGCGCGGCGAAGGTGATCTTCTGCCTCGACCACACGAAGTTTGGCCGGCGCTCGACGTTCTTCCTCTCGGATTTTTCAGCGGTGGACGTGGTCGTCACCGACGCCCGCGCGCCGGAATCCCTGGTGACCGCCCTCCGCGCCAAAGGCCTAGAGGTGGTGGTGGCGCCAACGGCAGCCTGATTTTCCTGACTTCGGATTTTTAGCCGCGAAAAGGCCCGAAGAGTCCGCGGCTACGGCAGGATCTCCATTGCGCCTATAGGCGCGCAAGCAGGTCGAGAAGGAGCCCCGGACCCTTCGTGCCTTATTGTGGCCACCCTCCCGAATCCGACGGCCTTATAGCGGCAGGTTGTCGATCAGCCGCACTTCGTCGACCCACACGGCGATCATGAGCAAGCTTTTGCCAGGGATGATTTCCCGCTCGGCCTCCATGGTCGTGCCGTCGACAATGGAAATGTAGATCACGCGCAACCGGCGGCGCTGGCCGATGATGTGCGTGACCTCAGCCACCACCCGGTCCGTGCTGCGCACGCCGGATCCCACCATCTCCTTCGCCTTGGCAAGCGCCTGCTGCACAACCACCGCCTCCGTGCGCTGGCTGGTGGTGAGTTCGCGGTTGCGCACGCCGAATGCGAGCCCGTCGGCCTCGCGGGCGGTCGGCACCATGTCCACCGCCACGTCCAGATGCAGGTCCGCCATCATCTTCCGGAGCAGTGCGGCCTGCTGCACATCCTTCTGGCCGATGAACAGGCGGCCGGGACTCACGATGTTGATCAGTTTCACGATGATCGTCGTCACGCCGCGGAACTGCGTGGGCCGAGAGACGCCACACAGGGGCTTGGAATAGGCCTCCTCCATCACGTAGGTCGAGTAGCCGCGGGGATAAATCTCCTCCACGGCCGGCATGAAGACCACGTCCGCGTTCGCCTCGGTGCAAAGCGCGAGGTCGGCCTCGGGCGTGCGCGGATAGGCGACAGCCTCCGCGCTGGGCAGCTGGAGCGCGTTGACAAAAATCGAGACCACCACCGTGTCGCCGGATTTTTTCGCCGCCTCGATCAGGGCCCGGTGGCCCGCATGCAGCGCCCCCATCGTCGGCACCAGCGCAATGCGCCCGCCCTTCGCGCGGAGCTCGCGGGAAACCTGCCGCATCTCGGAAACAGTCGCGATTTTTTGCATGGGGTGCAGCGCCGCGCGGGGCAACGTCGGGCTTGAACTAAGCCAGCCACCCCGGCTCACTTCAAGATTTACGTCGTAAATTGTCTTCGCCTCAGCTCGCTGAGGACGAACCTCGCCGAAGCCCACCGGGGCGAAGGCGGGCGCTCAATTTCTTACCACCCATGATCCGCATCAACGAAAACTACACGAAGCTCAAGGCTTCCTACCTCTTCAGCGACATCGCCAAGCGCGTGAACGCCTACGTCGCGGCCAACCCGTCGAAGCCGGTCATCCGCCTCGGCATCGGCGATGTCACCGAGCCGCTCCCGCCCGTGTGCATCGAGGCGCTGCACGCCGCGACCGACGAGATGGCACACCGCGCCACCTTCAAGGGCTACGGCCCCGAGCAGGGCTACGCGTTCCTCCGCGAGGCCGTCGCCCAGCACGACTACGCCGCCCGCGGCTGCAAGATCGAGGCCGACGAGATCTTCATCTCCGACGGCGCGAAGTGCGACTGCGGTAACATCCAGGAAATCTTCGCCACCGACATCCGCCTCGCCATTCCCGATCCCGTCTACCCCGTCTACATCGACACGAACGTGATGGCCGGCCGCACCGGCGCGAATATCGACGGCCGCTACAGCGGCGTCACCTACCTCGATAGCACACCCGCCAACGGCTACGTGCCCGCGCTACCGTCCGTCGCGACCGACCTGATCTATCTCTGCTTCCCGAACAATCCCACCGGCGCCGTCGCCACGAAAGCCCAGCTCACCGAGTGGGTCGCCTACGCGAAGAAGAACAAGGCGATCATCCTTTTTGACTCCGCCTACGAGGCCTACATCCGCGACCCCGCGATCCCGCACTCGATCTACGAGATCGAAGGCGCGCGCGACGTGGCGCTCGAGTTTCGCAGCTTCTCGAAGACCGCGGGCTTTACCGGCACGCGTTGCGCTTACCTCGTTGTGCCAAAAACCGTCATGGCCTCCGATGCCGCGGGCAACGCGCAACCCGTCCACGCCCTCTGGAATCGCCGCCACTCCACGAAATTCAACGGCGTCGCCTACCCAATTCAAAAAGCCGCCGCCGCGATCTACACCGACGCCGGCAAGCAGCAGACGAAGGCGCTGATCGATTTCTACCTCGGCAATGCCAAGCTCATCCGCGACGCCGTAAAGAGTTGGGGCTTCACCTGCATCGGCGGCGACAACGCTCCCTACCTCTGGATCAACACCGGCCGCGACTCGTGGGAGTTCTTCGACCTGTTGCTGAACAAGGCCCAGGTCGTCTGCACGCCCGGCGCCGGCTTCGGCAAGTGCGGCGAGGGCCACGTCCGCATCAGCGCCTTCAACAGCCGCGAGAACGTCGTCACCGCCCTCGCCCGCATCGCCGCCGCGCTGAAATGATCGGGGTGGAACGCGTTGACCCCTGTTTGGGCCGGAGACAAGGGTAACGGTGTTCGGAGACATAGGTAACACTCGAGGAGGGAATTAAACCGAGGCTGGAGTTGGGGGTGAGTAGATGGAGCGCAGAGGCGTTCTGCCCGTGGCAGGAAGGTTGAGGTCGAGC
>CAIUWA010000014.1 GCA_903902745.1 uncultured Opitutia bacterium | reverse complement strand
TATTTCGCGACGGGATCCGTGACGTTCAGCTTGCCCTCGTCCTGCAGCATCAGGAGCGCCGTGGCGGTGATCGGCTTGGTGGAGGAGGCGAGCCAGAACATCGTGTCGACCGCCATCGGCCGGTTACTGGCCACGTCTGCGAGCCCGGTGGCTTCGAGGTGGATCACCCGGTCCTTCGTCGCCACGAAGGTGACAGCCCCGGAGACTTCGTGCGCCTCGACGGTCGCCTGCATCGCGGCGGCAATACCCGGCAGCGTCGGCGCTGCCTGCGCCGTGCACGCCAGGCACGTGATTAGAACTGTGGAAATGAGCCCGCGGGGTAGAAAAAAGTTCATGGCGGACGCTGGGTCGGGCACGGGCGGATGGCAAGAATCACCCTCCTGCGCCCGGTAGTGCATCAATTTGAAACGGCGGGAGCGGCTGCACTATCCGCTCGTCAGGTGGATTGACCTTGAGGTGCTGCGGTCTGATTTTCTCCCCTCTTACCCCATGAGAAAATCCCTGCCCCTCCTGCTTGTCGCCCTCGCCACCTCGCCGCTCTTCGCGGCCGAGCCAGCACCGATGTCCACCACCCCGCCCGCCATGGTCACCGCCGACGAGGCCCGCGCCCTTGGTTTCGGACCCACCATCGCCGCCAGCGCCACCGTGACCAAGCTTGGCGGCGGCTATGGCTTCACCGAGGGCGCCACGACCGCCGCGAACGGCGACGTATACTTCGTCGACCAAAACAACAACCGCATCCACAAGTGGAGCGCGGCCGACAACCAGATCACCATTTTCCTGGAGCCCTCCGGCCGCGCCAACGGCCAGTACTTCGACCGCAAGGGCAACCTCATCTCCTGCGCCGATGAGAAAAACGAACTCTGGTCCATCACGCCCGACGGCCAGCACGCGGTTCTCATCTCGTCCGCGGGTTATCAGGGCAAGCCTCTCGACGGCCCGAACGATGTCTGGGTCCGTCCGGACGGCGGCATCTACATCACCGATCCGCATTATGGCCGCAAATGGTGGGATCCCGCCGTCGCGCGCCCGGCGCAATCCATCCGCTCGGTCTATTACCTGCCACCCGGTGGCAAGGAAATCACCCGCGTGGCCGCGGACTTCAAGATGCCCAACGGCATTGTCGGCACGCCTGACGGCAAGACTCTCTACGTCGCCGACATCAACGACGACAAGATCTACGGCTACGACATCCAGCCCGACGGCTCGCTGCCCAACCGGCGGCTCATCTGCAACTATGGCTCGGACGGCATGACGCTGGACAACCAGGGCCACCTCTGCCTCTCGGCCAACATCCGCGGCATCACCGGGGTGAGCATCGTCGAGATCAAGACCGGCAAGCTGGTCGGCTTCGTGCCGGTGCCCGAGCAGCCCGCCAACATGGCCTTCGGCGGCAAGAATCACGACCAGTTGTTCATGACCGCCCGCACCGGTTTCTACATGATCGCCACCAAGGTCAAAGGGGCGAATCCGGCGAAATAAGGCAGGCCGCGCGGCGCGGCCATAATCCATAATTGGGAGTTGGTAATTTGGAATTGGTCGCGGCCCGCAGCCGGGATCATGCGGCCTTTTCCCGACAACGTCTCCCATCCGCGCCAAACTACACCTCGCACTAGATTTTCGGAAACCGGATCGTGCTGATCATGGCACTGCCGCTCAGGGCGTAGATGATCACGAGCGGATGCAGGCCCAGACCCCCGATGGTCCACAGGCCCAGCCAGGGAGCGGCTCCCAGCAGTCCCCGGAAATGCAGGACCGCCAGGAGCACGACGATGCCGACGCTGGTGGGAATAGGCGTCCCCTCGAAATATCTCACCTTCCCGCTCTCATCCGCGAACGCATCGGCCGTGGCATTAAAGCGCGCCAGGCGACTGATGCCGCAGGCGACGAAATAAAGGAGCACGGTCACGTCGAGCGCCCCGCGCAGTCCCACGGCAAAGCCCAGCGCGGCGGGTGCCAGACCAAAAGAAATGACATCCGCCAGCGAATCGAGATCTGCGCCCAGCGCTGAGGAACGATGACGCCAGCGCGCCACCCGGCCATCGGCGAAGTCGAAGACCAGCGCAATCGGCAGCAACGCCATGGCGGTGACCAGCCAGCGCGCGTCCCCGGTCGCCAGGTATTGCATGGCGGACAACACCGAGCCGCTGCCACAGAAGCCGTTGCCCAACGTCAGGAAATCCGCGGCTACGAATGACCGGATCATCGAGAAAGGCTTTCGCGGTGGACGGGGAGCTTCGGTCGGTGTCATCAGTCCCTTGGTGTCACGACGCCGGCAACCGTTCCGTGCCAGCAGGAACGAGCAGAGAGCATTCCCCTTGATTACCCCATAAAAAAACCGGCGGCCCCCTTTTATACAGAACCCGGCTGAGCACCGTGGGTCAGCGGCGGCCCAAATAACGAAAGGAACGATATGCGCCGATCAATCGTTTGTACCCAAGTAACAGCCGAAAGTTCGATTGCAGAAATTCGGCAATGGTTCGGTCAGATGGGTGACTCATTCTGATCTATGCCTTCCCGTCCGTCTAGCCGCGCAGGGCTACTACTTGACGACTAATTCGCCCCGCATGCCCGACTGGCAATGCGCCGGGAAGGAGCAGAGGAAAAAATAGGTTCCAGGAGTCTCGGGGGCGTTGAAGGTGACTTCGCCCTCGTGCCGGGCGCCCAGCAGCGAAATCGAGGCGAGGACCTGGCCGGCGAGCGCCTTGGGCTCGAAATTCTCCTTCACCGCCGGGAGCGCCGACGTGGCATAGGCCATCGGGTCGAAGCCGGCCTTCAGCAGCACCCAGTTGTGACCCATGACCTCTTTAGGCAGCGTGCCCTCATTCTTCAGCTGCACGTGAATCGGCTGGCCGGGATGCGCGTCGATGTGTGTCACGCTGTATTTCATCTGATCGTTTGCGGTGATCAGGACAGTTTTCACCGGATCCGCCGCGTGTAATCGGCCGGTGGCCGCGATGGTGGCGGCCAGCAAGGCCATGAGATGTTTTGTCTTCATAAAAGTTTAATCCGCGAAATCGAGAGACCCGGAGTCGCCAGTCCGGCTTCCGCGCGAAACCGGAGGGCACCCTAGAATGCGATCCACGTCTCGAGATAAAGCGTGTTGTTGTCCCGGGCATTGGCGCCCGCGCCGTCGTAGTTTGTTTTCGCGCCGTTGAAGTGTTGGTAGGCCGTATATTGGAGCGACAGCTTGACGTTGCTTCTCGGCCAGAACGCCGGCCCGCCATCCTTGTTGAACGGCAGATAGTCGGCCTGGACCACATAGCCATCGCTCCGCGGCGAGCCGCTCGCGCTGTCGGCGAAGAGCAGCGCGTCGCGATCGCCGGAATTCTTGAAATACTGCCCGGTCAGGCCATACGTCCGGTCGAACTGGTAGTTGACGCTGCCCTTGAAGCTCCGCATCCGGTCCACCGGATTGCTGGTCGCGGCAAGCGCCTCGCTGGCGTGCCAGTCACTGCGCTCGTGAATCCAGGAAACCAGCGCCGTAAGATCACCGTGCGCAAACGACTGCTGGTATTGCGAATCGATTCCGACATCCACGATGCGGTCCTTGCCGGCGCTGGGATCGCGTCCCGGATACGTTTCTGCGGCCATGCCAAAGGTTCCGAATTCCCAGACGCCCGCCTTCCCGACGGGCCGGACGAGGGCGAGCCGCCAGTATGGCGCCAGACCGGTAATTTGAGTCTCGCCGTCGGGGTCGACTCCGAGGGCTTTTTGTGTGTGTCGATCCAAGGTGCGATAACCGGCGACATCAACGTAGAGGGAATTGGCCAACATGACATATCCGCCCGCGCCCCCGACCTGCCCGGCGACACTGCCGTCGACCAGTGTGCCGGCGGCCGGAGTGGCCGCGAGACCCGAGCTGGTGAACGGAAATCCCCAGGCAGGGGTGGTGTTCCAAGGATCCTGCATCGTGGGATTGTTGTTCAGATAGAAACCGTAGGTGATGCTCTTTCCGTCGACCGTCTTGCTGTCGGCATAGCGCAGCTCGGTGTTGTCCCATGACCATGCCTTGCCGATGCCGTCGTAGGTGCTCTGCAGGAAAATCCCGAACTTATTGGCAAAATTTGCGCCATCGGCGCCAAACAGGGCCGCGGCGTAGGGCCCGAACAGCCGGCCCGCATAGAAGATGCTGGCCTGGGTCAGCGCGAAATTATTGTTGGCCTGGTAGCCGGGCGCCGCGCCGCCGGGTTGGGCCGCCTGCGTGTGCGTGAAGGAAGGCTGCAGCATGACGGCGAGCGGCGGGGCATTGTCCTGTCCCGTGCTGAGGGTGTAGCCACCGAGCTTAAATTGCCGGCCGAATTCGGTCAGCAACGGGTATTCGGTGTGACAGGCGATGCACTGCATGTTCATCTGCCGGGCAAAACTGGGTAACGCGCGGGAAGTCAGCGGAGCAAACATCGCGATCGTGCATGCGGCAAGAATCAGGCGGAAGGGTGATGTTGTCATATTTATTGCTAGTCCTGTTTCCTGGTTGGGTGCCGAGGATCTTGACTAGAAGCCTCTGGCCCTTTCACGGCTGTGCATATCCTTGCTCATCTTGATGCGCGTCTTGGCAAGTCGGTGACGGGATGCGCGGGCAATCGCCTGCCCACCGATATGAATATCATGCTATTCCGAATGTGACCATGGGGTGTTCAAGGCAGGTGGATCGGGGCTTCGGCACCCGGGTCTGGTGGAATTTGCTAGGAGCCGGTCAAATATGTGTCGGCTTGCTCTCTGCCCTCCCAGCATCTTGGTTTGGTTCCGCCCCTCTGCGCCAACCAACGCTTTCAACCCCCAGTCATATGAACCTCCACCGCCCCACCCTCGTTCTCGCTCTCCTCACCTGCGTGGCCCTGCCGGCCTCCGCCCAGGCCATCAAGTTTGATTTCGGCTCTGGCCCCGCCCCGGCGGGCTGGACCAAGGTCACGCCCGACCTCACCTACACCGAGGAGCGCGGCTTCGGCTTCGAAGTCATTCCTGGTGGCGTCGCCCCTGTCCCCACGGCCTTTGGCGCTGGTGGCGCTTCGGTGACGAGCGATGGCGTCAAGGCCAGCGCGCCTTTCTTCTTCACCTTCAAGGTTCCTGCCGAGGGTAACTGGCGCGTGACCGTGACCCTCGGTGGCGATCCGTCCGCCGCGTCCCTCACGACGATCAATGCGGAAATCCGCCGCCTGATGGTCCTGCACGCCGCGACCAAGGCCGGCGAGACGAAGACCGTTTCCTTTATCGTCAACACCCGCACCCCCAAGATCCCCGACGGCACGGTCGTCCGCCTCAAGCCGCGCGAGACCCAGGGCGAGGCCATCGCCTGGGACGACAAGATCCAGCTCGAGTTCAACGACGCCCACCCGGCCATCACGTCACTGACGGCCGAGCGCGCCGACAATATCCCGACGGTTTACCTGATCGGTGACTCCACCATGACCGACCAGCCCGGCATGCCCACGACCAGCTGGGGCCAGTTCCTGCCGATCTTTTTCAAGAACACGGTCGCCATCGCCAACCACGGTGAATCAGGCGAAGCCTACAGCGCCTTCCGCGGCGAGCGCCGGTGGCCCAAGATCCTCAGCATCATCAAGCCCGGCGACTGGGTCATCGCCCAATTCGGCCACAACGACGAGAAGGAGCGCGAGCGCGGACCGACCTTCGGCGCCTTCAAAAACTACGCGACTGAGATGCGCAACTACACCGCCGAAGTCCAGGCGAAGGGCGCGCATATCATCCTGGTCACGCCGATGCAGCGCCACGAATTTGCCGATGGCAAAGTGAAGAACACGCACGACGACTATCCCGATGCCGTTCGCGCCGTCGCCAAGGAACTGAACGTGCCGATGATCGACCTGACCGCGATGAGCGACACCATGATGAATGTCATGGGCGAGAAAGCGTCCTGGGTGCTCTTCTCCCGCGGACAGGACGCCACCCATCACAATCCCTACGGCGCGTGGGAACTGGCCAAGTGCATCGCGCAGGGCATCAAAGACGCCAAGGTCGAGCCCGCCAAGTGGCTCGTCGACGATCTTCCCACCTTCAATCCCGCCAAGCCCGATCCCTTCGAATCCTACACCGTGCCGGACTCCCCTCGTCGTGGAGGGGCCCCCGGTGGCCAGCGCGGCGGTGCACCGGCTGCTCCAGCCGATGACCCGTCCAAGCCCTACGGCAAGTAAGCCGGCGTGCGCCGGGCGGGTTTCCAACCCGCCCGGTTAGTTCTGCCACTGTAGGCCACCTCGCTGAGGTGGCGCCAGGTCAGCGACCTGGCCAATAGCTCAAAAGGGCGGATAAAACCCGCCCTACCTGCAGAGCCGGATGCGATAGATTTCCGGAACCCGCGGGTTCAATCGGTTTCTTCATCCAAACGATGTACCGCCCCCTCTGCCTCGTAGTCGTGATCATGGCCGGTGCGTTTCTGCACGAGCCTATGGCGGCAGCAGAAGCGGACGTGCAAGCGGAGACAGTCCAGAAAGCGGCTCCACCGACACCAGCGCGAACCGCCTCGCCGGCCATTTCCTCCATGATCGCCGCGGGCCTGCCGAAATACACGCCCGTCGGCACCACGGCTGCGACAGACAAGCTCACGCCACCTGAAGGCTCAACGGAGCCGGATGCCGTGGCTTCGAAAGCCAGCATTGTGCATCTGCCGGCGATGATTGTGCGCGACCGGAGGCTGCCGAAGGCATCCGAAGTCATGACCAACGCGGAAAAGGCGCGCCTGGGCATGGAGCTCTACATCGGCCCGGAGAACGGGCTCGACCGCGGGGTTCTCAATCTTTTCACCGTCAAAAGCCTGTGGCAGCGCCTGCCATTTTTCGGCCGTTTCCCCCTGCTCGGATTTGAGACAAACGAGCAGCGCGGATTAAGACTCTACCAAGAGGTTGAGCTCCGCGAGGAACTTGAGAGTTTGGATTTACTGTCGACCGTCGGTCAAAAGGCGGATGCTGCCGCCAACGCGAAGCCATCGGGCAAATAGGTCCGGCCGAATTTTTAACTCGAAAGGTTGATAATCAGTTCGGTCATGGCTGTAGGAGTGGCTTTACGACGCGATGGTGCGCATCAGGCCCCATCATTGCGGCATAAAGCCGCTCCTACAGTTTCAATCCCGCAGTCACTTCGGTTCCCACAGACCCAGCACCGCGCCGGTGGGATCGACGATGATGCTCAGCCAGCCCATCCCCTTCACCTCGGTCACGCCTTTCATGATCTCGGCGCCAAGTTTTTTGGCCTTCTTCGTCGCGACGTCGATATCCTTGACCTGGACATAGGGCATCCACGCAGACGGGGCACCCGGGCAGAGCTGCTTCATCAGTCCCCCGCCGGTGCCCTTGCCGACATCCAGCATCGTATAGGTGCCGAACTCAGGCATTGGGACATCCTCCATTTTCCAGGCGAACAATTTGCCGTAGAAGGCCTTCGCCTTGCGCGGATTGGTGGTGTTGAGCTCACAGTGAACGAATGGGTTGGGCATGATGATGTCTCCTTGGATTTTGTTTTTGGTGATCTGAATGTGGCCTGGCTTGGTCTGGAAGGGCCGGTGAATAACTGCTCCGCGCCATTTTTATGATTTCTCCGGAACCCTCGGCATCGTCGGCGTACTATCGCTCTCACATAGCCCGTCCGCCCGAGGGACCGGCGCCCTTAAAAAACCCTCATCGAGTTTTTATATCCCCGCAGCCCCCTGATCGGCCGCTGCGGGGTTTTTTATCGATGATCCGGCGATTGTCTTGCTTCACTTCGTCGCCGCCTTCGCGACCTCCACCGCAAAGGCGTAGTCCGGGCCGAACATGTTCGAGCGGAAAACGATGAACTTCATGTCGGGCGTGAAGCTGGGATTGGGCTCCAGCCGGTAATTGTGCTTGGCCATGTTGACCAGCTTTTCGGACTGCAGGTAGCCGCCCTTGATCAGATGCGCGCCCACTGACTGTCGATCCTGAACCATCACCGGATGGAACAGAAAAATCCACGGGGAGTTGTTGTCGCCGTCCCCGCAGAAGAGCTTTCCATCCGGCGACGAGTTATCGTGGATGGAAGATTGGTCGGGATTGTATTGCAGCCAGACGCGCTCCTGGGTCGCGACATTGTAGCTGGCGATGAAGGACACCCTTCCGCCCCGCGGGAAGTGGAGCTGATAAAACAGCGTCTTGCCGTCGGCACCCCACCACTCGTGGCCCGCGATCTCCATTTCCATGGTGCGCTTGTGGATTAACTGGTCCTGCGTGCCGTCGGTGCGGATCGTCCAGATCCGGTCCACCTGCTGCCAGGCGCCCTCGTGGCAGTACATCAGCAGCGTCGGGTCCGCGGGCGAAAACTGCAGGTGGTTCAACCAGTCGGTGCTGTGCTCGATCAACGGCTTCACCTGGCCCGACTTCAGGTCGATCGTGAACATCGTCACCGGGAGCTTCGCCGCGAGCCGCCGGGCCATCAGCTCGCCCTTGTTCTCGGGCTCGCCGAGATTGGTGGCCGTCATCCGCGAGGGAGTCTGGGCGGGTGTCCCATCATAGGCGCCGCCGGCATTCGCGTCGCCCTCGATGAAGGTGCCGGCCCCGAGCGTCTCGTCGGCATTGATCGTGACGACACTGGCGCGGCGTGGGAGATCGGCCAGCTTGCGGATGGCGCCGGTATCGAGATTCACGCACCAGAGTGTCGAAAAATACGGGTCGTCGGTTGCCTGGGTGTAGTAGAGCGTCGGGGTCTTCGAGCCAACGATGATGGTCTTGACCGTGCCGGTCACGAGTGACTTGGCCTCCATCGTCACGAGATTAAGCACGGAGATGCCGGCCGGCGTGCTGTAGGCCATCTTTTTGCCGTCGGGCGTATACCCGTTGTAATTGAAGTAGAAACTGTCGGATCCCGGCTCCTGCGTGAGGCGGATGACGCGGTGGCCGGTGTCGGGATCGATCCACGAAGTGGGCGGTTCCGCTGGCGTGGTCGCGGGCGTAGCGGCGGCGAACACAGCGCCAGCCGGAAACGACAGCGCGGCCGACAGGATCATGGTGCGGAGGAGGCGGGGCATATTTTCAGCATTCATGGGGTTAACGCGAGGGGTTCTATCCGGACCCGGGGCGGTCCGGAGATAATGGTCGATATGATCCGACGGGATGCAACTGGCAATCCAGTTGCTCGACCCGCCTTCGAGTGGGCTGCTGCTTCCGGCGGACATGGCATTCGTTCCACGGGATCGCCCCGGCCTGATTCCTGCTCGGGATGTTCAACCCCTTTCCCAGCAGCATGGACTTATCGCGTCTCCAATCCCTTCCCTTGGTTTCCTTCGCCGCCGCCCAGGTCGTGATCGCCGAATTGCAGCCCCTGCAGGGCATTTACTTTCTCGAAAGCGGCGAGGTCGAGGTGATCAAGGAGGGCGTTGCGATCGCAGAGATCTACGAGCCGGGGGCCGTCTTCGGCGAAATGTCCTGCCTGCTGCACACGGCTCCGACCGCCACCGTGCGGACGATCACGGCCTGCACGTTCCGGTATGCCGCCGATCCGGTGTTGTTTTTTCGGGAGCATCCCGACGGCGCCCTGCACGTGGCGGAGATTCTCGCGCGCCGGCTGGATTCACTCAACCGCTACCTCGTGGACATCAAGCGCCAGTTCGAGGACCGGGCGGACCACCTGGGCATGATCGACGAAGTGCTGGATTCGCTCATGCACAAGCACCCCCGCAACATTCCGCGGCGGCCCGCAGGCGACTAAGAGGAGCCCGTGGCAGACACCGCGGTTTCCGGCGCGTCGAGCCGGATCTCCTCCACCCCGGCCTAGGAAACCCAGCGCGCGGATCTTTGCTCGAGATCGAGTGCTATGTAGGCGGGCGGCGCCCCGTGCTGCCGGCCGGGATTGAAGACCCAGGTCTGGCCGATGCGCGAAGCCCAGGCACCTCCCTCACGGAACGGGGAGTTGTGGATGTGTCCCGAAAACACAAAATCCGGCCGGAGTTCCTGGATGATGCCCACCAGGAAGGCGTCACCGGCATGCTCCTTGCCGGTCCAGGAAACACCGACGCCATCGGGCGGGGCGTGGTGGACCCAAAGCCAGGTCGCAGGTGAATGGCCCTGCTCCGCGCGCAGAAACTTTTGCATCGCCTCGCGAGTGGAGGGCCCGTCCCACCAGGGGCAGACGGACAGCCGGAGGCCGCCCACCTCGACGGCGCCACCATCCACCACCAGGCCCGCCGCGCGCACCCGCCGCAGCCAGCGCGCAATAAACTCCTGCGCCTCGTTCTTCTCATCGCCGTCGTGATTGCCGGAGCAGACCAGGAGGCGGGTTTTTTGGCTGATGGCGCGGAGATATTTGACGACGACGGTGATTTGCGAATCGAGGTCCAGATGCCCGCCGAGGTCGAGCAGGTCGCCCGCGATGATAACCAGCTCGTAATGCTCCGCCTGCTGCACGAGCCAGTCGAATTGCGTGAGACCGAAGTGCAGATCGGAGACAGCGAGGATTTTCATGGGGCGGGCAGCTCCCTGAAAAGCTTCTCCCGTGCCACCGCCCAACCCCGCGGCGCTCGCCTTCGAGGAATTCGGGCAATGGCGCAGGATCCAGGCGCCAAGCAGACCCGCGAATATCAGCCCAGGCCGGATTACTTCTTCCCGCCCTTGTTCGCAGGTGGAGGGCCGGACGCCTTTTTGAACTTGGGCAGGGTGCGCTGCTTTTGGTGGAAGCGCTGGTTGGCTTTCAGGTCCTTGATCGACGGCAGGTATTTGGCGCCCATGCCAACAGGGCCACCGATAATGCCGGGGCGCGCAATCAGAATCGCGCCAGCTGGCACCAGGGAGAAGTGCCCTGGCTTGGTGCATCGGCGTAGGGGAACGCCCCATATTCGCCGATGCTGCGGCGGCGTATGGTCCCTGCTGCATGCCGATCCAAGACTCGAGGCTCCTTCGGCGCGTCCGTTCCTGGCCACGGCGCGTGATCGTCACACTGGCAATCATCGCCGGTCTCCTGCTGGCGGGGCGGCTCGCCCTGCCCTTGGTCGTACAGCGCCTGATGAATGACCGGCTCGGGCGGATCCCCGGCTACGCCGGCCATATCGATGATGTCGACCTCCACCTCTGGCGCGGGGCCTACAGCCTGCATGGTGTCGGGATTTTCCGGCAAAACGAGCGGGTGCGGGAACCGTTTTTCCTCGCGAAGGACATCGATTTCTCCCTCGCGTGGCGCGAGCTCTGGCACCGGAAGATTGTCAGCGATATCGCCATCGACCACGGGCAGCTCAACTTTGTGAAAGGCCCGAGCGCAGAGGAGAGCCAGACCGACCTGGACCACCGGTGGCAGGACGTGATCCAGGCCATTTTCCCCATCGACATCACCCACCTGGAAATCACCGACGGTCTCCTGCGTTACGTCGACACCACACGGAAGCCGAATGTGAACCTCTTCGTCACACACATGCGGGCGACGGCCACCGGCCTGCGCAACCGCCCGGGCGACGCGGACAGCGGGGAGTTTCCGGCGAAGATCACGGTGGAAGGCGACAGCCTCGGCGCCGGGAAATTGACCCTCCTGCTCAACGCGGAGCCGCTGGCGGCCGAGCCGCATTTTCACCTCAGCCTGAAGCTCGACCAGGTGAATCTGCCGGCGCTGAACGAATCGCTCCGGGCCTACGCCAAGGTCGACGTGGGCCGGGGCACCTTCCGCCTCGTCGCCGAGATGGCGGGGCACGACGGCGGTTTTCAAGGGTACGTCATGCCTTTTTTCGAGAATCTCGATTTCCACAATCTCGAGGACAAGGACAAGGGGGTCAGTTCGCGGATTTGGGAGCACATGGTCGCGGGCCTGGCCTGGTTGGTGAAGAACAAATCGCGCGACCAGGTGGCCACGCGCATCCCGTTTGAAGGCAAGTTCGGCGACGCGAAGCTCGGCCTTTTCACCACCATCACCAATCTGTTCCGGCATGGCTTCATCCGGGCGTTCAATCCGAAGGTCGAGGGCACGGTGCACGCCGACAACGTCCTGCCCGACGGAAAAAGCGCGGATGGAAAAGACGTGGCCAAGAACCCACCACCTGAAAATCAGGATAAAACGGAGAAGCCTGGCGGGAAATAATCCCTCCTGCGCCAACCTCCCCTTTTAATCTACCATGACTGCCGCGACTGCTTCACCGGCGACGGCGGCGTAAATCCACGATGTCCACCCTCACTGCCCACCGCCGCGGCAAGCGCCGACCCCCGCTCAAGGGTGAGAGGGCGGTCACCGCGGTCGTGGAGCAAGTCAGCATCATCAAGCGCTCCGGCCGGATCTTGGCAAAGACGGCCCACGCCTTCATGGCCGACAATATTCCGGGGCTGGGGGCGGCGCTGGCCTTTTACACGACCGTGGCGGTCGCGCCCCTGCTGGTGTTGGCGATTGCCGTGGCGGGAACGGTGTTTGCCGAGGGCGATGCCCGGCAGCGGGTCATTGGTGAGATCGAGCGGCTGGTGGGCTCCCAGGCGGGCGCCGCGGTGGCCAGCGTACAGAGTCCCGTGGCCACCACCACCGGCCTGATCGCCACGCTGCTCGGCGTCGGCACGATGATTTTCGGCGCGCTCGGGGTCTTCACCCACCTGCAGGATTCGCTCAACGCCATCTGGCGGGTGCAGCCCAAGCCCGTGCAAGGCTGGTGGCACTTCATGAAGGGCCGCCTGTTTTCACTGGTCACCGTCATGGTCACCGGTTTCCTCCTGCTCGTGTCGCTCATCGCGAGTGCGTTGTTGAGCTGGCTGGGGGCGCAGACAGCGCAGCGCTTCGGCTTGCAGGTGCTCGGGCTGCAGATCGTGAACAACGTGATTTCATTCGGCGTTGTGACCTCCCTCTTTGCCCTGGTCTTTCGGATGCTGCCGGACACGCGCGTGCGGATGCGGCATGTCTGGATCGGGGCGGCAGTGACCGCCGTGCTCTTCACTGTAGGAAAATCCGTGCTCGGACTGTATCTCGGTCGCGCGAGCGTGACTTCCGCCTATGGGGCGGCCGCCTCGCTGCTCGTGCTGCTGCTATGGTGTTACTATGCGGCTCAGATCGTGTTTCTCGGCGCCGAGTTCACCCGCGTCACGGCGCTGAGCAACGGCGGACGCGATTTCACGCCTCTGGCGGAACCAAAGGAGCACAGTCGCCCGCTGTGAGGGCCGCGCGAAGCGGCGACGCGGGTTACTTTGCCTTGTCCTGAATTTTGTCACCGAGGTTCTCCATATCCTTGCCGAAGCCCTTGGAGGTCTGGCAACCGGTGGCAACGAGGACTAAAACCGCCGTGGCGAGCAAGAGAGGCACGAGGTGCCGGAGGGATGGATTCATGCCGGTAGCATACGACCCACCACGGCCGGCCACCATGGGGTGTTCACCGACATCCGTCCCGGCAGCCGGCTAGCGCGCGGCCGCCTTGGCAACCTCGACGGCAAAGACGTAGGTCGGGCCAAACATGTTTGACCGGAAGACAATGAACTTGGCGTCCGGCGTGAAGGTGACGTTGGGCTCGAGCTTGTAGTTGTGATGGGCCATGTTGACCAAGTGCTCGGCGTGGAAGGCGCCCAGCCGGATCAGGTCATCGCCGAGCATCTTCTCATCCTGCACCCGTTCCGGACGGAACAGATATAGCCAGTGCGAGTTGGGCGAACGGCCTCCGTCCCCGCAGAAAACGGTCCCGTCGGGACTCGTGTTGAAATGGATGGACCACTCCTCCGGCTGGTAGTGGTACCAGATCCGCTCCTGTGTCTCCACGTTGTAGCCGCCCACAAATCCGACCAGCGCGCGGGTGTACGTGGGATAATCCTTGTCCCCGTCCGTGTGGGTTTGCCGGCCGATGTTGATGTCATACCAGATGTTTTTTCCATCCTGGCTCCACCACTCATGCCCCACCCCTTCCATCTGGATGCTGCGGGTGTGCACCAGCGTGTTCTTGGTGCCATCAGTGCGGATGGTCCAGATCCGGTCCACCTGCACCTTCACCCCTTCGTGACAATACATCAGCAGGGTCGGGTCGGTCGGTGAAAACTGGAGGTGGTTGAGCCAGTCCGTGCTCTGCAGCAGCGTGGTCGATTTTCCCGTGGCAAGGTCCACCTTGAACATGGTGACCGGCAGTTTCGCCGCCAGGCGGACGGCCATCATCTGCACCTTGTTCGCCGGCTGTTCGAGCGAGTTGGCCTGCTTGGCGGCCGGCCCGTCGGCCTGCTTTGCTGTCTGTCCGTCATAATTGCCGCCAGCTGTGGCATCTCCCTCGATGTAAGTCCCGGCCGCCTGCGTCTCGTCGGCATTGATCGTCCCCACGCTCCCGCGACGCGGCAATTCCGCCAGCTTGCGGGTCGCGCCCGTGTCCACGTTTGTGCTCCACAACTCCGAATACAGCGGATCCTTCGTCGGCTTGGTATAATATATCGTCGGCGTCTTCCGTCCGACCACAATGGCGCGGACCGGGCCGGGCACGATCTGCCGGGTCTGCAATGTGGCCAGGACCAGAACCGAGATTCCCTCGGGCGTCGTATAAACCAGCTGCTTGCCGTCGGGCGTATAGCCATTGTCCGTGAAATAGAAACTCGCGGAGCCGGGCTCCCGCGTGAGACGGACCACCCGGTGGCCCGTGTCGGGATCAACCCAGGAAGTTGGCGGCTCCTGCCCTTTTGACACCGCCATGGGCGTGACCTCCGCGCGGGCGAGGGTCACGGACGAAATGAAAATCGCCGCGGACAAGGCGGCGGCACGCAAGGCTGGGAACGGCTTTGGGGTAATCATGGGCAAAGGGGTGACGAGCTGACATCTGGGCAGACGGACGGTGGTTCCAAAGGTTGCCGCCCAATTCAAATCAAGCCGGGCCGGCTCCGATGGGGAATGACCAGCCGTGGGTTCACGACTGCCGTCCACTCACGCCGCGGTAGGCGAACCACCCATAGCAAAGGGCCGGCGGAGCGCCTATGCTAACGCATCAACATGACGACCCTCGAAATCAAAAGCGACTGGAGCTTGACCAAGGAAACATTGAAGCGGAGGTGGGCCGTGCTCACCGATGACGATTTCGAATCCTTCGACGCCCAGCTGGATGAATTGCTCTCCCGCATTGAACGGCACACCGGGGCACCCCGCGCGGTAGTCGAAGATGCGATCAAGGAAAGCTCCTCTGATTTGAATTGGGCCCGCAGCGAACCATTCCTGTCCCAGACCATGATCGCGATGGTGCACCTTGAACCATCCCTGACGTCGGTTGGCGGATCCGTCGGCTAGGCGGGCTGTTCCGGTCCACGCTTTGCGCTCCGGCGGAGCCACCAGATGGCTGGTCCCGTCACCGCAAGGAGAGCGAGCATGAAGCTGAAGAAACCGGCGATCCAGCGCCAAGGCCGGCCCAGAATCTCGCCGGAGTGAACCTGACGCACCGTTACGCGGACAAATTTTTCCGCCGGAGTGAAATTCGCAGTGTCCTGCATCTCCTGCACCCTGCCTGTGACCGGATCCACTAGAATGGAGCTGGTGCGGGGAGGCATGGAGTTCCGCTCTTCGTAGGAAAACACCAGTGCTCCATTCCCATCGTTCAACCGCCGGAGCTCGGTAAAGGTGACCCCCGGGTACACCCGGGCGGCGACTTGCAGCGCCTGGTCGAGGTCCAGTCGCACCGGCAGAGGCGTACGGGACGACCTGAAACTGGTCGGCCGCCTCGCCGCGCTGACTGATCGGACCGGGGTATGGGTGAGACGACTGATGATCGCCATGGTCGGGCGCGAAAACACGGACATGACCATGGCGGTCGACGAAAAGAACAACAGGAAGAGCGAGGAATAGAATCCGATCGCATTGTGCAGCTCGAAATTTGTCCGGGCGGAAGATGAAACCGGCCGCCGGAGCGCGAATATCCGCCGCGGCCACCACAGGACCAAGCCCGAGCAGGCCAGGATAAAAGGGCGATGCCGGCCGCGGCGTCGCCATGGAAGTGACTCGCGGTCTGGACGAGTGGCTGCAGCCAGCCCAAGTGAATAACCGGTTCGGGCTGCTCGGCCAGGGTCTCGCCCGTGCGGGGATTGAACCAGACCGTCAGTGCCGCCGAGGCCGGCGATTGGAGTTCCGCCGACCACGCCAGGTCGGGCACGGGGGAGAACTGCATGGTCCGGATCCGGAAACCGGGATATTTTTCTTCCAGGACTGCACTCAGGCGGGTCAACGAAAGCGGCCCGGGGCCGGGTGGCAGGTGATAAACCCGCGCTTCGGTCCGTGACCCCGGCGGATTGAACATCCGCAAAATCTCCGGACCCCAGGCCATGATTCCCCCGGTGGTCCCTTCGACAAAAAGAAAGACCGCGGCCAGCAAGCCAAGCCACAGGTGCAGAGTCAGGGAAATCTTGCGCACGAGCGGCCGGGGCTGGTTTCAGTCACGTCCCGGAGCCGTCCTGAAACCTGACCTTGGCGTGCATGCCGTCACAGAACGGCTTGTTCAGCGACGCCCCGCAGCGGCAGAGGGTGTAATGGTCTTCAGTCGCCGGCCGGGCCGGGCCGTTGAGCTTCGCGCGCTGCACATGCAGCGGACCGTCTTTCTCGACCCGGATCTCGGTATGATCGGCATAATCCTGGACGAGTTTTCCCTGCAGCTTGTAGAGCAGCGCTCCCGAGGGACACTGGCGGATGGCGGCGATAACCTGCCCGGCGGACGAAGCGTCAGGATGGGACACGCGCCCCCCGGGCCCCTTGGTGAAAAACGTCTTCGCCGCGCCCTCCACGCAGGCCCCCGCATGGGCGCACAGGCTGAAGTCATCGACCACGGTGATTTCCCGGCCGGCAAACTCCACGGCCTTGCCGTCGGCCGCCCGCAGCCGCTGGCCGGAAAAACCGGCCGCCGTGTGCGAGCCGTCGCAATAGGGTTTGTTCTTCGACGCGCCGCAGCGGCAGAGGTAGACCGATTCGTCGGTGGCGAGGATGGTTTCGCCCCGGTCGTTTTTAAGCAGTTTGATCCGCTCGGCGTGCAGCGGTCCATTGGGGGTGGGCGTAATCTCGGCGTCCATGCGGCAATCATCCGAAAATTGCCGGACAACTCAAGAACCGGCAGCACCGGTTCCATTGGTTGTAGCGGCGGCCATCCCGGCGTCCCGTCCCATCAGGGAACAGGAATGACGGCCTTTATTTCCGCAGCGTCGCGCAGAACCTCGCCAGCCGGGTGAGGCCCTTGGCGATGATCTCGTCGCTCGTGGCATAGCTGAGACGAAGGTAACCTTCGGCGCCAAACGCACTGCCCGGGACCGCGGCGACTTTTTCCGTTTCCAGGAGGCGGTGGCAAAACTCGACGTCGGTCAGGCCAAAGCGGGAAATATTCGGAAACAGGTAGAACGCGCCCTGGGCGAGCAGGCAGCTCATGCCGGGAATCTGGTTGAGGCCGGCATGCAGGAATTTCCGGCGGCGGTCGAAGGCGACAAGCATCTCCTTAAGCGCGGCGGCGGTCTTCTCCTTTTCCGTGAGCGCCGCGAGCGCGCCGTACTGGGCGAAGGTCGTGACGTTGGACGACATCTGGCTTTGCAGCTCCGAGACGGCCTTGGCGAGGGGCGCCGGTGCGACCAGCGTGCCGATGCGCCAGCCGGTCATGGCATAGGTCTTCGAAAAACCCGCGATGATAAGCGTGCGGGCCTCTGCCTCGGGGCTGAGCGTGGCGACGCACGTGGGCTTCGCGCCGTCATAGATGAGATGCTCGTACATCTCGTCCGACAGGATGTAGAGGTTGTGCTTCACCGCGACCGCAACGAGGGCCGCGAGCTCGGCGCGCGTGTACACGGCGCCGGTCGGGTTCGAGGGCGAGTTGAGGATGAGAAGCCGCGTGCGCGGCGTGATCGCCGCCTCCAGCTGGGCGGGCGTGAGCTTGAATCCGGTGCGGTCGTCGGCGAGCACGAGCTTCGGCACGGCGCCGGCGAGCTTCACCATCTCGGGGTAGCTCACCCAAAACGGCGCGGGCACGATGGCCTCATCGCCGGGTGAACACGTCGCCATCACCGCAAGGTAGCAGGAAAACTTGCCTCCCGGAGAAACGACGACCTGCCCGGCCGCGACCTTGTGGCCGTAGTCCGTCAGGTAGCGCTCGGCAATGGCCACGCGCAGCGGCTCGATGCCGGGGGTGGGCGCATACTTGGTCTTGCCGGCCTTCAGCGCGGCGATGCAGGCCGCCTTGATATGCTCGGGCGTGTCGAAGTCGGGTTCGCCGGCGGCAAAGCCGCAGACGTCCTCCCCGGCGGCGGCCAGGGCCTTGGCTTTGGCATCAACGGCCAGGGTCGGCGACGGCGCCACCTGGCGGGCCCAGGACGAGAGAGGTGCAGGAGATTGGCTCATGGACAAAGGGCCAAAACGAAAAGGGCCGGAAAACGGAAACGCAAGCCCGGCATGGTTTCGCGCAGAGGCGCAAAGCCGCGAAGGGCGGCCCGCCACAACCTAGGAGGCAATGAAGGCAATCTCCCTGCTCCGGGATCGATCTCGTATTCTCCGGATAAATGCCCGCTTCCCCGCTCTGCGCCCCTGCGCCTCCGCGCGAAACCAATCCGCTTATTTTCTCCGTTTGGACGAAACTGACGTCTTGTGCGACCCGGCCTTCGCCGTGACCAGCCGCTCAAGCGCCACGCGCAGGAGCTCGCCGATGCTCACGTTCTTGCGCCGGGCATGTTGCCGAAGTTTTTCTCGCAGCTCCGGCGCGAGCCGGACGGAGATCTGCCGCTCGACGGGCCGTTTGGCCTCAAAGCTGGAAAAATCAAACTGCCCGATCGCCGCGCGCACCACTTCGCTCTGGGTGCCAAATCCGAGGGTCCGGCGCGCCATCTCGATCTTGGCGGCTTGCGGCTGGGTCAGGTCAAACGTCAGCGGCGCCCAACTGGGGGATTTTTTGACGGGCATGGCGGGAAGCAGGAAACCGCGTGAGCAGGCACCCGCGACGACCCGCAAGCAACGAAAAATTGGGGTATGGCGTTGACTCACCTTTCCCTTGCTTGATTTTCACCGCGGCTTCCCTCCCCGCTTCCCATCCATGGCCAAAGTCGTCATCGAGCACCTCGTCAAGATCTACCCCGAGAAAAGCGGGGCCGGGGTGAAGGCGGTCAACGGCATCAATCTCACCATCGAGGACCGCGAGTTCATGGTGCTGGTCGGGCCGTCGGGCTGCGGCAAGTCCACGACGCTGCGCATGATTGCCGGGCTGGAGGAAATCACCACGGGCACGATCACCATCGACGGCCGCGTGGTGAACGAGGTGCTGCCGAAAGACCGCGACATCGCGATGGTCTTCCAGAATTACGCCCTCTACCCGCACATGTCCGTCTACGACAACATGGCCTTCGGGTTGAAATTGCGGAAATTGCCCGCGACCGAAATCGACGCCCGCGTGCGCGAGGCCGCGGCCATGCTGGGCCTCGGTGACTATCTTCAGCGGCGGCCGAAGGCTCTTTCCGGCGGCCAGCGCCAGCGCGTGGCCGTCGGCCGCGCCATCGTACGCAAGCCGAAGGTCTTCCTGTTCGACGAACCCCTCTCGAATCTCGACGCGAAGATGCGCGTCACCACCCGCACCGAGATTTCCAAGCTCCACGCCCGCCTCGGCGCCACGATGATCTACGTCACGCACGACCAGGTCGAGGCCATGACCATGGGCGACCGAATTTGCGTGATGCGCGACGGCGACATCATGCAGGTGGCCGAGCCGCTCGTGCTCTACAACCACCCCGTCAACCTCTTCGTCGCGGGTTTCATCGGGAGCCCGCCGATGAATTTCTTCCGCGGCACGATCCGCCGCGCCGGCAGCCAGCTCGCCTTTGTCGAGGGCAACGAGCGCGGCTCTACGCTCACCCTCGGACTCACCGACGCGCTTTCCGCCCAAGCGGACGGCCACATTGACCGGCCCATCGTCCTGGGCATCCGGCCGGAAAACATCCAAGATACCCTTACCCTCGCCTCACCCGATCCAGCCCGCACGGCCGAGGTAAAGGTCGAGATTTCCGAGCCGATGGGCGCCGAGACTTATCTTTATCTGGATACCGCGGCCACGTCCTTCATCGCACGCGTGCGTCCCACCGACCGTTTCGAACCGGGCCACCGGATCAAGGTCACCTTCGACCTCGACCACGCGCACCTCTTCGATGCCACGACTGAGCGGGCGCTGGGGAAGTGAGGGAATTAATCCCAATCGCCCGATGTTTTTATTTGTAGGGCCGGACCTTGGTCCGCGCCGCGGCCGCGTATCCATGACGGAGAGGCATCGACCAAGGTCGAGCCCTACCACGCTTACTTCGCCCCGACCCGCCCGAGCGCCAGCTCGTAGGCCTCAAACGGCGATGTCACCGTGCGCCAGGCCTTCGCGCTGACTTCCTGGTGCACTTCGCGCGCATGGCGGATCAGCACGGTGTCGACGCTGCAAGCCGCGCCTCCGAGGACATCCACGTCGGCATCACCCACCATGAGCGCCTCGGGTGCGGCCACACCGAGCCGGCCGAGGATTTCGCGCAGGCCCTGCGGGTCCGGCTTGTGCGTCGGCAGGTCGTCGCCGCACATCACCGTGTTAAAAAAATCCGTCATCCCGTGCTCGCGTAGCAGGATGTCCGTGGTCTCGCGATCGCGCCCCGTCCAGACGGCGAGTTGCGCCCCGCGTTCCTTCAACTGCGCCAGCATCACGCCGGCGCCGGTAAACGGCTTGATCAGGTGGTCGTTGTCGCGATTGAACGCCTCCAGCCGCTTGATCGCGGCCGGCACATGCTCGGCTCCGTTAAGCAGGTTGTGGAAAATCCGCTGGGGCGGGCCGCCCAGCTTCGCGAAGATTTCCATCGTCGGCCGCGGGCCGAACGGCTCCAGCGCATGCGAGAACGCCCGCAACACCAGCGGCAGACTGTCGATCAGCGTGCCATCCAGGTCGAAAACAACGGCACTGGTCCTGGCTTTCTTCCGGTCCTTCACGGTTGGATCCGGGTCACGCTCGCGGCGGCGGGTGAACGCGCCTCGTCGGCCAGCGCCGCCGGCGCAAACAGCCCGCCGGGAAAAGTCTGGCTTAGCGCGGCGCCCGTGACGCTGAAGCGGGTCTTGTTGTGCGTGGCCTCGTCGCGCAGGTCGATCGTCTTGGGAATCCACTGCTCCCCGATTTTCTTGAGCTCCTGCACCGTCATGGACTTGAGCAGCCGGCCGCCGTCCCCGATCTGGTCGCTCTGGACCGGCTGGTGGAACTGGGTGTCGAGATAAAGGCGCACGCCGGTGAGCGCGGGATATTTGGCCGCAAAGTCCGCCGGCGGATAAAGCAGGAACTGATGGGCGGGCCGGCCGCGGATCTTCGCCACGCCCTCAAAGACAAAATCCGGCCAGTAAAGAAAGGGCATCTGCAGGTCGAAGGGCGTCAGGTCCGTCCCGGCCAGCGGCGTGAAGAGCGCCGCGACTCCGAGCATGGCCACCGGTTCGCCGGCCGTTCCGCCCGCGCTCCAGACGGCAGCCTGCGGGCCGTTTTGCACCAGCAGGCGCTGCCCGGTGCCGCCGGTCGTCAAGCCCACGCGGGAGATGGCGCCCTGCTCGTTGCGGCTGCCCCACATGCGGCCGGCATAGCTGCTCTCCTCGCCGCGGCGCGGCATCACCCGCAGTTCAAATTCAAGATAGTAGTCCCCGGTGATGCCCATCGCACCCATCGCGCGGAATTCCCCGATGATCCGCCGTCCCTCGTCCTGGTCGGGCTTGCCCAACTGCAGGTAGCCGGGCGGCGGCCGATAGCCTCGCTGGGCCTGGGCCGCCGGCGCGAAACAGGCCGCGGCCAGTACCCCAAAGAAAAACGCCCGCCGAATGCAGGCGGGCGTGGCATACCGGTCGGAGATCACGCGATCAGGGCTTCTTGGCGGGCTCCGGAGCCGGAGCGGGCATCGCAGCGGCCGGAGCGCCGACGGGGGTGGCAGCGGGGGTCAGCGGAACGGCGACCGCCGGAGCGGGGCTTCCCATCGGAGGCAGCACGGGCGCCGTCGAAACCGGAATCGTCGGCAGCGCGGCTCCCGCCGGACCGTGGTGCTGCTGGTGGAGGCGGGTCAGATAAAGCACGAGCGCCAGAACGAAGAACGCAATGGACGCGTAGATGGTGGATTTGGACAGGACATTGCTGGTCTCGGCGCCAAAGGCCGCCTCCGCCACGCCGCCGCCCATCGCGGCCCCCACGCCACCATCGGACTTCGCCTTCTGGGCGAGCACGATGAGGATGAGGAAAAACGAGGTGAGGATGAGGAAGAGGGTCAGGATCCAGATGACAATGCTCATGGGAGGGGTTAACGCAGCAGACCCGGACGGGGGTTGTCAATCATTGGTAGGACGAGGCGTCCCTGCCGACTGGTCTCGCGGAAGCCTTGGCGAAGGAGGAGCTGCGGTCTGGGATCGTGAGCTTGTCGAACGGCTCACCGGGGACGGTTCGCCCTACCTTCGGGCGACCGCCCGTCCCTTCTCCTCAGGCTTCCACGCCGAGCTTCTCCAGCAGGCGCTGGAGGTCCTCGTTCCCGTGGTATTCGATCACGATCCGGCCCTTCTTGGCCGAGTGCAGCACCGCCACCCGGGCGCCCAAATGAGTGGTGAGCTTTTGCGCAATGCCCGACACGGTCGCGGCATCCTTCGTCGACAGCCCACGGGCGCGGGATTTCGTCCGGCCCGTGCCGCCCGCGGCCCGGGCCGACTCCGTCAGTTTCTCCGTGGCGCGGACACTGAGGCCTTCCTCGATGACGCGCCGCGCGAGCAAGCCGCGCTGGGATGCATCCTCGATCCCAAGCAGCACCTTGGCATGGCCGACACTCAGGAGATTTTTCGCGACGAACCCCTGCAGCTCCGCATCCAGCGAGAGGAGGCGCAGAGCGTTGGCCACGGTGGCGCGGCCCTTGCCGACGCGTTCGGAGACAGTGTCCTGGGTGAGGTCGAAGTCGCGGATGAGGCTCGCATAACCGTGGGCCTCCTCGATCGCGTTCAGCCCTTCGCGCTGCAGGTTTTCGATCAGGCCGAGCGCCGCGGACGAGGCGTTGCTGGCCTCGACGATGCGGGCGGGAATCGTCTTGAGGCGGAGCTGCTGGAAGGCACGCCAGCGGCGTTCGCCCGCGATAAGCTGGAAACGGTCGCCCTGTCGGCGCACCACGATGGGCTGCAGGAGCCCCTCGGCGCGGATGCTTTCCGCCAGCTCGTTGAGCTGGTCGGCGGGTATCTCGCGGCGGGCCTGATAGGGGCTCGGCTCAATGAGGTGGGTTAAAATTTCCTGATAGCCGGGCGCGCCGGTGGTGGCGGGCGCCGGGGCCGCAGCCGTGGCGGGCGCGGCCTCGGGAACAAGGGGCGCCGCGGGTTTCGCGGCGGCGATCAGGCCGCCGAGTCCGCGGCCAAGTCGGGATTTGGGAGCAGCCATGGTTTGGTTATTTGACTTCGGGAATGCTCACCCCGGGAGCGTTGCCGCCGGGGATGAAAAGGGTCTGGCCGACCTGCAGGCTCGACGGATTGGCGAGTTTGTTGGCGTTAATGATGTCCTGCTGCTTGGCCCCGGTCTTCTTCGCGATGGAGGCCAGGTTGTCGTTTTTCATCACCGTGTAGCTCACGCCCTGCTTGGAATAATCCTCCGTGAACGTGGCCTGGACCACCGGGCGCGTGGCCATGTTCTTGGCCAGAGCATCAATTGCCGCATTCGTCTGCTTCGCGAGCTTGTCGATCTGCGCCGCGACCTGCTGGAGCGTCTCGGCCTTGGTGGCGGCATCCGCGGACTTGAGCGTGCGGCTGAGGTCGGCGATGGCGTCGTTGAGTTGCGTGAGCGTCACGAAGGTGCGCTCGGTGGTGCCCGCCTTGCTCTTCAGGTCCCGGTTCTGCTGCTCGACCTGTTCGAGGCGGAGCGAAAGATCCCCCACCCGCTGCGTCAGCCCGCGCACGTCCTCGCGGAGATTGGCCAGGTCAATCTGCGGATTTTGCGCGTGAACGACCGCCGTCAGAAGCAAACCGGAAAAAACCCAGCTGAATTTCACCATGAAGCCAGCTTGCGCAAAGCCTCCGGCGAAAACAAGCGGCATGTAATCGGGCCAGTTCCGGCCTCATGAACTGCTGGCCTGCGTATTGTCACAGCTCATGGGAATATTTCTGTCGCGAGAGGTTTTGAGGCCTGCAGTTTGTAGCCCCCGCCCGTTGACAAAGAGCGCGAAACTCTCGTTTTTGGCGTCATACCCCCGCCCTCGATGAAGACATGCCGGTATTTCGCCCTCTGCCTGCTCAACGCGGGCCTGTTGGCACCGTTGCACGCCGATCCTGCCGCCGATGTCACCGCCGCCTTCGAGCGCCTGCGAGACCAGCATAGCTATGCATGGGAAACCCTGGAGGGCAGTCCCGGGGGTGTTAACAGCTCCGGCGTCTTCAAGACTCCGTACGGACTATCCCGCGGCAGCGTGACCGTGGAGCGGATTGTCCCGCATGTGCAGGGAACGAAACGATCCGATGCCACTACGGTGATCTTCGCCGAATCGCCGCGAGATTCCGGCGCGACAGCGGTCATTCCGGCCGGGAGCGGTGGCGTGGTTTCAACGCCGGCAGGCTGGCTGACCCGCGCCGAACTCCAGCCATTGTTGGATGCTGCGATCAAAAAGGGTGATCCCGGCCGGAACGCGCTGCAGATCGCCAGCGCGGCGCTCGCCACGATGCGTCCGGAAGTGGAATTGGCCGCGCTCATCCGCGACGTGCGGACCTTCAAACCCGCCGGGGATGATATCATCGGTGAACTTTCGCCCCGGATGGCCGGTATTGTTTTCGGCCCGAACCCCGTGCATCTGCTCGTGAAGGACATCTCCGGCAGCCTCAGCTTCCAGATCAAGGACGGCCTGATTCGCACCTACACGGTCCGGACCGAAGCAACGGTGACGATCCGCAATGTGTTGCCGCCCCTCGGGGGTCACCGGGAGGGAGAGGGCCGGATCGATGAAAGTGCCCCGATGGAGGAAAAGCACGAGACGATGACCATCATCAATTACGCCCCGGCGGCGGTGCCAAAAATCCCCGAGGCGGCGGCCCGCAAGCTGGCGCAAATGAAACCGACCGCTGAGGGCGTGCGGTAGTCCGGATATTTGACGTACGGCAGACGGGGAAGGATTCTGACCGAGCCGTGGTTTCCCCCACAAGCTGAGCCAAGCAACACACCCCGCCCTGTCGGGCACCCCTCTTTTTAGAGGGGATCCAATCTGTTCCCCTCTATCAGGAGGGGTGGCGCGCAGCGCCGGGGTGTGTCGGCTCGACGCTAGTCGAACGTGATTCATTCCGGCCGCCGTCCATCTCTTTGAAGTTACACGCCCAACTCAGCTCCGTGTCAACAGCACCGACATGGGATGGGAGCCTAGCCGGGTCCCCGTCGCCACGGGAAACCCGCGCAGGAACTCATCGGCATTCAACATCCGCCCACCGGGCCGCTGCAACCGCCGCAAGCGCAGCAATCCGGCTCCGGTTCCGACGAGCAGGCCGGCTGCATCCGTGCCGCGCACTTCTCCAGCCGCACCCCCGCCGTCTACCACATCGGCCAGGCCAAGCTTAACGACTTGGTCATTGATGGTCGTCGTGCAGCCGGGCCAGGGGAAAAGCCCGTTGATCCGCGCGGCCAGGACTGCGGCAGGAGCACTGAAGTCCAACGCGCCATCTTCCTTCTCCAACCGCCGGCAATGTGTCGCCGCCGTCTCATCCTGTGCCGCGAAGACCAGCGAGCCGGCGAGCAGTCCCGGGAGCGCGCGCGCGACTAGCGGTACGCACGCCGCGGCCAGCTTGCCCTCAATCTCCACCGCCGTGTCCAACGGCGCGATCGGCACGCGCTCCACGTCGGCCACCGGTCCGGCATCGAGCCGGCGCACGATGCGCATCAGGGTCACGCCGGTCTCGTGCTCGCCGCCGGCGATAGCCGCCTGGATTGGCGAGGCCCCGCGATACTTCGGCAGGATCGAGGCGTGCAAATTGAGCGTGCCGAGCCGCGGCATGGCGATGAACTCCTCCCGGAGGATGTGCCCATAGGCCATCACCAGGGCGACGTCCGCGCCGAGCGCCGCCAGCTGGGCCCGGACTTCCTCCGTGAGCTTTTCCGGCTGATAAACCGGCAGGCCGCGCTCAAGGGCCCAGGCCTTGACCGCGTTCGGACGGACCTTCTGTCCTCGGCCCGCTGGGCGGTCAGGCTGCGTGAAGACGGCAGTAACCTGCGCCAACGCCGCACCCTCCCCCGCCAGCCAGTCCAGCAGCGGAAGCGCGATCGGATCGGAACCAAGGAAAACTAGACGCAGCGGTGTCATCGGAAATCAATTCAAGCCGGCTCAGGCATTGTTCACGCAGAGGCGCGGAGGACGCAGAGTCATGCGGGGTTTGAATCTCTGCGTTCTCCGCGTCTCTGCGTGAAACATGCCGAGGCTATTTCAACTTTCCCAGCCAAGCCTTCACCGCCGGGGCAAATTTCTTCGCGAACGCCGCATCGGTGTCCGGCTTGGGCAAACCGTCGAGCACGCCCCAGTATTCCACATGCGCCGAGCTGCGGCCCGACTCGAGCTTCGCCAGCGGCCCGAGGGTCTCGAGCTCGATCATGTCCCCGTTCGTGAAGGTCTCGAAACAGCTGCCGAGATCCGGATACGCCGCCGCGGTATTCACCGCGGCGTATTTCACGAACGTCGTCCCTTCGAGCCAGTAGGCCGACCAGCCGGGATAATTCGTGAGGCCGAGTTTTTGCGCCTGCTTTGCCTTCGCCACATTGACGCCGATGAAATCGCGATGCAGCTCCCACACCGGCAGCGAGAGATCCGTGAAGCTCCAGGGCACCAGCGCATAGGTCGGCAGCAGATCGCCCCGCGCGTGGTCGCCTTTCGGCAGGAGCGGCAGCACTCCATGACCGCCCGGGCGAAACATCGTGATCGCCCACGGAGCGCAATCGACCGCCCAGACTCCGCGGTTGGTCAGCGTGTGCGTGACCTTCACCGTGCGGCTGCCCATCAGCTCAATCTTCATCCCCTTTTGCAGGCCAGTCAGCGCCTCAACCGGCTGCGTCAGAGCCACGCCCTTCGGCAGCAGCTTCACCTCCAGCGGCTCGTCATCGGGCTGGTAACTCCGGACGATATCCTCGGGCGCGTGCCAGAGCCGGTGCCCGCCGCGCAGGTAATAACCGTGGTAGCGCTGTTCGCCGGCCGGCTGCTCCAGAAACAGGTTTCCCGCCCGGCCCACCAGCGAGCGCAAGGATACGACGCGCGGCCCGACGGAGGTCGTCAGCACCAGTTCGAGGGCCGGCGTCGCCAGCACGAGCGCGCCGCCGCCACGGTAATCAGTCTTCGATAGTTTCATGCTCGGATTTGTACTCGGCCGACGCGTGGCCGCCGCCGCGGCTGCCCCGCGCCTCGTCCCGTTTTTTGCCAATGAGATCGAAATAAATCGGGCAGCCGTTCAAGCCGAACTCCTTCACCAGTCCGGCCTCGAGATAGCGGCGGTACTGCTCGGTCAGCTTCTCCTCTCGGTTGCAAAACAGCTTGATGCGGAATGGCCGGGTGGACGTCTGCGTGGCGTAGTAGATCCGGAAGCGGCGGCCGGCGATGGAGGGCGGCGGCGTCCGCTCGGTCAGATGGCCGAGCACCTGGTTGAGCTTCGCGGTGGGCAGTTTCTTGTCGAGGGTGCGGTTGAGCTGCACCGCGGCGTTAAGCATGCGGTCGATCTCGTAGTCGCTCATGGCCGAGGCAAAGATTAGGGGCGAGCCCGGCGTGAAGTACAGGCGCTCGAACAGCGCGTGCTCGTACTTCTCGCGGTAATCGCGGTCGCTTTTGTAGGGCTTGAAGCCGCCCTGCTGCTTGAACGCCGCCTGTACGAGGTCCCACTTGTTGACGACGATGACGATCGGCTTGCGCTCCTTCAGTGCCTCGCCGGCGATCGCCTTGTCCTGCTGGGTAACGCCCTCCATCGCATCGAGCACGAGGAAGACGACATCGGCGCGCTGGATCGCGTCGAGCGAGCGCAGGCGCGAAAAATACTCGATCGGCGAGGCCAGCTTGGTGGCGGCCTTGATGCCCGCGGTGTCGATCAACCGGAAGGGATAGAGCTTCTTGTCGCGACCCTTGAATTCAAAGGGCAGCTCGATGGCGTCGCGCGTCGTGCCGGGCACCGGGCTCACGATCAGGCGGTCGCTTTGCAGCAGGCGGTTGCCGAGCGAGGACTTGCCGACATTGGGCCGGCCGATGAAGCAGAAGCAGAGCGGATCGGCCGCGGTCTTGACCGGGGCCAAGGCGTCCGGCTCCGGCAGCGGCGCGAGCAGGGCGAGGATCGCGACACGCAACTCCTCCTCGCCATTACCGTGCTCGGCGGAAATGCGCAGCGGTTCGCCCAATCCGAGTTTGTAGGCGTCGGCGAGTTCCACCTTGTGGTCGTCGAAGTCCGCCTTGTTCACCACCAGGATGACTTTCTTTTTGCTCCGGCGCAGGCGCGTGGCGATGCGCTCGTCCAGCCCGGTCAGGCCTTCGAGTCCGTCGACCACAAAGAGAATCACCGCGGCCGTATCGATCGCAAAGCCCACCTGCTCCTCCGACGCCGCCGTGAGCGCGGCGGGCGTGTCGATGCCCTTGTAGCCGAGGCCACCCGTGTCGAGTAACGTGTAGGCGCCCTCCTTGATCTCCGCGGAGATGACATCGCGCGTCACGCCCGGCTGGTCGTGCACGATGGAAATGCGCTTCCGCGCCAGCCGGTTGAAGAGCCGGCTTTTGCCGACATTGGGTCGGCCGACGATAGCAACGGTGCGATTCATGGTTTTGTTTTACAGGAGGAAACAGAGGCAACCGAGAACGAAAACTCCGTTCCCTTGGTTAGCTCCTGTAAATTTACTTCGCCTTGCCTTGCACAAACCGGTCGATCCGGTCGCACGCCTCGATGAGCTGCTCGTAGCTGGTGGCAAAACAGGCGCGCACATGGCCGGCGCCATTTGGCCCGAAGGCCACGCCCGGCACCACGGCCACCTTTTCCTTTTCGAGCAGTCCCACGGCAAATTCTTTCTCGGTGCGACCGGTCGAGGTCACATCGGGGAAGGCATAGAAGGAACCGCGCGGCGAGTGGCACTTGAGGCCGGCCTCGTTGAAGCGGCGCACCACGAGATCGCGACGGCGGTGGTACTGCTCGCGCATCTGAAGCATGCCGTCACGACCGCGCAGCAGCGCCTCGAGCGCCGCCTCCTGCGCGATGATCGACGCGCACAGCATGGTGTACTGGTGCACCTTCATCATCGCGTCGATCAGCGCCGCCGGGCCGCAGGCATAGCCGATGCGCCAGCCGGTCATCGCGAACGCCTTCGAGAAGCCGTGCAGGAAGATCGTGCGCTCCGCCATGCCCGGCAGGCTCGCGATGCTCGTGTGCGGGCCGTCAAAGCTCAGCTCGGAATAAATCTCGTCGGTCAGCACCAGCAGGTCCTTCTCGCGGCAGAAAGCGGCGATCTTCTCCAGCTGCTCCACGCTGCACGTGCCGCCGGTCGGGTTGCACGGGAGGTTGAGCATGAGCAGCTTCGCCCCGGGCTGCCACGCGGCGCGCAGCGCCTCGGCCGTCAGCGCAAAGTTGTCCTTCGCATAGGTCGGCACCGCGATGCCCTGCCCGTGCGCCAGCGCGATGCTCGGGTGGTACGACACATAGCACGGCTGGTGGTACATCACCTTGTCGCCGGGATTGATGAACGCGCGGCAGGCGAGATCGAGCGCCTCGCTGACACCGACGGTGATGATGACCTGGTCTTCCGGGCGGTAGCTGACGTTGAAGTGCTCCGCGACATAGTCCGCGATCGCGCGGCGCAGTTCGATCAGACCAAGGTTGGAAGTGTAGTAGGTCTTGCCCTTCTCCAGGGCATAGATGGCCGCCTCGCGGATGTGCCACGGCGTGACAAAATCGGGTTCGCCCACGCCGAGTGAGATCACGTCCTGGCCCTTCATCTTGGCCACCAGTTCGAAGAAGTCGCGGATGCCGCTCTTGGGCAGCGCGGCCACGTGGCCCGCCACCCATTGTTTTGGGTCGGTACTCATGGGAGATGCCTCCGGTCAGGGAGCGACGTTGAGCCGCGTGCCCTGCGCCTCGCCCTGCTCGAACTGGAAGCCCTGGTCCTTGTAGCAGCGCAGCATGAAGTGGGTGGACGTCGACAGCACGCCCTCGACCGTCGAGAGCTTCTCCGAGACGAAGCCCGCGACCTTCTGGAGCGACGGACCCTTGACGAAGAGCAGCAGGTCGAACCCGCCCGACATGAGGTAGCACGACTCGACCTCGTCGAACCGGCTGATGCGCCCGGCGAGCCGGTTGAACCCGCCCCCGCGCTCCGGGGTGATCTTGACCTCGATGACGGCGCGCACGGCGGCGGCGGCGGTGGCCTCGTGCGAAAGATCGAGCACCGGACGCCAGCCGAGGAAGATTTTCTCCTTCTTCAACTGTTCCAGGTGCTGGTTCACCGCGGCCTCGGACAAGCCCGCGACCTGCGCGAGTTGCGCCGTCGTGAGCTGACCGCCTTCGATCAACAGCTTGAGAACAGGGTTCATAGGGACCGGGAGCGTCGGGGCTTTCCCTTCACTAGGCCACACTATTTTTGACAGAAGAAGGTTTCACACAGAGTCACAGAGGACACGGAGTAAGCCATATTAGAGTGAAAGATTTGGCCGCATGCTGACGTTTTATCATCTGCGCAAGTTCAGTGTCTCAACGCCTTCAGGCGAAACCTCCTGGAACATGATACATATAATCGAAAATGAAATTACCGCCGTCATCATTGATGCTTCCTTGAAAATCCATCGGGAGCTTGGCCCCGGCTTGCTCGAATCGGTCTATGAAACGGTTCTCGCCCACGAGCTTTCCAAACGCGGCCTTGTGGTTGAACAGCAGAAGGTCATTCCCATTACTTACGCGGGGCTCAAATTTCCCGACCCGTTTCGTGCCGACCTGCTTGTAGCCGAACGGGTATTGGTGGAATTGAAATCAGTGGACGCTATTCAGCCGGTGCATTTCAAGCAGCTTCTCACCTACCTCCGTTTGTCGGGGCTTAAAATCGGATTGCTCATCAATTTCAATGTTCCGCTGCTCAAGGATGGTATTAAACGGGTAGCCAATTAGGGCATGGACTCATCCGGAAAGGTTTCGCACGGAGACACAGAGGACACAGAGAAAGCAAGTCATCGGCTTGGCTCTGTGTTCTCCGTGCCTCTGTGTGAAACATCCGGAATAATTAGCATGGATTAGGGCGGCCAACCGGTTTCACTGCCCATTCTCATGTTTGAATCATTGACCGACAAACTCGGCAGCGCCCTCCGCAACCTGCGCGGGGTCGGCCAGCTTTCCGAGGCCAACATGGCGGAGACCCTCCAGGAGGTCCGCACCGCCCTCCTCGCCGCTGATGTCCATTTCAAGGTCGCCCGCGATTTCGTCGAGCGCGTCCAGCTACAGTGCGTCGGCCAGCAGGTCACCAAGTCCGTCACCCCCGGCCAGCAGGTCGTCAAGATCATCAACGATGAACTCGTCCGGCTCCTCGGCGAGGGCTCGACCGACCTCTCCCCCGTCCGCCCGCTCAAGATCCTGATGGTCGGCCTCCACGGCTCGGGCAAGACCACCTCCACCGCCAAGCTCGGCAAGCTGTTGAAAAAGCGCGGCTACCGCCCGCTCGTTGCGGCGTGCGACATCTACCGCCCGGCCGCCATCGACCAGCTCGAGATCCTGGCGAAGCAGGAGGAACTCGCCTTCTACGCCGACCGTGCGTCAAAGGACGTCCCCGCCATCGGCGTCGCCGCCCTCGCCGCCGCGCAGGCTGCAGCCTGCGACTGCATCATCTTCGACACCGCCGGCCGTCTGCAAATCGACGCCGACCTCATCGAAGAAGTGAAGCGCCTCCACGCAAAAGTGCAGCCCGACGAGGTGCTGCTCGTCGCCGATGGCGCGCTCGGCCAGGAAGCCGTCAACGTTGCCAAGGCGTTCCACGACGCGCTCGCCCTCACCGGCCTCGTTCTGACCAAGCTCGACGGCGATGCTCGCGGCGGCGCGGCGCTGTCGATGAAGGCCATCACCGGCGTGCCGATCAAGTTCATCGGCACCGGCGAAAAGACCGGCGACTTCGACACGTTTTACCCCGACCGGCTCGCCTCCCGCATCCTCGGCATGGGCGATGTGGTCTCACTCGTTGAGAAGGCGCAGGAGAACATCGACCAGCAGGAAGCCGAGCGCATGGCCGAAAAGATGCGCAAGGCGGACTTCAACCTCGAGGACTTCCTCGCGCAGATGCAGCAGGTGAAGAAAATGGGCTCGATGCAGAGCATCATCGGCATGATGCCCGGCATGAGCGGCATGCAGCTCCCCGAAGGCGCCGACCAGCAGATGGCCCGCACGGAAGCCATCATCAAGTCGATGACGCCGCAGGAACGCCGCAAACCTGACATCTTGAATGGCAATCGCCGCAAACGCATCGCCACTGGCTCCGGCGTGAAAATCGTCGAGGTAAATCAGCTCATGAAGCAGTTCCAGCAGATGCAGAAAATGATGCAGATGATGAAGGGCGGCGGCGCCAAAAAGATGATGCGCCAGATCGAGGCCATGAAGGGCAAAGGCGGCTTTCCGGGAATGTAGCCCAAAGAAAATTCGCGCAAAGGCGCGGCGGCGCAGAGCCCGAAGAGATCAAGGCCTGCGTCCCAAGGCCAAGCTCTTCTCATGGTTTATGACTCGGATTGCTCCGCGGCCCAGCGCCTCTGCGCGAAAACCATCCGTCTGGCTTAAGCCAAAGGCTTTAGGCCTGCTTCGATCTCTTTCCTCCGGCCTTCCAGGAAGGGCGGCAGCGCCAGTTTCTCGCCGAGCTGGTCCATCGGCTCGTCGGCGGTGAAGCCGGGCTCGTCCGTGGCAATCTCGAACAGGATGCCGTTCGGCTCGCGGAAATAGAGGCTTTGGAAATAAAACCGGTTCACGGGACCGCTGGAGCGCATGCCGAGTTTTTCCAACCGCTCCGCCCAGGCAAGGTATTCCTTCGCCGTCGTGCGGAAGGCCACGTGGTGCACCGCGCCCGCGCCCTGGCGCGCGTGACGCGCCCCCGGCTCCACGACGACGTGCAATTCCGCCCCCGGTCCGCCCGGGCCCATTTCAAAGACCTGCACCTGGGTCGCCCCGATTTGATCGTGGCCGCTGGACACGAGGTTACGCTTCACCTCGATCAATTTCCCCTTTCGCATGTTGAGAACTTCCGTGAGCACCTGCTCCGTCGGCTGGAGCGACGGTACGCTCAGCATGATGGGGCCCAAGCCACGGATCTGATGCTCGGTCGGGACCGGGCTCTTGGCCCAAGGATGGACCGGCGCCTTCGAATCATCCACGACGAGCCCGAAGCGCTGGCCTTCAAAATCCTCGAAATCGAGGGTCGCCCGGCCGGCGCGCTCGCCGATGTCCCGGTGCGGGATCGTCAGGCGCTCGAAATATTTCTTCCACCACTGCAGGCTCGCCTCGCTGCCCACGCGCAGCCCGGTGCGCACAATGCTGTTCGAGCCGCGCTGCTCCCGCGCCACCGGCCAGTCGAAAAACGTCAGATCGGTCCCCGGCGTTGCCTCGCCATCGGCGTAGAACAGATGGTAGGCCGATACGTCGTCCTGGTTCACCGATTTCTTGACCAGCCGCAGGCCGAGGGTGCGCGTGTAGAAGGCGTGGTTGGCCGATGCATTTGCGGTCACCGCCGTGAGATGATGGATGCCTCCGAGTTGCATAAAAAACCAGTCTGCCAGTTGGCCGTTAAAGTCAAAACGCGTTCTTAAGCGGTGACGGAGGAAGCTCCAAATTCCAAGTTCCAACCTCGAATGAATCTCCAATCCTCAAAAAGATCAGCCGGCCCTTGGAATATTTGACCGGCACTTGAATGATAGAGGTTTCCCTGAAGGTTGGAATTTGGAGCTTCCGCGCGATCAGCGCCGTCTTACCACCGTCGAGCTGTCGATCCGCATCGAGAGATCGATCGGATCCCCGATCGCCACCGTCCCGGGCGCGACCTGGTACGCCCAGACTTCAAAATAACTCAGATTGATCGCCCCGTAAATCGTGGCAAACGCGGTGTCCACCGCATCGAGGCCCGCCGCAATCTTGATGCGTCCGATCCGGGGCACGTTGTAGCGCGCGTCGAAGGTCAGCCAGGCGCCGTCGAGCCAGACTTCGAAGTAGGCGTGGAAATCCATCGGCGACCCGGGGTCGACATAGCCGATGTCGGGCAGATGCCCCGTCACATACCGCGCCGGGAGGTTGAAGCTGCGGCACAGCGCGACGCCGGTGTGCGCATAATCGCGACACACGCCATACCCGCGCTGGATGATGTCCCAGGCCGACAGGTCCGGCCGGCCCGACCCAAACCGGTACTCGATGTTCGCGTGGAGCCAGTCGCTAATCGCCTGCACCCGCGCCCGGCCGTTCGGTACGTGGCCAAACTTCTCCCAGGCAAAATTAAGCAGCTTGTCCGAATCGCAATACCGGCTCGGCAGCACATATCGCAGCAGCGCGGGCGAAAGCCCGGCCACCGGCACCGCCTCCGTCTGAGGAAGAAAGGCGTTGTCCGGCGCGGCCGACACCGCGACCAGCGAATCGTGCCGGATTTCCGTGCGCCCGGCTGGGATCAACACCCGCTCGACGGTGTTGCCGTGCACATCCGTGAATTTCTCCACCGGCCGGCCCTCCCCCAGGGTCAGCGATTCGGCCACCACCGCGTGACCTTCATGGCCTTGCGGCCGCACGCTCAAGACCAGTGGCACCGTCTGCCCCGCGTCATACACCAGCCGGCATCCCACCCGCACGAGCAATTCCAGCTCCGGGGCGGGCTCCGGGCCCGGATTTTTAGGAGCGAACGCCAGCGAAGTGGATGCGTAGGACATGGCTTGAATGAACGCTTTTCCCCGGCGTGGTTCCATGCGAGGAAAGGTAGAAGGCAGAAGGAAGAATTATGATGGGCCGGCAAGAGACTGCCAGCCGGCAGCGGAACCTGGCCGCGACCGGACACCCTCGAGCCAGCAGCCCCCATGCCCACCAACGAAATCAATGTCGCGCGCATGGCTCCGACTTGATCGCTCGCTGTACTTCCTGATTTTTCCTTCTTACTTCTTATTTTCGACCGATGCTCCAATTCGAACATGCCCTGATCCTGCTCCTGCTCATCGCGAGCCTCAGCGTGGTCGGACGCTGGCTCCCCTGGCCGCAGCTCATCACCTATCTCTTCGGCGGCATTGGCGCCGCCCTCGTGCCCGCGTTCCCGCGGATCGAGCTCGATCCGGGATTTTTCTTCGTCTGCTTCCTCCCGCCCCTGCTTTTCTCCGACGGCTGGCTCATGCCGCTGCGGGAATTCGTCCGGGCCAAGCGCCCCATTCTCCTGCTCGCCATCGGGCTGGTCACGTTCACCACGGTCACCGTGGGCTTTGTGGCCCACTGGCTCATTCCCGCGCTGCCACTCGCCATGGCGTTCGCCCTTGGCGCCATCGTCTCACCCACCGACGCCGTGGCGGTCAACGCCATCACCGAGCGCCTCCGCGTGCCCGCGCGGATGAGCACCATCCTCAATGGCGAAAGCCTGATGAACGACGCCACGGGCCTGACCGCCTTCAAGTTCGCCATCGCCGCCGTGGTCGCCGGGACGTTTTCCCTGCGGAGCATCGCGGTGGAATTTTCATTTCTCGCCGTTGGCGGTTTTCTGATCGGCCTGGCCACCGGCTATGGCATCGGACGACTGCGCGACCTGCTCCAGCGCCTGCACGTGAGCGACCCGCTCATCGAGATCACCCTTTCCCTGATGACCCCCTACGCCGCCTACCTCGCGGCCGAACACCTCGGCGGATCCGGAGTGCTCGCAGTCGTTGCGGCCGGACTCTACTCGGGCTGGCGCGACCCGGTGCGGATGGATGCGGAAACGCGCCAGACGGCCTTCGCCGTCTGGAGCCTGCTGATCTTCTGGCTCAACGGCATCGCCTTCGTTCTCCTCGGCCTGCAATTTCCCGGGCTGTTGGCCACGGTGCACGGCCAGTATACGAACTTTCAGCTCGTCTGGTTCACCGCCGCCGTTGCGTTCACGGCGATGGGCGCGCGTCTCCTCTGGGTTTTCCCCGGCACGTACCTGCCCTTTCTGCTGCCCAAAGTCCGCGCCAAGGAAAGGGCCGCCTCCAAGCAGGCGGTGCTCGTTGTGGGCTGGGCTGGCATGCGCGGCACCGTCACCCTCGCCGCCGCGCTGTCCATCCCGCTCCTGCTGCCCGACGGCTCGCCCTTTCCCGGCCGCGACATCGTCATCTTCCTCGCCTTCGGCGTCATCGCCGTGACCCTGCTCCTCCAGGGCACCACGCTGGAATGGCTTATCCACCGCCTCGGCATCCGCGAGGACGCGGAGCGGCCCAAGGAGGAACTGCTCGCCCGCATCACCGCGGTCGACGCCGGGCTGAAGACCCTGAAGGCGATGGAGGTTTCCGCCACCACGCCCGAGATGAAGGCCTCCCTCGAGGCCGTGATGGAGGAATACGAGCGCCGGCTGGCCTCGTTGACGGCGCAGGGCGAAACCCGCGTTCGCGCGCACCGGCGCCGGAGTGCGGGGCATCACTACCGCTCGGCCGCGCTCCACGCCGAGCGACAGGCCCTCGACGACCTTTGGCGCAGCGGCAAGATCATCGAGGAAGTCCACCGGCCGCTCCAGCAATTGCTGGATCACGAGGAGACCCTCCTGCGCGGCTCGACGCCAGATCCTGAAACCTGAGGATTATCCCTCAAAGACGCTGCAGCACGCGGAAATCCTGCTAGGCTGGAAGCAGAACCTTACTTGGTCACCTTGATGACGTAATAGAGAAAGGTCCCGTTCACTTCGCTGAACCAGTGCGGGGTGTTCGGTGGAATCACGATCATGTCGCCCTTGGACAGATGGTGCGGCACGCCGCCCTTGATCGCTGTGCCCCGAATCTCGTCGGCCCCGGTTTCCTTCGGCTCCACCACGGTGCCGCCCGTGACGAACGTGGCGGTGCCCTCGGATACGATGAGGATGTCGGTGTCCCGTCCGTGAACCTCGACAATGCCGGGCATGACGCGGCGGCCGGCCGAGATTTTGTAGCTGCTGTTGAGCAGGAGCGGCAGGCCCTTGGCAAAGGCGTCGGCCATCTTCGCGTGATCGACCATCACCACCTCAGTCGGAGGCGCATCAATGGCGGTGAGACGGGAGACAAGTCCGAGGGCGAGCAGGGCAATGAACGGGGTGGGTTTCATGATGATGGGTTTGGAACCGTTTGCAGACGGCCGCAAGACTGCACCTATGGTACGGCGGGACTGGCTCTAAAGTATGCCGACCTGTAGGACCAGTTCGCTGACCTGGCGCGACCTCAGCGAGGTGGCCTACAACCGAGGCCCAAAAGGGCGGGTTTAAACCCACCGTTGGCTACGCTGAACAAGTTCGCGTTGCAAAGCGGGCGTCGATCGGTGGACTTTTGCCTATCCCCTCAGCGCGCATTTCGCGCTGGTTGTCTTAACCGCCACACGCCTGCCCCATGCCCCAGCTTGATTTTTCCCGCCGCCAAGCTCTCGGCCTCCTTACTCGTGTGACCGCCGTCGTCGCTTGCGGGCTGGGACCGGCCTGCAAGACGCTGGGCCGGGCCGGCCGGCGCGAATTCAATGTCGGCGATTTCGGCGCGGCGGGCGACGGCACCACGCTGGACACCGTCGCCATCCAGCGGGCGATCGATGCCGCGGCGGCGGTCGGCGGCCGGGTGATCGTGCCTGGTGGCCGGTCCTTTCTGGTCGGTACCCTCGAGCTCCGGAGCGGCATCGACTTTCACCTCGCCGATGATGCCACGCTCCGCATCAGCAGCCGACCGGAGGATTATCCGGCGGGCGCCGCGGTGCTGGCGGCGGTGCGCGCGGCTCAAAACCGGACCCCGGGCGTGGAGCCGGCACCGGCCGAGCGAGCTGGTGCGGTGCTCACGGCCCGCGATGCCGTGGGCCTGAGCCTGACAGGCACCGGACGCATCGATGGCCACTCCCCCGATTTCATGACCCAATTCGACGAGAAGGACGAATGGTGGCGGCCCGTTGATTTCCGGCCCACCCTCGCCTTTCTTGTCAGTTGCCGCGATCTGGAGGTCCGCGACATCACTTTCCATCAGGCGCCCATCCGCACGCTCCACATGGTGGGCTGCGACCGGGTGCTCGTTGACGGCGTCAAGATCCAGAACCAGCTCGACGTGCCCAACTGCGACGGCATCGACCCCGACCACAGTCGCGACGTCGAAATCCGGAACTGCCATGTGGTCTGCGGCGATGATGCGATCGTGGTGAAGGCCGCGCGGGCCTTTGCCTCCTATGGCGAGACCGCCAACATCCATGTGCACGACTGCGTGATTGAGACCCAGGATTCCGGCCTGAAGGTCGGCACCGAGACCACCCGCCCGATTCACCACGTGCGCTTCGAGCGCTGCGAGATCCGCAGCAGCTGCCGCGGCTGCAACATCCAGTTGCGGGACGAGGGAGATATCCACGACATCGTCTTTCGCGACATCACCTTCAAGTCGCGCTATCACTCGGATCCGTGGTGGGGTCGCGGCGAGGCGGTCTCCTTCACCGCAGTGCCCCGCACTCCCGGCGGTAAAATCGGTCAGATCCGCAACGTGCGGGTCGAAAACGTCACCGGCCATTCCGAAAACAGTGTGCGGATCAGCGGCTGCAAGGAGAGCCGCATCCAGGATGTCTCCTTCGACAACGTGGCGGTCACCCTCAACCGCGAGACAAAGTATCGGGGCGGCCTGTGGGACAACCGCCCCACGACGTCGGCCTATCCGCCCATCGAGGAGCACGGCAATCCCGGCATCCACGTGCGGTTCGCGGACAACGTGGCCCTGCAGCGCTGCCAGATTTCCTGGGGTGCCAACCGGCCCGACTACTTCACCCATGCGCTCGAGGCGCATGATGTCACCGGCCTGACTTACCCCGGTTTCAAGGGCGAGGCCGCCCATCCGGAGCGCTTCGCGGCGGTGGCCGTGCGGTAACGTGGAAGGCCGGAGGCCTGATGCCGGACTCCGGCCTAGTTCTTCCTTCTGCCTTCTTGCTGCCCCCGCCCACCCCGCAACGGCCGCCCATCATCCAAATCGGTCTCAGGTGGCGCGATGGCGGCGGTGGTTTTCATCGCAACGAGCAGCTCCTGAAAGGCCGGATCCCCGACCAGCTTCGCGAACGCCGGATCGGCTTCCGCCCGCGGCGTGTCGTGGAAGCCGGCGGCGACGGCCTGCTTCAGCGCCTCGAGCGCGCGGGGTTTGCTGCCGTCAAGCGCGTGCGCCCGCGCGAGGTCGTACCAGGTCCGCGGCTGGCCGGGTCGGAGCGCGACTTCCAGTTCTAGGCGGTCTGCCGCGGTTGCGTAGTCCTTCTGTTCAAAGAGTCCGCGGGTCGCGTCGCGACCGCTCATCAGGAAGCCCGTGATCACGCGCCGCGCCAGCCGCCGCTCGCCCGTGTCCTCGGCAGCATCCGCCGCCTGCCGCAGTTCAGCCGCGAACTTTCGCTGCGCCGCGGCCGAGCCGCCCACCGCGAGGTCCTCGAGCTTCTCCCGCTGCGCTTCCTCGCGCCGCCCCAGCGCGAGTTCGTTCTTCTGCCAGTCCTTCACGCTGCGGGCCGCGCCCAATTCCTTGACCTGCTGTTCATACGCACGGGTGTCGGTAAGGCCCTGCAAATCCGCGGTGAGCGCCCGCAACGCGAGCCAGCGCTCCGGACCCGGCGCCGCCGGTACCGCGGCCAGCCGCGTTTGTAGCGCCGCTTGGATCAGGGCCTCGTCCCGCGGGCGTGCCCCCGTGCGCATCGCCTGCAGGTCCAGCCACTCGACCGCCTCCGCCAGCAACGCCACCGGCGCCCACTCGTGCGTCCCGTTGAACACGACGATGCGGTGGGCCGCCTTGCGGTCGGTCAGGTCGCTGTCGAGCCGCTTCATTTCACCGTAGTTGAAATCCTCCGTTCCCGCGGTGCCGAAAAAGACAAACGGCACCCGCCCCGGAATCTCCTCCGGGTCCGGAAATCCCGCGCTGCAGGCAATCACGCCCTTCGCGAGGCCCCCGAGAGCCATTTGCGTCGCGACCCGCGCCCCGCCCGACAGGCCCGCGGCGTAAAGGCGGTTGGGATCGATCGCGAGGTGCGCATTCACATCGTTCACCATTGCCTGCATCGCGGCGATATTCGCCGCGACCGGGCCGTTGCGCGAGGTCAGCGAACCCGCGACGATGTAGCCGTATTTTTCCGCGGCCGACTGCAACCGCTCGACCGGGGCGGTCCCCCGAGCCCCGGGATCAAAGCAGAAGATCACCGGCCACTTTTTTTCGGGGCTGTAGGCCGACGGCACATAGATCGCGTAGGTCTGCGTTGCATCCGCCTCGCAGGCGACCTTGGGCAGGATCCGGCCCTTGAAATCCGCCGCGCCCTGCGCGGCGGCCACGAGCACGACAGCGAAGAAGCATCCAAGGAAAGCGCGCATGGGGACGGGGATACACCATCAGATAAACATGGCCGCACCGTAGCACCAGCCGGAAGGTGGCAGAGAAGCACCTGATGATCGGATCGTCGGATGATCAGTGGCCAGAGACCGCATGCCAGGAGATGGTGTTCTCAGTCCTTGTTGCGCCCCAGCTCTGGAACAACAGGGATTACTTGCCTGAGCTTTGCGCTAAATTGCCTTTGCGGTCGCCGCGGGGTTGCCTCACATCCTTGCCCATGTACCCCCGGCTAACCTCCCTGCTGGCTTTTTCGATCATGGCACTCCCGCTGCCGGCAGCGGAAACCGCCTTCACGGTCTCCCATCTCACCTGTGAAGGCCTCGTCGAGCCCACACTCATTGAGTCGACGGCCCCGCGCTTTTCCTGGCGGCTCGACTCCACCACGCGCGGCGCTCGCCAGACGGCGTTCCAACTGCGCGTCACGGCGCTCGCAGCGGACGGCCAGCCTGCGGGCGCCGCGCTGGAGTTGCCCCGGACCGCGTCCGACCAATCGCAGTGGGTAAGCCTGCCCCAGTTCGCCGCGGCCGCGAAGACGCGCTATGCGTGGCAGGTGCGCGTGTGGGATGAGCGGGAGCGCGACAGCGGCTGGAGCGCGCCGGCAACGTTTGAGACCGGCCTGCTCGGCAGCGCCTGGCCGGCGGCATGGGTGGGTGACGGCGGAACCGTGGCGCGAGGCACGGCGCCCCGCGCACGCTATTTCCGCCAGGAATTCACGATCGACTCGGCACCGGTGAAGGCGCGCCTCTACCTGTCGGCCTTCGGTCTCGTCGAGCCGTGGATCAACGGCCACAAGGTCACCGAGGACCTTTTCCTCCCCGGCTGGCCGGATTATCGGAAACGCGTTTTTTATGTCGCCTACGACGTGACGCCACAGCTGCAGGCCGGCCCCAATGCGCTCGGGCTCATCCTGGGCGACGGCTGGTACAGCAGCACGATGATGCGCGGGACGCAGGCGGGCTCGCAGCCACTGGTGTCGGCGTGGCTTGAGCTGACCGATGCCGCGGGCAAGGTCACAGTCGTTGCCACCGGCAAGGACACGCAATGGGCGGAAGGACCGATCACTGCACAGGCAATTTATTATGGGGAAACGTTCGATGCCCGCCGCGACGATCCGGGCTGGAGCGGATTGACCGGCGCGAGGCAGACGTGGAACTGGCACCCCGCACAGATGCAGGGCATTCCCGCTGTCGCGCTCACCGCGCGGCTGTCGCCGCCGGTGCGGCGGACCGAGGAAGTGCGGCCGGTCTCGCGGCGCGAGGTCCGACCGGGCGTGTTTCTCTATGATCTCGGGCAGAACATGGTGGGCTGGGCGCGGCTCAAGGCGAGCGCGCCCGCGGGCCAGGAGATTACGCTGCGCTTCGCCGAAATGCTCGGTCCCGACGGCGGGATCTACACGGCCAACCTCCGCACCGCGCACGCCACGGCGGACTACATCGCCCGCGGCGGAGGCGTCGAGACGTGGGAGCCGCAGTTCACGTTTTTCGGCTTCCGCTACGTGGAGCTGAGTGGCGTCGCCGCGCCCGCGGACGATGCGGTCACGGGCATCGTCGTCCATACGGACCTGCCCCGCATCGGGTTTTTTGAATGCTCAAACCCGCTGCTGAACAAACTCTACGCCAACACGCTCTGGAGCCAGAAGGGCAATTTCCTCGAGGTGCCGACGGACTGCCCGCAGCGCGACGAGCGCCTGGGCTGGACCGGCGACGCGCAGGTCTTCTCCCCCACTGCCAACTACAATTTTGCGAGCGGCGCGTTCTACCGCCAATGGCTCGCCGCGTTGCGCGACAGCTATCGCGATGAGCCAGGCGGCGTCAGCGGCTTCGCGGACGTCGCGCCGGACATCGGCCTCCGCTACGGCAGCACCGGCTGGGGCGATGCCGCGGTGATCATTCCCTATGTAACCTGGCTGCACACGGGCGACCGCCGGCTGCTCGATGAGAACTTCGACACGATCCAGCGCTGGGTCGAGGCCCAGGCGCGCGATTACCCCGATGGCCTGCGCCGCAGCACCCGCAGCTATGGCGACTGGCTCGCACCGGGTTTCAAGCCCGCCGAGGCCCCAACACCGTATCTGCTCATCGCCACGGCGTACTATGCGCACGTGACCGATATTGCCGGCCGCATCGCCGCGGAACTGGGCCGCACGACGGCGGCTGAGCGCGACCGGGCGTTGTTCGCGCAGATCCGCGAGGCCTTTCGCCGCGAGTTCATCACCGATGACGGCCGCGTCACCAGCGACGAACAGACCGCCTACCTGCTCGCGCTCGGCTTCAACCTGATGCCGGACAATCTGCGCGAAAAATCCACCGCGCAACTCCTGCGGAAGTTCGCGGAAAAGAACAACCATCTCGCGACCGGATTCCTCGGGACGCCACTGGTGACCCCCGTGTTGAGCGAGACCGGTCACGCCGACCTCGCGTACACGGTGCTGTTGCAGGAATCCTATCCCGGCTGGCTGTTCAGCGTGAAGAACGGCGCGACCACGATCTGGGAGCGCTGGGACAGCTGGACGCCGGAACAGGGGTTCAATCCGGAAGGCATGAACTCATTCAACCACTACGCCTACGGCTCTGTGATCGGCTGGCTCTACGACACCGTCGCGGGACTCAAGCCCGATGCCACCGGCGCGGGCTGGAAACGATTTGAAGTCGCGCCGACCCCGGGTGGCGGCCTGACGCAGGCGAAGGCCAGCCTCGAGACGCCCTATGGCCTCGCGGTTTCGGAGTGGCACTTCGTCAACCGGCGGCTGGAGCTCGACGTCACCGTCCCGCCCAACACGCAGGCGCAGATCGCCATCCCTTCCGCTTCAGACAACGGTGTAACCGAGTCCGGCCGGCCCCTGGCCGATTTGCGCGAGGCGACCAACGCCCGCGCCCTCAACGGCCGGCTAACCTTCACCGTGCCAGCGGGCGTCTACCACTTCGGCGCACCCGCGATGACCAAGTAGGAAGCAGGAAGGAAGAATTAAGAAGGATCAGAAGGACTCACGCGCGGTCCCGAGGCGAAAAGGTGATGGTTCACGAACCTCGCTCGCGAGAATTCCGTCTTCCGCATTTCTTAATTCTTCCTTCTCACTTCGTCCCATTCCTAGCCTCGGCCCGCGTATGGCATCTGGGTCGCCATGACGGTGATGGAGGGCACGTTGGCGTCGAGCGGGAGATTCGCCATGTAGAGCACGGCGTCCGCCACATGCTGGGCCGAAATCGTCGGTTCCACGGCGATCGCGCCACTGGCCTGCGGCACACCCTTTTTCATCTTTTGCGCCATCGGCGTGTCGGCGTTGCCGATGTCGATCTGCCCGCAGGCGATGTCGAAGCGCCGCCCGTCGAGCGACGCCGATTTCGTGAGGCCGGTGATGGCGTGCTTGGCACAGGAGTAGGGCGCGGAGTTGGGCCGCGGCACGTGGGCCGAAATGGAGCCGTTGTTGATGATGCGCCCGCCGCGCGGTTGCTGGCTTTTCATCAGCCGGAAAGCCTGCTGGGTGCAGAGGAAAGGCCCGGTGAGATTCGTGTCGATGATCAGCTTCCACTGCTCGTAAGGCACGTCCTCAAGTAGCACGCCGGGCGGGCTCACCCCGGCATTGTTGAAGAGCACATCGAGCCGACCGAAGGTCTCGCGGGTTCGTTCAAAGAGGCGGGCCACAGTGACGGGATCCGTGATGTCGGTGGGGACGACCAAGAACCGGGCGGCGGGGGCACCGGATTCCCGGGCCGTGCCCTCGAGGGCATCCTGCCGCCGTCCAGCGAGCACGACGGAATATCCGGCCCGGAGCAGGGTCTGCGCGGTGGCGCGCCCAATGCCTGATCCGGCTCCGGTGACAATGGCGACTTTTGCAGGGGTGTCCATGGCGACCAGAATGGAAAAGGAAGAAGTAAGAAGGAAGAATTAAGAAAAGCCGTAGGACCATGGGGCAAGCCGGGCCCCGGGGATTCCCCGTATTCTTAATTCTTCCTTCTTACTTCTTCCTTCCCCTATCCTGCCTGCATGGACTTGCCCGATGCCGAACACGCCTTCCTGCGCGACCTGGTCAAGGGGTCGCGCCAGAAGCTGCACCATGTGAACTGGGTCGACCGCGATGGTACCGACCGCCTGACCACACTCACCCAGGCCGAAGCAGTCCGCCTTAATGTGATCGCTTCCCGTCTCGGCACCTCCAAGAGCGAGGTCCTGCGCCGGGCGGCGCATATTCCGAACAAGCAGACTGGTGGAAAAAAATTGGATCCGGCGAATCCTCCTGCCTCCCCTGCGGATCCAACGGATTGAGTTGTAGGCCACCTCGCTGAGGTGGCTTGACGGCCAGGTCATCGACCGGGCCTACCGTTCGAGCAACCCCCACAGCTCAATCTCCGGAATATCCCGGGATCTGCTTCACGTCCACGGCGTCAACCTGCTTGGGATCCATGAATTCCCTCGCGTAGTTCTCGTACACGCGCTCCCGGATGAAGATGTCGAAGAGATCGGGATCGATGTGGCCGTTCAGCTTCATCAGGCCGAGGATGTTCAGCGATTCCGTCAGCGTCTTCCCCGCCTTGTAGGGCCGGTCCTTCGCCGTGAGCGCCTCGAAGATGTCCGCGATGCCCATGATGCGCGCCTGCACCGACATCTCGTCGCGCTTGAGGCCGCGCGGATAACCCTTGCCGTCCATGCGCTCGTGATGCCCGCCGGCAAACTCCGGCACGTTCCGGAGATGGCGCGGCCAGGGCAGCGCCTCGAGCATGCGGATCGAGACCTCGACGTGGCGGTTGATGACCCGCCGCTCGGCCGCCGTCAGCGTGCCGAAGGAAATCGTGAGGTTCTCGACCTCGTTTTCGCTCAGGAAATCAACCTCCTCGCCCCGCCAGTTTTTCCAGCGGTATTTGCGCGCGATCGCATGCACCCGCTCGGCCGCACCCGGTTGCATCGCCTCGCTGCCGACGTTGCAGATGCGCAGGAACCAGCGGTCGTCCTCGATTTTTCTCAGCCGCTCGCGGTGGGCCTCCTCGAGCGCCTTCGCCTCGGCTGGTGCGGCGGCGGCCTTGGCCCGCAGCAATTCGATCTCGGCATCGCGCTTGATCACCTCAAAGCGGGTGTCGAGCAGGTCGATCCGGTCATAGATGGTCTGCAGCTTGGTGGCCTTGTCCACGATGTGAACGGGCGTGGTGACCTTGCCGCAGTCGTGCAGGAGCGCGGCAATCTTGAGCTCGTAGCGGTCCTTGTCCGTCATCTCCCAACCCGCCAGAGGACCCGCCGAGGTGCGGTTGGCGGCCTCGGCCAGCAGCATCGTCAGGATGGGAACACGGTGACAGTGACCGCCGGTGTACGCGGATTTTTCGTCAATCGCCTGGTTGAGCAGCTGGATGAAAGACTCAAACAGGTTTTCCAGCTGGATGATCAGCAGGCGGTTCGTCAGCGCCACGGCGGCCTGCGAGGCCAGCGACTGGGCCAGGCGCTCGTCGGTCTCGCTGAACGCCACGATCTTCCCGGTGGTGCGATCCTTCGCGTTGATCAACTGCAGCACGCCGATGATCTCGCCCTCGTGGTCCTTCATCGGCACCGTGAGAAACGACTGCGAGCGGTAGCCCGTGCGCTGGTCGAAGGCCTTCGTGCCGGAAAAATCGAAACCTTCCTCCTGATAGGCGTCGGTGATCGCCACGGTGCAATCCTTCAGCACCGAGTAGGCCACGACCATCGAGGTGTTCTCCTGCCCGGCATCATCCCGGAGCTGCACCGGCGCGAAAGGGACCTGGGTGCCGGTGGTTCCGCCCATCGCAATGCCGAGCGAGTCGGTGCGGATGATCTCAAAGTTAAGCGTGTTCCGGCTGGCAGCATGACGCCGGTAGATCGTGCCCCCGTCGGCATTCGTGATTTTTTTCGCCGCCAGCAGGATGCTCTCCAGCAGCCGGTCGAGATTCTTCTCCTGCGAGAGGGCGATCCCAATTTCGTTGAGCTCGGCCTGCCGGCGCAGGAGGTCGGCGGAAGGCTCGGGAGCGCGGTCCGGGCTGGGGGTGCTGTCCATCCGGCAAGAATGAAGCAGCCCGGGGACGGGTGGAAAGTAAGAAGTATGAATTAGGGAGGAAGAAACTCCGACCGGTGCGGCCAAATCTCCTCATCGCTCGTGCCCATGCGCGAGCCACACGAACCTTCTTAAATCTTCCTTCCTTGCCTCGCGATAGCTCGCAGCGAAGGCGGGTTACTTCTTACCATCAACCGCGGCTCCAGGCGCGCCACCGGGACCGCCCGCGCGGGCGCCACGTCCGCCACCACCCGCTGGGCGGGGGTCGGCCGGGACCAGGAAGGTGGACGGTGTCGGCTGGGGATGCGTCGGGTCGAAGGCGCCGAAGTCGTCCACGATGAACTTCGCGATCGGGAGATTGTTTTGCTTCATCCCGAGCACGATGCACTTCGACTGCAGGTAGGCACCATAGTCAACATGGTGGGTCTGGTCACCGAATTGCTTCGGGGCCTCGTCACCGAGGGCGGTGTTGATCTGGCGGCCCATGTAATTGAGGTCGATACCGGGGACGCCAATCTCCTTGGCCACTTCCATCGCGGCGATGGCATAGGCCGACAGCGTTCCCGGTCCACTTAGGTTGTCCTGCCGGCGGGCCGAGGGGGAGGCGATGATGGGAAAGCCACCCTTCTTCTGTACATCGGAGGCGAACCGCTTGAGGAGCTCCTTGTAGGTCGTATTCGCCGGCGCGAAGGTTTCGGCGAAATCCTGGTTGGGATACATGTTCTGCGGGCCGGTGCTCTTGGAGTCGTTGGTGCCGAATTCGATCAGGACGTAGTCACCGGCCTTGAGTGAATCGAGCACCTTCTCCCAGCGCCGTTCCTTCAGGAAGCCCTTGAGCGTCTCGCCGGACTCGGCGTGGTTCGCGACCACGACCTCGGGCTTGAACCAGCGCGGGGCCATCTGGCCCCAGCTGCCACCGCCGCCACCCTGATCGGTGACAGTCGAATCACCCAGAATGAACAAGGTGGTAACATCATCCACCTTCTTGATTTCAATCGCCGCCACCGCCGGATGCGTGTCGCTGAACGCGAGGGTAAGCTTGTCGTCCCACCCGCGGCTGATCGCCTCATGGGTCTCCAGATTCATCTCGCGGCTGTCGAGAATGACCTCGCCACCGGTGGAAATCCGCGGACTGCGGATATTGACCATGAACGTGCGGGTGGCGAACTGACCCGCAGCCGTGCTGAGATGCTCCACCATCAGGCGGCGGGCCTCGGCCTTGACCGTGACCGTGGACGCCGCGGTGGGGTCGCCCAGGGTGACCGTGACGCGGTAGTTACCCTCCGGTACCTTGACTGAAAAAGTCAAAATCCCGGTGGCGGTGACGGCGCCACGCTGCAGTGCGTCGCCGGTGTCCCGGGTGACGGCGGTCACGGCTGTACCGGGCTCGAAACCATAGCCGGCTTCCCGCGAATAGACGGCAGTGGTCGGAACCAGGGTGTAGCCCGGCGCGGCCTTGGTGGCGCCGAACTGGAATTTGAACGACGTGGCCGGCATGGACTGCGCGGCCGAGACGAGCGGAGCAAGGGCGAGGCAGCAAAACGCGACAAGCGCGCGGGGGGATAGGAATCGGGAGGTCATGGGGTATGGGGTGGGACTGAAAGTAAGAAGGAAGAAGTCGGAAGGTTGAAACCAGAAAATTGCGGACTCGGCAGCCAGACGCCGGAAAAGAGAAACGGTGACCACCAAGCCGGCGGATTACTCAGGACGCGAAGTCCTGCTGGAAATGCGGACGCCTCCCGTTGGGTGCTAAATCCTAACTTCTTAACTCATCCTTCCCTGCCACGCTATAGCTCGCAGAGCGACGGCGGGTGCCTTCTTATTTTTTGACGAAGCAATAGGACCGGTAGGAAATCTCCCCGACCCTCAGCGCATTGTAGACGCGCGAGTCCCGGATGCCGGCAAAGTCCCGGCCGAGCGAGTGCATGAAGCCGGGCAGGTGGCGGACGATCAGCTCCTGGGAGCGCTCCGAATTCAGATCCATGCCCCGCCGCACCTCGGCGTTGATCACCCGCGTTTGCAGCAGCCGCAGGGGCGCTGCTGCCAGCGCACGTTCCCATTCACCCAGGGTGTCGCTCACGGGATTGTCCCGGAAGCGAAAGTCGGCATACAGAAAATTTCCGCCCGGCCGGAGGACGCGCGCCACCTCGGTCAGGAATCGCGGAAACCGGGGATAGCAATGCGAGGCCTCGACGTTGAGCACAGCGTCGAAAGCCTGGTCCGCAAACGGCAGGTTCTCGGCATCGCCCTGCACGAAGGAAAGCCCGTCCACCTGATGGCGGCGCCGGCAGAACCGGATGCCGGTGGCATTCAAATCGAGGCCGGTGTAGTTCGCCGGACGCAGGGTACGCGTGAGCCATGATGCACCGCCGCCATGCCCGCAGCTTACTTCGAGGATTTTCTTTCCTCCGAGATCCGCCTGAGTGGCGACATGATGATAAAGCTGGATGCACCCGCGATTGGGCTCGTCGGCTGGAGCAAGTGGCAGGCCCAGCGGCGGCTCCGTCTCGAAGGCATAGTTCAGGAAGAGTACCTCCTCATCCCGCAGGCGTCGGGTGAGAAAGGGATACCAGATCCGCCAGACCGCCTTGCGGACGGCTCCGATGGAAAAAAGACGGTCAATGAGGGGCACGGGGAAGGTTCTGGGGTGTTGGTTTTAGGTAGGGCGAACCCTCCGGGTGAGCCGTTCGGCAGGCTCACGGTCCAAGACCGCGGCTCGGTCGGGACGCCTCGCCCTACCTCTTTTCCTGCGCCGCCTCTCGCAGCTTGTCCTTCTTGCTCTTTCGCCTCCCCTTCACCCCGCCGGTCGACAAGGGCGGCGGCACGGCAAGTTCGACGGGCTCGAAGCCGGCGATCTGCTCGCGGGGCAGGCTGAGGCGGTGGCGTTTTTCAATCAGGCGGAAGTGCGCCGCGGTGCCCGCACTGATGAAACTGACGGCGACGCCGCTCTCCCCTGCTCGACCGGTCCGGCCGATGCGGTGCAGGTGGTCCACCGCGGAACGCGGGAGATCGTAGTTCACCACTACCGGCAGCTGCGCGATATCCAGGCCACGGGCGGCCACATCGGTGGCGACAAGCACCTGCACCCGGGACGCCTTGAAGTCCGCCAGCGCCTGCGTGCGCGCGCCCTGACTGAGTTCACCGTGGAGCGCGGTGGCCGCGAGTCCGGCGCGACGCAGCTTATCCGCGACATGCTCGGTGGCGTACTTGGTCGCGACAAAAACCAGGACGCGGGTCCAGTGGTGCTCCTGAATCAAATGGCGCAGCAGCTGCGTCCGCCGCGGGGGATCGACCTCGATCGCCCGCTGCAGGATGACAGGCGCGAGAGCGGCAACGACCGGCACATCGATCCGGACGGGATTGCGCAGCAGGTTTTCCGCAAGCGCCTGCACGGCCGGCGGGAACGTGGCGGAGAAAAGCAGGTTTTGGCGGCGGGCCGGGAGCAGTGCGATGACGCGTGCGAGTTCATCCGCAAAGCCGAGTGCGAACAGGCGGTCGGCCTCATCGAGCACCAGGGTTGAAATGGCGGCAAGCCATAGGGCATTGCGCTCGACCAAGTCCAGTAATCGGCCCGGCGTGGCCACCACGATATCGGCGCCCCCGCGCAGCTCCATCATCTGCGGGTTGATCGAAACGCCGCCAAAAACAACGGCGATCTTAGGCGGCGCGGGTAGATGCCGCCCATAAGCCCGGAATGATTCCCCGATCTGCGCCGCAAGTTCGCGCGTCGGCGCCAAAACCAGCGCGCGGACCGGCCGGGGTGATTCCCGTCGGCTGGTGGACAGCCTTTGCAGGATCGGCAGCGCGAAGGCGGCGGTTTTGCCCGAACCCGTCTGCGCCGAGGCCCAGACATCGTTTCCGCGCAACACCGCCGGAATGGCGGCGGCCTGAATCGGCGTGGCCGCCGGATAATTCCGCTCCGTGACGGCGCGGATCAGCGGCTCGGACAGGCCAAGGGACGAAAACGACATGACCCAGTCGATGAAGCCGCGTCCCCCGCATTGGAACCCTAAAGCATTTGGGCCGGCTGCCAGCATGAGTTGTGCTTTGACGCTGAGACCCGTCCCGTAAAGTTTTGCGCATCCCGCTCACCCTCCGGTGAAGCCAGCCTGCTGAAGCCCCCAGCCGATAAGTCATGACAACCCCGTCAACGATCCCCGTCGTCTCGCCCGGACTCCCACCGGAGAAAAAGATGAAGATCATCGTCACCGTCCATGGCATCGGCGACCAGGTGCGCAACGAGACGGCTCTTTCGACGGTGGTCCGTTTTTGCGACCACTTTGGGTATCCGGGCATGGTGCCGCTGGGTGCGCTGTACGGGACGCTCGAGCACAAGCTGCCAGCCTTGGTCCTGACCGATCCGCCCGTTCGCGCGGGCTTGACCGGAGAAATGGGCTTCGCGGAAGTCCACTGGGCCGATATCGCCCGCCGGATTTCGAATGAAGGTTATACCCTGCAGGAAACCAAGGCCTGGGCACGCTCGGTGGTGAATCGCGTGCGTGTCATGGCCGCCCGGAAAAATCCCGACGACCCGGCCATTGATTACCGCCGCATCCGGATGGTACTGGAGGAAATCATCGAGGCCATCACGGTGATCGAGGCCCTGCTTTTCCTCGCCCGGAAAACAGGGCTCTTCGATTTCAACCTCAAGGCCGTGCTCGATTCCTTTCTCGGCGACGTGCAGCTGATGGCCGATTTCAACCCGATCCGGGCGGAGGTGGTCGGGCGCTTCCACCAGGTCCTGCAGGCGGTTGAGGCGACGTACCCCACCGCCGAAATCCACGTCGTGACCCACAGCGAGGGCACGGTCGTTTCCTGGCTGGCCTTGCTCGAGGCGGCCGACGATCCCGCCCGCCATCCCTGGATCAGCCGGGTGCGCGGGTTCATGACCATCGGGTCGCCCATCGACAAGCATCTCATCCTGTGGCCCGGCTTGTTCGAGAAATTTCACCGGCCGACTTTCCTGCCCGCGGCTGGCCAGCCGCGGATCCGCTGGGTCAACTATGCCGACTACGGCGATCCCGTCGGCTTCGAGCTGGACACCGCGTGGGACTGGCTGGAGCGGACGGGATACAACCGGGTCTTTGCCTTCGACAAGGCGGATGACTTTGCCTTCAGCCGCTATTACCTGCCGGGGAAGGCGCATGTGGATTACTGGAATGATTCGGAGGTGTTCGGTCATTTCATCCGCAAGGTCGTCACGCCGTCGCCCGCGCCCACCGAGCCGGAGCAGAAGAAACTCGCGAAGGGTCCGCCCAACCTGCTGGGGCCCCGCTTGGTCAGTTATGTCGCCGGATATCTCCTGCCGCTGCTGATTATTTTCCTCGGTGTTTATATCCTCTACAAGAATGTCGGGGACTTTCTTCACCCCAACGCGGCTCAAACGCAGGAATACCTGCTGCCCAACGTCCTCGCCCTGGGCGGCCTGCTGGCCGGCACGACCGTCTGGCTGCGACTGACGCGGCTGACGAAGGGGGCGTTCTGGTTTTTCACGGGTGCGGCGGTCTATGCGATTTCTGCATTCATCTTTTGGCTGGTGGATCCGGCGGTGCGGGCTGTGCAGACGGGCGAGCTGGCGTGGCTGGAGACGCTGCCGCACAAACTGTCTCCGGGCCTGGGCGTGCTGTTCGGCAGCGCCGCCCTGGTCGGCATCATCCTCATCGTGAATTTACGCGGCTGGCGCAGCTGGTTGAAACTGGGTCCACCGCAGCATGAAGGACTCAGCGGGCTGAAACAGATGATCTGGCTGACCGGCGCGACCCTGCTGGCCACCGCCATTCTCCAGGCCCGTCTGCCTCAGGAGCACGGTTCGCTCTGGCCCGTGCTGATTGCCATCGCCGCGTTTCTTTACCTCTGGTGGCTGGCAACCCTGTTGTTCGACCTCGTCTTTGTCTGGCATCGCTACATCCGGCACGCCGGCGTCCTCAAGTTCCTGCGCGCCAAGCTAAAACCCTGAGCTAAAATCGGCGATGCGCCGCGGCGCAGAATGCGGGAGCGGCTTTTGCCACATCAACCGCAATCCATCCCGGCTGGCTCGCGCGGGATCGCGTTCGCCGCGGAACGCTTCACATGGCTCCAGCGCCATGAGTCCGGATCCGACCAGCGATCGGCCCGCAGGGTGACCTCGATGATGTCGCCGGCCTCAAAATCGTCACGGTCCGTGCGCAGGATGCGAAAGCCCCAGTGCGGGGCGCGACCGGGATCCAGCGGGCCGGTCGCGAGGGAAAGGTCGCCATCCACGCGGGCGCAGAAGTAAACCGCGTAGCCATCCAGCCGGCCGGCGTTCACGACCGTGCGCGTGAAGTGCAGCTCAAGCGGCAGGTCGGCCTCGTTCAAGGTATGCAGGTCGACCGAGAGCACCGGTTCCGGCTCGCCGAGAAAATGCTCCACCAAGCCGAGGTCGCTGCAGCGCATGTGATAATATCCCGGCTCCTGCGGCCGGCTCCGCTCCAGGCTGGTATAATCGTAGCCGTGCACGTTGAGCTCCCAGATGAAGGGCACCTGGCGCGCGTCCTTCAGCTTAACCGGCTCGCAGAACAGGTCGAAGCGGCTCGGCAGGATCAGGCCGCCCGGCTTGAGCACCCGGTCCCGCAGGTCCGTGACGTTGGCCACCATCGCCTCGTCAAACAGGCAGTCGCCCATCTGCTCGTGGAGGATCACATCGACGCGCTCGTCGACGGTGAACTCCTTGCTGTGGGTGGCGATGAATTCGACGTGCTCGATCCGGTTGGCCGCCGCCAGGGTCCGGGCATGCTTGAGAATCCCCGAGTGATCGATGGCATAGACCTTAGATGCGCCGCGCCGGGCGGCGAAGGCCGCCAGGATTCCGGTCCCGGTCCCGAGATCGACCACACGGTCGCCCGGCTGGATGTGCCGCTTGATGGCCGCATGGTAGAAATTCATGCGCTGCCGGTCGGCCAGCATCCGCTCCTGCTCGTAAAAGTTGTCGAAATACCACCGGTTGAAGTCGCGGTAGCGTTTATCCGGCGTGGCCTCGCGCGGATACAGCCAGCCTGCCAGCCGGGGTCGCGCCTGCACCCAGGCCCCTGCCCGCGCGGACCAGCTCCGCAAGGCCGAGAAAAAATGTGCGCTGAGATTTTGGAGACGTTGCAAAGGCATGGTTCGGGCGCACTGACGGCCCGAACCGGAGAAAGTGCGAGGACTGCCCCGCAAGTGCAACTGGAAGCTTCCGCCGAAATCGCCCCTACTGGGAAGCCACCACCAGGGTTTGGCCCCCGAACGCCACCTGGTCGCCGACGACGAGCTTCCGGCCCTTGCGCGTCTCCGCCACGCCGTTGACAAGCACGCGCCCCTGGCTGATTGCCTGCTTCGCGGCGCCGCCGCTCTCGGCCAGGCCGCCAAATTTGATGAACTGGGCGAGTTCGATGGGCGTTGCACGGACGACGACCGGACGAGGATCGGCAGGGCTGGCTGGATTCATGGAGAAAAGTAAGAACGAAGTATGATGAATTAAGAAGTCGGAAAGGCCGGGGGCGTCTCACGCGAAGCCGCGAAGCTCGCGAAGACTGGAAAAGCAATGCATCGATGGATTCTTCGCGACCTTTGCGGCTTCGCGTGAACAAATCCGGCTTCTTAATTCTTACATCATTCTTCTTACTTCCCCCATGTCCCGCGAGATGTGCTACCGCTGCTTCTGGCCGAAGCCACTCTGCTGGTGCGCGTCGCTCCAGCCAATGGCGACGCGGACACGCTTCGTCTTCCTGATGCATCCAAAGGAATTCAAGCACGAGAAGGCCGGCACCGGACGCCTTACCCAGCTCTGCCTGCCCAACAGCGAGCTGCACATGGGTCTCGCGTTCGACGATCACGAGGCCGTCCAGTCCCTGCTCCGCGAACCGAAAAACTTTCCCGTACTCCTCTACCCCGGGAAGCACGCCACCAATCTTTCCGAAAGCTCTCAACTCCCGGCTTTCAACCTTCAACTCCACCAGCGCCGGCTGGTGGTCATCCTACTCGATGCGACCTGGAGCGGAGCGCGCAAGATGCTGAAGCTGACTCCCAGCCTCCAAAAAATCCCGCGCATCATGTTCACGCCCTCGGCGCCGAGCCGGTATGTCATCAAGCAGCAGCCGCAAGCGGGGTGCCTCTCCACGCTCGAGGCCGTGCATGAGCTGCTGCTGGTCCTCGAGCATGCTGGGCTCGACCGTTACTCCCGGCCGGTCCAACTGCTGGAAATCTTTCAGCGCATGCAGGACTTCCAGATCCGTTGCGCCTCCGATCCCGCGCGGGGTGGCTACCGCCGCCATCCCTACAGCGAGCCGGGTCAGCGCCTCGCGCCCCAGGGCCGCAGCGGTTCACGCCGCGGCAAGTATGTACGCAAGCCGGCGGCGGCAGGCGGTACGAGCTAGGGTCTGGCTTGGTTTTCTCCTTGTAGGAGCCTGCTGAAGTCTTGCTGCACGTAGCATGGACATTCGCCGGTTTTACCGGGCCAAAGGCATCTGCCGGCGGGCCGCTTCCAGCCCGGCTCGCGCCGGACTGAGCCCGGGCTCAAGGCGCAGGGCCGACTGGAAATGCGGGATGGACTCCCCCGCCCGGCCCGCCTGCAACAAAACGGTGGCGAGGTTGAATTGTGCCTCGGCGTCATCCGGCTTGAGCCGCAGCACCACCTCGTCGTGCGCGATCGCCTCCGGGAGTCGGCCCAGATGCGCGAAGACGAGGCCGAGATTATAGTGGGCCTCGAGCGCGCCGGGGTTGAGCCGAAGCACCTGCTCGAAATGGCCGATGGCCTCGTCCAGCCGGCCGGTCGCGAGCAGCGCGTTGCCCAGATTGTTTTGCACGGCGGCGAGGTCGGGATTGAGCCGGACGGCCCGCTCATAATAAGGAACGGCCTCCGCAATCTTCTGCTGCACCACCAGCGCGTCGCCCAGATAGACCAGGCTTTCGACATCATCCGGCTTGGCACGCAGGAGCTCCTCCAAAACCGGAACGGCCTCCGCCGGACGATGCTGGCGGAGCAGGGCCAGGCTGAGGTTGAACATCAGCTCCGTCTTCTCCGGATGAAACTTCCGCGCGATCGCCAGGTGTTCGATGGCTTCGTCGTAGCGGCCCGCCTTCACGAGCAGCCCGCCGAGGTTGCCGTGCGCGAGCCAGGCGGCCGGATTTTTATCGAGCGTCCGCCGGTAAAGCGTTTCCGCGTCGCGATACATCCGGCTCTGCCGCCAGGTCAGAACGCCGAGCACGGCCAGCAGGACGAATCCCAAGCCGCGCACCAGCGGCGCGCCGAGCCAGCGCCTCAGCTCCACGCCACCCGCCGCGGCGATAACGATCACGCCCACCGAGGCGAGATACTGTAAGTGGTCCGCCACGAACGAGAACACGAACAAGTAGACGTTGAGAAATCCCAGCACTGGCAGGAGCGTGCCGATGAAAATCAGCGCGGCGGCGAGGGGCGCACGCGAACGCCACCGGGTCAGCCAGAGTCCGCCCAGCCCGGCCAATACTGCGAGGGGATAGAGGAACTGCCCAGCCTCCGCCTGGCTGATGGCCCAGCGCGGATAGATGAAGATCAGGTCCGCGGGCCAGATGATTTTGCCGAGGTAAAACCAGATCGCACGGCCGGCAATCAGCCCGCGTTCGACAAACGTGAACGCAAAGTCCGCCCCCTGCGCCCCGATCACCTTCCATTCAACCCACGCGACGAACAGTCCGTCGGCTGCCCCAATGGCAAAAAAAGGCAGTAGTGGCAGCCAATCCCGGCGCCTGACCAGCGAGCCCCGCTGCCACCAGAGCACCACCAGGAGCGCGCCAGGCAATGTCGCCGCCGTCGTCTTGCTCAATACCGCGAGCGTGAACAAACCCAGGGCCAGGGCATACGAGCTTCGCCGGCGGTCTTCATCAAAGCGGAGGTAAGCCAGCGCGGCCCCGAAGCAAAACGCCCCCGACAGCGTGTTTTTAATTTCCGTGATCCAAGCCACCGACTCGACCATCACCGGGTGGAGGGCGAAGATGCCCGCGGCCAACTGCGCGCCCGGTACCCGCAGCCGGCGCAGGATGAGCCAGAGCAGTACCGCGTTCAGCGCATGCACGCCGATGTTGACCAGATGATATCCCACCGGGTTGTCGCCGAAGAGAGGGTATTCCAACCACGAAAAGGTGTGCAGGAGGGGATAATATTGCTGCACCGCGCCCACCTCGAACCAGATGCGCCAGAGGCCGTGCCACGAGCGCAGGTCCGGAGGCATGACATGGGCGTCATCGTCCCAGATGAAACCCGCGTGCCACGCCGGCTGATAGGCCGCGAAGACCGCCAGGACGAGGCCCAGAATAAATAGCCACTCGCCGCTGCCCCAGGTCGACCCGGAGGGAATCGCCGCGGCCGCCGGGACAATCGGCGGGACAGTTCCAGCCAGAGCGGAGGGGGATTGATGGGAGCGGCGGGACATGGCAGTAGCAGGGGCACACTGATCTAGGGGAAGTTGCATCCGGGAGGGAAGGCTAGACACGGCCGGTATGATTTTCGCGAAATCACCGGAAGGCCTCTCCACCCTCCCTTTCTCTTTTGCCCTTCTTGATTCGCACCGTCACCTCTGGCAGTCATCAAGCGTCTGGCCGATGCCCCCTGAATTGTCTGCCGCCTGTCTGTTTCCCCGTCCCCCCGCCCCATGATCATACCCAAGCTGTCCCTGGCCCTTGCCCTCCTTCTCGCCACGAACCTTCCGCTGGCCGCCGCGGCCGCCGACACGCCGCCGCCCAAGTCGTGGATTGATCCCGACACCGGTCATCGCGTCACCCGGGTGACGGACGAGCCCGGCTCCGCCAGCCTCTACTTCAACGACAACTCCTGCACGCCCGACGGCAAGAACATGGTGTACACGACGGGTGGCGGCATCGCCGTGCTCGATCTCACGACCTTCAAGACCCGGCCGCTGGTCCCGGCTCCCGCCCGGGTCATTGTCGTCGGTCACAAGACGCCGACGGTTTATTACACGAAAAATTCCGCCGCCGGCGGCGGCTCGACGCTTTACGGCACGAACATCGACACGGGTGAAACCCGCAAGATCGCCGACCTGCCGCCGCGCATGGGGGTGTCCAGCATCAATGCCGACGAAACCCTGGGCGCCGGCACGTTCAACGAAACCGACCCCTCGGCCGCGCCACGCGCCAATGCGGCCAAGCAGCAGCCCGCCATGGCGCCCGTCAGCCAGAGTGAAGTGGCCAACCGCGGCAAGGTGCTCGGCGCCGCCGTGGACAAGGTGTTGATGATGGACGCCCGCCTCGCCGAACGCCAGCCGATGACGATGTTCACGGTCGATCTTCGCAGTGGGAAAATCACCAATATCCTCGAGCACAGCACCGACTGGCTGAATCACCTGCAGTTCTCGCCCACCGATCCCAACCTGCTGATGTATTGCCACGAGGGCACCTGGTGGAAGGTTGATCGCATCTGGACCATTCGCGCCGATGGCAGCAAGAACACCCTCGTGCACAAGCGGACGATGGGATTGGAAGCGGCGGGGCATGAATTCTGGAGCCGGGACGGCAAGACCATCTGGTATGAAATCCGTTTCCCGTGGGGCGTGGATCACTTCACGGGCGGCTACAATGTCGAAACCGGCGAACGATCATGGTATCATGTGAATATCAACGCCTGGTCGATCCACTACGATCAATCGCCGGACAAAACGCTCTTTTGCGGTGATGGCGGTTCCGACACCGTCGTGGAATGGGCGTCATCCGAGAACGAATGGGTTTACCTTTTTCGTCCCGAGTTGCTCAACGACTCGGGTTCGCTGGGCGAGAACCTGGTGCGCCCGGGCATTTTTCACCCCGAGCGCCTCGTGAGTCTGCACAAGAACAAATACACGCTCGAGCCCAACGCCTTTTTTACGCCGGATCAAAAACACGTGATCTTTCGCTCGAACATGTTCGGTCCCACCTATGTGTTTGCCGTCGAGGTCGCCAAGGCCGAGGCCAGTAAGAATTAAAAACGGGAAGAAACCACTTTCCCTCTCCTGCTCCTTCTCGTCCACCCTGCTTCACTCTCTGCGTCCCAGCGCCTCTGCGCGAAAATTCATCTTCCTTCATTTTTCATACTTCTTACTTTTCCCCTCCCTCCCCCATGAGCACCCGCCAACCCCTCCTCTCCCTCGCCCTCCTTCTCGCCAGCCTGGCCTCCGCTTCACTGCTGGCCGGTGCCGAGCTGAAGCGCCTCTCCATCGCCGATTTCGGCGCAGTGGGCGACGGTACGACCCTCAACACCGCCGCGATCCAGAAGGCGATCGACCAGGCCCAGGCGAACCATGGCGGCGTGGTGGTGGTTCCCGCCGGAAAATTCCGGAGCGGCTCCATTTTCTTGAAGTCCGGCGTCGAGCTCTACCTCGATGAAGGTGCCGTCCTCTTTGGCTCCGACCAGATCGAAGACTACCCCAAGCGCGAGACCCGCATCGAGGGGCATTTCGAACCCTGGCGCATGGCCCTCGTCAATGCGCAGGGCATGGACCGCGTCCGCATCGGTGGGAAGGGCCGTCTCGATGGCAATGGCGTGACGTTCTGGAATGCGTTCTGGGCGCGGCGCAAGGAGAACCCGAAATGCACCAACCTCGAGGTCGAGCGTCCGCGCCTGATGTTCATTGACCGCTGCAAGGACGTTCGCATCGAGGGCCTGGCTTTCCAGGACTCCGGTTTCTGGAACCTGCATGTCTATAACAGCAACGGCGTCGTCATCGAGGGGCTGCGCATTACTGTGCCCAGCGCCGTCAACGGGCTCCGCGGACCGAGCACGGACGGCATGGACATCGACAGCTGCCAGAATGTGACGATCCGGAAGTGCTATATCTCGGTGAACGACGACGACATCGCCTTCAAGGGTAGCAAGGGCCCCTTCGCCACGAAGGACGCCAGCAGCCCGCCCGTGGAGAACATCCTGGTGGAGGACTGTGAATTCGGTGATGGCGGCGGCATGACCTGCGGGAGCGAGGCGACCATCGTGCGCAACGTCACCGCGCGCAACAACACCATCTCCGGCAGTGCGACCCTGCTTACGCTCAAGCTCCGGCCCGACACCCCGCAGCTTTATGAGAACATCACGATCGAGAACATCAAGCTGACCGGCAGCGGCCGCATCCTGAATGTCGCGCCCTGGCTCCAGTTCTTCGACCTGAAGGGCCAGCCGGCGCCCTCGCGCATGGTGCGGAACGTCACGATTCGGAACATCTCGGGCAAATTCCGCAGCATGGGCACGCTGCGCGGCAACGCCGGCGATGTCATCACCGGGATCACCCTGGAGAACATCGACCTCACCCTCGCCGACCGCCAGTTCGCGCTCGGCCCGGTGGAAAACATTGTGCTGAAAAACGTCCGCGTGAACGGCGAGGAATTCCAACTTCCCGCCGTCATGCCCGCGCCGGCGCTGCCCAACACGGCGAAGTAAGGCGAAGGCCGCAGGCATTGTCCGATGCAGGGGCGTACCTTGCGTACGCCCGATACGCGTGATCTGACCAAGACATCCGATCACCAAACCGGGCGTACACGAGGCACGCCCCTGCATCGGAAGGATCCGCAGCTTACGGCAGCTTCGCCTGGATGAGCTTGCTGACGGCGCCGAAGTCGATCAGCGGGGCCTCCGGCCGCTGCTTGAGCGCGCCGATGACCTTGCCCATCTCCTTCTTCGAGGTGGCGCCGGTCGCCGCGATGGCCTCGGCGATGAGGGCCTCGAGTTTGGCGGGCTCCAGCCCGGCGGGAAGATACTGTTCCAGCAGCTTGATCTCGGCCTCGTTGGCTGCGACGAGGTCGGCCCGCCCGCCCTTGGCAAATTCCGCCTTGGCGTCAGTCAGGTTTTTGACGGCCTTGCGGAGGACCGTGATGACCAGCGCGTCGTCGATCGGCTTGCTGGCGTCCATGGCGGCGCGTTGAATCGCGGCGTCCGTGGTGCGGAGAATGAGCGCCTTGCCCGCATCGCGCGCCTTCATGGCGGTGATGATGTCGGCGCGGAGTTTTTCGTAGATCGTGGCCATGCGGGAAAGCGTGGGCGGGGTTTTGCCGGTGTCGAGCCCGGGCCGCGGCGGCCGCGAAACTCCAAATCCTAAATTTCAATTTCCTAGGCTTGAAGGTTGAAGATTCATTGGAGGTTGGTGATTGGAGCTTTGATTGCATGCTGCGTTTCGCGTTGCGGGAGTGAACCGGCAACCTACCCTGACAGCGTGGCCGGCTGGATCGCTGATTTTTTCCGCCTTCTCTGGGCGTTGCTCTATTGGAACGGGCGGAAGACCCTCTTCCGCCTGCGCCCGGATTCGCGTTGCCCTTGTCAGTCCGTCAGTGATTCGGGCCGGGCTTTTGAGACGAACTGCGATGCCGCCTTGATGTGGGCCCGCCCGGGCCGGTTTCGCCGGGTGTGCCCCCTGCTCGTGGAAACACCCGACGGCCTGCGCTGTTCCGTGAATGCTGCCGACGTCCGTCCCTTCTGGGGCCGGGCCTTTGGCTTTTATGGCACGGGCCTGGCCACCACCTACCTCGTGACAACCCTGCTGGTGTTTGCCGCTTTCCGCGGCATCGGCTACCCGGTCAGTTACAAAGCCGTGGCCTGGCCGCCCGCCTGGTCGCAGATCAACATGGCGCGGGCCCGCTATTTCCTGAAGAAGGGAGCCGAAGCCCTCGCCACCAACAACATCAAGGGAGCGCTTTTTTCCCTTTCCTACGCCTATGAACTGGCACCGGGCGACTACGACATCGGCTTCGCCCTGGCCTCACTCTGGCAGATCACCCAGCCGGGGCTCTCCGACCGCCTCTATGCCCGCCTGCTCGCGGAGCATCCCGCGAAGAACGACCGAACCGCAGATGCCTGGCACCGCGCGTTGCTGGCCCGCAGCGACTACGCCCAGATCAAGGAGCTCGCCTCCGCCCAGTTCCGGCGCAACGACCCCGTCCATGCCGGCTACTGGATGAACGCCCTGTTGTTCGCCACCCGGCAATCCGGCGACGACGTGCCCCTGCGCCGCTTCATCGCCGGCCCGGGTCCCCTCGCCCCGCAATGGCACAGGGTGGTCACGGCCGAGCTGCTGATCCGCACTGGGCAGGAAGGCCAGGCGATCGCGGGCCTGAACCAAATCTGGCCCGATGCCACCGATCCGTTTGTGCCGTATTTCCAGGCGAAAAGCCTCCTTGAACTCAAGCAGCCCCGCCTGACCCTCGATCTCATCACGAAGTACGGCGAGCGTATCCATGATGACGAACGCTACGCCCTGCGGCTCGATGCCTATGCCCAGTTGGGCTGGCTGAGCCTGCTGGACAGCGACGTGGCGCTGCTGCTGACCCCGCGCCCGACCGGCCCCATCATGGAGTTGCTCGGCACCCACCTGGCCAAATATCCGAACCAATCCGTGCTGGACCGAGTTTTTGCCCGGCTCGAGGCCGCGCCACTCGCGGCCACCGCGGAAAATCACAATGCCCTGGCGGTGTTGTTTTGCGCCGCCGGGATCTCCGGGGATTTCAAAAAGATGCATGCCGCAGCCCTGCTGCTCGACCAGACTCCGAACTCTTCCCCGCTGACCATTGCCGGATTTGAGGATTTTTTCCTGGGCAAGCCACCGCCGCGCCACATCGAGGCGTTTCTACCATCGCTGCCCCTGCCGCTGGACATCACCTACATCCTGCTCGCCCGGTATTCCGCCGGACATCCCGTCAGCCCCGCGGGCCGGCGTTCCTGAAAACATGACCGGCGACTCCGCTCTGCCCGCCTCCCGCGTGTCTCCCTCACCCACCGTGCTGGGATGGGTGAACCTCGGCCTGCTGGTCCTGCTCATCACCGGACTCACGGCCCTTCTCTGGCCGCAGTGGCTCCATAATCCCGATCTTTCCCACGGCCTGTTCATGCCGGTGATTTTCCTGTTGATGCTCTATGAGGCCCGGAGCAGCGGCCCACCGCGTTATCTGCCCGCCACCGCCGGGACGCGCCTTCTCCTTTTCGTCATGCTCAGCCTTGGCCTCCTCGCGCTCATCGCCGGAGGCCTCTACGCCGCCGCCCTTGAATGGTCGCATGCGCTGGTCGGTTTCGCGATGGCAGCCGCCCTCGCGTGTCTGCTGTTCGCCGGACTGATCGTCTTCGCCGGCGACAAGGTTCGATTGATCCCGTTTAATTGGAGTTCCGTGCTGGCGGCCGGTATCTGGATCCTGAGCGCCCCGATCCCGCCCGGAACCTACAGCCGCCTGACGATCGCCCTGCAGCTTTGGGTTTCGGAAAACGTCGTCCGTGCCCTGCACCTGCTGGGCATCGCCGCCAATCAGCATGGCAACATCATCGAGCTCGCGCGCTCCACGGTGGGCATCGAGGAGGCCTGCAGCGGTGTGCGCAGCCTCATCTCCTGTGTCTTCGCCGGCTTTTTCTTCTCCGGCTGCCTCGTCCACCGCCCCGGAGCCCGCGCCCTCATCATTGGACTCGCCGCACCTCTCGCCCTGGCGATGAACTTCATTCGCTCGCTGACACTCACACTGCTGGCCAATGCAGGCGTCGACATCAGCGGCCACTGGCACGACCTCACCGGTTATGCCGTGCTCGGGGTGACCGCCTTGCTGCTGGGTGGACTGGCCCTGCTGCTGGAACGCCGCGAAATGCCCGCCGCACCGGAAACCGTGGCGCCGCCCGTCGGAGTGCTGGCGCCCAAGGGAGCCCAGCGGTTGCTGGCCGGCGCACTCGGACTCGCCGCGACGCTGGCGGTCTTCTTTGCGCTGCATCGGGTGCTCACGCCGTTGCCTCCTGCGCCCTCCCCGCCCAATCTCGAGGCGGTGCTGCCGCTGCATCCCTCAAGCTGGCAGGTAATCACCTCCAACGACCTCAACCGCTTCAAGGACACGCTGCAAACAGATCACTTCGTGCAGCGCACGTACCTCCGCGGCGCCGCCGACGGCACTGGACTTCAGATTACTGTCTACATCGCTTATTGGGCGCCGGGCCAGGCCAGTGCCAGCCTCGTGGCCACGCACACGCCCGATGCCTGCTGGCCGGGTGCCGGATGGGAACCGGTGGCGATGAACCCCACCCGCGAACGTCTCGGCACCGGTGGCCGCGAAACCGTCGAGGCGGAATACCGGCTTTTTCGCAGCAATGGCTTCCCGCAGTATGTCTGGTTCTGGCACCTCTACGACCACCAGCCGGTCCGCTACCTCGACCCGCTTTCCCCGCGCAACCTGCTCGCTATCGCCGTCCGCTATGGCTTCCGCCACGCCGGCGACCAGATGTTCATCCGGCTCTCCAGCAATCACCCCTGGGTCGACATCGCCCACGAACCACTGGTCACGGAGATTTTCTCCCATCTCCAGCCCCTCGGCCTCTGATTTGAAATCCGGAATTGAGCTGCCCCATGCCTCTGCCCGTTACGACTCGCGAAAGAACCATCCTCTCGATCCTAGCCCTGCTCATCGTGCTCGGACTCATCGGGCTCGCCGTGCTGTGAGCGGGAAAGTGAAGTCGAGGGCTGAGAGTCGAGAGCTAAGTGCCCAGCCTGGTAGCAGGTCCCGGAATCCTCTCGGCCTTACGGGATTCCGCTCCGGCTTTCTGGCTCTCGACTCTCAGCTCTGGACTCTTGACTGTCCGATCCCGCCAGAACCCGATCTTGAATTTACCTCGCCTACCACCAGCCCTGTGCATCCTTGGCCCTCTGTTACGCGTATGATTCGGAAATGCTCCTCGTGCCGTCATGCCTGCCGGGTTCGTTCGCCGCTTACGCGATCGGATCAGGTGGCGGCCATTCCCCGACGAAACGCATGACGGATTTCACGCCCAGTGAAGAGCCCGGCGACCGCTCCCGGATCGATGCCGACCTCCTTCAGAGGGTCGCGCGGGGAGACCGGACGGCTTTCACCGCGCTGTATGACCGATTCTCGCGGCCGCTCTACGCCACCGCCCTGCGGATCCTGCACGATGCCCGGGAAGCCGAGGACATCATCCAGGAGGTCTTTCTCGCCATGTGGGAAAAGGCCGCTGTTTTTGAACCGGGCCGCGGCTCGGCATTCTCCTGGGCAGTCACGCTCACCCGCAACCGCGCCATCGACCGCATCCGTATGCGGAAACGCCGCGCCGAGCTGCTCACCGCGAGTTCGCCCGAGGAACTCGGCTATGCCTCCGCCGGCGACGAGGGTGATTCGGCCGACGCGCTCAGCCTCAAGGAAAAGGCCGTCACCGTGCGCGCGGCCGTGGCAGCCCTGCCCGCCGACCAGCAGCGCGCGCTCCAGCTCGCATTCTTCAGCGGCCTCACCCAGCAGGAAATCGCGGACAAACTGCGCGAGCCTCTCGGCACCATCAAGGCCCGCATCCGCCGCGGTCTGCTCCGGCTCCGCGACTCCCTTCCCCAGCCGTCATGATCGACGAACGCACCGAAGAACTGGCCTCGCTTCACGCCCTCGACCTGCTCGAGGGTGCGGAACTGGCCGCGTTCGAAACGCAACTGGCAAGTGATCCCCAACTGCAGGCGCTCGTGCGGGAATTGCGCGAGGCGGCTGCCATGCTTGCGCTCACCGCCCCGGCGGCGGTGCCGGACGCCGCCCTCAAGGCCCGCGTGCTGCAGCAAATCGGCCAAGCTCAGCCCCGGGAAACCGGCCGCAATACAATCCTGCCCTTCCGCCTGCCCACGTTGATCCCCTGGGCCGCGGCGGCGGGCTTTGCCCTGGTCGCCGCCTGGCTCGGGCAGGATCTGCTCGCGACCCGCGAGGAAGCCGCCAACCAGCGCACCGAGGCGCGCCTCGCGCAACTCGTGCTCCGCGACACCGCGAACCGGCTCGAGGCGGAGCGCATCGTTCTCAACCAGCAGATGGACAATTCCGGCCGGCAGCTTGCTGACACCCAGCGGCAGCTTGCCACCACGGCCAGCGAGGCCGCCGCCGCCAACCAGCGCGTGGCCGCTCTCAATCAGCAGCTCAAGGCAGAGGGCGACCTGGCCCAGTTCAATATCTCCACCCTCAGCTCCATGCTGGGCAACTCGCCGCAGGCCGTGGCCGTGGCGGTTTGGAATCCGTCGCGCCAGGAAGGCTTGCTGGCCGTCGAAAAGCTTCCGGCGCTGGCCCAGAATCAGGATTACCAGCTGTGGGTCGTCGATCCCAAGTACCAGAATCCCGTCAACGGCGGGGTGTTCACCGTCGATGCCAATGGTGTCGCCCGCGTCCAGTTCAAGGCCGACCAGCCCATCTCGGCAATCAATGCCTTTGCCGTCACGCTCGAACGCAAGGGCGGCGTCCCCAAGGCCGAGGGCCCGTTCGTGCTGCTCAGCCACTGAGTCGCAAGGTAGCAGCCGAGGTGACGAGGCTGAAATCAATCGGGAATCCGCCCAGTCGCCTCAGCCACGCCTTCACCCTTCACTCTTCGCTCTTCACTCTTCGCAATTGAATCGATTGGGATTTTAAACGGAAGCCTTACCAAGGTGGGCCCCACACCCAAATTTCATTATGCGAAGCCATATAGCCATGTAGGGCCCGAGCTTGCTCGGGCTGTTTGTTTTCTGCGCAAGTCGACACTTGCCACCCGCACTCCGCCCCGAAACCTTGGGGCGTATGGTCATAAAACCCAAGGTTCGCGGCTTCGTCTGCGTCACCGCCCATCCACTCGGCTGCGCCTCCCATGTCCGGGAGCAAATCGAATACGTCAAACGGAAGGGGCCCATCAAGGACGGCCCCAAGTCCGTCCTGGTGATCGGGGCTTCCACCGGTTACGGCCTCTCCTCCCGCATCACGGCGGCCTTTGGCAGCGGAGCCAAAACCCTGGGGGTATTCTTTGAGCGCCCTTCCGAGGAGGGCCGTCCCGCCACCCCTGGGTGGTACAACTCCATCGCCTTTACCGACGCGGCCCGGGCGGCCGGCCTTTATGCCGCCAACCTAAATGGCGACGCTTTCTCCGACGATCTCAAGCAGCAGGCCCTCGCCATCATCAAGCGCGACATGGGGCCGATCGACCTCGTCGTCTACTCGCTCGCTTCGCCCCGCCGCACGCATCCGCGCACCGGCGTCGTCCACAAGTCCGTCCTCAAGCCCGTCGGCGAGCCTTATACGAACAAGACCGTCGACACCGACAAGGGCATCGTCAGTGAAATCACCATCGGGCCCGCCAATGAGGCCGAGATCGCCGACACGTCTGCCGTCATGGGTGGCGAGGACTGGGAGTTCTGGATGAACGCCTTGGCCGACGCCAAGCTGCTCGCTCCCGGTGCCACCGCGGTGGCCTATTCGTACATCGGACCCGAGGTCACCTGGGCCATCTACAAGAACGGCACCATCGGCCTCGCGAAGAACGACCTTGAGCGTTCCGCCAAGAAGATCGACGCCCAGCTCAAGGCCCACGGCTACGGCCGCGCCTTTATCTCAGTCAACAAGGCGCTCGTCACCCAGGCCAGCTCGGCCATCCCGGTCGTGCCGCTCTACATTTCGATCCTCTACAAGATCATGAAGGCGAACGGCACGCACGAAGGCTGCATCGAACAGATCCAACGGCTCTTCGCCACGCAGATGTACAACGGTTCCGCGCTCAACTTCGACGCCGGCGGCCGCGTGCGCATCGACGACCTCGAGATGAGGCCCGCCGTCCAAGCCGAGGTCGCCCGCATCTGGCCGCAGGTCACGACCGAGAACCTCGCCGCCCTGACCGACATCGCCGGCTACCGCAGCGAATTCATGAAGCTCTTCGGCTTCGGCCTCGCCGGCATCAACTACGAAGCCGACGTCGAGCCGCACCTCCCGCTGACCTGAGTCAGCTCAGTCCTCGTAGCCGCCAACGCTGAGGGACTGGCCGTTGTGTTTGGGGCCGAGCTTGAGAATGTAAGGGGCGGCGGTTTTCGCCCAAGCCTCGGCTTTGGGATAGCTCGCGGCGCCGTCGGACCAGGCCTGGCGGAGCATGTCGGTGTCGATCACGCCGGGGTTGAGCGGGATGGCCGCCATGCCCTTTGGCAGCTCCTCTGCGAGGGCCTTGGTGAGGCCTTCGATGGCCCACTTGGAGGCGCAATACGGCGCCACCTCGGGTGAAACACTGCGGCCCCAGCCGGAGCTGAGGTTGATGATCACGCCCTTTTTCCGCGCGACCATCGCCGGGACAAAATGGCGGATGACGTTCATGACACCCCGGATGTTCACGTCCACCAGCTTCGTAAACTCCCGGTCGTCCTGCTCCCACAACGACGAGGGCCGGTTCATGAGGGCGGCGTTGTTGATTAGCAAATCAGGCGGACTTTCGTTCTCGAGCACCTTCGCCGCCCAGAGCGCAACCTTGCTATCGATGGCCACATCCACAACCGAGAAGTCATGCGGCGCTGCGTGGGTCGTGCGCAGGTCGAAGATTTCCGAGCCGCTCCGCCCGCAGCCGATCACGGTGTGACCGGCCTGGATGAATTCCGGGACGAGCGCCCGTCCCAGTCCGCGAGTGACTCCGGTGATGACGATCTTCATGGGATATTAAAACCGTCGGACAGTTTCGCGCAGAGGCGCAGTGACGCAAAGGATTTTAAACCAAAAAACAATTTACGGGATTGTGCTCCGCGCCCCTGCGTCTCTGTGCGAAATTATCCGGAAGCTCTAGCCGGGCGTCGTCAAGCAACGCCCCTACCCTGTCGACCGTCCCCTGTCTCGGCCCTCGTCTCCCGATCAGCGGCTCTGGAGACTAAACTTGTTCAGCCCGGTCTTGCGGCAGGCGTCCATGACGAAGGCGAGCTTCTTCAACTGCGTGGTCTCGTCCGCCTTGATGAGCACCGGGATGTCCTTGTCGATATTGTGGACCTGCTCGAGCACCGCCACGAGCTGCTCCTCGGTCACGGCCTTGCCGTTGAAGGAAATGGTGCCGTCCTTGTCGATCGCGATGGTGTTGGTGCCCTTGAACTCGTTTTTGCCCGCGGTATCGACCTTCGGCAGCGTGATGTTGAGCGTGGCGGCCGACTTGAACTGCATCGTGACGAACGCGAAGAAAATCAGCATCACGAGCACGTCGATTAACGGCACGAGGTTGAGCTCGGGCCGTTTCCGGCGTTTGGCGCGCAGTTCGCTCATGACCGGCCGCGCTGAAGGATGCGCTCGAGCAGCACGTCGAGCTGCGCCGCGTAGTTCTCGATCTTGCGCTGCAGGTAACCGCTGCCCACCAGAGACGGAATGGCGATGGTGAGGCCGATGACCGTCGCGGACAGCGCGAGCGCCACGCCCGAGGTAAACTGCACGGGATCCGGCAGGCCGGTGTCGGGCGAGATCTGGGAGAACACTCGCAACAGACCCGTCACCGTGCCGGTGAGGCCGATGAGGGGCGCGGCGGCATAGATGACGTCGAGATACGGGATGCCGCGCTCCATGCGGTTGATTTCAAGCCTGGCGAAGGCCTTGATGGCGCCGGCGTCATTCTGGTGCTGCTCAGCGAATTCCACGATGCGCGCGAGCACCGTATGTTTGCCGCCGACCAGCGGACGGCCCGCCACGACGGCGTCGACGAGGTCCTGCGGCATGACCGCAACCCGGCGCAGCGCAAACGCGCGCTCGAAGATGATGAAGACAGCCACCGCCGAGCAAAGGCCCAGCGGATAAATCAGGAGCCCCGCTCCCTTGAAGACCTCGATCGCGGCGAAGAACATAAGTGGAAGATGTGTCGGGATATGACGCCTTTGGGAAGCAAAGGTTCATAAAAAGTGCGAATGTCTCTCCCCACCCATGGCTATCCGGTAGGACGGTGGCTCCGCCCGCGCCTTATCAGGGGATTTAATCCTCCTAAGCTGCCATATACGGCAGCTTTCCCGCCGTTGCCGTGGCGGCCGGGAGGCCCTCGATCAGCTCTCCGATGGCATCCCAGCGGCCGTTGATCAGGGCATCCCGCGCGGAGTCGCGGATACTGGCCTTCACGGTCTGGCCGCCGAAGCGGATCTCCTGCTTCGCGACATCCACGACAATCTCCAGCGCGGGGTTCGCCGCGACGGCGGCCGCCAGGCGGGCGATGTCCGCCCGGTCCGCGTTCAGGCAGGGCAACCCGAGGGTGATCGAGTTACCGAAGAAGATCTCGGCGAAGTTCTCGGCGACGATCGCGCGGAAGCCGTACTTCTGGATCGCCTGCGGAGCGTGCTCGCGGGAGGACCCGCAGCCGAAATTCGCCCCGGAAAGCAGGATGGTCGCCCCCTTGAAGCGCGCCTCGTTGAGCGGATGCGGCTTGTCCGAGCCGTCGGCATTTTTGCGCACGTCGTAGAACAACCCCTCGCCCAGCCCATCGAAGGTCACACACTTGAGGTAGCGCGCCGGGATGATGCGGTCGGTGTCGATGTCATTGCCGGGGACGCAGACGCCGCGACCGGTGACGGAAGTGATTTTTGCGAGAGCCATGGAGGAAAAAGTTGAAAGCTGAAATTTTGAAGGCTGAAAAACGGATCAATTAGTCACGGCGAAGACCTCGCGGGCGTCCGCCACGCTGCCGGTGACGGCGGCGGCGGCGACCATGAGCGGGCTCATGAGGAGGGTGCGGCCGGTGGGACTGCCCTGGCGGCCCTTGAAGTTGCGGTTGGAGGAGCTCGCGCAGAGCTGGTCGCCGACCAGCTTGTCGGGGTTCATCGCCAGGCACATCGAACAGCCCGCGTTACGCCACTCGAAGCCGGCGTCCCGGAAGACCTGGTCGATGCCGAGCTCGGCGCAAAGCACGCCGACACCCTGCGATCCGGGCACCGCGATGGCCTTCACTCCCGGCGCCACATGCTTGCCCTTCAGATAGCGGGCGACTTCCTTGAAATCGCTAAGCCGCCCGTTGGTGCACGAGCCCAGGAAGGCGACATCGATCCGCGTGCCTTTGATGGGGGCGCCGGGCTTGAGCTTCATGTAGGCGAGCGCCTCCTCGATGGAGGCTTTCTCGTCCACCGCCGTGGTTTTTGCGGGATCGGGGATGGTCTCGGTGATCGCGATGCCCTGGCCGGGATTGATGCCCCAGGTCACGGTCGGCGCGATGTCCGCGGCGTTGATCGTGACCACATCGTCGTACTTGCAGTCCGGATCGCTCGCGAAGCTCTTCCAGCGGGTCACGGCTGCATCCCAGGCGGCGCCCTTCGGCGCGTAGGGCCGGCCCTTCAGGTAGGCGCAGGTCGTCTCGTCCGGATTCACATAGCCGGCGCGGGCGCCGCCCTCGATGGACATGTTGCAGACGGTCATGCGCTCCTCCATGGAGAAGCGGTCAAAGACCTCGCCACCATATTCGTAGGCGAAGCCCGTGCCGCCGTTCACGCCGAGCGTGCGGATGATGTGCAGGATGACGTCCTTGGCGTAGACGCCCGGACGGAGTTTGCCGGTGACATTGATGCGGCGAACCTTGAGCCGGCCCAGCGCCATGCACTGGGTCGCCAGCACGTCGCGCACCTGGCTGGTACCGATGCCGAAGGCGATCGCGCCAAAGGCGCCGTGCGTGCTGGTGTGCGAGTCGCCACAGGCGATCGTCGTGCCGGGCTGCGTGATGCCCTGCTCAGGCCCGACAATGTGCACGATGCCCTGCTTGCCGGTGGCACGGTCGAAGAACGTGATGCCGAACTGCTGGCAGTTCTTGCGCAGTTCCTTGATCATCTCGTCGGCCAGCGGATCGGCGAACGGCTCAGCAAACTGGTCGGTCGGGACGATGTGGTCCACCGTGGCGAAGGTGCGGTGCGGCATGGCCACCTTCAGGCCGAGATCGCGCAGCATGCCGAAGGCCTGCGGGCTGGTCACCTCGTGGATGAGGTGCGTGCCGATGAGCAGCTGGGTCTGGCCATTGGCCAGCGTCCGGACCGCGTGGGCGTCCCAGACTTTTTGGAAGAGAGATTTGGCCATGGGGAGAAGGAGTGAAAATGAAGGTGCGTGTTGATTCAATCTTTCAGAAATGAAAACTGCCACAAAGGCCCGGAGACCCGGAGCAAACCACTTCCCCTTGGAAGGATCTTCGGGTCTCCGTGCCTTTGGGGCAAAATTTCATCCACGCAGGTTACCAGAATATTGCCATGCCTGAAAATACCTGTTTGGTAGCTATTGATGCCTCGTGAGTATCAGTATCCGTTCGAGCTCCGGCACCTCGTTTACTTCCACGAGGTGGCCCGGCGGCTGCATTTCCGGCAGGCGGCCGAGGCGCTGGCCATCGCCCAGCCCGCGCTCAGCCGCCAGATCGCCCAGCTGGAGGCCGAGCTGGGTGTGGCCCTCTTCATCCGCTCGCGCCGCCGGGTGGAGCTTACCCCGGCCGGCCGGCTGCTCGCAGAGCGGGTGGAGCCGGTCCTGCGCACGCTCACCGGCATGACGAGGGAGTTGAAGGCCGTGGCGGGCGGCAAAACCGGCCAGGTCCGCGTGGCCTTCACCGGTCTCGCGATGGCCACGGTCCTGCCGCGCATTCTGCGCGAGTTCAGCCGCCGTTTTCCCGGCGTCCGGCTGGAACTGAACGAATCCCCGACTTCCGCCCAGCTCGCCGCCCTGCAGCACGGGGACATCGCCTGCGGCTTTTTTCATCCCGATGCCCCCACTCCGGGACTGCGCACCCGCCTGCTGCTGCGCGAGCGCAATGGCGTCCTCCTGCCCGCCGGTCATCCCCTCGCGAAAAAGGCCGCGCTGCGCCTGCGCGATCTCGTCGCCACCCCCTTCGTGCTCTTTCCCCGCAAGCACAACCCGGGCTTCTACGATCGCATCCTCGCCGCCTTCGCCGGGGCCGGGGTCACCCCCGTCATCGCCGAGGAAGTCTGGCCGCGGGCCAACGGCATCGGCCTCGTGCGGGCCGGACTTGGGGCCACCTTCATGACTCCGTCCGAGGCCCAGCACCTGCCGCCCGAAGTGAGTTTTCATCCGCTCACGGGTCCCGCGCCGGAGAGCCGGCTGGTGCTCGGCTGGCGGCAACCCCCTACGCCCGATCCGGCCCTGGCGGCCTTTCTCGGCGTGGCCGCAGAGGCGATGACCGCTCCGCCCAAGCCGTAGCCGTCTAGCGTGACGCGCCCGTTTTCTTCAAGCGCGTGACCAGGTTGTTCATTTCCACGTCGAGTTGACGGCCCGGCTCAATCGTGAGCGCCCCCCGCGCGTAGTCGATCGCGCGCATGGCGCCGGCCTTATCGCCCAGCTGCACGAGGTGCTCGGCGAACACGACGACGATCTTGTCAAAAAACTCCATGCCCCCGTCGCGGCCGTATTTGTCCACCGTGGAGTTATAGGTGCGAACCTGCTCGGCCTCGGGCTGTGTTTCGAAACTGCGCCGCAGGATTCCGACCGCCTGCTGGATGCTGAGATCGCTGCGTTCCACCTGGTATTTCTTCGCCAGGCGGGCCTCCTCGAAATCCGCCAGACTCTTCTCTCCCCGCGCCCGCAGATTTGCCGTCAGCTGGTTGCTGAAGCCGGCTTCCAGGTCCGGGTAACGCTGAAATGCCATTGCCGCCTCCCGCAACGTTCCCTCAACCACAGCGGCTTTCGCACCCTGGGCCTGCTGGGCGGACAGCAGGATTTCCCAGGCGTCGAGGTTGCGCCGCTCGTAGTTGACGGCCTTGCGCGCGCTGGCGGCCGCCTCGGCCGCACGATGGTCATGCAGGAATTCCTCGGCGAAGGCTGCATGGATGCGCGACTGGTGATAGGCCGGCAGTGCGCGAAAACGCTCGGAGAGAAACTTGATCTCATGGTCGGTCAGAATCCGCCAGGTCTGGGGATCGTAGACCGTGCCCGTGATGAAGCGCTGCTCGGCATAGCGCCCGGCATCCAACTGCCAGCGTTGGTCGCCGTCGAGATAGCCGAACCAGGCGTGGCGTCCATCGAGCCCCGCCCCGAGAAACAGCAGGGTTGGAACGCCCCGAGCCTTGCCGGCCTCGGCGGCAAAGTAGGCCTGGTCGACACAAATGCCACCGTCCTGCAGCACATCGTAGAGCCGGTAGCTTTTTCCCGCCCAGACCATCTGCTGGCCCTGGATGCGATCCATCCGGTAGCGGATCATCGAGTAGGCGAGTGGCAGCTCGGCCAAGGGATACGCCACCGTTTTCTGCGACCATTCCAGCTCCGCAAACGGCGCGGCGGCATCGACGAGGAACTTGAGTTCATCCGCCCCCAGTCGGGTCAAACGCTGGTAGGTGTGTCCGGCGCGGTCTTCGCGCACCCACCAGGCAAAGGCCTCGCTGGCGCGCGGCCAGCGGCGCGGCAAGGCGGCGGGGCTCACCTGCGCGTGCGGCCAGTCCGGCGGCGGCGGCAGGTCGTAGTCCACCGCAATGGCCAGGGCGAGTGAGGCGTACTGCTTGAAGCGGGCGGGATCCGCCTGATAAATCTCATTCAGCAGGGCAAAAACCTGCGGCAAGTAATCGACCGGGGAAAGCAGCGAGAAGAACTCGTCCGAGAACCCGGCATTGTCCAAAAACCACTTTTTCAGCCCGGGGGCCAGGAACTGGCCGAGCGGCCGGTCGGTGCTGGCATAACTCCGGGCCATGTTGCCGTGGGCTACCTTCGCCGCCTCCACCGCCGGAATCCATTTGATCACGAACTCGGCCTCGGTCTCCGCAAACAACCGCGCCCAGCGGTGCACATACAGCCAGCCTTCCGCGGCATTGATTTTCTCGCGGGCATAGGCGGTGACGGCAGCCTGGCGGGCTACTGTGTCGACCCCGGTCCAGTTGTTGCGCGCCCCCTCGTCGGCCAAGGCGGCCAGACGCGCTGGCGTGGGCGGAAGCAAAGCCTCCGCCTCGGTGATGGGCTCCAGGTCAGCCAGGACACGTAACGGCGCAGCAAGCGCAATCACGACAAGAGCTAGGGTCGCACGACCGGACATGGTTCTTCGCTAGCCTATCCGCGGTTCCGTGCGAAGCGCAGAATCACAGCGCCCAACCGGTAGGGCGGCGACTCCGCTCGCCGCCGGGAACACCCCAGAGCTCTTACGGAGCCGCTCGTTCCTGGGCAGCGCTTATCCTTATGCCCGGCGCGGAGCGGAGTCCGCGCCCTACCATTCGGCATTTTCGGAAATCAGAGGCGGCCAGACCGGCGTGTTGTGGAAAGCGCGACCTACCTCGCAAAAAAATCCCGCCTCCCTTGATCTCGGGGCGGGATTCCTTTCAACGGCGGTTGGCCGTCTTTTTTTATGGCGCCACACCGGTATCGGCGGCGGGTGTCTTTTGATTGAAAACGAGTTTCTCGCCCACCCGGCTGACGAGCACGGGCTCGCCTTCCTTGATCTCGCCGCGGAGCAGGGCCTCGGCGAACGGATCCTCAAGGTAATGCTCCACTGCACGACGCAGGGGACGGGCGCCGTATTTTTCATCGTAGCCCTTCTCAATGAGCAGCGCCTTGGACTCCGGCGTGAACTCCAGGGTGATTTTCCGCTCGGTAAGGCGCTTGGCGAACTTCGCCACCTCCAGCTCGACGATCTTAACGAGGTCGGCCTTCTCGAGCGGGCGGAAGAAGACGATGTCCGAGATGCGGTTGAGGAACTCGGGCTTGAAGATGCGCTTCGCCTCCTCGAGCACCTTCTCGCGCATCTTGTCGAAGTCATTGAAGTTCGAACCCGCGGCGGCAAAACCCATGGTCGTCTGGCGCTGCAGGAGCGCGGCACCGACATTGCTGGTCATGATGATGATCGTGTTGCGGAAGTCCACCGTGCGGCCGAGCGAATCGGTCAGGCGTCCGTCCTCCAGGATCTGGAGCAGCAGCTGGATGACATCGGGATGGGCCTTCTCAACCTCGTCGAAGAGGATGACCGCGTAGGGCCGGCGGCGCACCTGCTCGGTGAGCTGGCCGCCCTCCTCGTAGCCGACATAACCCGGGGGCGAGCCGACAAGCCGGGACACGGAGAACTTTTCCATGTACTCGCTCATGTCGATCTGGATGAGTGCGTCCTGGTTGCCGAACATCTGCGCGGCGAGCTGCTTGGCGGTCTCGGTCTTGCCGACGCCGGTGGGGCCGACAAACATGAACGAGCCGATCGGGCGGCGCGGATCCTTGAGGTCCGCGCGCGAGCGCCGCAGGGCGCGGGCGATGGCGCTGGCGGCCAGCTGCTGGCCGACGACGACCTTCTGCAGTTCGTTCTCCAGATTGAGCAGCTTCTCGCTCTCCTTCTTTTCCATGCGGGAAAGCGGGATGCCCGTCCAGTCGGCAACGACCTGCATCATCAGTTCCTCGTCGATGACCACGCGCTTCTCCTCGCGCACCTTCTTCCACTCGCTGGTGATCTGCTCCTGCTTCGTGCGCAACTGCTTTTCCTGGTCGCGGAACCGGGCGGCTTCCTCGAAGTGCTGCTCGCTGATGGCCTTTTCCTTCAGTGCGCACACCTCGTCGATTTCCTTCGTGAGATTCTCGACATCCGGCGGGCGGCTGAGCGCACCGATGCGCGCGCGCGCGCCGGCCTCATCCATCACGTCGATGGCCTTGTCGGGCAGGAAACGGCCCGTGATGTAGCGGTCGGAGAGCTTGGCGGCGGACTCCAGCGCCTTGTCGGTGAAGGTCGCCTTGTGATGGTCCTCATACTTCGAGCGGATGCCCTTGAGGATGAGCACGGTGTCGTCGACGGAGGGAGCCTCGACCTTCACGGACTGGAAGCGACGGTCGAGGGCCGAATCCTTCTCGATGTACTTGCGGTACTCGTTGAGGGTGGTCGCGCCGATGCACTGGAGCTCGCCGCGCGAGAGCGCGGGCTTGAAGATGTTGGACGCGTCCATCGCGCCCTCGGCGGCGCCGGCGCCGACGATCGTATGGAGCTCGTCAATGAAGATGATGATGTTCTTGGCGCGCTTGATCTCGTCCATCACGGCCTTGATGCGCTCCTCGAACTGGCCGCGGTACTTCGTGCCGGCGACCATCAGGGCGAGGTCGAGCGTAATGACCTTCTTGTCGAAGAGGATCTCGGGGACGATGCCGCTGGCGATTTCCTGCGCCAGGCCCTCGACGATGGCGGTCTTGCCGACGCCGGCCTCGCCGATGAGGACCGGATTGTTCTTGGTGCGGCGGCACAGAATCTGGACGACCCGGCGGATCTCGTTCTTGCGGCCCACAACCGGGTCGAGCTCGCCCTTGCGGGCCAGTTCGGTGAGATCGCGGCCAAAGGCCTTGAGCGCGGGGGTCTTGACCTCCTTCTTATCCTCGGCCTGGGCGCCGGGGCGCTGCGAGCCGCCGGCGGCGGCTTCCTCGCCGCTGCCGCCCTCGCTGCCGGAAAACTGCGGGTCGAGTTCACGGAGAATTTCGTTGCGGGTGCGCTCAATGTCGATGTCGAGCGACTTGAGCACGCGGGCGGCCACGCCCTCGCCCTCGCGGAGCAGGCCGAGCAGGATGTGCTCGGTGCCAACGTAGGAATGGTTGAGCGCCTTCGCCTCCTTGCCGGCAAGCGCGAGGACCTTTTTCACGCGGGGCGTGTAAGGAATGCTGCCCTGGGTCTTGGTCTCCTGGCCGGTACCCACCTGCTTTTCCACGGCACCGCGGACGGTCTCGAGATCGAGCCCCATCTTCTGGAGCACGCTCACGGCGACGCCCTGGCCCAGCTTGATCAGGCCGAGCAGAATGTGCTCCGTGCCCACGTAGTTGTGGTGAAAACGATCGGCTTCCTTGCGCGCCAGCGCGAGCACCTGCTGCGCGCGGGGCGTGAAATTGTTCATCGGTTCCTGGGACATAAATGGATAGTTGGTCGGGTCAGTTCTGGCCGGGATTAACAAAGGCCGGACGCGGAAAATTTGCAAACTCTGCGCGCAGACACCGGGCCCGGAGCAGGTCGCGCTCCGTCGGTTCGAACTCGCCCTTCTGCGCATGCTGCAGGTGGCCGGGTTGCGCCTCGATGAAGAGCCGGTCGATCAACGAGCGGTTCACCTCGGGGAAAACGCCGAGGTCGGCGCCCAGCCGCAGGAGCGAGAGCAGGTTCATCGCCTCGCCGGAGCTGAGGAGGTGGCTGTTCTGCAGGATGCCATAGGCGCGGCCGATCTTGTCGAAGAGCTTGCGGGAGTCGGTCTCCATCAGCTTGGCGCGGGCGTTGAGCTCGTGTTCGACGATCGAGTTGAGCACGCTGCCAAGGCGCTTGATGATTTCCTCCTCGGCCTCGCCCAGGGTCGTCTGGTTGGAAATTTGGAAAATGCTGCCGCTCGCATCCGAGCCTTCGCCGAACAGCCCGCGGACCACCATGCCAAGCTGGTTCACGGCGCGGACGACCTTCTCCATCTGGCCCGCAATGACCAGTGCCGGCAGGTGCATCATGGCCGAGGCGCGCATGCCGGTGCCGAGGTTGGTCGGGCAGGCCGTCAGGTAGCCCAGGGTCGGGGAAAAGGCATAGTCGAGCTCGGCCTCCAACCCGGAATCGAAGTCGTTGATGGCGTTCCACGCTTTCTTGAGCTGGAAGCCCGCGCGGAGCACCTGGATCCGGAGGTGGTCCTCCTCGTTGATCATCACCGAAAACGTCTGGTCCTTGCTAATGACCACGCCCCCACCGCCCTTGGAGCCGCTGAGCTCGCGGCTGATGAGATGGCGCTCGACGAGGATCTGGCGCTCAAGCTCGGTGAGTTCCTCAACCGTGACATTCAGCCCGCGCTTCATCTGCGGCGCGGCGGCGACCGCCTCGCGGCAGGTCTCGAGGAGCTTGGCGCGCTCCGCCTTGGCCGCCCAGCCCGGAAAGGACTTGCCGGCGAGGTTGCGGGCGAGGCGCACGCGCGTCATCAACACGATCGCCGTTTTGCTGCTGGCCGAATCGGTCAGTTCGCACGGCGTGTCGATGAGCGAGGCGATCGTCATGGCTTCAGCGCGCGGGTTTTTCGCCAACGGCTTGTTTGACTTGGTTAATTTCATCGCGGTAGCGCGCAGCTTCCTCGTAACGCTCGGATTTGACGGCGTCGGTGAGGTCGAGTTCGAGTTTGGTCAGGCGGTCGTAAAGTGACTTTCGCTCCAGGGCGATGCGCGGCACCTTGCCGACGTGCGTGACGCCCTTGTGCATGTTGTCCAACATGGGCTCGAGCAGGCCCTTGAACGCGTCATAGCACGCCGGGCAGCCGAAGCGCCCGTGCTTCTTGAAGTCGGCCGGGGTGAACCCGCATTGCTCGCAGGTCCCGGTGCCCGCCGTCCCGGACTCGGGATCGAGCGAGCTCGTGAGGAGCAGGTCGGTCAGCGAAAAGCCGCTGGGGTCGGTGACGCCCTTGGCCTGTGCGCATTCCTCGCACAGGTCCACCTTGTGCACCTTGTTGTTCACGATTTTCGTGAGGTGCACCGTGGCGGGCTTGGGGCAGAAATCACATTTCAGTGGATTGGCCATGAAGATTCAAAAAAAGTATCTGCACCTAACATGCCATGCCCCCGCCCGCTGGCAAGTATCGGGACGACAAACCCCGCCGGCTGCCGATCCGGCTCAAAGCGACAGCGAAAGCGCGCAAGCCTGTCCCAATCGGGGCGGGAATGCGGCGGAATTTCATCCTCAAATCCGGGTACCCTCGGTCAGCACCCGCTTCCGGAAGGAAGCCAGCACGCGCTGGGTGACCGGGCCGGGTCGGCCGGTGCCGACTTCGCGGCCGTCCAGTTTCACCACCGGGATGACCTCGGCGCCGGTGCCGCTGAGGAAACACTCGTCGGCACACCAGATGTCATAGCGCGTCATGTCCGTCTCCCGGAGGGGAATCTGGAGCTCCCGGGCAATGTCGATGATCGCGGCGCGGGTAATGCCCTTGAGCGCGCCCTGTGAGGAAGCGGGGGTGATGATCTCGCCCTTGTGGACAATGAAGACATTGTCGGCCGTGCATTCGGCAACATAGCCCTGGTCGTTCAGCATAATCGCCTCGAGCGCGCCAAACTGCTTTGCCTCGATCTTGGCCAGGATGTTATTGAGGTAATTGAGCGACTTGATCGTGGCCGGGAGTGCGGCGGGTCCGATGCGGCGCGTGGGCACGGTGACAATGGCCAGGCCGTTGTCATAGCACTCCTTCGCATACAGCGTGATCTTGCTCGCGATGATGAACAGCGACGGCTTCGGGCACAGCCAGGGCGCCAGGCCGAGATCACCCACCCCGCGCGTGACGACCAGGCGGATGTAGGCGTCGGTCAAATTGTTGAGGCGGCAGGTTTCGCAGGTCGCCTGGCTCAGCTCGGCGCGGGACAGCGGGAGAGGCAGCAGGATGGATTTGGCGGAATACTCGAGACGCTCCAGATGGTCCTCGAGGCGGAAGACATTGCCGCTGTAAAGGCGGATACCCTCGAAGACGCCATCGCCATAGAGCAGCCCGTGATCGAACACGGACACCTTGGCCTCGGCCTCATCCACAAATTTACCATCGAGGTAGATTTTCATCACCGCCACGGTAGCGGCCTGCGAAAAGTTTTGTCGAGCTTCCGCTGGAGGCCCGCCGGGCAGCCACTGCAGGCGGCGACCGGTACAGGTCTGAGCCCGGCCCAGGTGGAACGCGTTGTCCCCAATGCGTTTTTCCCGTCCGTCCGCATTCAAAATGCCAGCTCGCGCTGCTCAGCCGTTGGGGACTACACGCTCCACCCTAATTCAGCTTACCACCAACGCATCTTAGCCCTGCAGTCTTTCAAGGAAAGTTATTGCGGCGACAATTAACTTTCTCGCCGCCGGGGTCGGCGCACGGGAAGGCTGCATACGCCCAATGCCTCCGCGGCGAACTCCCTGAGCTGAAACCTCGCTTCCCCGACTATGCCCACCTCCGCCTGTTCCAAGTCCTCCGGATTCACCCTGATCGAGCTGCTGACGGTCATCGCCATCATCGGCATCCTCGCGGCCATCATCATTCCTACCGTCGGAAAGGTCCGCGAGACCGCGCAAAGGACAGTCGACGCCAATAATCTCCGCGAGATTGCCAAGGCCGCCATGATCTACGCCGGCGATAACAACGACCGGTTGCCCGACCCACAGAACCTGGCCGCGACCTTCCCCGGCTCGGCCGCGGTCCACCGCTTTCCGGCCGCCCTCGCCCGCCACGGCGTCCTGACCGATGCCTCGTTTTACTTTGCAAAAAACGATCCGCTCTTCAGCGGCACCTATCCGGCGACCATTCTCGCTCCCGGGAACAGCCAGCGAAACCAGCTGGACCCGGACTTCACCACCGGCCGTTACCTCGCCTGGGAATTCGTCGGCGGCCTGAAAATGGGCGACCCCGCCTCCACGCCCATCGCCTACACCCGGGGACTGACGGCCAACGGCACTTGGGACGCCGGCGCCGGGGTTTATCGGGATACCGGCGGATATGTCGCCCTTCTCGGCGGCAACGTCGTTTTCTACCCCTCCGTCGAAGGCAGACTTACCTCCAACAGCTCGAGCCAGACCGTCGGCGACGTTCGGCAGGCCATTCCTTTCAGTTCAGTCGGCGCGGCCCGGCTGTACGGGACTCCCCCGCCCGGCGGAGCCTTGATCAGCGATCCTGCCGGCGTGCCCGCCACGGCCGGCCCCTGAGTCAAGGGCCGAAGGTGGAACGCGTTGTCCCCCACGCGTAGCCGGTCCTGAGCCCGTCGAAGGAGTTTAGCTCCGCCGACGATGAGCCCCGAGCCAGCGGATTGGGGACAAGTCGCTCCGCCTTCTGCACTGATTTTCATTTCCCGCTTCCCCCCCTGCTCCAGCTCGCTACTGTGTCCGGCCTCCATGACGACTCCCGTCGCTCCCGCCGCCGACACCACCTACATCATCGGGCACAAGAACCCCGATGCCGATGCCATCTGCTCGGCCATCGCCTATGCTGCCTTCAAGGAGCAGCGGGGTCAGCAGGGCTATGTCGCCGCGCGATGCGGCAACTCCAACGCCCGCATCGACACCATCCTCTCCCGTTTTCACCAGCCCCTTCCGCTCTATCTCAGCGATGTCTCGCCGCGGGTGCGCGACCTCATGGCCGCCGAGATTCTTTCCGTGCCCGCCAACGCCACCTGCGCCGAGGCCCTGGAACTGATTGACCGCCACGACATCCGGCTGCTGCCCGTCACCGATGCGGAACGCCACGTTGTCGGCACCATTTCGCTGGCGCATCTTGGCGGCATTTTCATTCCCCGGGCCAGCGCGCCCCGCCTCATGCGGCAGGTCAACTCCTCGCTCGCCAACATCGCCCGCGCCCTCAAGGCCCGCATGCTCCATGTCACCGACGAGAACAAGCCCGAGCAGCTCTACGTGCGCCTCGGCACCATGGACATCCGCTCCTTCTGGAAAATCTCCGAGCGCGAAAAAATCCCCGCGGCCCAGTCCATCATCATCGTCGGCGACCGGCGCGACGTCCAGCAGCGCGCCATCGAGCTCGGCGTGCGCGCCATCGTCATCACAAGCAACCTGCCGGTGGACGACGACATCATCCAGCAGGCTCAGGCCCGCGGCGTCGGCCTGATCGTCAGCCCCTATGACTCAGCCACAACCGCGTGGGTCGTGCGCACGGCCTCGACCATCGAGCGCGTCATCGAGACGCAATTCACCTCCGTCCACCCGGACGCGCGCATCGCCGAGATCCGCCGCAAGGTCGCCACGCAGGGCGTCGCCACCTTTATCGTGCTCGACGACAACGGCGTGCTGGTCGGAGTGCTCTCGCGGGGCGACATTCTCAAGCCGGTGAAAACCCGCCTGGTGCTCGTCGACCACAATGAGATGACCCAAGCGGTCAACGGCGCCGACGAGGTGATCATCAGCGAGATCATCGACCATCACCGCCTCGGCGCCCTGAACACGCAGCAGCCGATTCTCTTTATCAACGAGCCGGTCGGCTCCACCTGCACCATCGTGGCCGACATGTTCCGCCGTGAGGAGCTCAAGCCTTCCGCAGACCTCGCCGGCATCATGATGTCGGGCATCGTGTCCGACACCCTCAACCTCAACAGCCCCACCTCGACGGAGAAGGACCGCTCCGTCCTCACCTGGCTCGCCAAGATCGCCAAGGTCGACCCGCCGCAGCTCGCCGAGACGATCTTCAGCTCGGGCTCCGTCATTCTCGCCAGTGCGCCCGAGAAGGTCGTCCGCTCCGACTACAAGATCTACGAGGAGGACGGCGTGAAGTTCGCCGTCTCGCAGGTCGAGGAGCTCGGCTTCGGCAATTTCTGGCAGCACGCCAAGGCCATCACGGAGGCGCTGAAAAACCTGCGCGAGGAGGAGCGGCTCGCCTTCGCCTGCCTGCTCGTCACCGACATCAACACCCAGAACTCGCTGCTGCTGGTCAAGGGTGACGCCGGGTTCATCCAGCGCATCTCCTACGCCCACGTCGAGAAGGACGAGATCTTTGACCTGCCGGGTATCGTGAGCCGCAAGAAGCAGCTCATCCCCTACATCGGCAGCATCCTCAAGGAGATGGCCGCCGACGGCAGCCACCTCAAGACCGCCACTTCGCCTCCCTTCCGCAAAAAGCGGTAGGAACGGACCCAAACTGCGGCGTTGCCTCCGGGTGCGCCGTTTCTGCATGGTCTGCGGATATGACCGTTGAGCACCCAGAGGCCGCCGCGCCCGCCCCGGCTGATTTTATCCGCGATATTGTCGCGCAGCATGTCGCGGAAAAGCGCTATGCGAAGATCGTCACGCGCTTTCCGCCCGAGCCCAACGGCTACCTGCACATCGGCCACGCCAAGTCCATCTGCCTCAACTTCGGCATCGCCCGGGAAAACCACGGCCAGTGCAACCTGCGCATGGACGACACCAACCCGACGAAGGAGGAGATCGAGTATGTCCGTTCCATCACCGCGGACGTGCAGTGGCTGATTGCCGGCTGGGCCGATGATTGCCTCGGCTTCAAGACCTCCGGCGCTGCTGGCGAGCCCTACTTCGCCTCCGATTATTTCGGCCCGCTGTATGACTTTGCCGTGAGCCTCGTCCAGAAAGGCCAGGCCTACGTCTGCGACCTTTCGCCGAAGTACACCGAGGCGTATCGCGGCGCGCCCGACCGGCCCGGGCGGGACAGTCCGTTCCGCACGCGCTCTGTGGCGGAAAACCTCGATCTTTTCGCCCGCATGAAGGCCGGCGAGTTTCCCGACGGCGCCCGCAGCCTCCGCGCGAAGATCGACATGGCCTCGCCCAACATGTGGCTGCGCGACCCCCTGCTCTACCGGATCCGCCATGCCGCGCACCATCACACCGGCGACGCCTGGTGCATCTACCCGCTCTACGATTTCGCCCACTGCCTGAGTGACTACCTGGAGGGCATCACCCACAGTATCTGCACCCTCGAGTTCGTCGACCACCGGCCGCTGTATGACTGGATCCTTGAGTCGCTCGCCCTGCCCCGCGCGCTCCCGCACCAGTACGAGTTCGCCAAGCTCAACCTCGGCTACACCATCGTGAGCAAGCGCAAGCTGCTCCAGCTCGTGCAGGAGAAAGTCGTGCAGGGCTGGGACGATCCGCGCATGCCGACAATCGCGGGCCTCCGCCGCCGCGGCGTGCCGGCCGCGGCGTTGCGGCAGTTCGCCTACAACATCGGGGTGACCAAATTTGACAGCCTGACCGATGTCGCCGTGCTCGAGCACGCGATTCGCGAGCAGCTCAATCAAACCGCCCAGCGCCGCCTCGGCGTGCTCAAGCCCATCAAGTTGGTGCTCACCAACCTGCCCGCGGACGAGGCGGTCATGTGCCAGGCTACCAACAACCCGCAAGACGAAGCCCCGACCCTGCGCCCGGTCGCTCTGACGCGCGAGGTGTACATCGAGGCGGATGATTTCGCCGAGGTCCCGCCGCCGAAGTTTTTCCGCCTCAAGCCCGGCGGCGAGGTCCGCCTCAAATATGCCTGCATCATCAAGTGCGATGAAGTCATCAAGGACGCCACCGGCCGCATCATCGAGCTGCGCGGCACCGCCGACCTCACCACCCGCACCGGTGGCCCGAATGTCGACCGCAAGGTCAAGGGGACCATCCACTGGGTGAGCGCCACCCGGTGCATCGAGGCCGAGGTGCGCCTGTATGACCGTCTCTTCACCGCGGCCGAGCCCGATGCAGACGGCGAATTCCTCAAGCACGTCAACCCCCGCTCCCTCGAGGTCGTGACCGCCAAGCTCGAGCCCGCGTTGCGCGAGGCGCAGCCGGACGGGCGCTACCAGTTTGAGCGCCTGGGCTATTTCACCCTCGATGCGAAAGACTCGCAAGCCGGCCGGCTCGTGTTCAACCGTACCATCAGCCTGAAGGATACCTGGGCGAAAGCTCCGGCGCCAAAATGAAGCAAAGCATCGTCACCCTCGACATGGAAGGCGTCCTCACGCCCGAGATCTGGATCGCCGTGGCCGAGCGCACCGGCATCACCGAGCTGCGCCGCACCACCCGCGACGAACCGGACTACGACAAGCTGATGCGCTACCGTCTCGGCATTCTCGACCGTCACGGCATCACGCTCTCGAAAATCCAGGCGATCATCGGGGGCCTCGCCCCGCTGCCGGGCGCGGTCGAGTTCCTCGAGGCCCTGCGGCAGCAGGCGCCACTGATCATCCTCTCCGACACCTTCGAGCAGTTCGCCCAGCCGTTGCTCCGCCAGCTCGGCTGGCCCGCCCTCTTCTGCCACCGTCTCACGGTGGTCGCTGACCGCATCACCAGCTACGAACTCCGCATGCCGGATCAGAAGCGGCGGAGCGTGCAGGCGCTGCAGGGGTTGAATTACCAGGTCATCGCCGCCGGCGATTCCTTCAACGACACGACGATGCTCATCCAGGCCGACCACGGCATCCTTTTTCACGCACCGGAGAATGTCGTCCGCGAGTTTCCGCAGTTTCCGGCGATCAATGATTATCCGACGCTGTTGAAACTGATCCGGGACAGGCTGTAGGGAGCTAGCATTGGAAATTGGGAATTCGTAGTTGGGAATTGGGAATTTGAAGTTAGCCAGCAAGGGCATCGACTGATTTACCAATTACCAGCAGCCTTTGATGATTGATTGCGCTTCCTAATTCCCGTGTCGTCCAAGGCTCCTCCTTACCCTGCGTGTCCCTGATCGTCTTCCATACCCTCGTCATCGTGCTCGGCATCCTGAGCATGGGCTTCCAGCTCCTCGCCTCGCGGCTGCTCAATCCGCACTTCGGCTCATCGATCATTGTCTGGGCCTGGCTCATTTCCACGTTTCTTCTGGCATTCAGCCTCGGCTCCATGCTCGGCGGCTGGATCAGCTGCCAGCCGCGCCCCCGGCGTTCCCGCCTGCAGGTAGCAGCCGCCGTGCTGGGCGTGCTGACCCTCGCATTCACGGCATTTTTTGGCCGGGCGGCGCTGGACCAGATTGAGATCGCCTTCATTGATCCGGGCACCGGGCTGCTCGTTTCCTGTCTCGGACTTTTCTTTGTGCCGGTGACCATGCTTTCCTCCTTTGGCCCGCAGTGCGTCCAATATCTCGCCGCCCGCGGGACCACTCCCGGGGCCGCCTCGGGACTGATCTATGGCATCAGTACGGTGGGCAACATTGCCGGCGTCATGCTCACCGCCTTCGCCCTCATCCCCCATTTTCCAGTCTCGTCCCTGTTATATCTCTGGCTCGCCGTGGCCGTCCTCAGCCTCGGCGGTCTGATCGCCATCCTGCGCACCGTGCCGGAATCCCCCTCCTCGTGAAAATCCGCCATCTCCTTTTCCTGCCCTTGCTTCTCCTGCCCGCCCTCGCCGCGGAAAAAACCGGCGACTATGTCGAAAGTTTCGACACGACTTACAACAGCCTGACCGTGGAGCGCCGGGGCTCCGTCGTCGAACTGCGCGCCCGTTCCCGCCGCGGCGAGTATATTGAATCCGCCGTCGACCTGAACGACCCGCTCAAACAGGTCGTGGGCTACACCCGTACCCTTTACTCCGGCCTGTTCTTCCAGCCCAAGCCGGAACGCGTCCTCATGATCGGCCTCGGAGGCGCCGCCTTCCACCGCCTCTTCGCCGCGGCCTACCCTTCGGTCCTGCTGCAGACGGTCGAGCTCGATCCCAAGGTGCTGGAACTCACCCAGAGCCGACTGGGCTTCAAGCCCACGGACCAGACACCCGTCGCCCTGATGGACGGCCGCCTGTATGTGAAGCGTTCGACGCAGAAATGGGACTGGATCATCCTTGATGCCTTCCGCGGCGGCTATGTGCCGCCGCATCTGAAGACCCAGGAATTCTACCGCGAGTGTGCCGCCCGCCTGGCTGACAACGGGGTATTCATCACGAATCTCCACGCCACCACCGAATTGTTTTACGCCGATCTTAAAACGCTCAAGTCCGTGTTTCCGCAGGTGGTGCTCTTTAATACAAACGGCCGCGGCAACGTCATCGCCTGCGCCGTAAAATACCAGACGCCCCTGATGTCCGTGCCGGCCGCCTGGCCGGATCCGGTGACCCTCAACGCCCCGCTCCAGGACCGCGTGGACCTCCGGCTCGTCCGCTCCGAGCAAATCCCCTGGCCCACCGCGGAGGTCGCCCGGGCACCGCTGCTCACGGATGATTTCGCGCCCGTCGAGTTCCTCGACGTGATGAAGACCAACAACACGAAGGAGAAGCAGTAGTCCAGGTCGTTGGCCTCGCTGCGAGCGCACCGAGCTGGCCTACCGCGCAGCGGCAAAACGCGTCAGTCGCCCCAGCACGCGCTCGCGGCCGAGGACACGGAACATTCCCGTGATGCTCGGGCCGACATTCGTCCCCGATACGGCAAGCCGCGCCACCGACTGGTAGTCGCCAAAACCCAGGCCCTTGCCGGTCGCCAGCGCCTTGAGCGCCTCCTCAATGGCTGTGTCACTGGAAAAATCCGCCGTCTTCACCAGCTCAATGAGCTCGGCCAGCCGCACCTTCGGATCGCCCTTGCCCATCACCTTCTCGCGCACCTTGGCGTCGATGGAGTAATCCTCGGTGAAGAAATACGCCGTATAAGCGGGCAGTTCCTCCAACCCTTTCAATTTCGGCTGGCTCAGCAGCATGACTTCCCGAAAGAAGCCCGGATCGGCCGCGGCCACGGTGGTCGGGCTGGCCTTTCGGAAGTAAGCCAGCGTCCGCTCGATAAACCGGTCGGCCGGCAATTCCAGCAGGTAGGCCATGTTCATGTGCGCGAGTTTCTTCTCGTCGAAGCGCGCATTGCTCTGGTTGACGCCCGGCAGGTCGAAGAGCCGGATGATCTCCGCAATTGGCATTTTTTCCCGGTCGTCGCCCGGATTCCAGCCAAGCAGGCAGAGGAAGTTGACGAGCGCCTCAGGCAGGAAGCCACGCCGCTGGTATTCCTCGATCAGCGCGCCCTGGTCGCGCTTCGACATCTTGCCCGGGCCGTTCTGCTTCAGGATGAGTGGGATGTGCGCATACTCCGGCACGGGCGCGCCAAGGGCCTTGAACAGCTCCACGTGCTTGCTCGTGTTGGAGAGATGATCCTCGCCGCGGATCACGTGCGTGATTCGCATGGTGATGTCGTCGACCACGTTCACGAAGTGAAACACCGGGTTGCCGTCGGACCGCACGATCACGAAATCCTCGTCCTCCGTCCGTTCCACGCGGCCGCGAATCCGGTCGTCGATGACCGACGGCGCGTTCTTCACCTTCGTCACGGTCTTCTTGCGGTGCTCGTCGTACACTTCGCTGCGATCGCCGAGCAGCTTGAACCAAATGGCCCCGTCCTTCTCGTACGTGCGGCCGGCCGCCTTCAGTTTTTCCAAATATTCCGCGTAGATGGCGGCGCGTTCGCTTTGCCGGTAGGGTCCGAAATTGCCCCCGGCCTCCGGACCCTCGTCCCAGTTCAGCCCGAGCCACCGGAGGCTGTCGTAGATGACTTTCAGGAACTGCTCGCTGTTGCGCTCCTTGTCCGTGTCCTCGATGCGCAGGATGAAGACTCCGCCCGTGTGGCGCGCGTACAGCCAGTTGAACAGCGCCGTGCGGGCGCTGCCGATGTGGAAGAACCCCGTCGGACTCGGGGCAAAACGGACGCGGACTTGGGCCATGGTAAGATTTTGGGGGACAGAGCGGACAGAATCCGCAGAATGACGGGCAGACGAGCGAAGATTCATTCCCGCGCATTCCATGCCTCCTGTCAAAATTTCCTCCATCGAAAAAGTAACCGCCCTGACTGCCCGGCTCGCTGATGCCGGCCGGGCCCGGGGTTTTCGGCTGGAGCCATTCGGTGAAATTGAAGGCTGCCCCCTCCAAGCCCTCACCCGGCGCACACCCGGCCCACGTCCGCGCATCTATCTGTCCGCGGGCATGCACGGCGACGAGCCTGCCCCACCGGAGGCGCTCCTCCAGCTGCTGGAGCGCGGAATTTTCGACGATCGCGCCACCTGGCTCATCTGTCCGCTGCTCAATCCCGCGGGCCTCGCCCGGGGCACCCGCGAAAACGCCGGTGGCGTCGACCTCAACCGCGACTACAAGGATCTCCGCACACGGGAAATCCAGGCCCATGCCTCCTGGTTGCGACACCAGCCCAACTTCGACCTCGGCATCTGTGTGCACGAGGACTGGGAATCGACCGGATTCTACCTCTATGAACTCAATCCTCGGCAGCGCCCCAGCCTTGCCGAACCGATCATCGCTGCCGTGAGCCAGGTCTGCCCAATCGACCAAAGCACGGTCATCGACGGACGCGAGGCGCACGCTGGTATTATCCGCCCCGTAGGCGATCCCCTGCTTCGGGAAACCTGGCCCGAGGCGATCTACCTGAACGCCCATCACACCACTCTGGGTTACACGCTGGAAACGCCGTCCGCCCTGTCTCTGCCGCAGCGCATCGCCGCCCACTGCGCCGCCATCGAGACCGCCATCATCGGTTTATGTCAGAGATGATTAGCCACAGATTACACATCTGAGCACCGATCGCGCAGGCGGTCATCTGTGTCCCCCTGTGTAATCGGTGGCAAAATAATCTGGTTCAAAATATCAGGCCGGACTTTTCGCAGAACACCCGCATATCCGCTGGCAATGGCGCCGTAAAAACATCGGGCAGCCCCGCTGCCCGCAGATCGATCTCCGCGCAATGTAGCGCCTGGCGCGGCAGCAGCAGCCTCGCCGCCAGTGCCTCGGTCCATCCGTGGTCGATGAATTCCAGGTAGAGCCGGGCATCCGGGCCGTAGATCTTGTCGCCCACCAGACTGTAACCGAGCCATTGCGCATGGGCGCGGATCTGATGCTTGCGGCCGGTTTCAGTCACGACACGCGCAAGGGTAAAGCCGCCACCCACCGCGACCGGTGTGAAATGGGTCACCGCCGCCTGTCCACCCGCAACCACGCCAGACTTGATGAAGACCGGGCTGCCGGTGTCATCACCGAGGGGCTGGTCCACCGTGACTGGCGCCGGCAATTCCCCCGTGAGGATGGCGAAATAAACCTTGCCCACCTTGCGCTGCTGCATGGCCTTCTGGAGGCGCCCCGCCATCTTCGCATCCTTCGCCAGCACCACGATCCCGCTGGTTTCACGGTCCAGCCGGAAGACCAGGTGCATCACCGGCAGACCCGTGTATTCACGGGCCGCCCCGACCAAGCTCGACCACGGGCCTGCCTTCGACGGATGGCACACGACGTCCCCCGGTTTTGCGATCACCAGCAGCCGCTCATCCTCCTGCACGATCCAGGAGCGCAGCTCGTCCAAGGCAATCAGCCGGGCCGGCCCCTGGTGCAGCCGCCGCGGCCAGGCCGAGGCGCGCGGACCTCGCGCTGAAAAATCATCCGGCTGGGCTTCGGGGTTCATGCGGCGTTCCGCAGCAGCAATCCCACTTTTTCGACCAGCGCGAGTAAGTTCGGCTACTATCCCGCCGCCGTTTTGAGCCCCGCGAAAAATTCCCGGTGGCTGGCGTGGCTTAAGCTGAAAATTATTATGCGATGTTTGAGGCGAGTTGGTTTGCAAAGCGCAAATTTCAAACTCCATTCTCGACTAGTTAGATGAATGATTTTTCCCCACTGGAAGATCCGGCCGACCGGGTGACGGTCGAAAAATTTTGGAGCGCCTCCCGCGACGAGGGCACAAATGGTCCAGTGAGATTTTCCGTCAGGGCCGGCACTCCGCCGGCCTTGGTTCAAACCAACCGACAAGACGCATCATGAATCGACCAAACAATCATCACGAACTCATCGTCTCGGGCATTCATCTTGAGCTGACGCCGTCGCTCAAAACCTTCGTGAAGGAAAAGGCGGAGCGATTGTTCCGCCACGAGGAGAAAATCGTGCGCCTGCGGGTTGAGTTGGAGTGTGATCCGAAGGAGACGGTCGCCACGCGTTTCAAGGCCAAGGGCCACATTGTCATCCACGGGCCCGACATGAACGCCACCGTCGAGGCCGACGAGTGCCATAAGGCGGTCTCCCTGCTGGTCGACAAGCTCGACCGCATGCTGGGCCGTCGTGCCCAGATGGACCGCGTGAAGCGTCACCACCCGCACGCCGTGGAAATGGACGTCGCGCTGCCCAAGGCGGTCTAGTCCGCTTATTGCCGGTATCAACCAGGCAAACGGCCCGGTTCCCTTTCGGGAACCGGGCCGTTTGTTTTCAAATTACCTGAATTAAAACACGCTCACGCCCTCAGGTAGGGCTTCAGGTACTCGTCCATCGCCTTCCGAATGAATTCCTTTTGGGCGTCAGACAGGGAGCTCGCCGCCGCTCGGCCGCCACCACCGCCACCGCCCGCACCGGCACCGCGGCCACCACCTCCGCCAGCACCGGCTGGACGGGATTCTGGCTCCATGGGTTGCTGGCGCGACTTGTTCGTCTCCTTGAAGACGCCACGGGCGATCATCATGTAGCTGCTCGCCCCGGGGATGGCGGCAAACGCCTGCACCCGACCGAACATGTCGAAGGCTTCGCGTCTCTTGCCCGCCCAGTAGAGATCCATCACCTGCTGCAGGAGATCGGAAAACTGCGGGGTCGGACACAGCCCGACAAAACCCAGCGGCAGTTCCTGCAGCAGCAGATCCCCGCTGCCGCCCCCCGCGGCCCAGACCGCGAGCTTGTTGTCCGTGCGCTTGATCAACTCCGAGACGCGCTCGAGGGGATTCCCCACCTCGTCCTTCGTCGCCTTCATGGTCGGCACCTCCTGGAAAATCCGGATCATGAGATCGACGCTGATGGTGCCGCGCGTCTGGACGATCAGCGGGAGGTCCGTCGCCGCGCCGATCGCCTTGTAATAATCGACGACCGCCTGGTCGCTCACGTTCCAGCCGTTGTTCGGGGGGATGGAGACAATCGCATCCGCCCCGTGGGCGGCGGCGTGCTTGGCGTAGCGGATGGAGGTGGCCGTGTCCCACGCCATGTTCTGCACCGCGATGGCCATTGCGGCCTTGCCGCCCTTGCCGGCCGCCAGGATCGTCTCGGCCCCCTCGATGCGTTCCGCGTCGGACAAGGTCGACCAGCTGCTGGCAAACACCGGCCAGATCATGCCGCCGAGCCGCCCGCGATTGCAGAACTTCACCTCCGCCGCGAGTGCGTCCGTGTCCAGTTTGTCCTCCGGGGTGAAGGGCGTCTCCATGATGGGGTACAACCCGCGCAGCGGCTTGCCGCTCGGGGTCAGAAGATGCGCTCCCTCAACCTCGGCCGCCCCGGCCCGGCTGGCCGCCTGCAGGACACTTGCGCCCAAGGCCAGGGTTCCCGCGGACTTTAAAAACGTCCGCCGATCCAGTTGCTTCTCCGATTTATTGTCGTTCATGGTGTCGATCTTTCTGGTTTTTTAGACGATGCCCCTCAATTCCGAGGGGAAACTATTTGCGAGGTGCTGGCGGAGGGGGCGGAGGCGGAGGCGCCGCCTCCTCGGTAGGCTTCTGCGCACCATCGAGGATGTTGCCTTGAAGCACGATGGCCTTCAGTTCTCCGATCGCCGTGGACAGAAACGTACCCGTGCCGGCAAACGCCCGGCTGGCCTGAATGATGGCGCCCGGGCAATGATCCAGCCGGAGCACGGGAACCCCGGCCAAGGGCTGGCGCGTGGACACGCGGTCCAACAAGAGATCTTTTGAATCCCGAATCAGGAAAACTGGCCCAGCGTCGGTGTTCACCTCCACATCGTGCAATTGCAGCGCCATGGTATCGTGCACCTTCAATCCGCCCTTGCCTGCGGCAATCACATTGCTGATCCGCAGTCCGGAAATCGGCATCTCCGGCAGTCCCTCGATGTTGATCATCACGGGCGCTCCCGGCTCGTAGCTCACCGCGGCCCGGCACCGGATGACATTGATGTTGCTGATGGAAATGTTGCGGAGCACCGGGGTGCGTTCCGAGGCGAGGGGCGGCGTGGCCGTCACGTTGCCCTCGTGGGGGTAATACTCCGATACATTGATCGCCCGGCCGACGTCATCCATCGTCCAGTTGTCCATCCGGATATTTTCCACCACTCCGCCGCGTCCACGGTCGCTCTTGATGTTGATCCCCATCTGCGTGCCCTGGCAGACGATGTTGCTCGCCACGACATTGCGGACTCCGCCCGACATCTCGCTGCCGATCACCACGCCGCCCGACCCGTGGTGGATGACACAATTGGTGATGACCACGTTCTCGGTCGGGCGGTTGACCCGCAGTCCGTCGGCATCCTTCCCCGACTTGAGCACGATGGCGTCGTCCCCAGTATCGACATAGCAGTCGGCGATCCGGACATCACGGCTGGAGTCGATATAGATGCCGCCGGTGAAGGCTCCGGGATAGGTCTCAAGCGTGACGCCATGAATGACCACATTCGTGGAGTACAGCATGTGGATGGTCCAGAATGACGAACCCACCATGTGAATGCCCTGGACGAGCACATTCTTGCTTTCCATGAAACGGATAAACGCGGGGCGGAGAAACGGAGCTGCTTTCACGTACTCCTCTTCCGTCGCCGGCGTCTTCTGTTCCAGCCCCGTGCGGAGGGTCTCCCAAACCGGTCCAAAAGCTCCCCCTCTGACCCCCTGCGGCCGGCCCATGAGCGCGGTCCAGTCAGCATTGATCGTCGTGACCACGCCCCGGCCGGTGATGGAGACATTCTCGACATTCATGCCGCCGATCAGGGGTACAGGCTGAAGACATTCGATGCCCTGCACCCTCCCCTGCGCGAGCGGCAGCCGGGAGGCCGGGAAACGCAGCGTGGCGCCCGCCTCGATATTGAACACCAAGTTGCTCACCAGTTCGATCGGCCCGGTGACGTATTCGCCGGGCGGAACGAAAACCGTCCCGCCGCCAGCGAGCTTGGCCGCCTGGATCGCCGCGCGAAACGCTTCCGTGGCACTGGCTGAACCGTCGTTCTTCGCGCCGTAGTCCAGGACATTGAAGAGCGGAGTGTTGCTCGCTGCCTGAACTTCTGCGCCCGCGAAAAGGACGATCATGACCAGCAGCCGAACGGCCAGAGTCCACAGAGCCCGGGGTAGTGCTCCTCTCATGCGATTGACGGTGGCAAAGTGAGCCGCTCCCGTCGATGGCGAAAGTACGCGGCCCGCAAGAGAAAGCCGACCTGCTCCATGGGCGAAAGGTGGTTTTGCAGCGTCTGGTGCGCGTCAAAACACCGCAAATGCCCCGCCAGACGAGCAGGGGAAGCTGCCTGTCCCGCAACCCATTTTCCGGTTGGGTCTTAGACGCACCTCCGCGACACCTCCCGGCTGGCTCCCTCCGGGGAATGAAGGTTCGGTTGGTATGCTTACTGCATTCCGAACCCACGATCCCATGACTCATGAATCTGCCGCGAGCTGTCCTCCCGATTGGGTCGATTCCCCGACCCCGGTTGCTGTGCCACCAAAGTGGCCGGCGGTGAGTGCCGCCCTGCCGCCCGGCAACGATGGGGTGTTGGGTGAGCGATCACCCGTGCGTGATTACTTTGAGGTGCTGGCGGCGATCACCGCCGTGACCACGGCGGGCTGGTTCGCTCCGCTGGGCTATGAGGCGTTCGGGCACATTTATCTTTTTACCGTCATCGCCCTCAGCTTGCGCGTGGGCCGACGGCCCGCCCTGTTCGCCGCGGTGGTGAGCGCCGTGGCGTGGGATTTTGTGTTCCTGCCACCGCAGCTGTCATTCTCCATCCTGCACTTCGACGATGTCCTCCTGCTGGGAACCTATTTCGTCGTGGCCCTGATCGGCAGCCAGCTCACCGCGCGGATGCGCACGCAGTAACGCGATGCCCGTCAGCGCGAATTGCTGTCGGCCTCCGACCGGCTCCACCGCACCCTGCTCGACAGCGTGTCCCATGAGCTGAAAACCCCGCTCTCGGTGCTGCGCAGTGCCACGGAAAAGCTGGGCACCCTTGAACCGGAGAAGCGGGCCCGCCTCGTCGCCGAAATCGGCACGGCCACCCACCGGCTCGACCGCCTCGTCGCCAACCTGCTGAATCAAACCCGCCTTGAGTCCGGCGCGCTCCGACCCCAACCCGACTGGTGCGATGCCCGCGATCTCATCGCGGCCGCGCGCCGGGCGGTCGATGACGCCCTGGAAGGCCATTCGCTCACGCTGGAAATCCCCGATGACTTGCCGCTCTTCCGCGCCGATTCGCCCCTGATGGAGCAGGTGCTGATCAATCTCCTGCTCAATGCCGCCCGTCATACGACGGCCGGCAGCCAGATCCGCATCTCCGCCGGCCGGGCCAGCGCGCGAATTTTCATCGCCATCGCCGACAACGGTCCGGGCCTGCCGCCGGAAATCGCCGCGAATCCCTTTCAGAAGTTCCGGCCCGGCCACAATGCCGGCGCCGGGGGACTCGGGCTCGGGCTGTCCATTGTGCGCGGATTCATGCAGGCGCAGGGCGGAGATGTGACCGCAGGGCGTAGCGCCGAAGGCGGCGCCTGCTTCACCGTCCACCTCCCCTATCACCCTCACGGCGACGTGCCCGAAGATGAGCGCTGATCCCAACAAGCCGGAAATCCTGGTCATTGACGACGAGCGGCAGATCCGCCGGCTGCTGCGTCTCACGCTCGAGGACGCCGGCTACGCCGTGCGCGAGGCCGCGACCGGCCAGGCCGGGCTTGACGAGGTGGCGCGGCAAAATCCCGACGCCGTCATCCTCGATTTGGGACTCCCCGACATCCCCGGGGTGGTCGTGCTCAAGCGCCTGCGCGAGGGCAATGTGATTCCCGTTCTCATTCTGTCAGTCTTCGGGCAGGAGGACAGCAAGGTCGCCGGGCTCGATGCGGGAGCCGACGACTACCTCACCAAGCCGTTTGGCAGCGCCGAGCTACTCGCGCGGCTACGGGCCCTCTTGCGCCGGATCAAGCCGGCGGTGGCCTCGAATGTGTTTCGTTTCGATGAAATTGAGGTCGATTTCATGCGCCGCCGCGTCTCGAAGGCCGGCCGGCCCGTGAAGCTCACGGCCATGGAGTATGCGATCCTGCAGCTCTTCATCACGCACCGCGACAAGGTCCTGACCCACCGGCAGATCTTGCGCACGTTGTGGGGCCCCAAGGCGGAACTGCAAACCCACTACCTGCGCACCTACATGCTTCGCCTCCGTCGCAAGCTCGAGGACGACCTCGACACGCCGAAATATTTTCAAACCGAGTCGGGCGTGGGTTACCGCTTCGTCAGCGAGTCGTTGATCCACTCGGGATCGGCCGGCGGATGACACCAGCGCCAGGCCAGGCGCAAGATGGGTTGTATATGTTTTGTCCACGTTTCCACGCCAACCATCTATATTCTGTTCATCCGCCGTGGTATGCCTCCTGCACCAACAGGATTGCATCCTAAATCCCTCCGGTGCGTGGAAGCCCGGAGGCCTTTGCAATGTCATGAGCGGCCCTCTCGTGGAACAGAGGGCCGCTTTCTTTTGGCGCCCCTGGCGCGTCACAGGAACAGCCAGCCACTCACTGCCAGAATCGGCAACAAGACGGGCAGGCTGTATTTGAAGATGTAGCCAAAGAAGGTTGGACAATGGACCCCGGCGTCATGCGCGATCGCCTTGACCATAAAGTTCGGTCCGTTGCCGATGTAGGTCATCGCGCCGAAGAACACCGAGCCCAGGCTGACACCAATGACGTAAAGCGGATGCTGGGTGAGCAGCAGCTCGGTGATGGCCGCGGGATTCGCGGTGGCGGCCAATGCCGCCGGGGCCTGGGCCATGGTCGTCGCCTGCGCGAGCTGGAAAAAATTCGCGTAGGTCGGGGCGTTGTCGAGGACCGACGAGAGGGCGCCACTCGCAAAGTAGTAGTGCAGCGGACGGGTGAAGCCGAACTCCTGTCCGTGCTCCGCCAGGTAACCGAGCGCCGGCATCATGGTCAGGAAAATGCCGAGAAAGAGCCAGGCGACCTCTTTGATCGGCCCGAAACTGAAATGGTTTTCCGCGTGGACCTCCTTCGGAGTGAGCAGCCAGCTCGCCAGGGCCACGCCCAACATCACCGCCTCCCGCAGGAATAATTTTTCGGGCAGGAACACCGCCCCCACCACCGCGAGGAGAAAGAGAACGTTGATCGCACCATCAAAGCGCCAGGTTTCGGCGTGCGTCTCGACATCGTGGCGGATTTTTGCGGGCATCCGGGCATAGCTGCGCTGGTCAAAGCCATAGAATACGGCCAGGATCGCCGCGAGCGTGGCCAGCCACTGCACCATCACATGATCGATGAGCCAGAAAAATGGCACCCCCCGCAGAAAGCCGAGAAAGAGGGGCGGGTCGCCCACAGGAGTGAGCGCGCCGCCGACGTTGGAGACCACAAAGATGAAAAACACCACATGGTAGGGACTCGCCCGGATCTTGTTCATCCGGATCCATGGCCGGATCATCACCATCGATGCGCCCGTCGTGCCAATCAGGTTGGCAATGATGGCGCCGACGGCGAGAAACACGACATTGGCCAGGGGTGTCGCCTCGCCCTTCACCTTGAGATGAATGCCGCCGGCAACCACATAGAGCGAACCGACCAGCGCGATGAACGCAAAATACTCGCCCAGAGTATGCCCAATCTCGGTGCCGCCTGCCGGTATTTTCACGAGATAGAACCCGGCGACGCCCGCCCCGAGCGCCAGTGAAATTGCGGGATAAAACTTCTCCCACAGGTGCTTCAGCCCAGGGGGGCTGAGGGGCATCGTGGCAATCAGCAGCAGCAGGAGTGCGAACGGTACAAGGAGCAGCGGCGTGATGCCGCCGGTCAATGTGGCAACGACGATGATCGGCGTGAAAATCATGACGGCCTGCGGCGCCAACTCGCCCGCGTCAATCGAGCCTCCCTGCTGGAAGCCTGCCGACGTTTTTCCTCGGCTGGCCTGCCCGCATCTGCCGGATCAGAGGGCAATCTCTCCCTGTTCACCCGTGCGGATGCGGATGGCTGCCTCGAGCGGCACGACGAAGATCTTCCCGTCGCCAATTTTTCCGGTCTTGGCGGACGCGAGGATGGCGGCAATCGCCTTGCCGACGACGGCGTCGGCCAGGGCGAGTTCGATCTTAACCTTGGGCAAAAAATCGACCGTGTATTCACTGCCGCGATAGACTTCCGTGTGCCCCTTCTGGCGGCCAAAGCCCTTGATCTCGCAGACCGTCATTCCCTCGATGCCTGCCTCGGCGAGGGCCGTTTTCACTTCCTCCAGTTTAAAGGGCTTGATGATGGCGATGATAAGTTTCATGAGCGGGCGGGTTCTCGCGGGAGATGATTGATGGTTAGGCGGCAACTCCCTTGAGGCGCTGGCGCAACTGGCGATAGAGCATCCAGCCGTAACCCAGCACGACCCCGCTGGAGACAAACCACTGCGTGCCATCCGCAAAGAGCAGCGGGCAGATGAGCTGCACCAACGCCAGGCTGATGAGCAGATAACTCACCCGGGCACCGGCGCCCGGCATGAGTGACCAGCCATTTTTGAGCTTACCGGCCTGCTCCATGGAGACATGGCGGCGGAGCGCGGCCGATTGCAGCAGGCCAAAGGCGTGCCCAATGACCCCGCCGACGCCAAGGGCGACGAGGGCACGCACGAGATCGAGAACATGGGTTAGCATGATAGGAGGAGTTTAAAGGTTACCGCAGGGCTTAATGGGCGACTGGCGTCTCAGATTGCTTGTCCATCACCATGCCACCGTAGCCGGGTACGCCCATCTCGGGCACATCGAGACCCTCGATTTCAACTTCCAGGGACACACGGTTACCCACGGTCCACTCGGCGATGTAGTAGGCGATGAACGAGAGGATCGTCAGGGTGACAAAGCATGTCACGACGCCGACCAGCTCGGCCCAGAATTGGCTCATGCCACCGCCGTAAAAAAGTCCCTTCACAGTGCCGGCGACGCCATTCCAGCCATCACCATAGGTGCCATCGGCAAAGAGCCCGATCGAAAGGCAGCCCCACGCGCCATTCACGCCGTGCACGGAAATCGCTCCGACCGCATCGTCGATGCGGTGCTTATCGAAGAAGAAGACCGCCTCCACGACCAGGATGCCGGAGATGATGCCGATGAGGGCGGCCCCACCCGCGCTCACAAAGGCGCAAGGGGCCGTGATCGCCACCAGACCCGCGAGCATGCCGTTGCACATCATCGAAGGATCGGGCTTCTTGGTCTTGAACCACCACATGTAGAGCGTGGTCGCCAGCGCCGCGGTGGCGGAGGCCAGCATGGTGTTGACCGCCACAACGGCGATGCGCAGATCCGTGGCCGCCAGCGTCGAACCGGGGTTGAAGCCGAACCAGCCGAAGGCGAGGATGAAAGTGCCGAGCATCACCATCGGGATGCTGTGTGGCATGATCGGGTGAACGAGTTTCCCAGCCTTGTCGTACTTGCCGTGGCGCGGGCCGATGAGCCAGGCAAAGACCAGCGCGATCACGCCACCCTGCATGTGCACGACCGAAGAGCCGGCGAAATCCACGTGGCCGTGACCGAGGCCGAAGTTGGTGCCAAGCTGCGCGAGCCAGCCGCCGCCCCAGACCCAGTTGCCAAACAGGGGATACATGAACGTGCCGATGCAGCAGCCGTAGATCATGAAGGCGGAGAATTTCCAGCGTTCGGCGGCCGCGCCGGTGGGAATTGTTGCCGTCGTATCCATGAACACCATTTGGAAGAGGAAGAGGGCGAAGGCTGCGGTATCATAACCGGCGCCCTGCAGCAGGAAGCCCTTCAGGCCGATGAGCCCGAACGGATGTCCCGCGATCATGACCGTGAACTCGTTATTCAATCCGGCATAACCGCCCATCGTGCCGATGGCCCCAAGTCCGCCGAACATGAAAGCGAACCCGCAGAGATAAAATCCGAGCATGCCCAGCGGGTAGATCATGAAGTTCATCGCCATCGTGTGGCTGGAGTTCTTGGCCCGGCACAGGCCGGTCTCGACGAGGGCAAAGCCCGCCTGCATGAACATGACCAGGAAGCCCGTGACGAGCGTCCACATGAAGTTAACCGCCACGCGGTTGTGGCCGACGTTGTCCGCGAGCTTTACTGCCAGCGGTTCGGTCGCCGCCTGTTTCGTATAATCGTCGAATGCCTTCTTGGCGTCATCGAAGGCCTTGACCTTGTCCTTGTCCTTCTTGTCGTCGGCGCTCAATTCGGCCGGAGCGCTGACAACGAAGCCGGGGACATCGGACGCCATGCCGGTCATTGTGCCGGCGGGATCGGGCTTGGGATCGTCCGCCATGACGCGCGAGGCGTTGAGCGTGCAGAAAAGCGCAAATCCCGCGAAGAACGCGCGCGACCAGTTGAAGGCTGAATACCAGTTTCTCATGGAGGAATTCTTCTTGATCATAGGTTGTAGTTGCAGGGCTCGGCTGATCCGAGGACGCGCACGCTTGTTGCACCTCGCATACCAAGGATTATAGACAGAACATAGATAAACGCTCCGGGATTATGAACGGCGCATGGATGACTTCCTGGCGCGGACCCCGGTGCCGGGTTCCCCGGCGGTGGTTTGCCCGATGCTCCCTCCGCGAGTCGCACGCCAGCTTGCGTCACGACTTTCCCGCGGGCGTAGGTGGTGGGCCCGGGAAAATCCAATCCTCCGGCTCGCTCGCAAAAAAACCGCCATCCCAAGGGAGAAAGGCGGTTTTAAAAGTGGTGCACCCGTAGGGATTTGAACCCCAAACCTTCTGATCCGTAGTCAGACGCTCTATCCAATTGAGCTACGGGTGCATGAAAGAGCGCGAGAAGAAGCAAAGATTGAGGGCCAAGGGCAAGCGCGAAGTAAGGGGGCAATCCATCGCAGAATCGCGGAAGGGCGAAAACGCAGAACCATCTTTTCCCGGTATTTTTGCCCTTTCGCGCTTTCGCGATAAATCCGGGCATCATGCCGGTTCGGACAAGCGCCAGTCGCTGAGGACGAGCTGCAGTAATTTGCGGTCGTTGAAGTGATTCCACTTCAACTCGAACGCGAGGTCGACCGGCACTCCGCACGGCGGGATGCGTTTCGCCATCTTCCACGCCACGCCGTACAGGCGGCGGCCGCGGTTGTCCTCGAAGTTGAAACGGAAATGCAGGCTCTTGAAAACATCCGGTGGATGGCGGAACACGATGCCGCGCACCCCGAAGACTGGCTCAGGGTTGCCCTGCCCGAAGGGATGCAGCGCATCGATCTCGTTCATCAGGCTTTCGCGGATCTGTTCCGGCGTGAGCCAGGCCGCGAGGTCCAGCCGCGCCTCGGCGATGTCGTCGCCCGCATGGGCGCGCACCGCCCCGGCAAACTGCTCCCGGAACCGGTCGAGATGCGGCTTTGCCAGCGAGACGCCCACGGCCATGGGGTGGCCGCCCCAACTCGTGAGGTGCTCGCAGCAGGTGCCCAGCACCTCGACGAGGTTGATGCCGTCGATGCTGCGGCCGGAGCCCTTGGCCAGTTCGCCCTCGTTGCCGAGCACGACGCATGGCCGGTTGTATTTCCGGGAAACCCGGCCCGCCACGATGCCGACCACGCCGGGATGCCAGTTGTCGCCGTAAAGCACGACCCCCGGGCAGTCCGCAAACTGTGTCTCGATGATCCGCTCGGCCTCATCGGTGATGAGCCGCTCGATGTCCTGCCGCTCGCGGTTGAAGGTGTCGAGCTGGCGCGCGGTCTCCGCGCAAAAGTCCGGGTCCTCGCTCAGCAGCAACTCCACCGAGAGCGCGGCGTCCGCCAGCCGGCCCGAGGCGTTGATGCGCGGGCTGAGGCGGTACGAGATATCGACGGGCATGATCTCCTGCCCCGCCTTGACCCCGGCGATGTCCATCAGCGCGCGCAGGCCGGGCCGCTGTGTTTCCTGCAGGATGCGCAGGCCGTGGCGCGCGAGAATGCGGTTTTCCCCGCGGAGCGGCACGAGGTCGGCGACGGTGCCGAGTGCGACCAGGTCGAGATAGTCGCGCGGCTTGAGGCCGAGGGCGACCGGATCGTTTTCCGCGCGGAGTTGCTTGAGCAGCCCGTGGACGAGCTTGAACACGAGGCCGACCGTGCAAAGGTTCCGCCACGCGTCGTCATCCGGGCCCATATGCACGTGGGGATTGATGAGCAGGCCCTGGTCGAGCGAAGGCTCCTTGGACCGGTGGTGGTCAATCACCATCACGTCGACGCCCTGCCCGCGCAGATAAGCGGCCTCCGCGTGTGAATTCGTGCCACAATCCAGGGCAATGAACAGGTCGGGCTTCCCCTGCTCCAGCGCCCGGTCGATGGCGCTGCGCGAGAGACCGTAGCCATCCTCGGAGCGGCGCGGCACGATGAAGCGCGGTTTGGCGCCGAAACGCCGCAGGATGCCCACCAGCAGCGCGGTGCTGCTGACCCCATCGACATCATAGTCACCCAGCACGACGATTTCCTCACGCCCCGTGATGGCCTGCCGCAGGCGCGTCACTGCTTTGTCCAGGTTGGTCAGCAGAAAGGGATCGGCCAGCTCCGCCAGGGCGGGATTGAGGAAACGAGCCGCCGCGTCGCCCTCGGCCAGTCCGCCGGTGCGCAACAACAGCTCCGCGAGCACGGGGCTGACCCCGGCACGTTGGCTCAATGCCCCAACCTCCGCGGCCGGGAGCGGCGTGTACGTCCAGCGCATGGTGGATGCGTGGCCGGCCTGGATTACTGCGACGCCTTGCTCGATCCCTGCCACTCGTACTTCGGCGCCACATCGGAGTGGGCCTCCACGTGCTTCCGGTCGCCCTTGTGCCACCAGTAGAAGATCTGGGCCGCGATGAAGATCGCGGAGAACGTGCTGGTGACGATGCCGACGAGGAAGGTGAAGGAGATGTTGCGCAACGGGCCGCTGCCGAAGACGTAGAGCGACAGCGCCGCCAGGAATGTCGTGGTCGACGTCATGATCGTGCGGGCGAAAACCTTGTTGATGGCGCTGTTGATGACATCACGCAGCGAACCGGTGGGATTGAGCTTCAACTCCTCGCGGATGCGGTCGAACACGACGACCGTCTCGTTGATCGAATAGCCGGCGATACACAGGATCGCGGCGACCATCTCCGCGGTAAACTTGTTTCCAAAGAGCACGAAGATGCCGATGGTCATCAGGATGTCATGCAGCGTGGACGCCATGGCGCCGACGCCGAAGCCGAATTCAAAGCGGAATGCGATGTAGACCAGGATGGTCAACATCGAGACGCCCACGGCCAGCAGCGCGTTCAGCTCGATTTCCTTGCCGATCTGGGCGCCGATGTGGCTCACGCCGATGCGCTCCAGCCCGGCCGACGGGTAGGCCTTCTGCAATGCATCAAACAACGGATCGGACTTTCCCTCGGCCGTCTCGATCTCGAGCGTTTCCCGGCCGCCGCCCAGCGCGTTGACGTAGGTGGGCTTGACCTCGCCGATCTGGGCCGCCTGGGCAACCTGCCGGACCTTCGCCGTGTCGAGCTTCTCCTTGAACTGGACGCTGATCACGTCGCCGCCGGAAAAATCGATGCCATAGATCTTGTTGCCCTGGTAAAAGACATAGCCGATGCCGACGACCACGAGGAGAATCGAGCCGATGGCCGCGCCTTTGCCGTATTTGATGAAGTCCACGTTGATGTTCTTCAACAGGTGCCGCATCGTAAACTTCTTCATCCAGCCGGAATCAATCAGCAGCTCCATCAGGAGGTGGGCGGTGATCAGGACGGAGAAGAGCGTGGAAAGCACACCGATGGCCAGCGTCTCGCCGAAGAGCTTGATCGGCCCCGTGCCGAGCAGGATCATGATCGCGCAGATGATGAGCTGCACGATATGGGCATCGAGGATGGTCGTGAGCGCCTTCTTATAGCCGCTCTCGTTGGCGACCCCCAGCGTCTTGCCCGCCGCGAGTTCCTCGCGCATGCGCTCGAAGATGAGGATGTTGGCGTCCACCGCCATGCCGATGGTCAGCACGATGCCGGCGAGGCCGGGCAGCGTCATCGTCGCATGGAAGTTGGCCATGATGCCGAGGATGATGAGGATGTTGATCGCGAGTGTGATCACCGCGACCAGGCCGCCGGTGGTGTAAAAGGTGACCATGAACATCGCGACGAGCACGGTGCCGATGACCGCAGCCCGCTTACCGCTGTCGATCGCGTCCTGGGCAAGCGAGGGGCCGATGACCTTCAACTCGCGCACCACGAGGGGCAGGTCGAGCGGGTTGTTCAGGACATTGGCGAGATTGAGGGCCTCGCGGTCGGTGAAGCTGCCGGTGATCTGCGCCGAGTCGTTGTCGATCTCTTCGCGTACCGTCGGCGCGGAGTAAAGCTTGCCGTCGAGGACGATGGCCATGCGCCCGATCGTGCCGGCCGTCTTGCCCTGCTCGGCAATGGTGCGCGTGGCCTTCGCGAAATTCTTCCGGCCCTCGCTGCTGAACCGCATGATGATCTCGTATTTCCCATACATGTCCTGATGGGCAAACGACGAGGCGATCCCCTCGCCGGTCATCTCGGGAATGCGCTTGATGAATAGTTCCTCGGTTACGGTCTCGCCATTGCGACCCTCGTCGTCGAGCGTCATGGCCTCGTAGCCGGGCGGGATTTCCCCGTTCTGCATCATCGCCGGCGTGAGTGTCGGATGAACCAGCCGGAAATCGAGGCGCGCGGGCTTCTTGATGTCATCGAGCACCTCGGGATTGGTCTTGGGATCAAGGCCGGGCAGCTGCACTTCGATGCGGTTGTTGCCGACCGGGCGGATGATGGGCTCGGCGAGCGACGTGCGGCTGATGCGCTCGTGAATGATGTCGATGGCCTTGGTCAGCTTTTCCTGGCGCACATCGTCCGCGTACTTCGTCGCGGCCTTCGGATCGACCTCCAGCGTGGCGGAGACGCCGCCATTCAGGTCGAGGCCGAGCTGCAGGCCCGCCCGCGAGCGCTGGTAGAGCTCGGTCATGAGGATGTCGTTGCGCTTCTCGACGTTCTTGAGCGTCGCCTCGAGCCCGATGTCGGGGAAATACTGGGAAAGGTCGAGCTTCGGCGAACGCTCCCGGGCGATCTGCTTGAGGGCGACAAAGTCGCTCAGCGACGGGTCGGCCTTCCGGCGGGCGACGGCCTCATCCAGCAGCTTGCCGAAGTCGGCGGGCTTGGCGGTGGCATGGGACCTCGCGTAGGTGGCGAAATCGATGTTTTTGAGCGGGAAAAGTTCCGAGATTGCCCAGGCCGCGAGCGCGAGGGAGAGCAGGATTTTCCAGAGGTTGCGGCTGAGCATGGTTCGTTTGGGTTTTAAAAGGGAAACCGGGCCGCGGGCGGGCCACGGAGGCGCGCCGGAAGCGGCGAACGGGGTATGGGGCGGGCCGGGGGCTTATTCGGGCTTCTTCACGACAGCCTGGATGAATGCCTTGGCAATCTCGATCTTGGTGTTGTCCGCGATCCGCAGGACGAAACGGTCGTCCTTCACATTGGTGATGGTGCCGTAAATGCCGCCGGTGGTGATGACATCATCCCCCGTACCGAGGGCGGCCAGCATCTTGTCCTGCTCCTTCTTCTGCTTCCGCTGCGGGGCCACCATCAGGAAGTAGAACGCCGCGATCATCAGGCCGATGGGAATGAGCGGGAAGATACCCCCCGGTTGCTGGGCGGCGGGGGCGGCTTGCTCGGCGAAAAAAGCCTGTGCGGCGGGGAGTAAGGACATTTTCGACATTGCGTGTTGGGCGATTTGAAAAAAGAAAACATGCACTTAACTGAATCCACGCTCGCAAAAGCAAGCTATAACTCCCCTCCTTCGTCCTCGCGTTGAAAAGCAAATCCGCAACCACCTGGTCGGCCGCCAAGTCCGAGGAGCATTACGGTTTTAAACGCTGGGGCGCCGGGCATTACTCGGTCGACACCGGCGGTTTTGTCAACGTGCACCCGCTCGCCGACGAGCGCAGCATCCGGGTCCTCGACGTGGTGCATGAGGCGCTCGGCATGGGCCTCCAGGCCCCCATGGTCATCCGCTTCCAGGATCTGCTGCGCCACCGCGTCATCCAGCTCAACGAGCTGTTCCGCCAGGCCATCAAGCAGGAGGGCTACAAGGGCGAGTACCGCGGCGTTTTCCCCATCAAGGTCAACCAGCTCCGCGAGGTCGTCGACGAGATCGTGGCCGCCGGCAAGGACTACCACTACGGCCTCGAGGCCGGCTCCAAGCCCGAGCTGATGATCGCGCTGGCGATGAACGAGGGGCCCAACCGCCTCATCATCTGCAACGGCTACAAGGACCACGACTACATCCGCCTCGCCCTGCTCGGGCGCAAGCTCGGCAAGAAGATCATCCTCGTCGTCGAGCAGCTTTCCGAGATCGACGACATCATCCGCATTTCCCAGGAGACCGGCGTCAAGCCGATGATCGGCTTCCGCGCCAAGCTCCAGACCCGGGGCGAGGGCAAGTGGGCCACGTCCACCGGCGACAACGCCAAGTTCGGGCTCAATACCGCGGAAATCCTCTTCGCCATCGAGAAGCTGCGCGCCGCCAAGCTCCAGTCCGCCCTGCGGCTCGTCCATTTCCACATCGGCTCGCAGGTGCCGAATATCATCACGATCAAGAACGCCGTCATCGAGGCCACGCGCTTCTACTGCCAGCTCGCCAAGATGGGCTTCCCCATGGGCTACCTCGACGTCGGCGGCGGCCTCGGCATCGACTACGACGGCTCGCGCACCAACTTCGAGAGCTCGATGAACTACTCGATGGAGGAGTACGTCCGCGACGTCGTGTTCAACATCCGCGAGATCTGCCGCGACTCCGGCGTGCGCGAGCCCGACATCGTGAGCGAGTCCGGCCGCGCCGTCGTCGCCCCCCACTCCCTGCTCGTCGTCGAGGTCTTCGAGCGCATCAACAAGCGCGAGTCCCTCGGCAAGCAGCACGAGCCGGAGGAGAAGCACAAGGTCGTCACCGACCTCGAGGTCATGTTGAAGAACAAGACCAAGCTCGGCCGCCTCGAGCGCTTCCACGACGCGCTTCAGAAAAAGGAGGAGGCGTTCTCGCTCTTCAATCTCGGCTACCTCGACCTCGAGAACCGCGCCGCCGCCGAGTCGCTCTTCTGGCAGATCTGCGAACAGATCGCCCGCGAAAACCAGAAGGCCGGCTATCAGCCCGAGGAGCTCCACGACCTGTCGAAGCTCCTCGCCGACCAGTACGTCTGCAATTTCTCGGTCTTCCAGTCGCTCCTCGACCACTGGGGCCTTGACCAGCTCTTCCCCATCACGCCGCTGCACCGGCTCAAGGAGAAGCCCAGCGTCAACGCGATCCTCGTGGACATCACGTGCGACTCCGACGGCAAGATCGACCGCTTCATCGACCTGCAGGACGTGAAGGACTACATCACGCTGCACCCGCTGAACAGCCAGCCCTACTACCTCGGCATTTATCTCACGGGCGCCTACCAGGACATCATGGGTGACCTCCACAACCTGTTCGGCCGCGTGAACGAGGTGCACGTCTTCCTCGAGGACGACGAGCCCAACGGCTTCTACATCGAGGAGGCGATGGCCGGCAGCCGCATCGCCGACGTGATCGAGGGCGTGCAATACCAGCAGGAGGAGCTCTGCCGGAAGATGAAGGCCCAGATCGACCACGCCACGCGCAAGGACATGGTGAAGCCGCGCGAAGGCGTCCGCCTCCTCGAACTCTACGAGGGCCAGATGCTCAACAAGACCTACCTGAACATCGACCCGAAGAACGGCCGGAAGAAAAAGGCGTGATATCCCGGACCGGGGAAGCAATGGGCCGGATTTTTGCTTTAACCCGTGCCCGCCACAGCCAAGCTCGCCAAAGTGCCGCCCACGGTTCCCCGAGACAACCGCCCATGACCAATTTCCCCCTGCGCCTGTTCTTGTTGGCCGCGCTCTACCTGCCGCTTGCCGGTCGGGCGCAGCAGGTGCCGGCTGTGTTAAATCCCATTTCCCTCGATACGGGGTTCCAACTTCTGGCCAAGGGCGACTACCGCGGCGCGTTCGAGATTTTTATCAGCTCTCACGGAGCTGCGCCCTATTACTTCCTGCAATTGTACTGGGATCGCAAGCAGACCGAGCAATACCGGGAGCAAGGCCGGGAGGTGGAGCCGATCATCCAGGGACTGGCCACCTGTCTCGGCAAACTCGATCCCGCTCCCACCACACCCGACGACGCTGATTTTCATGCCCAAAAGGGCGTGGCCTTCATCAAGAACGGCAAGGACGCGCGTGACTTCGAAGCCGCGCGCAAGGAATTCCAACTGGCCCTGAATTCCGCCCTGTGGGTGAGCGACTATCACTACAACCTGGCCCTCTGCCAGAAATGGCTGAAGCAGCCCGAGCCCGCCCTCCTCTCCCTGCGCTACGCGAGCATTCTCGCCCGGGACGACAAGCAGCGCCGCGCCATCAATGCCGTGCGGGCGGAGATTGAGGCCGTGCAGGAAATCCAAAACCGCCGCTGACGAACTGGCGCTCCCCGCCCGCTCGCCCCTCCCTTCATGCTTCGCGAACGCAAATTGCTCATTTACGGCCTCCTGTTGATTGCCGTGGGTATCGGATCGTACTTTTTTTCACCCCAGAAGGAATACGATGAGAACGCGAACTATGAGCTGAGCCGGGCCAAGGGCGGCAACTGGCAATCAACCACCATCACCGGAAAGGACCTTAACCAACAGACGAAGGACGCCCAAGGGATGAATGCGGTCACCTCCACCGCCATCGTGGGATTGGGATGTTTGGTGCTCGGCTTTGAATGGTGGCGGTCCCGGCGCTAGGGTGCCCGGCATCACCGCCACTCCTGTCACGGGATGCGCATCCCTCCCTCGTACTTCCGGGGCAGGACTACGCGGAACGTGGTACCGGTTTCGGCTGCGCTCGCCATTTCCAGGCTCGCGTCAAGCAATTCGCAGAGGCGTTTCACAATCGAGAGCCCGATGCCTTCTCCCGCCTGTTGATGGGGCGCATGCAAGTTCTCGCCGCCCGGGGCTGCGACCAGTACGCGTGGGGTTTCCCCGGTGAGGGCGGCCGACTCTTCGTCCGACTCCCGCGCGCTCGCCGTGGCCTCCTTCAGCCCAACCACCATGGGCGCCCCCGGTCCGGCCTGCATGCCCGGCCCGGTGTCCTTCACCATGAGCCACCAGTTATCCCCTTCCATCCCCAAACTCACGGTCACCCCGCCCTGCTCGGTGTAGCGGAGGGCGTTCATCAGCAGGTTTTGCAACAGGCGCCGCACCTTACCCGGATCACACTCCACTGGCAGACTGCTCGGACCCTCGATTTCCAGAAACAAGCCCTTGCCGCTGGCCACCGGCCGGTTCGCATTGCCCAGCTCGGCCACCAGCACGGCGGCATCGAACTCGCTGATGACCCGGGTTTCCCTGCCGGCCTCGAGGCGGGCCAGCTCCTTGAGATCGCTGAGCATGGCCGACACCGACTGTACCCCCTGTTCCAGCAGCTTCGCAAAATCCACGCGATCGCCCATCCCGATGTCGGGTTTGCCCAGCAGCTTCGCCGCCAGCGCCACCCCGAAGACGTTGCTCCCAATATCATGGACGGCCTCGTGGATGAGGATGGCCCGCCGGCGCTCGATTTCATTGAGGCTGGTCAGCGCAACCTCGAGGTCATTCAGACGGCCCGCCGCCTCCGCCTGTTGCATGCGCTCGTATTGGGCCGTGCTTTCGCTGATCGCCTCGTTGACGAGGGTGATCATCAGATGATTCGCCTCCACCAGGGTCTCGCGCTCGAACTCCGGATGAGTGGCGGCATAGGTTTCCACTACTTGAAAAATGCAGAGCTGAAAATGCCCCCATTCCTGCATGAGCTCCTGCAGCTGATAGCCCTGTTGCCAGCGGTGCAGGCCGTGCTTCACTTCCTCCCGTTTGGTGGCGGAGTCCGCCGCCTTGTCGGCCGCGCCGCCGGGACGGGCCCGAAGCTTTCCCTCAAACGCGTCGAGCACTTGGGGAATATGATCATTGAATTGGCCCCGCGTCAGGGCGCGCACCGTCGTTTGCTTGGGATCGGTATCGGCCGCTTTCCGCCAAGCCTGCAAGATCGCTTCCCGCTGTTCCCTCAAATAATCGCAGAGGGCGTTGAATTGTTCGATCTTGGTTTTGGCCATGGGCTTTCGCCTCCTTAGTTTGGGCCAATTCTCCGCGGGCGGATATGGGGTGTTACCCGCCCCTGCAAATCACGCATCGTCCCGCCCCGCTCCGCCCGTTCTTTCCCGCAAGCCCGTCAGAACGGCCGCGGCCTACCTCCATTCATGCCGGGGATATCTGCGCGCGAGTTCGGCTTTCACCTTGGGATACTGCTCGCGCCAGAAGTTGGTCAGGTCGTCCGTGATTTGAATCGCGCGCTGGTTCGGCGCCAGCACCTCGATCTTCACCGGCACGCGGCCGTGGCCGAGGGTGAACTTGCCCTCGATGCCGTAGAGTTCCTGGATGCGGGCGCTCAACACGGGCGGACCCTCGGGCGCATAGGTGATCTTGGAGCGGCGGCCGTTGGCCATCGTCAGGCGCTCGGGCAGGTAGTCGTCGATCACCGCGAGTTGCTCCGCGGTCAGCCAGTCCTTGAGCACGGGCATCACCGGTTTGTCCTTGATGTCACGGTAGCCCAGTTCGCCGTAACAGACCTGCTCGATCAAGGTTGCGCGGTCGGCGTCCGTGATGGGATTCACCTCCAGTTCGGGAAACCACTCGGCCAGCCGGTTCACACGGATGATCCACTGCTCCACCGCCTCGTCCCATGCCTCCAGCTTCAAGCGTCCGGCGACAACCTCCTTAGTGAGCAGCGCGGCGGCCTCGTTGAGCGGGGCCTCGTCGCTGCTGGACTTCGACTCCAGCACTAGGTCGCGGAAACGCCGCTCGCGGCGTGAGACCACGCGCTTGATCGACTCGTCGTAGGTCACGCCCTTGGTCTCCCGGTAGTCTTCGGGGAAAACCTCCTTCAGCCACGATTCCTCAATGGCGGTCGCCAGCGAGAGCAGCACGTTCACTTCGCCGCCGCGGCCCCCGATCTCGCTGATCTCGGCCGCGACCAGCAGCGGCGCCTTCTGGATGACACTCTCGCGCGCCAGCACACCCTTGCGCTGGTGCACAAGCTCGCAGCGGAGCGTGCCCGCATCGAGCCGCTTCGCGAGCTGGTCGGAAAAGCCGGCCAGCACGCATTTGCGCACCTCGGTGCCATCGATCTTGCGCTCCGTGATGTCGAGTCCCTCGGCCCCGGCGATTTCCAGGAATTGCCGGAACAGCGGCCCCACCTGCCGGGCGCCCTGGGCATGGATGCCGAGGCGGCGGCAGGCATCGAGCGAGTAGTTCGCCTGGTCGGCGTGACGCCACGCCCGCATGAGCAGGAAGAAATCGCTCTCGTGCTCCTCGCCGAAGAGATCCTCCCGCGCGTCCTCGACCGCCTTGGGCACACCGCGCATCAGGAAATTGCGCCCCTGTGTGAGCGCCGCCATGAGTGCGACCGAGCGCACACAGCCGCGCTCCTGCCCCGCGAGGAACATCCGGGCGTAGCGCGGATGCACCGGGAACCGCAGCATCTTCCGGCCGAGCTCGGTGATCTGTTGTAGCGGTGGTCTATGACCGCCGTCCGTCGAACCCCGGTGGTCATAGACCGCCGCTACAGCCAGAGCGCCCAAGTCCGCCAGCAGCGTCTCCGCCCGTTCCAGCGCCTTCGGGTCGGGCTTCTCCAGCCACGGGAAATTCGCCACGTCGTCGATGCCGCTCGCCTTGAGCGTCAGCACCACCTCGGACAGATCGAGGCGTTTCACCTCCGGCAGTTCCTGTACCGGTCGCTGACCATGCTCCCGCTCGGTCCACAGTCGGACACACACGCCGGGAGCCGTGCGTCCGGCCCGGCCCGCCCGCTGGTCGGCGCTAGCCGCGGAAATCTTCTCGATGAGCAGCGTGTTGATTCCGCGGTGCGGATCGAAGCGCGCCACGCGGGCAAGACCGCTGTCGATCACCGCGGTCACGCCGTCGATCGTGAGCGACGTCTCGGCCACGTTGGTCGAGACAATGATCTTGCGGGCATCGTAGCGGGCCACGGCCCGGTCCTGCTGGTCGGGCGGGAGTTCGCCGTGCAGCGGAAAGGTCACAAAATCACGGAGCGCCCGCCCGCCCTGGATGGCCTGCACCGTGCGGCTGATTTCATACGCGCCGGGCAGGAAGACGAGCATGTCACCCTTCACCTCGCCGGCGACTCGCTCGCATTCGCGCGCGACCACATCCCATACCGGCTCCTGATCAAAATTCACCGTCTTCGGCAAATACTCGATTCGCACCGGGAAACTCCGGCCCTGCGAAACCAGCACCTCGCAGGGAGCAAGATAGGGTTTGAGCAGGCCGGCATCGAGGGTGGCCGACATGACGATCAGCTTCAGGTCCGGCCGCACCGTCTGCTGGAGCTGCATCGCGCGGGCGAGCGAGATGTCGCCGTAGAGGTGCCGCTCGTGAAACTCGTCGAACACGATCGTGTCCACCCCGCGCAGCATCGCATCGAACGACATTTGCCGGAGCAGAATGCCCTCGGTGACGAAGCGGATCCGCGTCCGCTCGCTCACGCGCGACTCAAGGCGGATTTGGTAGCCGACCACTTCGCCGAGGGGCGTGCCGACTTCCTCCGCGACCCGCTTGGCCAGCATCCGGGCGGCCAGCCGGCGCGGCTGCAGCACGACGACCTGGCCGCGTTCACCCAGCAACCCGTGATTCAGGAGCATCTGCGGGATCTGCGTCGATTTTCCCGAGCCCGTGGGCGCCTGGACAATCAGCCGGCCGGATGCCCGGAGCGCGCGCACAACCGCCGGCTCAAGTTCGTAGATGGGCAGATCGCGGGGAACAGGCATGGACGGAGGCGGAGCCAACACGAGACGCAGGACATCTTGCAAGCACGCGACCATCCCAGATTTAGCGACAGATTACACCGATGGACACAGATAGCAGAGGTCAGAATCCGTGACATCTGTGCCATCCGTGGCAAAAAACCTGCTGAGTATTCAGTCATAGCCGGACTGCCGGCCCAGTGAATATCCGGTGAGCCAGATTGCTCCCAAGTTACTCACAGCTTTCGACGCGAAAAAGTTGTGAAGAACTCTGTCTTCACATTTCTAATTCCGCGCGCACGGTCTATCACGTTCCTTGATAGAACAGTCGTAGTGCGGCGGCCTGAAAAACCCGCCGAGAGCACGACTGGGATAATCCCGGGCGACCGGGGAAAGGTTGGTGGCAGCTGGTGCCACCCTCCCCTCCGATTCCGCGCAAGCGGAACACGGCAGGCAGATATCACCAGCTCCTCTGGCCGGAGTCGTGTCCGGTCAGTTCATCCACGAATCAGGAGCTGAGCGGCAAGGCGCGAATCAGAAACCGCGCATGAGCCGAGTCAGGTCCGCGGGCCGTTTCGACCCGCGCACCGACACAGTTACCCAGAGGGTTACGGTTGCTACTGTGCAGACCAGAACGCAGTTGCGTTTCCCGGCGGGCCCACCCCGCCAAAAGGCCCGGCTCTCACGAGCGGGGCGCGCAAAGGAAACGCAGCGGCGGGGAGTGAGCGGACCTGGCAAAGTCCGTCAACCTCCTCAATCGGGGCGGCGTGAAAAAACGCGTCACCCCACTGCAAAAGCGAATGCAACCTGCGAGTTAAGAGGTAAGACCCGTAACGCGGGGCCAACGTCCGGCCAAAAGCCGGGGCCGTCCCCGTGGCAACGGTGCCGACGCGAAGTGTTAGAAATTGCAGGCGTGTCAGCACCACGTCCGGCGAGCCGCACCCGGCAGGGGGCGTCCGAACCGGGCGAAGAGACCTCACTCAAAAGATTCCAGCCGGAAACGGTCGGAACGGTCCCGCCATGAGACCGAAACATCCGCATGCCGCGGAGAGTGGCGTCGGGGAGCACACGGCCCGCGAAAGCGAGCGCGTCCAACAGTGTGCCATCGGGAAAGAGTGCGTGACGAACACCCACCCCCAAATTTGGCCCCGGAGCCGCAAGGCTCCGGGGCCTTATTGTTTTCTGGCGGCAGCGCTCGCCAACAATCCTCGGATTTTTTGGCCACGAAAAGGCACAAAATGACACGAAAAACGGCAAGGCCTTTGAGATCCGGGCGGCCTGGGCTTCGTCCGACCGGTTTCTTATCGTGTCATTTCGTGCCTTTTTGTGGCAAAAAATTCCGACGCTTCGCACAAACCCGTGCCACGATTGTTTTCCGAACTCGCCCAGCGGCCAAACACGGTTCTAATCGCCAGTGATGAACCACCCCCATCGTCTTCTCCGCCGGTTGCTCGCCTTCGGCACCGCCTTTGTCATTTCCCATCTCATGTCTGCCGCCGATGCCCCCGCTCCCGCCGCTCCCCCTTCCATTCCGCTCTGGCCGCAGGGCACGCCCGGCTCACTTGGTGAACGCCCGCAGGACAAGCCCACACTGACCGCCTTTCTTCCTGATCCCGCCAAGCGCAACGGCGCCTCCATGCTGGTGCTGCCCGGCGGCGGTTATTCCTCCCTCGCCCCCCATGAGGGCGCCGCCTACGCCGAGTGGCTCGCCGCCCACGGCGTCACCGCCTACGTGCTCCAGTACCGCCTCGGCTCAGCCGGCTACCGCCACCCCGCGATGCTGCAGGATGTCGCGCGCGGCCTGCGGATGCTGCGGTCCTTTGCGAAGCGCGACGGTCTCGATCCCGCCCGCGTGGGTGTGATCGGCTCATCGGCCGGCGGCCACCTCGCCGCCACGCTGGCCACCCATTTCGATGCGGGAAAACCCGACGCCGCCGATCTGATCGAACGCGAAAGCTCGCGCCCCGATGTGGCGGTTCTCTGCTACGCGGTGATCACCATGGGCGAGTTCGCCCACGCCGGCTCGCGCAACCAGCTGCTTGGCGCCAATCCCTCGCCCGAATTGCTCAAGGACATGTCCGCCGAGCTCCAAGTCACGGCCCAGACGCCGCCCTGCTTCATCTGGGCCACGGTCGAGGACAAGACCGTGCCCGTGGAAAACTCCCTGATGTTCGCCTCCGCCCTGCGCAAGGCCGGCGTGCCCTTCTCCCTGCACATCTACGAAAAGGGCTCCCACGGCCTCGGCCTCGGCCGCCCCGGCAAGGAGGCGCCGCCCTGGGCGGAGGAATGCCTCTACTGGTTGCGTGAGCGGAAGTTTCTGCCGTAGGACGAGGCTGGCTGGACGATCCGTTCGGCGAGCCGAAAAATAGGGAAAGTTTATTTCCCTCTGTTCGCGTTTTTTGCGTCGATCGCTCCGGTATTCGAATCGACAAAACGCCACCCATGCTCGGCGCGCAAATCGGCGCGCCTTGCCAAAGGAAACTCAGGCGCGGCCTCAGATGCCTTTCCAATAAGCGAGCGAGGTACCTGCGATTCGCTGGATATCCCGGCCTTGACGGCGCCACTCAGCGAGGAAGGTCACGATTCCGGGATGATAATCATCGCAGTCGTGCCAGAGAAACACGCCGCGGCCGCCACCCAGCTCAAGGCATTTCTCGGAATCGTTCTTGCAGTATTCGTAGGTGTGCGAGCCATCGATGAAAAATACCGCGGGCTGCCCCGCTTCGCGAAAGTCCCACTGGGCCGTGTCGCCGAAATGTTGCCTGATGCGACTGGCGGCAGGATGCCCCTTGAACTCCCGGCCGACGCTGCGGCAGTTGATGAGATGAAAGTCATCCTTCGGCAGGTCCTGCTCCGGCTGACCCTGGGCGATAAACTTCTCCGGCAAATCCACCGTATGGATGATAGCGGCCGGCAGGGTCTCAGCCATCTGCCGCGTCGTATGCCCCATGAAGGTGCCGATCTCGAGTACTTCTGCTGGATTCTCCGCGGCAAGAATGGAGAGCAGAGCCATCGCGTGTTCACTCGGAAGCATGCCGTCCTGGTATGCCATGACCGACATCCGGATGGCCGGCTGACGATGGCCGAGAATTTTCCCCAGCGGGACTTCCGGTATCGCCACCAATTCATCGCTGGCGACCGCGCCGGATGCCCGGAGGGCCCTGCGGCAGGCATGGAGAAATTGCCTTGGTTTCAAGCGGACCAAATGAGCAAGTGCAGCGACATTGCAGCCGAGCATTGCTTCGCGGAGTCGTCTTAGGTGGTTTGCCACGGTCGGAACTGGCGACCGCCAAGCTGGCAAGCTTCCAGTTCAAGCCGAGCCAAAAGGACCGGATCGGGACCTCTCTTCCGAAACGAACCACAACTAACCCGGCCAACCTGGTCTGAGTGCTAAGCTAACCAGGCCGGGTTCGACGACCTAATAGATCGCCGCTACAAATTTCCGGGTGGCCTGCAGTTACGGCCCCCCGATGGGGATGGTCAGAGGATTATTCGGCCTTGGATCGGAAGGTGCGGACATGTTGGGATCAGCCTTGTAGCGGATATTTTTCATCACCTGAAAATTGGCTTCCAGCACGCGGCCATCGCCATCGAAGCTCACGTCCAGTGCTGCATATTGGCCGGACATCGGATCCAAAGTTGCAGGCTGGTGCCAATGGAGCATAAAAGGTTCCGTGTTATCCGCCTTGTACGGCGCGCCCAATCGAGCCACGACCGCTTCTTCCGTCATGCCTTTCTCGATCGATTGGTAATCAGCCAAAAGTTTCCGCAAAGTCTGCTGCTCAGCCCGGCTGCTCATGCAGCCCGAAATAAGAAACGAGAAACAAACGAGGGGTAAGGCGATTCTCATCTGGCAAATCGACCCATTCAGGATGAGGCGGGCCGCAGGGTGGGTCAATCCTTGGTCCGCTCGGCCAGGCACCACTCGGCCGCCTTCGGCCTTGCCTTCGGCATACGTGCCGCGCACGTTGGGACTCTTTTTCCAACTTACATATCACGTCCCGCGCATGAACCAGAGCATCCGTAACATCGCCATTATCGCCCACGTCGACCATGGGAAGACCACCCTCGTTGACAAACTCCTCAAGGAGGGCGGCGTCTTCCGCGCCAACCAGCACGTCGAGGAACGCGCCATGGACTCCATGGACCTCGAGAAGGAAAAGGGCATCACGATCCGGGCGAAGAACACTTCCGTTCATTGGAAGGACAAGATCATCAACATCGTCGACACCCCCGGCCACGCCGACTTCGGCGGCGAGGTCGAGCGCGCCCTCCGCATGGTTGACGGCGTGTTGCTCGTGGTGGACGCCTACGACGGCCCCCAGGCCCAGACCCGTTTCGTGCTCCGCAAGGCCCTCGCCCATGGCCTCAAGGTCATCATCGTCATCAACAAGATCGACCGCGAGAACGCCGAGCCCGCCAAGATGTACGACAAGGTCCTCGAGCTGCTCATGGAGCTCAACGCCACCGAGGAGCAGTTCGACGCCCCCGTAGTCTATGGCTCCGGCCGCGACGGCTACATGATGAAGCACCTCGGCGAGCCCAAGACGAACATGGCCCCGCTCTTCGAGACGATCCTCGACCACATCCCGCCGCCGTTCGCCAAGCCCGAGGAGCCGTTCCACATGCTTGTCTCCAACATTGACTGGAGCGACTATGTGGGCCGCATCGCCATCGGCAAGATTCTCGGCGGCAAGGCCTCGGTCGGTGACAACGTGTTCGTCATCCGGCACTCCGACAGCAAAAAGGTCCGGGCCAAGATCACCAAGGTCTTCGAATATTCCGGCCTCGGCACCCAGGAAACCGCCGCGGGCGTGGCCGGCAACATCGTGGGCCTTTCCGGCTTCGAGGACATCGACATCGGCGACACCATTGCCGTGAGCGAGGAGCAGCATGCGCTGCCCTTCACCCAGATCGACCCGCCGACCCTCGAGATGCAGTTCTGCGTCAACGACGGCCCGCTCGTCGGCACCGAGGGCAAGCTCGTCACTTCCCGCCAGCTCCGCGAGCGCCTCATGCGCGAGCTCAAGACCAACGTTTCCATTTACATCGATGACACCGACAAGGCCGGCATCTTCAACGTGAAGGCCCGCGGCGCCATGCAGGTGGCCGTGCTCGTCGAGACCATGCGCCGCGAGGGTTTCGAGCTGCTCGTTTCCCGCCCCACCGTGATTGAAAAGGTCGTGGACGGCCACCGCCATGAGCCCTACGAGACCGTCTGGATCGAGGTGCCGGACGAGTGCGTCGGCGTCATCATGCAGAATCTCGCCAACCGGAAGGGCCGGCTCACCAACATGGAGAAGCTCGCCCACACCACCATGATCGAGGCGACCATCACCACACGCGGGTTGATCGGCATGGAAATCGACGTCGTCAACGCCACCAGCGGCCGCGGCGTGCTCAGCCATCTGTTCAAGGAATACGGCCCCTATGCGGGCGAAGTGCTCACCCGGATCACCGGCACGCTGATCGCCACCGAGGCGGGCGAGACCACCGGCTACGCCCTCGTGATGTGCCAGGAACGCGGCAAGCTGTTCGTCAATCCCGGCGAGCTGGTCTATGAGGGCATGATTGTCGGCGAAAATCCCCGCAACGAGGACATCGCCATCAACGCCGTCCGTGAAAAGGCCCTCACCAACTTCCGTTCCCAGGGTTCCGGTGTCGCCACCGGCCTGACCCCGGCCTCGAAGCTCTCGCTGGAGCGCGCGATCGAATACATTGCCTCCGACGAACTCGTCGAGGTCACCCCGAAGAGCCTCCGCCTGCGCAAGCGCATCCTCAACAACGGCGCCCGCCAGAAGGCCGCCAAGTCCGGCAAGGCGTAAGGATTGCAGTCGTCGCCGGGGAGGCCGCGAACTCAAGCCGCGGCCACCCGGGACAGCCTGTAATCAGGCCCACCGGTAGGGCGCGGACTCCGCTCCGCGCCGGGCCAAAGGACGGCGTTTGGCAACGAGCCAAAGGCTCCGTGTCAACTCTGTGGATTTTCCCGGCGCGGAGCGGAGTCCGCGCCCTACCGGGGCAATCCACACTCCGCAGCATTCGCCCCGCTCAATGCGCCGGCGCCGGCACAGATTCGCCCGCCTGGGTTTCGCGCTCGATCTGCTCCGCCTTGATCAGGCCGTGGGCGCTCGATTTGCCGGTGAACTTCATGCACATGCGGTCCATCAGGATGTAAACGATCGGAACCACGAACAGCGTCAGAAAGGTCGCAATCGTCAGCCCACCCACGACCACGATGCCCATCGGATTGCGCGATTCCGCACCGGCACCGGTGGCGAAGGCGATCGGCACGGCCCCCAGCACGGTCGCAATGGAGGTCATGAGGATCGGCCGGAATCGAATGGTGGCCGACATGTAGGCGGCATCAAAGGCGTTCTTGCCGTCCACCTGGAGCTGATTGGCAAACTCGACGATGAGGATGCCGTTCTTGGCCACCATGCCGATCAACATAATCACCCCGAACTGGGCAAAAAGATTGTCCGTCATGGCCGGTCCCCACCACCGCGTGCAGTAAAGCACAATCAGGCCGCCGGAGACCGCGAGGACGACGCCGGTGAAAATCGTGATCGGGTGGATCCACGATTCAAATTGCGCCGCCAGGATCAAAAACGTGAACAGCAGCGCGAGCCCGAAGAGCATGGAGGTGTCGCTCGTGCTCTCGACAAATTGCCGGCCCTCCCCGTCCCACGTGAACGTGTAGCCCGCCGGCATGATCTCGCGGACGCGGGGGGAAAGATAATCAATCGCATCGCCAATGGTGTAGCTCCCGCTGATCTGGCCCGAAACGGTCACGGAACGCAGGCGGTTGAAGTGCGGAAATCCCGTGGGCACCACGGACTCGGTGTAGCTGACCAGGTTGCTGAGCTGGACCATGGCGCCGTCGCTCGACTTGACGTAGAGGCGCCCGAGATCGGACGGCGTGGCCCGGTTGACCCCGTCCGTCTGCAGGATCACATCGTATTGCTGGTTGCCGCGCTGGAACTGCGACAGGCGCCGCCCACCCAGCAGCGTTTCGAGCGTGGACGCCACGTCGGCGATCGAGACGCGCATGTCGGCGGCCTTGGCCCGGTCAATGCGAAGATCGAGCTGCGGCTTGGTCGGTGACGGGCTCACGCGCGGCCGCGTGAACATGGCGCTGTTATCCGCCATGATGCCGAGGACCTCGTTGCCCAACTCCTGGAGCCGGTCGAAATCGCTGCCCTGGAGGACGAGTTGCGCGCCACTGCCACCGCCACCACCGCGCCCGCCGCCACCACCGCCGCCGCCCAATCCGCGCACCGGGTTGGCGACGGCCTGTCCACCGGTGATGCCGGCAAACTTGTCCTGCATTTCCTGCACGATGGCCTGCGTCTTGCGCGTGCGCTGCTCCCACGGCTTCAACGTGGCCGTGATCATCCCCCGGCCATCGCCCGTGCGGTGGGAGGTGCGTTCGATCTCCGGCAGCGCGAGCAGCATTTGCTCCATCTGCCGCGAATAGACGGCGTTGTACTCGGGGGTGGATCCATCGGGCGGCGTAAAGTTGGCGTTGAACGTGCCGCGGTCCTCCAGCGGGGTCAGTTCACGTTGCAGTTTCGTGTACAGCCAGGGACCGGCGCAGGCAAAAAGGAGGGCCACCAGGAGCACCAGGGCGCGGACCTGGAGGGCCCCGCGCAGCAGCCAGCCGTAGCTGCGGTTCAGCCAGAGAAAGAAGGGCTCGCTGACCCGGTAGAACCAGCCGTGCTGGGTGTGGCCGTCGACGATCTTCAGCCGCAGCATCCGCGAGCACAGCATCGGGGTGAGCGTGAGCGCGACAAAGGCGGAAACGAGCACGGAGACGGCCAGGGTCACGCCGAACTCATAAAACAGCCGGCCCGTCTGGCCCTTTTGAAACGCCACCGGCAGAAAGACCGCCGCCAGGGTCAGCGTCGTCGCAATGATCGCAAAGGCCACCTGCCGGGCGCCAAAGATGGCGGCATGGATTGGCTCCTCGCCCAGTTCCACCCGGCGATAAATGTTCTCCAACATCACGATGGCGTCATCCACCACGAGACCGATCGCAAGCACCAGGGCCAGCAGGGTCAGGTTGTTGATCGTGAATCCGAGGACGCTCATGATCGCAAACGAACCGATGATCGACACCGGGATCGCCAGCAGCGGGATCACCGTCGCCCGCCAGTCGCGGAGAAAAATGAAAATCATCAGGATGACCAGGATCGACGCCTCCCACAGCGTGCGCTTCACCTCGCTGACCGAGCGCTCGACAAACAGGCTGCTGTCCGACGCGATGTCCACCCGCACGCCTTCGGGCAGATCGGCTTGGATCAGGGGAATCTGGGCCTTCACGCCGTTGGCCACATCGAGGAGGTTGGAGCGCGACTGGCGCAGCACCTGCAGGCCGACGTTGGGACGGCCGTTGAAATAATTGAAATTCCGATAGTCGTCGGCGCCCAGCTCAACCCGCGCGACGTCACTCAGCTTCACCTGGTAGCCCCCGCGGGTCGCGACCACGATCTTCTCGAACTCGGGCGCTTCATCGATCCGGCCCTTCAGGCGCACGGGAAACTCGCGCGTCACGGATTCAATCCGTCCGCTGGGCACGTCGACGTTCTGCGCCCGCAGCGCCCGGTCGATGTCCGTCACCGTCAGGCCATAGGCGGCGAGCCGGTCCGAGCTGACCCAGATGCGGATGGCGAACCGCGCCCCGTTGACCGACGCCGAGGCGACGCCCGGCACCGTCTGCACGCGCTGGACCGCAAAGCGCTCCACCATTTCGGTGAGTTCCAGCCGGCTGTGGCGGTCGGAATTGAAGGAAAGGCTGATGATCGGCTGGGCGTCCGGATCCGCCTTCACGATCCGGGAGTCATCCACCTCCACCGGCAGGCGGCCCCGCACCCGGCCAACCTTGTCGCGCACGTCGTTGGCGGCCTCGTCAATGTTGCGGTCCACATTGAACTCGAGGGTGATGTTCGAGGACTCCTCGCTCGAGGACGAGCGGATGATGTGGATGCCGTCGATCGCCGATACTTCCTTCTCAAGGATCTCGGTGATGCGGGATTCCACCACCTCGGCAGACGCCCCGGGGTAGTTTGTGGAGATCGAGATGACCGGCGAATCAACCTCGGGATACTCGCGGACCGGCAGGTCGAGGAACGCCAGATAGCCCACCAGCACGATGATGATGGAGGCGACGAGGCAGACGACCGGCCGCTTGATGGAAAGGTCGGAAAGGACCATGGGGGCGCGGGCTATTCGTAGACCTGGAATTCCGCGTTGAGCGGCTTTGGATCAACCCGCGCGCCGGCGAACAACTGGACCGCGCCCACGCCCGCCGCGACCACCCGGTCATTTTCACCCAGGTTGCCGTTGACCGAAATGATCTCCACGAGGCCGCGGGCCCGCAGGCCAAGTTTTACCGGCACATACTCGACCACCTGGTCCGCTCCCTGGGCGCGCACCGCGATCACCTGCACGAGGTTGGGCATGGCCAGAATGGCGCCCTCGGGGACGGTCAGCACCCCGGGCCGCACTTCCAGCACCACCTCGACGTTGGCGAACATGCCGGGGCGCAGGCGGGCCGGCGGCGTCGCGAGCGTGCCCTTGACCTGGATCGAGCGCGTGCTGCGATCGATCGATGAGCTCACAAAGTAAACCTCTCCGCCGATCACCTCTTCCTGGCCGCTGACGGTACCGGCGGAAACGGTGAACTTGGTCCCGGGGGTGACCTTGCCCTGATAGCGCTCCGGCACTTGGAAATCGATTTTCAACCGGCTGAGGTCGTCGATGGTGGTGACGATCGTCTGGTTGGTAATGTAGTCACCCGGGGAAAGTGAGCGGGAATTCACGATGCCGTCGAACGGCGCCTTGAGCTCGGTGCGGTTCAACCGGACGCTCAGGAGGGCGAGATCGTATTTCGCCGTGGTGAAGTCGTTGCTGATCCGGTCGAAATCCGCCTGGGTGATGAACTGCGTCTTCAGGAGCGCCTCGTTGCGCTGCAGGGTCGCCTCGGCCACCCGGAAACGCGACTCGGTCTGGGCCATCTGCGCGCGCAGGTCCGCATCGTCGATCTTGACGAGCACCTGACCTTTTTTCACCGCCTGGCCTTCCTCGAATAGGATTTCGCGCACGGCTCCGGCCGTCTCCGTGCGCAGGGTCGCGGACTCATTCGCGGCCAGCGAGCCCACGACATTCAGCGTCTCCGCGAGATCACGCCGGATGATGGTCACGACTTCCACCGCCTGTTTTTGGCCGCCCCGGCCCCGTCCACCCCGGCCCCCCGCCTTGCCACTTTTACCGGCTCCGCCCGCCGCCTCACCGGCGACTCCCGGGGCCTGCTTGGAACATCCTGCCATCAGGACGGCGGCAGCGAGCGCTAGGCAGGCCAGCCTGGGTTTGGTCATGAAAATAGCCATGGGTGCAGGAAATGAAGCCGATGAAATGAGGAAAGGTAAAGCCAGCCTGACAGCCAAATCAGGGCGTCCGCCTGACGGTTCCGCCCGGTGAAAGTTATTTCACCCGATCAACTTGGAGTAAGCCGCCGCGTCCAGCAGCGCACCCGCTTCCGCTGCCGTGGCCGGCTTGAGCTTCAGGATCCAGCCAGTCTCATACGGCGATTGATTGACGGTCTCCGGCGCGGAGTTGAGACCCTCATTCACCGCGACGACCGTGCCCGCGACCGGGGCGTACAGATCGGACGCGGCCTTCACCGACTCGACCACGCCAAAGGTTTCGCCGGCCTTGAACACCGCCCCGGGTTTGGGCAACTGCACGTAGGTGATGTCGCCGAGCGAATTCTGCGCGTAGTCGCTGATGCCGACGGTGACGGTGCCGTCGCCCTCCAGCTTCAGCCATTCGTGGGATTTCGCATAGCGGAGACCGCCGGGAACGTTGCTCATGGGGATTTTTTTAGTTCGACGAAGGGAGGTTTGACCAGTTGCAAATTGATTTTCGTCCCGCGGATGTCCACCGCGAGCGGCCCGGCGGCGGGCGCGGCGGTCACCAACGCGGAACCGATGGCCTCGTTGAGCATCGGCGAGAGCGTGCCGGAAAGCACCCGTCCAACCACGGAGCCATCGGGGCCGAGCACCGGCGTCTCGGCGCGCACAATGCGACGGTCGCCGGTCTTGAAGAACACCACCTTCTGCGAGCCGCCCTTTTCCTTTTCCGCGAGCAGCGCGGCGCGGCCGGTGAAGTCGGCGCCCTTGTCGAGCTTCACCGTCCAGCCGAGCCCGGCGGTGAGCGGCGAAATATCCTGCGTGATTTCGTGGCCGTAGAGCGGATAGCCCGCCTCGAGGCGCAGGCTGTCGCGCGCGCCGAGGCCGACCAGTTCGAGGCCGAGCGGGGTGCCGGCCGCCAACAGGGCTTCGGCCAGCGCCGCCGCGTCACCCGCCGCGTGATAGAGTTCAAAGCCGTCCTCGCCGGTATACCCGGTGCGGCTGATCAGGCAGTGGATGCCCGCCACCGTGCCCTCGACAAAATGATAATACTTCACGAGGCCGAGCTTTGCGCCGGTCAACGATTGCACGATCTGCGCGGCCCGCGGGCCCTGCATGGCAACGAGCGCGTAATCGGCGGAACGATCCGTGATGGTGACGACAAACCCGGACGACTGCTCGCGGATCCAGGCGAGATCCTTGTCGATGTTGCCCGCATTGATGCACAGGAAGTAGTCCTCAGCCCCGCGCATGTAGACCAGGAGGTCGTCCACCACTCCGCCGGTGGGATAGCACATCGGCGAATAGAGCACGCGGCCGGGGAAGAGCCGGGAGACGTCATTGGTCACGAGGTGATTCAGGAACTTGCCCGCCTCGGGCCCCTGCACGTCGACCTCGCCCATGTGGCTCACGTCAAAGAGCCCGGCGGCGCGGCGCACGGCCTTGTGCTCCTCGAGGATGCTGCGGTATTGCACCGGCATCTCCCAGCCGGCGAAGTCAACCAGCCGGGCGCCATGGGCGGCGTGGAAATCTCGCAGGGGGGTGCGTTTGAGTTCGCTCATGGACGGCAATGACTAGGCGGGCCGCGTCGGGCCGCCGCAAGGCTGTTCTGACCCCGGCCCCGCGTCCGCAGTTTATATTCGCATCGCGCGCCAGCTCCATAAACTGGGGTCATGCACTGGCTCGTCCTGGCCATCGCCCTCACCCTGGGCATTTCGTTCATCTGCTCGCTCTTCGAGGCGCTGGTGCTGAGCACGACGGTCGCCGAGATCGAGGCCCTCAAAAAGTCCCATCCGCGGCGCGGTCAGCGGCTCGAGACGATCAAGCACGAGCTCGACGAGACCATCTCCGCCATCCTGACCCTCAACACGATGGCCAACGGCTTCGGCTCCGTCGTGATCGGGGCGCTCAGCGCCCACCTCTTCGGCGACCGGATCCTCGTGGTCATCACGGTGATCTTTGCCATCGTCCTGCTGGTCACCGCCGAAGTACTGCCCAAGAACCTCGGCGTGGTCTATCGCCGCCAGCTCCAGCCCATCGTGGTTTATCCGATCTGGTGGCTGCGCAAAGTACTCACCCCGGTCACCTTTCTGTGCAACCTGGTCGTGCGGCTGTTCGTGCCCGAGACCGCCCATGTCCACCGCTCCGACGAGGAGATCATCCTGCTCGCCGAGCGCGGCGCCCGGCACGGCACACTTTCGAAAAGCGAATCGAGCATCATCGCCAACGCCCTCTCCCTCGATGACGTGCGCGTCAGCGAGATCATGACGCCCCGCACCGTTGTCACCGCCCTCCGGAAGAGCGCCACGGTGGGCGAGGTTTTCCGGGAGTTCCCCAACCTGCCCTTCGGGCGCATGCCCGTCTATGGCCGCAACCTCGATGACATCGCCGGCCTCGTGCGGCGGCGCGACCTGCTCAAGGCCAAGGCCAACGACCAGGACCTCACGCTCGTCGAATCGCTCATGCAGGAGGTGAATTTCATCCCCGCCACCGGCACCGCCGCCAATGCGCTCCAGCTTTGCCTCAAGGCCCACCAGAAGCTGCTCGTGGTGGTGGATGAGTTCGGCTCGACCTCCGGCGTCGTCACCATGGAGGACATCATGGAGCACATCCTGGGACGCGAAATCTTCGAGAAGGACGACATCGCCGTCGACATGCGGGAGCTCGCGCGGGCCAAGCAGCAGAAGCAGGCCCGACCCAAGCGCGCCAGCGATTCGGCGACGCCCACCCCCTTTCCACCCCAAGCCTGAATTATCCCGCCGCCCTTCCGGGCCATCCGGGGAATTCGGGACCCTGCTCCCGGGCTGCTCTTGGATTCCAAAATTTATTTCGACCGATCAAACCAAGCGACATGCCTGACAATCCCCACGTCTTCTTCGCCTACTGGGTCCACAATCTCAGCCCGTTCCTGATCCGGTTCACCGAGAACTTCGGCATCCGCTACTATGGGTTGGCGTACCTGCTGGGCTTCGTGGGCGCCTTCTGGCTGCTCCAGCTCTACCGGCGCGCCGGCCGTTCGCCGCTCGATGCCAATGCCGTCATGGACCTCATGACCTATCTCGTGTTGGGCGTCATGGTGGGTGGCCGGCTCGGAAGTTTTCTCCTGTATCATCCGGAGGACCTTTTCAATCCGCCCTGGAATTTTTTCATGGTCTGGAAAAGCGGCATGGCCAGTCACGGGGGTTTTGCCGGCGTGATCATCGCCGCCTGGCTTTTCACCCGTAAGCACAAGCTTCCCTTCCTGCAGGTCACCGATGTCGTCGTCACCACGGTTCCGGTCGGCCTGATGCTGGGTCGCATCGCCAACTTCATCAACGGCGAGCTCTGGGGCAAACCCGCGAGCGTGGCCTGGGCGGTGATTTTTCCCGCCAGCCCGGAACCCCTCGTGCCGCGCCATCCCTCGCAGCTTTATGAAGCCGCGCTGGAGGGCGCCCTGCTGCTGGCGTTCATGCAATGGCGCTTTTGGCGCAGCGACGTGGCGCAACGGCAGCCCGGCCGCCTGAGCGGCGAGTTCCTCGTCGCATATGCGCTGCTCCGCATGGTGGGCGAACTCTTCCGCGAGCCCGACGCCTCCCTTATCCTCGGCGTCAGCCGCGGCACGTTCTATTCCTTCTTCCTCATCGCCACCGGCGCGATCCTGATCGCGCTCCGCGGCCGCCGCAACGCGGCCTGAACTCGCCTCCTCCCGTCTGGTCGTATCCGCATTGGTAGGGCGAGGCGTCCCCGCCGACTTGTCCGCCATAGCTTCAGCGACGGCGGAAGCCTTGGCGAAGGAGGAGCCGCGGTCTCGGACCGTGAGCTTGCCGAACGGCTCACCGGGACGGTTCGCCCTACCTTCGGACATCCGCCCTCCTACTTTTTCGGGACGAATTGGATGACGCCGTAGGCCGAGACGATATTGAATGAGTCGTTCTTCAGCAGCTTGACCGTTTCGGCGCCGGCGAGCAGCACCGGGCCATAACCATGCGCCGCCGTCGTGCTGACCGGCCGGTAGTAATAATACGCGAGATCAAAGGCCATGTCGGTGCCGACACACGTGCCCTCGACCTGCCCCTTGGCATTCACCTTGGACGCCACCGCGTTCCAGCCGAGTTGCGCCACCGGTCCGTAGGAAACCGCGCTGACCCAGCCGCGGTTCACCGCGTGGGCGATGCAGTAGGTGAAGATTGCCGTGGCGGAGGTCTCCGCGTAGGAATCGGGCATGTCGAGCATCTGGTGCCAGAAGCCCGTGGGCGCCTGGTAGGCGGCGAGGCCCTTGATGTGCGCGCGAAGCTGCTTCAGCACGTCGGCCCGGCCGGGATGTTTTTCCGGCAGCACGTCGAGGAGCTCGACCATGGCCATGATGGCCCAGCCGTTGGCCCGCGCCCAGTGGAACTCCGGATGCTCCGGCGCCGTGTTGCTCCAGCCGTGCATGTAGACGCCGAGCTGCGGATTGAACATGCGGGCGGAGAACTGCTTGATCTGCTTCACCGCGTCGTCGAAATAAACGTTCTTGCCGGTGAGCTTGCCCATCTGTGCCAGGGCCGGGACGCTCATGAAAAGATCATCCAGCCAGAGGGTCTCCGCCTGCGGACGCATCCGCGCGAGCGTGCCGTCGGGAAAGCGGTACTGCTTGTGGCTGATCCAATCGATGTAGGTGTCGATCACGGGACGCAGATCGGGACCGACCCCGGCGCGGTTCGCCTTGATCAGGGCCGCGCACATGGAGCCGGAATCGTCGAGCGTGCCGGGAGCGATCATGGAGCGCAGATTCAAGCCGCCGCCACGTCCACCACCGGGACCGCCTCGGCCACCACCAGGGGTCGCGGCTGCCGGCTGGCCCTCAGCCATCCGCGGCTGGAGCGGGCGGGCGGGCGTCGCCTCCGGAGTCGGAGCGGGCGCGGGCGTGGCCGCCTGCTGGGCCCGGGCCATGGGTAGCGCATCGTGCAGCAGCTTCAGCCGGCGGGCGGTGTAGTCATTGAACTTCGCATCCCCCGTCGCCTCGGCGGCCAGCAGCATGCCGGCATAGGTCACGCCCCACTCATAGCTGAGCACGGGAAAGGCAATGCCGTCACCGCGTTCAAAGGTGGCGTTGGGGTTGGGCTGCGAGAAATCCGTGATGGTCGCGCCGCTCTGGCGATCCACGATCTTGCCCGGCGTGGAGGCCTCCAGGTAGGTGCGGACGCGGCCGAGCACCTCGGTCACCTCGGCAACCGTGGACTTGTGATAGGGGATGACATAAGCGGGCTGGTTGCCACCGGCACCGAGATTGCCGCCCGGCACTCCGGCCTGCCCATGGGCGGCCAGGCTGGCGATGAAGCCGCCGGCGGCCGCAAGGCAGAGCCGGGTAAATCGACGAACGGAAACAGAACGAGGGGTTGATGGGGTCATAAAAAACTAAGAAACCGGATTGAAGGGGCCGGTGGCAAGACGGTTGAGGCGGGCCGAAGTTATGGCGCCGGCCCGGGCGCGCGGGTCACACCTTCGTGCCCGGCGGGAGCGTCGCACCCTTCGGCACGACCAGCACGCCATCGCGGACGACCACGGCGCCATTGGCGTAGCTGCCGTCGGTCTTGCCCTCGCCATTGAGGATGCAGCCGTCGCCGATCCGGGCGTTCTTGTCGATGATCGCGCGCTTGATCCGGCAGCCCTTGCCCACCCCGATATGGGGTCGCCCGGTCGCCGCGTTCTCCTTGAGTTGGTCCTCCGTCTCGTAGAAATCCGCCCCCATCACCACGGCATCCTCCAGCACCGAGCCCTCGCCGATGTAACAGCGCACCCCGAGCACGCTGTGCTTGAGCGAGGAATCCGTGAGGATGGAGCCGTCGCCGATCACCACGTGGTCGATGGCGCACTTGTTGAGCTTGGAGGCGGGCAGATAGCGGTCCTGCGTGTAGATGGGCGCGGTGGGCTCGAAGAAATTGAAGGGCGGCAACGGTTGCGCGAGGGCGAGGTTGGCCTCGAAGAACGCCTTCACGGTGCCGATGTCCTCCCAGTATCCCTCGAAGACATGGGCGAAGAGTTTCTTCTGGCCGAGCAGGCTGGGGATGACTTCCTTGCCGAAGTCGGTCATGTGGTTGTCCAGCGCGGCCGCGAGCACGGAGCGGTTGAAGACATAGATGCCCATCGAGGCCAGGCAGCGCTTCTCCTTGGAAGGCGACTGCAGTTTCGCCTCCAGCGCGTCACTCAGCGCGAGGCTGGCGATGACGGCCGGATCCTTCGGCTTTTCGACGAACTGCTGGATCGCCAGGCTGTTGTCCACGCGCATGAGGCCCAGGCCCTCCACCTTGGAGGCGGGAAACGGAATGGCCGCGATCGTCACGTCGGCCTGGTTGGCGATGTGCTCCTCGATGATCGTCCGGAAATCCATCCGGTAAAGCTGGTCGCCGGAAAGAATGAGGACGATGTCGTGCGGAAACGCGCGGAAATGCAGGAGATTGCGGCGGACCGCGTCGGCCGTGCCCTGGTACCAGTCGGTGCGCGTCTCGGTCTGCTCGGCCGACAGGATGTCGACGAACCCGCCACCGAAGGGATCGAAGTGATAGGTGCTCTGGATGTGGCGGTGCAGCGAGGCGGTGTTGAACTGCGTCAGGATGAAGATCCGGTTGATGTCCGAGTTGATGCAGTTGCTGATCGGGATGTCCACGAGCCGGTACTTGCCCGCGAGCGGGACGGCCGGCTTGCAGCGCTCGAGCGTGAGCGGCGAGAGGCGGGTGCCACGTCCACCGCCCATGATTACTGCCAGCACACGTTTTTGAGTCGTCATACGAGAAGGGGTCGCTTGTCCTAAAACCTTGCCCGAGGATTACGGCGGGCCAAAGTTACGCCAAACAAAATCACGAAAATATGTGCGGTATCGTCGGCTACGTCGGCAAACAGAAGGCGGCTTCCATCATCCTCGAGGGTCTGAAACGCCTGGAATACCGGGGTTATGACTCCGCGGGGCTCTGCATCCTGCAGGGCGGCCAGCTCGACGTCGCCAAGAAGGCCGGTCGCGTGGAGGTGCTCGTCAAGGAGGCCGCCCGGCACCGTTTCAACGGCACGACCGGCATCGGGCACACGCGCTGGGCCACCCACGGCGGCGTGACCGACGCCAACGCCCATCCGCACATCAGCAGCGACGGCAAGTTCGCCCTCATCCACAACGGCGTGATCGAGAACTACGCCCAGATGAAGACCTTCCTCGCGGGCAAGGGCTACACGTTCAAGTCCGAGACCGACACCGAGGTGCTGTGCAACCTCATCGCCTATCATTACGCGAAGGAGCCGTCGGACAGCAACGGTACCAGCCGCTTCCTCGAGTCCGTGCGCAAGGCCCTCGAGCACGTCGAGGGCACCTACGGCATCGCGGTGCTCTGCGTTGATTTTCCCGGGGAGATGGTCGCCGCCCGCGAGGCCTCGCCGCTCCTCCTCGGCGTGGGCGACGGCGAATACATTGTCGCCAGCGACGCCTCGGCGCTCATCAACCGCACCCAGAATGTTGTCTACCTGAAGGACGGCGAACTCGTCTACGTCACGGCCGCCGGCTTCACCATCACGACCCTCGGCCAGGCGGATGTCTCGCCCGTGGTCGACCGGATCACCTGGTCCATTGCCGATGCCGAGCGGGGCAGCCATGCGCACTTCATGGAGAAGGAGATCTTTGAGCAGCCGGTGGCGCTGGAAAACACCATGCGCGGGCGCTTCTCCGAGGACGGCAGCACGGCCAACTTCGGCGGCCTCAACCTTAGCGCCCCGGAGCTCCGCCAGATCGACCGCTTCATGTTCTGCGCCTGTGGGTCCGCCTGGCACGCCTGCCTCGTCGCGGAGCATCTCATCGAGCGCTACGCGCGCCTGCCCGTGGAGGTCGATTACGCGTCCGAGTTCCGCTACCGCAACTCCCCGCTCGACCGCAACACGCTGTTCTTCGTGATGAGCCAGTCGGGCGAGACCATCGACACGCTGGCCGCCCTCCGCGAGGCCAAGCGCAAGGGTTACCGCGTACTCGCCATCAACAACGTCGTCGGCTCCAGCATCGCGCGCGAGGCCGACGGCGGCGTCTACCAGCACGTCGGCCCCGAGATCGGCGTCGCCTCGACCAAGGCCTTCACCTCGCAGCTGCTCCTCGGCGCCATGCTCGCGCTCTACATCGCCCGGCTGCGCGACATGAGCTTCAACGACGGTGTGCAATACGTGAACGCGCTCAAGGGTGCGCCCGACCTTGTGCGCCAGGCCCTCGGCCAGGCCGCGCACATCCAGGCCATCGCAAAGCGCTACGCCCGCTACGCGGACTTCCTCTTCCTCGGCCGCCTCTCCCTCTTCCCCATCGCCCTCGAGGGCGCGCTCAAGCTCAAGGAAATCTCCTACATCCACGCCGAGGGTTATCCCGCCGCCGAGATGAAGCATGGGCCCATCGCCCTCATCAGCGAGAAATGCCCGAGCGTGTTCTTCGTTCCGAAGGGCGAGATCTTCAACAAGATCGTGTCCAGCATGCAGGAGATCAAGGCTCGCAAGGGGAAGATCATCGCCATCGTCACCGAGGGCTGCGAACTGCCGGCCGGACTGGCCGACGAGGTCATCCCGATTCCCGACTGCCACGAGGCCGTGCTGCCCATCGTCGCCACTGTGCCGGTGCAACTTCTCAGCTACTATATCGCTGTCGTGCTCAAGTGTGACGTCGACAAACCGCGTAATCTGGCAAAATCGGTGACCGTTGAGTAACGACTCTTCGCCCCCGATGAACATCCACCCAACCCGCGAGGCGTTCCTGCGCCTGGCCACGCAAGGCAACGTCATTCCGGTCTGTGCCGACCTGATGGCGGACTTCGAGACTCCCGTCTCGGCGTATGCCAAGCTCAAGGAGGCCGGCCCGTCGTACCTGCTCGAGTCCGTCGAGGGCGGTGAAAACCTTTCCCGCTACAGCTTCATCGGCTGCCGCCCGCGCAAGGTGTTCATCTGCGGGCCGCAGACGACCGAGATCCGCGTCCCCGGCCAGCCGGCGCAGACCATCCCCACCCCGCCCGACCCGCTCAAGCTCATCGAGGCCGAGATGAGCGGCTACCAGCCGGTCACGCTGCCGGGCATGCCGCGTTTCACTGGCGGCGCCGTGGGCTTCATCGGCTACGAGTACATCACGCGCATCGAGCCGACCGTGCCTGCCGCGAAGAACGACGTCCTTGGCGTGCCCCTGCTCTATTTCATGCTGTCGGATTCGCTGCTGATTTTCGACCGCGCGAAGCAGACCCTCCGCCTCTGCGTTAACGCCCACGTGCACCCTTCGACAGGCTCAGGGCAGGCCACTTCGACGAGCTCAGGGCAGGAGGCGAGCGAAGCCTACGACGCGGCCGTCGCGGAGTTGCGCGAACTCTACGCCATGTTGCGCGAACCGCGCGCGCTTTCCCCCGCCCCGCTCGTCGAGCCGGGCAAGCTCACCGTGCCCGCCGGCAATTTCACCCAGGCCCGGTTCGAGCAGACCGTCGACGCCTGCAAGGAATACATCAAGTCCGGCGACATCATCCAGGTGGTGCCGTCCCAGCGGTTCTCGCGGCCCTTTGCCAGGTCCCCCCTCGATCTCTACCGCGCGCTGCGCACGGTCAACCCGTCGCCGTACATGTTCATCCTCGAGGCCGGCGACTTCGCCATCGTGGGCGCCTCGCCCGAGGTCCACGTGCGCCTGACCGACGGCCGGGTCGAAATCCGCCCGATCGCCGGCACGCGCAAGCGCGGCGCCACCCCGGTCGAGGACGCGGCCCTCGAAAAGGAACTCCTCGCCGACGCCAAGGAGCGTGCCGAGCACCTCATGCTGGTCGACCTCGCCCGCAACGACATCGGGCGCGTCTGCCGCTTTGGCTCGATCCATGTGCCGGAGTACATGGTGGTTGAGCGCTACTCGCACGTCATGCACATCGTCTCGCAGGTCGAGGGCACCATCGCGCCCGACAAGACCGCCTACGATCTCATGCGGGCCACGTTCCCCGCCGGCACCGTCAGCGGGGCGCCCAAGATCCGCGCCATGCAGATCATCGCGGAACAGGAGCCCTCCCAGCGCGGCTTCTACGCCGGCGCCCTCGGTTACTTCGGATACGACGGCAACCTCGACTCCTGCATCATGTTGCGCACCTCGCTGTTGAAAGACGGCCAGCTGCACATCCAGGCCGGCGCGGGCATCGTCGCCGACTCCGTCCCGACCGCCGAGTACCAGGAGACCATCGGCAAGGCCTCCGCCCTGCTCAAGGCCGTCGCCATGGCCGAGCAGTTCTGAGGATTTCGCCGCCACCCGGCGGATTGATGTAGCGGCGGTCTACTTGTCCGCCATAGCTCAGCGACGGAGGATGACCGCCGCTACAATTGTTTGAACCAGCCTCGGCTGCTATTTTTCCGGGTCCTCTGCGTCACGCTGACCGATGCTCTGGCCGGGGTTGTGTCATTATTGCACGTCCTTATGACGCGAATCCGTGCAACTACCTCTGGGGTTCATCCGTAGTCACATGGAACGTTTCCCGCTCCGACGGGACGGAACAACGACAGGAATAAACCAACGGGCCCATCGTTCCCATAACTGAAGTCACTCAAGTCACTTTCATGCCTGCAAAAATCAAGAGCAACCGACTGTTTGCCGAGGCCGACGACACCGAATCGACCAGCAGCACCGCCACCACGGTGCTGACCCCCACGCCGCTCGACGCCCCGCCCTCTTTTCTCGAAAAGCCCGACCGCACCGCGGCCGAGGCCCCCATCGCGCACGGCGAGCGCAGCAACCTCCAGCTCTATCTCCAGGAGATCGGCAAGACCGCCCTGCTGACGATCCAGGAGGAAATCGTCCTCGCGAAGCGCATCCGCCGCGGCGACAAGGCCGCGCGCGACCACATGATCTCGGCCAACCTGCGCCTCGTCGTGAAGATCGCGATGGACTACAAGGATTTCGGCCTGCCCCTGCTCGACCTCATCAGCGAGGGCAACATCGGCCTGATCAAGGCCGTCGAGCGCTTTGACCCGCGCAAGGGCGGCAAGCTCTCCACCTACGCCGCCTGGTGGATCAAGCAGTCCATCAAGCGCGCCCTCGCCAACCAGTCCAAGACCATCCGCCTGCCCGTCCACCTCGTGGACAAGATTTCCAAGATGCGCCGCACCGCCATGGCGCTGACGGAACAGCTCGGCCGCGAGCCCACGGATGAAGAGTTGGCCATCGAGCTCCAGATGCCGACCAGCAAGATCGCGCATCTCAAGTCCGTCAGCGTGCGGCCGACCTCCCTCGACGCCTCCATCGGCGAGGAGGGCGACTCCGGCACCTTCGGGGACATCGTGGGCGACGAGAACGCCGTCAGCCCCTATGAGAGCCTGCGCGAGCGCAATCGCAACGAGGACCTCGGCGCGATGGTCAACTCGCTCGACGAGCGCGAGGCCGAGATCATCAAGCTCCGCTTCGGCCTCGAGGGCCGCGACGAGCTCACGCTCGAGGAAGTCGGCAAGCGCTTCCACGTCACGCGCGAGCGCATCCGCCAGCTCGAGTATCTCGCGCTCTCGAAGATGCGCAAGGCCCTGGCCAAAAACGAGGCCCAGCTTTCCCGCGACGAGATCGAGGAGGAGGACCGCGTGCGCCAGCGCATGGAAATCATCCGCGAATTCATCGAGACGAAGTCGAAGAAGGCCGCCGCAGCCGCCAAGCCCGGCCGCGGTTCCGCCTCCGTCCACGGCGGGCGCTAGCCGGCACAGCAGGGCGGGTCTCAGACCCGCCCTTTTTTGTGTCCATTCAGTCCGGCAGGGATGTAGCAGCTGACGTAAGGAGGCTGGTTCAACCGGGCGCGCCCCGCGGCAGGCTCGGGGCCCTGAGCTTGTCGAACGGGCAAGGCGCGCCCCTACAAAGACAAGGTAGGGACGTGACTCGTCCACGCCCGAATCGGCTTAAACTACCCTAACAGCTCAGCCTCGTCACCTCGGCTGCTACGTTCTTTGGCCGGATCCTCAGCTCGCCGCCGGATAACTCCCGAGCCACTTCACCATCGGGCAGAACTTCTTCAGCTCGGTCAGCGCTTCCTTCATGTTCGCGTCGTCGTAATGCCCGCTGACGTCGATGAAGAAATAATAATCCCACGGGCGCTTCTTGCTCGGCCGCGATTCGATCTTTGAAAGGTTGATGCCGCGCTCCGCCATCGGCATGAGCATCTTCAGGAGCGCGCCGGAATGCGCCGAGGCCTCGTCGCCGAGCGAGATCAGGAAACTGGACATGTCGCGGCCGTTGCCGACGGGGCCGGAGGCCTTCTTGCCCAGCACGAAAAACCGCGTGGTGTTGTCCGCCTTGTCCTGGATGTTTTTCTCGATGACCGGCACGCCGTAGAACTGCGCCGCCAGCTCGCCCGCGATCGCGGCCGCGCCGGGCTCGGCCTTGGCGATCTGCACCGCCCGCGAGGTGCTCGGCGCGTCGATCAGCTGCGCGTGCGGCAGGTGCCGCTGGAGCCAGTTCCGGCATTGCGCCAGCGCCTGGTCCTTCGAGTAAACTTTCTCGATCTTCTCCCGCGGGGTCGCGGAGATGAGGGCGTGCGTGATCTCGAGGTGGATCTGGGCGACAATCTTCAGGTCGCTCTCCACGAAGCTGTCCAGCGCCTCGCGCACCGAGCCCTCGGTTGAGTTCTCGATGGGAATGACGGCGTAGTCCGCCTCGCCCCGTTCCACCGCCGTGAAGATGTCCGCCACCGTCGTGATGGCCTGGTAATCGACGCTCGCGCCGAATTTCTTCATCGCCGCCGCGTGCGTGTTGGTGGCCTCCGGCCCGAGGTAGGCGATCGCCAGCGGCTTCTCCAGCGCGATGGCCGCCGACATGATCTCGCGGTAGATGGCGCGGAGCGCCTCCTGCTTGATCGGCCCCTTGTTGAGCTCCCCGACCGTGCGCAGCACCGCGTCCTCGCGTTCCGCGACATAGATCTGCCCGCCCGTGCTGCGCTTGAGCTTGCCGATCTCGGCCGCGAGCGCGAGGCGACGGTTCAGCAGCTCGACGAGCTGCCGGTCGAGTCCGTCAATCTGTTCGCGAATGGGCCCGAGGTCCATGGCGTCAGGTGGACGGGGCGCCATCGGACGGCGCGGGATCGGCGGCGGGTTGCAGCGTGAGCTGCTCGTCGCCAGGCAACCCCATCTCGGCATCGCCGAGGTGGGTCGGATTCATCGCGTTCTGCAGCCAGTCATCGAGCTGGCGCGTGGACAGCACGTCGGAGGCCGGCAGCTCGTCGAGTGACTTTACCCCGGTGAATTCCAGGAACTGGTCCGTCGTCGCGTATTGCAGCGGACGCCCGGGCAGGTCCGCCCGGCCGGTGATGTAAATGAGTTCGCGCTCCAGCAGCTTGTTGATGCCTGCCTCCGCCGACACGCCGCGGATCGCCTCGATCTCGGCCCGCGTGACCGGTTGGCGATACGCCACGACCGCCAGCGTCTCCAGCGATGAAGGCGACAACTTCAGCGGCGGCGCTTCGGCGCGCAGGATGCGCACCCACCGCGCGAAACTCGGATGCGTGACGAGCCGGTAACCGCTCGCCCCGTCGATGAGCAACAGGCCTTCGTTGGAAGCGCGCAGCTCTGCCGCGATCTCATCCATGACCTCGCGAATCTGCGTCGCCGTGACCAGCGAAGGCACATCCGTGTAAAGCTCCGGATCCGCCGGCGCCTCCGAGATTACTTCAGCCGCCTCTTCCACAGCCGGCGCAGCGGCCTCAACCTGCGGCTGTCCCTGGCCAGCAACCTCGCCTCCCACCTCAGGCCTCACACCTCCCACCTCAGGCGCCAGCGGCAGCTGCGCCTGCTCGTGAAAGCGGGTGAAAGCGGCCTGGATGTCCTTCATCGCCAGCGGCTGGTTCGACGAGAACAGGAGAGCCTTGAGCACTCTTTTTAGGTTGAAAGCCATGCAGTAAAAGTGGCGTCAGTGAATGCGTTGCGTCCAAGCCGAAGCAAACACTAAAACGCTGAAACCGATCCGTTCCACACAGTGACACAGAGAGCACAGAGGTTCGAAAAACCAAACGATATAGATCTCTGTGTCCTCCGTGCCTCTGTGTGAAACTTCCCTTCCTAACCGTTCGCCCGAAAGCGCGCTTGCCCGCCGCCGGCCGCTTTGGTCTGCTGGCCTTCTCTATCATGAGTTCCAAACCCGACCCCCTTCGCCCCCACTCTTCCATCCTCACCGATGGCCCCGCCCGCGCCGGTGCGCGCTCCATGCTGCGGCCCGTCGGCTTCTCCGACGCCGATTTCAAGAAGCCCATCGTCGGCATCGCCTCCCTCTGGTCCATGGTCACGCCGTGCAACATGCACCTCGACAAGCTCGCGCTTGAGGCCGAGGCCGGCGCCAACGCCGCCGGCGGCAAGGCCATCGTCTTCGGCACCATCACCATTTCCGACGGCATCAGCATGGGCACCCTCGGCATGCGCTACTCACTCGTCTCCCGCGAGGTCATCGCCGACTCCATCGAGACCGTCTCCGCCTGCGAGGGCTTCGACGCCGTCGTCACCGTCGGCGCGTGCGACAAGAACATGCCCGGCTGCCTCATGGCCCTCGCCCGCCTCAACCGCCCCGGCGTCTTCGTCTACGGCGGCACCATCCTCCCCGGCATCCATCCGGGCTCCCACAAGGAGTGCGACATCGTCTCCGTCTATGAGGCCATCGGCCAGCACGCCGCCGGCAAGATCGACGATTCCGGACTCACCCAGATCGAAAAGGCCGGCGTCCCTGGCCCCGGCTCCTGCGGCGGCATGTACACCGCCAACACCATGGCGTCCGCCATCGAGGCCCTCGGCATGTCGCTCCCGAATTCCTCCGCCCAGATCGCCATCGGCGAGGAGAAGAAGGCCGACTGCCGCAACGCCGGCGCCGCCGCCGTCGCCCTGCTCAAGGCCGGCATCAAGCCGCGCGACATCATGACGAAAAAGGCGTTCGAGAACGCCATCACTGTCGCCATCGCGCTCGGCGGCTCGACCAACTGCGTCCTTCACCTCCTAGCCATGGCTCACTCCGCCAACGTGAAGCTCTCGATCGACGACTTCACCCGCATCGGGAAGCGCGTGCCCGTCCTCGCCGACCTCAAGCCCTCCGGCAAGTACGGCATGGTCCACCTCACACGCATCGGCGGCCTGCCGCCGCTCATGAAGGTGCTGCTCGACCAGGGCCTGCTCCACGGCGACTGCATCACGGTCACCGGCAAGACCATCGCCGAGAACCTCCGCGACGTTAAGCCCTACCCGACCGACCAGGACGTCGTCCGCCCCTTCAACAATCCGATCAAGAAGGACAGCCACCTCCGCATCCTCTACGGCAATCTCGCCCCGACCGGCGCGGTCGCGAAGATCTCCGGCAAGGAAGGCCTCACGTTCACCGGCACGGCGATCGTGTTCGAGGACGAGTTCAAGGCGCTTGACGCCATCCTCGCGGGCAAGGTCAAGGCCGGCCACGTCGTGGTCATCCGCAACTCCGGCCCCAAGGGCGGCCCCGGCATGCCCGAGATGCTCGCGCCCACCAGCGCCATCATGGGCCGCGGACTCGGCGCCTCCGTCGCGCTCATCACCGACGGCCGCTTCTCCGGCGGTACGCACGGCTTCGTCGTCGGCCATGTCACACCTGAAGCCTTCGTCGGCGGCCCCATCGCACTCCTGAAGAACGGCGACACCATCACCATCGACGCGGTGAAGAACGAACTCCGCACGGACGTCCCCGCCAAGGAGCTCGCCGCCCGCCGCAAAAAGTGGAAGCAGAAGAAGCCCGTGGAAACCCGCGGCGTCCTCGCCAAATACGCGAGCCACGTCACAAGCGCATCCGAAGGTGCGGTGACGGATAAAAATCTGTGAAATCTTTACGTGATCCATCGTAGAAATCACAAGAGGTCGCCTTCGAAACCGAAAGCTAAGCGGAAACTCGTTGAAAGATTTCGAACTGAGCGCTCATTGGTTTGGGCGTTTCTGAAGTCTCTTCCCAAGCATCGAGATTCATTTCGTCTGGTTTAAACCGAGTTAGACTCAGCTAACGGGAAAGCTGATGTAGTCCGTGTCCGAATGAGACGCGATTGGAAGCGTTCAGTCGGGTTGGCGAAAATTCGGCCTCAATGGGCGTTCGCTTTGCGGGCGGTGCCATATCGAAAAACGTTCACTACCGACTTTTTCATGGAGCTAACCGGCGCCTCGCGAGGCACTGCTCGTGACGTATTAAGATCTTACCAACGCTCCAAGTTTTGTATGCCTGGGTCAAAAGCCGGAACGTGGATAAAGTTGGTTCAGCCGGTTCCCCTAGCTTCACAGATAATCGCAATTGAAGCCAAACTGGTGCACTGGCAGCGCGCACTCGCGCAAGCATATAGGTACCTCGACTATGCCACGGAGTCGTGGGTCCTGCTTGACGCTGGACGAGCGAATGGGGCGATTCGAAGTCTAAAGACGTTTCGGCGCCTCAATGTTGGACTGATGACTCTTTCTCCGAATTCCCAACCGAAACCTATTTACACCCCTAAAAAACAGAAGCCGAAATCGCCTATTCGATATTGGCATGTTCTTTCAGCTCTAGGGCGTCGTGGGCTTTAGATATTTTCTAAAGTAGGCATTAGCAGCATTAAGCCAAGGCTGAAGGTG
>CAIUWA010000013.1 GCA_903902745.1 uncultured Opitutia bacterium | reverse complement strand
TCGAATGCCCTGAGCAAGCGAAGCGCGTCGAAAGGCTTTCAACAGTCCGAGGAAAGATTCCGCCTTTCTGGGACGTTTCAGTCGGTGATGAATTCATCCGAGGGCCTCGGCTTCATCCCAGCCATCCGGCCTCCACCGCCGATTCCGGGCGGCTTCTTTGTCTACCTCCTCCTTTGCGCCAACGGGACATTTTATGTCGGCTCGACCAACGATGTGCCACGTCGGCTGCAGCAACACCAGTCTGGCACGGGCGCCAGACACACGCGGGACAATCTCATCATGCGGCTGGTTCACACCGAAGGGCCGTTTAGCCAAATGATGGCCGTGCGCCGCGAACGACAAATCAAGAAATGGACCCGCGCCAAGAATGAAGCGCTCATTCAGGGAGACCGATGGCGACTCCAGCACCTGAGCCAGTCACATGACTGAGGCCTCGGTTGAAGGCGACTGGAGTGGTGGCCCGAGTGGGGGCAGCCCATCTCGGGTCACGACGGCCGCTTTTGTCGCCTGTTGCGGCGACCCAACCGCGCCGCAACGGTTCAGCGCCAGCCGAGGCCCGGCGCGACGGTGGTCAGGATGGCCTCCATGATGTGGGCGTTGTAGGCTACGCCCAACTGGTTCGGGATCGTCAGCAGAACGGTGTCCGCCTCGGCGATGGCCTCGTCCTTCCGGAGCTGATCGATGAGTACGTCGGGTTCGGCCGCATAGCCCCGGCCAAAGACGGCGCGGGTCGTCGAGTCGAGAAAGCCGATCTGGTCCGTTTGCTCCGCGTCACTCCCGAAATAGGAGCGGTCGAGGTCGTTCATCAGCGGGAAGATGCTCCGGCTCACGGACACGCGCGGTTCGCGCTTGTGGCCCGCCTCGCCCCAGGCTTTCCGGAAGGCGCGGATCTGCGCGGCCTGCTGGACATGCAGCGGCTCGCCCGACTCATCGAACTTGAGGGTCGAGCTCTGCAGGTTCAGGCCGAGCTTCGCCGCCCAGACGGCCGTCGCATTGGTCGCCGAGCCCCACCAGATCCGTTCGCGCAAACCCGCGGAAAAGGGCTCGAGCCGCAAGAGCCCGGGAGGGTTGGCGAACATCGGACGAGGGTTGGGCTTCGCAAAGCCCTTCCCGCCGAGCAGCTCCAAAAATGCCTCGGCGTGACGCCGCCCCATGGCCGCATCGTCCTCACCCTCATTGAGCTGATGGCCAAAGTAACGCCAGCCATCGATCACCTGCTCAGGCGAGCCGCGGCTGATACCCAGCTGCAAACGCGAGCCGGCGATGAGATCGGCCGCGCCGGCATCCTCGGCCATATAGTGGGGATTCTCGTACCGCATGTCGATGACGGCGGTTCCGATCTCGATCCGGCGGGTCCGGGCGCCGACCGCCGCGAGCAAGGGAAACGGCGATGACAGCTGGCGGGCGAAGTGATGCACCCGGAAATAGGCTCCATCCATCCCGAGCCGCTCGGCCTCGACCGCAAGGTCGATCGACTGCAAAAGCACATCCGCCGCCGACCGCGTCTGTGACTGGGATGAGGGCGTCCAATGGCCAAAGGACAGGAAACCAATTTTCTTCATGGCCGTAACCGATATGCGAAATAAGAGGATTCGCAAAGCCCCCCGCACTGCAAACCGGGACGCGCACGAGGCACGCCCCTACATCCCGCATGAGTCCAGTTCGGAATACTTTCCGTGTGGTCCGTGGGCAATTCCGCTTCGACTGCGGCAGCCTATTTCGCGGGCTGGAAGTCCTTATGGCCCGTCTGCCACAGCAGGAAGGCAAACTGGCCGGCGAAGTTTCCGAAGGTCACGGCTTTGTCCTCGGTGAAGTGCCCGTTGTCGTAGTTGACCTTCATCAGGACGGCCTTCCCTGACGTGCTCGCTCCCTGCACGGCGGCCACGAACTTGCCGGGCTGCCACACGGGCACGCGGGGGTCGTTCCACCCGCCCACGCCCATCACGGCGGGATATTTCACGCCGGCACGGACGTGCTGGACGCCGTCCATCTCGTAGAGCGCGAGGCATTCGGTCGCATCGGTCACCGTGCCGAATTCCGGGATGTTCGGCGGCCCGTTCGAGGAAAATTCCAGGCGCATGGCATTCGCGCAGCCGACATTGCACACCGCCGCGCCGAACAGGTCGGGCCGGTCCGTGATGGCCCGGCTGATCAGGATGCCGCCCGCGCTGGTGCCGGTGCCGCCGAGCTTCGCCGGGCTGGTGTAGCCGCGCTTCACCAGATACTCGGCGCAGGAGATGAAGTCCTTCCAGGTGTTTGGCTTGGTGGTCTTGTAGCCCGCCCGATACCACGCCTCGCCCTTCTCGCTGCCGCCGCGCGGGTGGGCGTAGGCGACGACCACTCCCCGCAGGGCGATGGAACTGCGCACGGTGAAACCCGGCTTGTAACTGACGCCATATGCCCCGTAACCCTCGAGAATGCAGCAACTGCTCCCGTCCATGGGCAGGTCCTTCCGGTGGATGATGGACAGTGGGATCATGACGCCATCATGCCCCGGCACCTCCACCTCCTCGGTGACGAGGTTCTCGTAGCCGGGATACGAAATCGCCGTGTTGAAAATGCTCTTCGCAAAAGTCCCCGTCGCGCCATCGCAATCATAGAGCGTCGTCGGGGAAATCCAGGACGTGAGGTAAACGATGCAGCGGTCGGTCCACCAGTCCGGGCAGGAAATCAGAACCGTGCCGGAGCCGGGCAGCTGGAGCTCGGAGGACTTGCCCGTCGACGGGTCGAGCTTCACCACGCGGCAGACCACGCCGTTGGAATACACGATAAACAGGAAATTTTTGCTCTTGGTGACGGACTGGATGGAATCGGCGGCCTCGGGCAGGACGGTTTCCGCATGCTTCCAGTCGGGATGCGCCACACTCGTGCGCACGAGCTTGTACCGGGGGGCGTTCTCATGTGTGACGGCGTAGACGTGGTCGCCGAAGAATTCCAAGCCGCGGACAAGGTTGTCCGTCGGCTCGCAGAGGACTTGCCACTTCACCGGCGGGTGCTGCAGCGCGGCGGCGGGGGCGTAGAGCATCCTCATCTCGTTCTGCACCGTGCTGAGCTGGGCGAGGAGGTACTCGGGCGTGGACTCGTCAATGTAGGCGGAGGGAAACTCCTTCGGCGTGATGCCGAGGCCGGGGTAGCTTTCGTTGCTGAAGAAATCCACATCCGCGGCGACAGCGGTGCCCAGCACATGGATCCGCGTCTTGCGGTTCAGCTCGATCTCGAGGCTCTTGATGTCAGTGACCTTGCCAGCGTCGTAGAAGAAACCCTGGCTGTCGGGCGTCCAGCCGATCGGGCCGTAGGATGGATAGATGCTCTCGGGCAGCAGCGTGGCACGGTCGACGTCGATGACGCGCAGCTCGGAGAACTCGGCGCCGCCGGAGGAAAAACCCATGACCACATGGCGGCCGTCGAGCGCTGGAATGAAGCTTTCGACGGTGGTGGTCACCCCCGCCTTGTAGGTGCCGGGGTCGAAGAGGAGCTTCTCCTGGCCGGTCCAGCCCTCACGGAAGTAGATTTTCCCGACGTTCTCGCCGCCGAGGGTCTTTTTGTAGAAGACCCGGCCATTCTCATATTTGATGGAGGTGTACCGGGCCGGCTGAAGCTTATCCATGGCCATCCATTCCCGAACGAGGTCGTCCTTGCCCGGGATCTTTGCGAGCAGCCCGTCCGTGAGCTCGGCCTGGGCCTTGAACCAACCCTCGACCTCCCTGTCCTTCAGGTTTTCCAGCCAGCGGTAGCTGTCGGTGTACGTTTTTCCGAAATAGGTGTCCTTAACCTCCACCGTCCGCGTGGAGGGATAGTTCCACTGGGCACGGGACGAAACCGCCAGGAGCAGGGCAACAGCGAGACAGGCAAACCTTTTCATAAGCGACATTTTTGGCAGGCGTTGGGGAGGAGGCCGGAGGGAGCCGGTCCGAACCGGAGCCCGACCATCGCACAGAAATCCCCGCCGAGACAAGCCGCCGTCCTCCGTCCCCTGTCTACCGACTCCCGACCCTCCTCACTTCTTCTGGTCCGCGTCGGCGCCCATCTGGATTACGATGGGCGTGCCGATCTCGACATGCGGCGCCTTTTCGCCCGGCAGCGTCACCTCCACGCCGTCCGTCTTATGGCCGAACACCACCCGGCCCGCCGTGCTCATCAGGCCCACACCCCGGCGAAAATTCATCCCGGGCGCGCGCATGCTGAGCCGCATACTCCAGACCAGTTCGAATTTGTTGGTCTTCAGGAATTCCTGGCAGTCGTAGGCGTTCAACGCCACGAAGTAGCGCTCGTCAGCCATGAAGGCGCGCAGCATCTCGCCCTGAGGGGTGCCCCAGGCGCTGTTATTGTCGGCCCGCAGGTCGTCGTCGAAGCCGACGAGCGCCGCGTTCGACGCCATGCCGAGACTCAGTGATTTCTGGTCGAGGTCCTGGAACTGCGCATCGCTCACCAATCCGTTCATGCGGTTCATTTCGTAACCCATGTCCAGCATCTGGACCGCCGCGGTCGGGGTGCCACTGTCGCGCTCGGCCTGCGCCAGCCCGTGAAGCATCTCCCTCCGGCCAGCGTCGGTGTCCATCATGCCGATGGGGTTGTCCCGCGCGAACTGCTTGTAAGTGCTGTCCGCGACCGTGGTCACGCCCCACTCGACGATGATCAGCAGGTTGGCCTTCCAGATCGAATCGGCGGGATAGTAGTGCTGCGCGACCAGGTCGTTGGCGAGGGACTTGGCGAGGTCGATGAACTGCATCTTCTCCAGGATCGGGTCGCGGGTGGTGCCGCCGAAGAAGCGGCCCTTGTTGAAGACATACGACTCGTTCTTGATTTCGCTGCCGCCAAATTTCCACGCCGTGTAGGCCGGACTGGACTTGCCCCGCACCGTCACCCGGTCATCCGCCCGCAGCAGGCCGGCACCGGCGGCTCCAAGCAGGCAGCCGAGGAGCAGGATGCTGAAGGAGCGATGCGAAGACAGAGTGAAACGGGGATAATTCACAGCCAGCGGGGAACGGACGACCGAGGACAGCTGAAAAGCTGACAACTGAAAAGCTGAAACCCGACGCCAGACGTCGGGCTGCGAGCGGCCGAATTCCGACCCGCACCGTGACCAGGCCGTGTTCAGCCTTTCTGATTTCAGTTTTCAGCTTTTCAGTTTTCAGCCTTTTCTTCCTCCGCCTGGCCAAATTGCAGCGTGCTGAGCCGGCGATAGAGACCCTCGGGCCGGGCGGACAATTCGTCGTGGGTGCCGAGCTCCACCACCCGGCCGCCGTCGATCACGGCGATGCGGTCGGCGTTGCGGATCGTGGCCAGCCGGTGGGCGATGATAAACGTGGTGCGGCCCTGCATCAGCCGGTCGAGCGCGACTTGCACGAGCCGTTCGCTTTCGCTGTCGAGGGAGCTGGTGGCCTCGTCGAGAATGAGGATTGCGGGGTTCTTGAGAATGGCGCGGGCAATGGCGACGCGCTGGCGCTGGCCGCCGGAGAGCTTGATGCCGCGGTCGCCGACGAGCGTCGCGTAGCCCTCGGGGAAGGCGGAGATGAATTCGTCGGCGTTGGCCAGGCGGGCCGCCTCGCGGATCGCGGCGTCGTCCGCGCCGGGACGGCCATAGACGATGTTCTCGGCAATGGTGCCGCCGAAGAGCAGGAAGTCCTGCGGCACGATCGCCATCTGGCCGCGGAGCCAGCTGAGCGGATAGTCGCGCGCATCGCGTCCATCGATCAGGAGCCGGCCGTTTTCCGGATCATAGAACCGCAGCAGCAGCGCCGTGAGCGTGGACTTGCCTGCGCCGCTGGGCCCGACGAGCGCGAGGCGTTCGCCCGGTCGCACCGCCAGCGAGACATCATGCAGCACCGCGACTTCGGGCCGCGCGGGATAGCGGAAGCTGACGCCCTCGAACGCGACTTCGCCTTTCAGACGGATGGGCAGATGGCCGGAGAGCGGATGATCGGAAGACGGAGGAACGGGTGACAGAGAACGGGTGACAGGAAGTGAAACACCCTGCGTCCCGGCGACCGGCTTCTGGAATCCGGACTCTGGCGTCCGGCCTCCGGCGTCCGGCCCTCTCGCCTCTCGCGGCGAGATCTCGATCTCAACGGGCTCGCGCAGGAGTTCGCGCACGCGTTGGGTGGCGCCGACGGTCTTCTGCACCTGGCTGAACAACTCCGCGGCCTGGCCCATCGCGCCGGCCACGAACGTGGTGTAGAGCACAAAGCGCGTCAGCTCGCCCGGGCTGATCTGGCCGGCCTGAAGCAGGCGGGCGCCAAACCACAGCACGATCATGATCCCGCCAAAGAGCGCCACAATGAAGAACGCCACGAAAACCGCGCGCCAGCGGGCGGCGCCGAGCGCGGCGGCGAGCACGCGGGCATTGGCACGCTCATAGCGGCCCAGCTCGAACGCCTCGTTGGCGAAGGCCTTCACGCTCGCGATGGCCTGCAGCGTTTCCTCCACGATCGTGTTGGTCGCCGCGAGCTGGTCCTGCGTCTCGCGCGAGTAGCGCCGCAGCCGGCGGCCGAAGAACACCGCGGCCGCGATCAGCAGCGGCAGCGTGCCGAGCATCAGGGCCGTCAGGCGGCCCGACGTGAACGCGATCATGGTGATGCCGCCGAGCAGGAAGACCACCTGCCGGCACATCTGCGGCAGCGCGTCGATCAGCGCGCCCTCGATCTGGGCGATGTCGGTGGAGACACGGCTCGTGAGTTCGCCGACACGACGGCTGCCGAAGAACGCCATCGGCAGAGAAATGAGCCGGCGGTAACAGTCGCGGCGCAGGTCGGCCAGGGCGCTCTGGCCCACGCGGTTGAAGGCCAGCGAGCTGTTGAACGAGGCCAGTGCCTGGAGCGTGACCGAGCAGCCCAGCAGCAGCGCGACGCGGTTGAGGCTCACAGCCCCGAGCACCGGCAGGATGGCGTTGGCGGGATGCAGCGCCGCGTCAATCAACGAGCCGGCGAGCAGCGGAAACGCGAGCCCCAGCGAGGCGCTGACGAACAGCGTGGCGAGCCCGGCGAAGAACCGCGCGCGATACGGGCGGACATAGCGGAAGAGCGCCAGGGTCTGCCGCAAGTTCTCCCGGTTGAGCGGGGCCTTGGGCAGACGGTCGAGGGCAATGTCATCAGCAGAAGGATTACGGCGGGCCATACGTCCTGAAGCTCACGCCACCGACCAGAAAACACAAGACGCCGCCGTCGGAGGGGCGGACGACGAAATGCTGACAAAATGAAAAGCTGAAACGCTGAAATCAGACGCCGGACGCTCGAGGCCAGAAGCCGGAGAACTCATAACAAATGCCCGATCACAGGTTCGAAGCCATTTCAGCTTTTCAGTATTTCAGCGTTTCAGCTTTTCTCCCTCACGTTTCCCTTCCATGGTCGAGATGCTTTCCTTTGACCCCAATCGGCGCCTCCCATGGTTCTCGCGCCATTCTCCCCCATGAAAAATAGAGTTATTTCCCGCCGTCGTTTTATCGGGACCGCCGCCGCTGCCGCCGCTCTCCCCCACGTCATCCGGGCTGCCGTGGTGAATGACGACATCCCGATCATCGACACGCACATCCACCTCTTCGACGGCAACCGCCCGCAGGGCGCGCCTTACAAGGGCGGACGCCAGTTCACTGGCGGCGTGGCGCTGCCCGACATGTATGCCGCCTTCGCCCGGCCGCTCGGCATCGTCGGCGCGCTGGAGGTCGATGCCAGCCCGTGGGTCGAGGACAACCTCTGGGTGCTCGAGACGATCCAGCCCTCCACCATGATGGTCGGCACCATCGGCAACCTGCAGCCCGAGAAGCCGGAGTTCGCCGCCTATCTGGAGCGCTTCGCCAAGAACCCGCTCTTCCGCGGCATCCGCTACGGCACGAACTGGGGCTACAACATCGCCGCGCAGGCGGACAACCCCGTCTTCATCGACGGCCTCAAGCTCATGGCCAAGAGCAACCTTGTCCTCGACACCGCAAATCCGCGCATGGACTTGCTGCAGGCCGTGGTGAAGATCAGCGACAAGGTGCCAGACCTGCGCATCATCATCGACCACCTGCCCTCCTTCGATCCGACCGCGCAAAACCAGGCCGACTACGACGCGGTGCTGAAGGAAATCGCGCCCCGCAAGCAAATCTACACGAAGCTGTCCGAGATCGTCCACCCGGTCATGCCGGGCGGCGTCATCACGCCCGGCCTGGCGGCGCACAAGGACCGGCTCGACCTGCTCATGGGCCATTTCGGCGAGGACCGCGTGCTGTTCGGCAGCGACTGGCCCAATTGCGTCGGCGTCTCCGAGGTGCCCGACACCGTGGCGCTGGTACGCGAATATTTTTCCACCAAGTCCCGCGCCGCCGCGGAAAAATACTTCTGGAAAAACTCCATCGCCGCCTACCGCTGGATCCGCCGCGACCCGCGCCAGCCCGCGACAGCCTAGACGGGTAAACGCTGACAGGCTGAAAAGCTGACAGCTGAAATCGGATGCCGGAGGCTGGATGCGTAAAAGCTGAAAAACTGAAACGCTGACAGCTGAAATCAGAAGTCAGACATCGCTAACTCATAATATATAACTGCTGCATAATACCCAATCCCCACATCACAGACTCTAACCCTCTTAGCCTTTCCTGTTTCAGCATTTCAGCTTTTCAGCGTTTCAGCTTTTTCCCGATGAGATCCCTCGTTCTGCTTTCCGCGTTTTGTCTGTTCACAAGCCTGTCCCTTGCGGCTGATGGCGCGGCGGCGGCCGGTGCCGCCGCCAAGTCCGCAGCCGCCACCAAGGCTGGTCCTCCGCAACCGGCGCCGACGCTGGCCAATGTCGCCTATGGCGCGCACCCACGGGAGGTCCTCGATTTCTGGCAGGCGAAATCGGACAAATCGACGCCCCTCGTGCTCAATATTCATGGCGGGGGCTGGGTCGCCGGCGACAAGGCCCGGGTGCCGGATTTGGAAAAGTATCTCGCGGCCGGAATTTCCGTGGTGTCCATCAACTACCGGTACATCACCCAGGCCATCGCGGCCGGCGTGATGCCGCCAGTGCAGTGGCCGATCGAGGATGCGGCGCGGGCCCTGCAGTTCGTCCGCAGCAAGGCGCGGGAGTGGAACCTCGATCCCGTCCGGATCGGCGCCACCGGCAGCTCAGCTGGAGCGTGCTCCAGCCTGTACCTCGCGTTTCATTCCGATCTGGCCGACCCCGCCAGCCGCGATCCCATTGCCCGCGAGTCGACGCGACTGTGGTGCGCTGCGGTGCACACCGCGCAGACCTCGCTGGATCCGCAGCAGATGGCCGAGTGGACGCCGAACAGCCGGTACGGCGGTCATGCCTTCGGCTTCATGGCCGGCGCGGACGACCCCGATAAATCGCCCCAGGCCGAGTTCGCCCGGTTCCTCGCCGGCCGGGAAAAGGTCCTCCCTTGGATCCGGCAATACTCCCCCATCGAGCTCGTCACGAGCGATGATCCGCCCATTTATCTCTATTACCCCACGCCACCCGCCATGGGCCAGCCCGAGAAGGATCCCACACACACCGCGAATTTCGGCGTCAAGCTCCAGGAAAAAGCCCGCAGCGTCGGAGTTGATTGCGAACTATCCTATCCCGGCGCTCCTGACGTGAAACACCCGCTGATCGTCGACTATCTGATCGACCGTCTGAAGGCGGCGGGGAAACACTGAAAGCTGAAATACCGAAAAGCTGAGAGCGGGGGTCGGAGGCCAGACGCCGGAGAGGCACCGGACGCAAACAGACGCTAAGCCGTCTTCCGCTTTTCCAATTTCAGCGTTTCAGTTTTCAGCATTTCAGCGTTTCTGTTTCCCTGCATGCCACGCGTCCTCACCGATTTCAGCCTGAGCGAGCTCCAGCAGCAATTCGTTGCCTGGGGCGCGAAGCCGTCGCACGCGGCACGGGTGCTGCGGGCGTATTATGGCGGCGGAGGTGAAATCGAATCGTCCGGTGGGCCCGCGCTGCCAGCCGGGCTGATCTCCCGGCTGCGGACGGAACTGGCGCCAGGTGCTGCGACGCTCGCGACGCGGCAGGTCGCGGCGGACGGCACCACGAAACTTCTGCTCCGGCTCGGCGACGGGCGCACGGTCGAGTCGGTGCTCATGCCGGATTTTCGCCCCGACCGCGCGGCGGGCTGTCTCTCCTCGCAGGTCGGCTGTGCGATGGGGTGCGATTTCTGCGCCACGACGAAGACCGGCTTCGAGCGCAACCTGACCGCGGGCGAAATCGTAGAACAGTTCCTCGCATTGCGCCGCGAGGCGCGCACCGCGGGCCGCCGGCTGCAAACGGTCGTGTTCATGGGCATGGGCGAGCCGCTCCTCAACCTCGACGCCGTCCTCGCGGCCGTGCACCGCATTGCCGACAATTCACTCGGCGCGCTCGGCTGGCGGCAGGTGACAGTGTCCACCGTCGGCATCGTCCCCGGCATCGACGCGCTCGCTGCCTCCGGCCTGAACGTGAACCTCGCCGTCTCGCTCCATGCGCCCGACGATGCCACGCGCGCCCAGCTCCTCCCCATGGGAAAACGCTTTGCCATCGCCGACATCCTCGCCGCGGCCGACAGGTTCCAGGCGGCACGCGGCACGCCGGTGACAATTCAATACTGCCTGTTGAAGGACGTGAACGATTCCGCAGGGCATGCCCGCACGCTGGCCTCCATCCTCGGCGCGCGGCGGATGCACGTGAACCTCCTGCGCTACAACCCCACCGGCCTCAGCCTCCGCGGCCTCACCTACGAACCCACGTCCGACGAGACGGCCGCGGCGTTCGTCGCCGAGCTGCGCGCCCGCGGGGTCGTCGCCCATTTCCGTCGCTCCCGCGGCCCGGACATCGACGCCGCCTGCGGCCAACTGCGCCGGCGGATGGCGATTGCTTGAAACGGCAGAAGTGCGGCAAATTATCCGCTAACGGCCCGACACCTTCTGGACCACTTAGCCTGGGGAATCCTTCCCATTGGCCATCGCGAGAACCGTATTGGCGAGATCGGCAGGGGAATCCACCAGCTGGTCTGCGCCGGCAGTTTCAAGTTCGGCTCGAGTACCATAACCCCAGAGCACGCCAAGACCGCGCACTCCGACCGCATGGGCGCCGGAAATATCATGTCGACGATCCCCGACCATCAGACTGTGAGCCGGCGAAAGACTATGTTTGGATAAAATATGGGCGAGCAGTTCAGGTTTGTGATCCAGCTCGCCGTTCGGCCCTGAGCCATAGATGCCATCGAAGTATGCGGTAAACTTCAGATGGTCCAGAATGCGGCTCGCGAAAATCGCCCTTTTTGAGGTCGCGAGATAGATTCGCAATCCGGTCCGCTGCATCTCTTCAAGGGATTTGCCAATTCCCGGATAAGGCACGCTTCCGAGAAACCCGCTTTCACCGTAATGCTGACGATAGACAGCGACTGCTTCACCGATTCGGTCGTCTCCATATGGCTGCAGCAGGATTTGCATTATTTCTTCGAGCGGGGGTCCGATGCTACCTCTAATATCGAGGGAATCATCCGGTTCATGTCCAAGAGAGCGCAGTGCCGCAAGGCAGCTTGCCAAAATGCCGGGGTACGAATCGATTAAGGTGCCGTCGAGGTCGAGAAGAACAGAGCCGGCCATGATTCAAAGATAGCCGGCCGATTTGGTTGAAGGCAACCAAGCCCACGGGGCCGCTAGTGGTTATTTCGAGACATCGTCTCGCTCCATAATTAACAAATGAACCCGGGCGTCCGCGAGGGACGCCCCTACGCCAGGTCGACGAACTGGCCTACAACAAACTCGCCTACAGTCCGTAACCGAGGACGGGCTTGTAGGGCGTGGGCGGCGGCACGGTCATGCCGTTGGCGACCATGATTTCACGGATGGCGGCGAGCACTTCGAAGCCCGGCTTGAAGTTGCCCTGGCGGTGGCCTTCCGCGACGAGCAGCGGGGTCCAGCCGAGTTTGTCCTTCTGGTACCAGATATCGATTTTCGCCCCGTGGTCGGCGAGGAAATGCGCCATCTTGGGAAAACTCGCGTAGGCGGCGCCGTGCATCGCGGTCATGCCGTTGTCATCGACGGCGTTGATGTCGTTGCCGTGGTCGAGGCAAATTTGCACCGCCTCGAGCGCTTCGTCCTCGGTCGCGGCTTCCTCACCGGGAGCGCGCGTGCCGACGCCCGCCGCCGCCAAGAGGGGCGTGCTGTGGTCGGCATTCGTGAGCTTGGGGTTCGCCCCCAGCTCAAGGAGCAACTTCATCAGCGGCACGTCCGCCGTCTGCGCGGCCAATAGAAAGGGCGTCGCGCCTTTCCGGCCCAAGGTACCCGGGCTCGCGGCGGTGCCGCGCTCCAGCTGCGCATTCACGTCGGCGCCGTGGGCGACGAGCTGCCGGACAAACTGGAGGCTGGTGACCGTGCCCGAGCCCATCGGGGCGAGCGAATTCGCGCCGTCACCGCTGCCGGGCTTGCGGGCCGTCACGATCTGATGGAGCGGCGTGAAGCCGGAGCGCTGGTCCGTCGGGTCGGCGCCTGCCTCGAGGAGGGCGACAGCGAGTTCGTAATGGGCGTTGTCCACCGCGAGTCCCAACGGGGTCATGGCGCCACTCCGGCCTCCCCGACCGGCTCCCGCGCGCTTTGACTGCATAGGCTCGTTGACGTCCAGCCCGGCCTTCAACAATCGCTGGGCCACCGGGATCCGGCCTTCCCGGATTGCAAAAAACAGCGGGGTGAATCCGGAGTCGAGGCGGGCGTGCACATCCGCGCCGGCGGCAATGAGTTCGTCCACGACGGCGAGGTTGCCGTCCGCGGCGGCCCACATCAGGGGCGTCTGCCCCTTCAGGTCCTTGCCGTCGACCTTGGCGCCGCGGGCGAGGAGCGCCTTGACGGGCCCGACCTTGCCGGTGCGCGCGGCGGTCAGCAGCGGAGTTTCCCCGCCATTGAGGGCCTTGTTCACGTCGGCACCTGCGCCGAGCAGCAGCTCGACGATGGCCGCGTTGCCGTTGGTGCAGGCAAGGGAGAGCACGGTCACGCCGTAGCGGTTCTCCGCCTTCACGTTGGCGCCGGCGGCGACGAGGCGCTTCGCCAGGTCAAGATTGTCCTGGTAGACCGCCCAGTGCAGCGCGGTCATGCCGTCAACCTGCGGGGCGCTGACATCGATCTTTTGGTCGAGCAGGGCCGTGATCCCGGCGCGATCATTTTTTTCCACGGCGTCAGCGAGCCGCGCATCGGCGGCAACCAGGCCGCCGGAGAGCAGGAGGAACGCCATCGCGCCGAGCGAAAGACGTCTGGCCGGATCGAACGAGGAGAGGGAGAGACTCATATGGCGAGCGGTTCGAACAGCTCGTCCATCTTGCGGTTGCTGTCGGCGAACGAGTCGATTTGCACTCCCACCTTGTCGAGGAGCGTGAGGTGAAGGTTGGCCAGCGGGGTCGGCTTGTCGTAGCGGATGTGGCGCCCTCCCTTCATGCCGCCCGCAGCGCCGCCGGCGACGAGGACGGGCAGGTTGACGTGGTCGTGGACGTTGGGGTTGCCCATGCCGCTGCCGTAGAGGAGGAGCGAGTGGTCGAGCAGCGAGCCGTTGCCCTCGGGCGTGGCCTTGAGGCGCTCGAGGAAGTAGGCGAACAGCGAGACGTGGTACTGGTTGATCTTCGACATCCGCGCAATCTTCTCGGGATCGTTGCCGTGGTGCGAAAGCGGATGGTGCGGATCGGTGACGCCGGTTTCGGGATAGACGCGCGTGCTGGTCTCACGGGCGAGCTGGAAGGTCATGACCCGCGTGATGTCGCCCTGCATGGCGAGCACCTGGAGGTCGAACATCAGCTTGGCGTGTTCCGTGTAGGAGGCCGGCACGCCGGTCGGGCGGTCGAGGTCGGGGAGCGGGTTGTCCACGGCGTCAGACTCGGCGCGCTGGATCCGGCGCTCCACCTCGCGCACGGTCTCGAGATACTCGCCGACCTTGGCGCGGTCCGCCGGGCCGAGCTTCCGCTGCAGGCTGGCGATGTCCTCAGTCACCCAGTCGAGCAAGCTGGCGCGCTTGCGCAGGGCGGCGCGGCGATCCGCGAGGTTGCCGCCCTCGCCGAAGAGCGTCTCGAAGACAAGTCGCGGATGGGCTTCCGCGGGCAGCGGGGTCGTGGGCGACGACCACGAGAGGTTGTTCTGGTAGACGCAGGCGAAGCCGTTGTCGCACTGCCCCACGGTCTGGAGCATGTCCATCGCGAGTTCCAGCGACGGCAGCTGCGTGCCCTGGCCGATGTGCTGCGCGGCGATCTGGTCCGCGGTGGTGCCGAGGTAGAAGTCCGAGCTCTCGGTGTGCTTGGCCTTGGCGGCGCTGAGGAAGGCGGCGTTGGAGGTCGCGTGCGTGCCGGGATAGGCGTTCGCCAATTCCAGGTTGGAGATGACGTTCACGCTCTCCTTGACCGAGGCAAGCGAGCTCAGGATCGGCGGCAGTTCGCCGAGCGCGCCCGCGGGACCGGCCGGCGTCCAGCGCGAGAGGTCGCAGCCCATCGGCATGAAAATGTAACCCACGCGGCGCACCGGCCGGGCCGGCGTGTTGATCGCGGCGGTGGCGGCGGGGATCATCGCGTCAAGGAGCGGGAGCGCCACGGCGGCGCCCATCCCCCGGAGAAAGGTCCGACGCGGCAAGGCCATCTTTGTGATCATCATGGTGATTTCCTCATTTGGAACGGTGTGCTGTTCACTATGCCCAGGATCATGGACGAGAAACGGTAGTTGTCGGCCTGCGCGCGGCGCAGGACCTGACGGATCGCGGGGCCGTCATAAGGTTCCACGCCGCGGCCGAGGGCAAAGGTCAGGAGTTTTTCCGCCATCGTGCCGGCAAACCATTCCGGGCGGGCCAGCAGGCCCTGCTCGAGGCCGGTGACGCCGGAGCACTTGCTGCCGTCGGGCAGGCCGCCGGTCGAATCGATCGGGGCGCCTTCCTCGGTGGCGCGCCAGCGGCCGATGGCGTCAAAGTTCTCCAGCGAAAATCCGGCGGGATCGATCACGTTGTGGCAGCTGGCGCAGGCGGGATTGGCCCGGTGCTCCGCGAGCCGCTCGCGCATGGGGAGAGTGGCGAGGACCGTAGTGTCCTTGAGATTCGGCACGTTGGGCGGTGGCGGCGGCGGCGGGGTGCCGAGCAGATTTTCCATGATCCATTTGCCGCGGATCGTCGGCGCCGTCCGCGTGGCATACGACGTCACGGTGAGGATGCTCCCCTGCCGCAGCAGACCGCCGCGGTGGCTGTCGGCGTCCAGCGTGACGCGGCGGAAGCGGCTGCCGTAGATGTTCGGGATACCGTAGTGCTTCGCAAGGCGCTCGTTGAGGAAGGTGTAATCGGCCTTCAGCAGGTCGAGCACGCTGCGATCCTCGCGCTGGATGCTGTCGAAGAATAATTCAGTTTCCTCGCGCATGGCCTGACGGAGGTTGTCATCGAATTCCGGAAAGAGACGCAGGTCAGGGCTGAACGAGTCGAGATTGCGCAGGTAGAGCCACTGGTTGGCGAAGTTGGTGGCGAGGCTGCCGGCCCGCGTGTCGACCAGCATGCGGCGCACCTGGCGCTCGAGCACCGCCGGCTTGCTGAGCTCGCCGCGCACCGCGGTGTCGAGCAGTTCGTCGTCGGGAATGCTGCTCCAGAGGAAAAACGAAATCCGGGAGGCGAGCTCCAGGTCGCTGATCCGGTAGGCGGCGCCGGACGCCACGCGGGCCGGATCCTCCTCGACGCGGAACAGGAACCGCGGGCTCACCAGCACCGCGGTAAGGGCCGATTCAATGCCGGTGTCGAAGCTGCCCCCGGTCCGGCCCTCGTGGAAAAACTGCATCGGCTTGCGGAGGTCGTCATCGGTCACGGGCCGACGGTAGGCGCGCCGCATCAGGTTGGACAGAATGCGCCGGGCGCTGGAGTCCTCGGCCTTGGCGTCGGCCGGATGGGTGTTTTCCTTGCCGAAGACCAGCCGGCGACTGGGCGTGTCGCCGGGGCCCTTCGCGTCGTAGGGGCCGGTGATGGAAACCTGGTAGACGGCCGGCGTGAGGCGTGGATGCCGGTGCATGTTGAAATGCGCGTTGAACGGCTGGCGTTCGGTCTCGATCAAGTCGGAAATGCTCTTCGGGAACGTGATCCCGAGTTGGTGCGGGCCGGCCTTCACCGGGACGCGGACCTTCAGGTTCCGGTCGACGAACTCATAGTTCTTGCCGTCGTCGGGTGGCGACACGGTCAGCAGCGCGACCCGCTCGCGATCCACCAGCATCTCCACGTCGCTGGTCTTGGTCAGGCCCTCGACCATCTCGTTGCGGTCGCGCGTGAGGCGGACCTGGATCTCGTATTCACCGTCCTCGGGAAATTCATAGGGAATCAGCGCGCCGCCGCGCGTGCCGACCGGCAGGCCCTCGACATGATCCTCCTGGGTGACATCGGGCCGGATGCGGATCGTGTCGCCACCGGGCGTGCGCCGTGAGGTTCCGATCGCGAGCCGGCTGACCTTTTGCGCCGCCGTGACATAGCGGTCGAGCAGCGTCGGGGAAAGATTACCGACCGTCACGTTGTCAAAGCCATGGCTGGACTCGTCGTTGGGCAACAGGGCCGCGGCGTCGATCTGGACCGCGAGCAAGTCGCGGATGGCGTTCTGATACTCGGTGCGGTTGAGGCGGCGGAACGTATCGGTGCGGCCGGGATTGGGATGGGCCTTCGCCACGCCGTCGAGCGAGGTGGACAGGAGCGAAACCACCTTCAGATAGGTGGCCTCATCAGGCCGGGTCTCGCTGATGGGCGGCATTTGCCGGTGACTCAGCTTGCGGACCACGCGCTCCCAGGTTTCAGAATCAGCGCCGGGATTGGCGGCGTCGAGCCCCTCGAGCGAGACTCCGCCCTTCTTTGACGCCGCATCGTGGCAGTCCATGCAGTATTGATCGACCATGGACGCCACCGGATTGGCCAACGGGGGATGCTTGGCGGCAGCGGCGGCCGCACCGGCCCGCTGAGCGGCCGTAACCAAGGCCAAAAGTGCAGCCAGCCGCAAGGCTGTCACTGCATGACCATGGGAACGGGGGCTCAAAAGGGGGTAATGATGCATGTCCGAGATCTGAAGTCCGCGCTCGCCCGGCGAGAAACAGCGGCGGTTTGGGGTGAAAAAATAATGCGAGGCATCCCGCAGTGCGCGAGAAAAAATCTCCGTTGCCCGCATGACGCATACCGAGGAACGCGGTGACGCCGAAAATCAGGATGGCACGCCCGCATGTGAGCCACCCGTTGAGGTGGCCGCAAGAAAGCCAGCGACTGAGCCCAATATTGGCAGGTCGAAGACCTGCCCTACGCTGCTTTACAGCCTCGAGACCAAGGCGTCTGGACGGCGTCGGGGCGGCGGCTCAGGGTCGGGAGCTCCGAGCTCGTAGGTGATCTTTCCTTCCATGACCTCGCGCAGGGCGGTGTCCTCGGCCGAAAGTTTTTCCAGGGACTCGACCAGCGGGCGATGGCCGCGCCGGAGCTGCTTCACGCGACGCGAGATCACGTTCACCAGGATGTTCGGATCATCCACGATCTTGAGTGCTTCCTTCAGGTAATCGTCTCTCATGAGTGGGAGGCGATGGCGGCCACCAAGGCGGCAGCGATCACATGCAGGTTGAGGGAGGGAATGGTTTTCATGAAGGTTCTCGGCTGAGGTCGTCATTCTATAATCCACTCCTGCATGACACGATGCATATCGCGGCCGCTGATGCCCCACCCGGCCAAGTCGCATCCCGGCCATCCGCTTAGGACGATTAAAGGTAGGGCGAGTCTTCGACCCGCCTTTGGGATCCTGAGGAAGATTGGGCCACAGCTAGCACAGATGGAAGCCATCGACCCATCCTCAATGGCTTCGGATCTTAATCTGGGTCCATCCGCGCAATCCGTGGCAAAAATCCGCCGGATCCAAGCAATGCCAGGTCAGAGACCTGTCCTACTCTCAGAGAACAGCGGCTTTCCTTAAGTCACAGGAACCCGTAAAAAAACACATTCCGCCTTGTCACGGCCCCCCGGGCCAAACGTCAATCTAACGCCCCTGTTTAGTTAGTCCAACTTCCCCCAACCAGAACTAGGCGACCAGCATGGCCGCCGATTGTGCTATCAGTTATGAAAAAACAAACCCCGTTGTCCCTCGCGCTGGCCTTCTGCGCCTCGCTCCTGCTCGCCCTCCCGGCTTCCGCCGGGATCGGCGCGCGCTTCCCGTCGGAAAAGAAAATCATGCCGGATCCTGTCACAGGTGTGCCTCTCTCCTTCCTGACCACCAAGGATGGCACCGGCGATTCCAAGATCTACCAGACCCACCACCAATGGACCTCTGACGGCAAGTGGGTCATCTTCCGCTCCAGTCGCGCCCCCGGTGGCCAGGCCATGGCGGTCAATGAGGAAACGGGTGATATCGTGCAGGTCAGCGAGTCCGGCTTCTCGGGCATGCTGTGCGTCGCCGATCACTCGATGCACCTTTACTTTCTCCGGTCGGTCCGCCCCCCCGGCGCCGAGGGGCCGGCGGCTCCGGCGGCCCCCCCCGCGGACGGCGCGCCCGCTGCGGCCGGCGCTCCTGGCGGCGGTCGTGGTTTCGGGCCCCGCGGCCCCACGCAGGTTATCTCCGTTGACCTCGCCAAGTTGTTTGCCGACAGCGCGGCCGGCAAGTTGAAGGACTCCTCCGAGTATGAGAGGGTATGCGGCACCATCCCCACCGAGGTAGGCGCCGGCGACATGGCGCTGGATCCCACCGAGGATTTTGCCTACGTACGCACGGGCCGCGATTATGCCCTCAAGCACATCGCCTCGGACGCCAAGCTGGAGCCCATCTTTGGCCCGCGCGGCATGGGCGCCGGCCCCACCGGGCTCATCAGCGTCAATCTCCACAACGGTGAGATCAAGGACATCGTCTCCGTCCCTTTCCAGATGGGCCACGTGCAGACAAATCCCTGGATGCCGGGTGAAATTGTCTTCTGCTGGGAAACCGGCGGCAAGGCGCCGCAGCGCACCTGGACCGTCAAGGCCGACGGCACGGGCCTGCGCCCGCTTTATCCCGAGCCGGATTATGACTGGGTGACCCATGAAGCGGTCATCACGCAGGACGAAGTTGCGATCGCCATCCTCTATCTGCGCACGCCCCTCGGCACGCGTGGCGGTGGTGGCAACCGGAATGGTGCGGTCGCGAACCAAAAGGATGGAGCCGCCGCCAACCAAAAAGGCGCCCGCGGCAACCAAAAGGGCGGAGCCGCCGGTGCCCAGAAAGCTCCCGCGCCGCCCCCGACGCCCGAGCAGGCTGCCATCCTGAACGCCACCGGCACGGACGGACACGCGACCGGCGTCGGCATCGTCAACTTGCGCACCCGCGAGATGCGGATCGTCGGCCAGGTCCCGCTGGGCGACCCGGGCCGCTCCATCTGGCACGTGAACGGTTCACCAGATGGCCGCTGGGCCGTCGCCGATGACTTCCAATACCGGCTCTGGATCATCGACCGCCACTCCGGCGAAATGAAACTGCTCGCCGACATGGGCCATGTGACGGGCGCCCAGGATCATATCCACCCGACGTTCAATGCGGACAGCACGAAGGTTGAAATCCAATCCGCGATGGGCTCGGCGGACGGACGCTCCCTGCACATCGTGGTGGTGCCCGTGCCCCAGGCGTGGCTCGACCGGAAATATCCGGCCACCTTCTAAGCCGGAGCAGCTTAATTCGTTCACCGTAGGGCGGGTCTTTGACCCGCCCTATTTTTTTGCCTGATCGGAACGGTTCCTCTGCCCTTCGTGGCTTCGTCCCTTCGTGGTTAATACGCCGATTCCGACCGGTCGAACCACCAAGGCGTATTATCCGATTTCGCAGCTCCAGCGCTATTCGTTCGCTAATCTCGCAAACCGGCGATAGGTTTCATCGTCCCGCCGCGCAGCAAGCCCGAAACCAAACTTCTTCCATGGCCCGCCCTTACCGCCAGCGCGCGATCACCTTTGTGAATCTCGCCTACAGCCACGACCCGCACGAGCGCATCGAGCGCATCGGCGGCGTGAACGCCGACCGCTCCCGCTGGTCGCTTTCGCAGTCTGCCGCCATCGCCCTCATCGAGGCCGGCACGGATGAATTTTTTGTCGGCCCGAAGGAGAGCGCAGTGAAGGTCGTGGTGGTCACGCACAAGGACCAGAAATACCTTGAGAGCGAACGCGAGAAAACCCACCCGAACGATTTGCTGAGCCTGCCTTCGGGCTGAGGGAATTGAACCACGAAGTGTAGGGGCGTCCACTTGGTACGCTCCCTACGATTCGTTTTTCTTTCCTTCGATCCGCCATCTGAAATAAAGGCGGCGATGAGCGACCTGCCCCAGGATCTTTCCAGCGCCCTGAAGCAAGCTGGGCTGAGTGATTTCTTTGCCGGCTGTACCCCGGCCCACCAGCGCGAATACCTGCAGTGGATCGCCAGCGCCAAACGGCCGGAGACCAAAACCGAAAGAATCCGGAAGGCCGTGAAAATGCTGGCCGACAAGCACGCCCAGGAGACGAACCGCTCCGCCAAGCGATCCTAAGTGTTTTCAAAAATACTGTAGCCGGGGTCGCTGACCCCGGTGCTTGGGGAACGACCGAAGAATGCCCATGCCGGGGTCAGCGACACCGGCTACAACAATTCTTCAACCGCATTAGCCCGGCCTCCGACATCGGGCCTGATCAGGGCCGACCGCCCTTTTCGGCTACGGCGAGCTTCTCCTTCAGCATGCTTTCGTCGCGGCGGGAGCTTCGCTTCAGTTTCTTCCACGAGACTCCGGCCGCGGTCAGGTCCCTGGTCAGTTCGGCATTGGTTAGCGTCAGGCGCGCGACCGTGTCATTCGCCGTTAGGAGCAGCTGTTCCAATTCCTTGATTCTTGTCTCATGCATGCGCCCCGATACGCCACGCCGCCGGGTTTAGCCACCGGGATGACGAAATATCCGGGCATTCAGGCCAGCCTGACCAGATCACGCGAAGCCGCGAAGGTCGGAATAATCTGTGGTTAGCCGACCATGAGGATTGGAAGCCTTCGCGGCCTTCGCGCCGCGCCTAAGGCGGGCAAGCCATTGCGTGAACCGGATTTTTATTTCTCGGTCACGACCGGGTCGCGGAAGGCGCGCTCGACCTGGTCGTTCACATCCGTGGACACGGGCTGGTCGCGCCAGAGCCAGCGCATCATCTCCGGGAAAACCGCCCCGCCCTGCTTCTGGCCGTGGTTGCCGATGCCCCAAGTGTAGTTCACCTCGTAGCCTTTTTTCGTCAGCGCCTCCATCAGGCGGACGTTCTGGTAGAACCAGTCGCGCTTCGGATCGTAGCTGCCGGCCCGCTGCCCGCGGTTGTCGTTGCGGCCGTCCTGCATGAAAATGCGGATCGGTTTCTTCTCACTGGCCGCAACCAGCTCCGGATAAATGTACTCGCCCCGGAGATCGGTGAAGCTGCCGACAATCGTGATGACCTTGCGAAAGTCATTGGGCCGGAACCACGCCACGGCGAAGGCCGCGCACCCCCCCGAACTCGCGCCCATGATGCCGTGCAGCTCCGGATCGGGAGAAATATTGTACTCCTTTTTCAGCGCGGGCATCAGCTCCTCGACCACGACGCGGGCATACCGGTCGTTGGGCGTGTTGTATTCATCGGGACGGTTCGTGGTCCTGTCACCCCAGCCGCCATCGGGCTCAGGCGGCTCGGGCTGGTCGGGGCGCCGACCGGGATTGATGAACACCCCGATCATGACGGGGATTTCCCGCCGGTAGATCAGGTTGTCGAAGACGTTCTGGGCCTGCACGTCGCCGGGCGCCTTCATCATCGCCTGCCCGTCGTTCAGGATCATCACCGGCGTGGGCTTGGCGGGGTCGTATTGCGCCGGGACATAGACGTAATACGTGTGCTGCGTACCCGGAAACACCGTGGACGGGATGATCTTGGCGGCGGAAATTTTCCCCTTGGGCACACCGTCCATGGGCTGCGAATCCGGCCCGAGCTTGTAGTAGGCGTCCATCGAGACCGGGCGCGGCTCCGCGGGTCTCACGGCCACGGGCACCACGACGGGCGAAACCGCCGCGAGCCGGGAAGAGAAAACGGTGAGCACCAACATGAATCCGAGGGAAGGGGTGAGGAGTTTTTTCATAGGGGTGAAACTGAGGATCTGAGCCGGATTTTTTTGCCACAGATTACACCGATGGCCACAGATATGAAGCCCTGATCCTGATCCATCGGGATTTCGATTTTAACTGTGCCCATCAGTGGAAGCAGTGGCGAGCAACGCGGTTACTGTCGCTGCGCGGCGTGCCAGCGGGCGATGATTTGCCGGGCGAGCGGAAACTCCTTCAGGCGGAGCGCCGCTTCCAAGTGGGTGATCGCCTCGGGAACAAGCTGTGGATCGCTGATGAGGGCAATGCCCAGGTTGTAGCGCGCTTCCGCCAGATTGGGGCTGAGTCGCACGGCCTCCCGAAACTGGGCGATCGCATCCGGCATGCGGCCGGGCATTTTCATCAGGAGGTTGCCCAAGTTGTAGTGGATCGCTCCGTTCTCGGGTGCGATCCGCAGCGCCGTTTGAAAATGGCTGATCGCCTCCTCCTCCCGCCCCGGCATTTTTGCCAATACGGTTCCGATGTCATAGTGGGCGTCCGCGAGATTGGGATTGATCCGCAGCGCCGCATTATATTCCGCCATGGCCGCTTCTTCCTGTCCCGGGATCTTCAATAGGATGCCACCCTGGTTGAAGTGCGCCATCCAGGCGCCCGGATTGCGGCGGAGCGTCTCGCGGTAGAGCGTGATATCGTCGTGGAACATGCCGCAGTGTGCCCAGGTGAGGGCGCCGAGGAAGACAGCGAGCGCCGAGACCAGCAGGGGGCCCATCCCGCGGAGGCGCGGGGCCAGCCGCTCCCAAGCGAGGGCGAGCCCGGCGGCGGCGAGGGCGATCGGTCCCAGGTCGGGCAGATACTGCCAGTGGTCCCAGACGAAGGAATAGAGGGCGCCGTAGAGATTGACGAAGCCGAGGACCGGGAACAGCGAGCCGATGAAGAAAAGGAACGCCGCGAGGGGGGCCCGGCTGCGATGCCGGAAAGCCCACAAGCCGAAGAGGAGGGTGAACACGCCGAGGGGGAAGAGCCACTGCCACCAGACAGTGTGGTCCGGCACCCAGCGGGGATAGATGAAGTTGAGGTTGAAGGGCCAGATGAGGTTGCCCAGGTAGAACCAAATTGCCCGGCCGGCGATAAGGCCGCGTTCCAAGAGAGGCAGGTTGAAGTCCTGGCCCTTGGCTCCGAGGAAATGTTGTTCGACCCAGCTGGTTAACAGGCCAACGGCCGCGCCGGCGGCCAGCCAGGGGATCAGAGGTTGGAAATCCCGGCGCCAGTCGAGCCGGCCACGTTTCCACCAGAAGGCCACGAGGAGGGCAGCCGGCAGGGAGGCGGTGACGGTCTTGCAGAGGAGGGAGAGGACAAACCAGGTGAAAGCGAAGGCATAGGTCCTGGGGCTGCGAGTCTGGTCGAAGCGGAGGTACAGCAAAGCGGCCAGAAGGTAGAAGACGATGGAGAGGGTGTTCTTCTGCTCGGTGATCCAGGCGACGGATTCGACGTGGACGGGATGGAGGGCGAAGATCAGGGCGGCAATCCATGCGCCGGGGATGGCGAGCCGCTGGAGGACCAGGGCGAAGAGGATGGCGCCGGCAGAGTGCAGGAGAAGGGTGACCAGGTGGTAGCCGAAGGTGTGGTCGCCCCAGAGCTGGTGTTGGAGCCAGAAGAAACTGTGGAGCAGGGGGTAGTATTGCTCGGTGGCTCCGAGCTTGGTCCAGATGATTCCCAAGCCGGAGAGCGAGCGCAGTTCCGGGGCGGTGACGTAGTCGCTGTCGTTCCAGATGATCTCGCCCCGAAACGAAGGCAGATAGGCGAACAAGGTCGCAAGGAACAGCAGAGCGGCCGCCTTCAGGTTCCCGGACCGGGCGGGCGCGGGGCTCGCGACTGGGACGGGACGGGGTTTCGCCATGCAAAAAGCAAAGGAAGGCACCTTCCGGCCCGCAAACGTTTTAAAGCGGATTGCGCGGTGATCGGAGTTGGCTCACGCGAAGCCGCGAAGGACGCGAAGATGGAGCCGGATGGGTTTCGCGCAGAGGCGCAGGGGTGCGGAGAAAACCCTCAGGCATTCGATCCTTCAGGAATTTTTTGGATGGTGCGGGAGCATTTTCCTGGCCTGCTCTGCGCCCCAGCGCCTCTGCGCGAAACCCTTCCGGGAGCTTGCACCGGCGTCTTCGCGTGAACCCTCCTACTTGCCAGCCACGGCGGGCGCCGGCGTGGGCGTGAGGGATGCGACGTAGGCCACAATCGCCACGATGTCGTCTCCGGTGAGATTGGCGACAACCGGCTGCATCAAGGGCGAGGAGAGGCCTTTCCGCGCTCCCTGCTGGAGGTCATAAATCTGCCGCGCCATGTAGCTGGGCGAGTGGCCGGCAATTCCGGGAATGTCGGCCAAGCCCATGAGGTCGGGGCCGTGACAGGTGATGCAGGCGATGGTCTTGCCGGGCATGATCGCGCCATCGACGATGCTCATGCCGCCGGTCTTCACGAGGTTCTCGCCCTTCTTGAGGCTGCCGACCGGCACGTAAGCCACGAAGCCCGAGTGCGGGTTGCGCAGGGTTTCCGCCTGCTCCTCGTTTTCCGGCACCTCGATGATCCGCCCCGCAATGGGCTCGGTCCGCGCCGTCTCGGTCGCGATGAACAGATTGCCCGAAATCTTCGTCTTCGGCACGAGGTCAGTCTCCACCACGCGGATCCACGGCGTCCACCGGATGGCGCCGAAATATTCCGCGGCGGCCTTCATCTCATCCTCGGACATGGCCTTCGCGAGCGCGACCATCGTGATCGGGTTCGGCTTCCGCGGATCGGCGCTGTGACGGGTGTCGCTGCGAAAATCCTGGAGCTGGCGGAGGAAATACGCGACCGGCAGACCCGACACCGGCGCATTCTCCGGGCGGCCCTTCCCGTTGGAAAGATGGCACGCGGCGCAGGCGCGGGCCGTGTTACCCACGCCGGCGGCGGGACCATGAGCCACGACCGCCGGCATTGGCGGGTGCTCCTCCGGGAACCAGTCGATCGCATTCACCGCGTCGCGGATATCCACCAGCGAGAACGCCTGGCTGCTTCCCTCGACATGCCGCAATTTCGTCTGCTCCGCGGCATCCTGATTCGGCCGCAGCCCGCGCGGCGCCGGCGCGCCCTGCGGGGTCGCCTTGTCGCCGGGCGCGGGCGGCGTGAGAAACCCATAGGCCCACAACGGCTCCGGCTCGCCCGCCGCGTGACAGAGTGCACCCGCCAGGGTGAGCACGGACAAGCCAGTCAGAAAGCGGGAGGCGCGAATAACGACGCGGGGGGCGATGAGGGGTGGCATCATGGAAAAGAGGAAATTGAATTTTCCGGAAAGGTGGCGAGCGGATTATTTCAGCCGGCATGGTTCACGCGAAGTCCGCGAAGACCGGATCTTCGGAAGAATTCTTCCCTCATCCGATGGGCTGAACCTTCGCGCACTTCGCGCCTTCGCGTGAAACCTTCCGTCGCCCGGCTCAGGCCATCATGGCCAGCCGGCGGCCCTCGCCCTCGGGGTTGTTCCGGACTTCACACGGCGCGTCGAAGACCATCGTCTCGCCTTTCTCCGCCGAGAACGCCGGCCAGTGCGGCAAGCCGGAATGGTTGGGATTTCCCGTCCGGGCGAAATTGACCCACGCGCCGCTGACCTGCTTCGCCAGCGCGAGCGCCTCAGGCGTGCGGCCGCTGTAGTGGTCACAGAGCTCGGCGTTGTCGAAGACGAAGGGGATTTCGCAGCTGTGGTAGGTGCCGGGCCGGCCGTCCAGCATGGGCGTCCGCCAGGCAAACAGATATTCATACGCCGGCGCCGCGCCCAACGCCGCCTTCCGCGCGGCCTGCGTGAAGACCACCTGACGGGCCGGCGCGGCCGCAATCGCGGCATAGATGTCGAAGGGCGTGCCTCGCGGATATTCGCCGCGGTAGGCCGCGATGATCGCCGCGCCCCGCTCGCCATAGGCTGCGCGCACCCGCCGGTTCACCTCTTCGTCCGTCATGGAGTTCACCTCGGGGTTATCGATGCCGTTCACCGACTCGTGCACATTGGTTCCGGTCATGAACGGCACGTGCGCCGAGATGGCCGGGGCTCCGGGATCAAAGGGATGGCCCGGGAGAATCACGCCATCCACCGTCGGCCGAAAGGCGATGTCGCCGAAGTCCCGGCGGAGCGGCCCCGATCTGCCCGGCCGGGCAAATTTTCTCGACGCCGCCGCGCCGGCGGCCACGAGGCGGTCCACCGGGATCGCGCGCAGTTCGCCAACCTGCGTTTTCGTCAGGCCGAGTTCCCCGAGCACGGCCGCCGTCAGCTGGCCCGACTCCTCCGGGGTGCTCATGCGCAGGTAGGTGCCGCTCTGGATGGCGGCCCGGTGGAACAGGCCCTTCGCCGCCGGCATCGCCATCAGTGTCGCGACCTTCCCTCCCCCGCCCGACTGGCCGAAAATCATCACGCTGCCCGGATCGCCGCCGAAGTTCGCAATGTTGTCGCGGACCCATTCCAGCACCGCCACGATGTCCAGCATCCCGGCGTTCGCGGAGTTCGCATAGTTGGGCCCGCCGAATTCCGCCAGGTTCAGATAACCGAACACGTTCAGGCGGTGGTTGTGCGTCACCACCACCACGTCGTGGTTGCGGGCGAGATTTTCACCGTCGTACGAAAGCAGGTCGTTGCTGCAGCCCTGGGTGAAGCCCCCGCCGTGCATGAACACCATCACCGGGCGCTTGCCGGTGCCGTTGATCTCCGGAGTCCAGACATTGGCGCGCAGGCAGTCTTCTCCGTGCACTTGCTCGGAATAGCCGCGGTAAAGCAGAAATGAGTCCTCGTCCTTGTCCGCGCGGTTGTGTCCGTCGGTGTTTGAGCGCGCGGCATCGTACATCGGGCAGACCCGTCCGTAATGCAACGCGTTGCGAATCCCCGCCCAGGATTCGGGCTTCTGCGGCGGCATGAACCGCGCCGCGCCACTCGTGGAGGCGCCGTAGGGCACACCCTTGAAACCGTACACGCCGTTGCGCCGGCAGCCGCGGATTTTTCCGGCCGTGGTCTCGACCACCGTCGTCGCGTCGGAGGCGACCGTGCCCGGCGCCGCAGCGCCGGCTGACGGCGGCGGAGCCGCGGCCTGGGCCTGCGCCTTGCCAGGGAGAGCAGCCGAGGCGGCCAGACCGGCGCCCAAGGTTGCAAGGCCTTTGACAAAGGCGCGGCGCTCAAGTGATGCCGGCACGGGGTGACAGTCCGGATTATCCGGACGGGGGTCGGATGATTTTTCCATAAGAAAGCTCCTTCTGAAACCGCAGCGTACAATCCGTCTGCGACTGAAGACAAGGTGGTACGCGTTGACCTCAACGCGTTGTTTTGCTCCGTCGGCGATGAAGTGCAGGCCGCCACCTCCGCCAAGGCTGCGGCGCGTCAGGGAGATTTCCAGCGTGTCGATGTCAGCCCGTTCCACCTTCGTTTAGCTCTGTTGCGCGGCGATTGACCCAATCGGCCGGTTCGTTTCATTTGCCACCACCCATTCATAAATCCGCCGATGTCTCCGCTCCCAAAAATCGCCGGCCTGGTCAGCCTCCTGATCCTCGCTTTTCCTGCCGCCCTCGCGGCCGATGCTTCCGCCGCCATTCTTGCCGTCACGCCGAGGACCAGCCTGCCGTCTGAGGCCGACGACCCGGCGCGCCCGGCCGGCCTGCGCCTACTCAAGCCCTCGGTCTGGGTCGACGACATCGGCGTGGACGACAACGGCAACATCTTCAACCAGTACAAGCGCTCGTCCTTCGGTACCTGGAGCAATTACGACGAGGCTCGGGCCAATCCGTTTCCGCTGACGGATCCGCTGGTCCTGAAAAGCGGCCGGCGCGTGACCGACGCTGATACCTGGTGGAAGCAGCGCCGGCCGGAAATCCTGGGCGATTTCCTCGCGGAAATTTACGGCAAAATTCCCGGATCCACGCCCCGGATTACCTGGGAAGTCACCGCTGTGGACCAAGGCGGTGGGGTTAAAACGAAAACGATCACGGGCCACATCGATAATTCCGGTTACCCGGAGGCAACTCCCGCCATCAGCCTCTCCCTGACTCTCCCGGCCAACGCGTCCGGACCGGTGCCGGTGATGGTTGTGGTGGGCGCCGGTGGTGGTGGCGGTCCGCGTCGTGGTGCCCCGGCCGGTGCGCTCGCTGAAGCGAAGGCCAGTCCCGCCACCCCTGCGCCAGCCCGGGGACCCGTGGGCCCCACGCCCATGCAGCAGGTGCTCGCCCGTGGCTGGGGCTACGCCACGTTCAACTCCGCCAGCCTGCAGCAGGACAGCGCCGCCGGCCTGACCCAGGGCATCATCGGCCTGATGAGCAAGGGACAGGTCCAGCGCGCTCCCGACGAATGGGGCTCGCTGAGCGCCTGGGTCTGGGGCTTGAGTCGGGCGATTGATTATCTCGAGACCGACAAGGAAGTGGACGCGAAACAACTCGGCGTGGAAGGCCACTCCCGCTGGGGCAAGACCGCGCTCTGGGCCGCCGCGTACGATCAACGCTGGGCCATTGTCTACGCCAGCTGCTCCGGCGAAGGCGGCGCCAAGCCCTCGCGCCGCAACTGGGGCGAGACGACCGACAACATCGCGGGCTCCTACTGGATGGCCGCGAACTTCCGGAAATACGGCGGCCATTGGAACGACCTGCCGGTGGATGCACCCGAGTTGATCGCGCTCGTGGCACCCCGCCCGGCTTTCATCACCGGTGCAACCCAGGACCCGTGGGCCGATCCGCACGGTGAGTTCATGGCCGCAGTGGCCGCCGGCCCGGTGTACCGGCTGCTCGGGAAAAAGGATCTCGGCTCCACCGAGATGCCCGCCCCGAATGTTGCGCTGGTTTCCGGCGACATCGCCTTCCGCAAGCATATCGGCCCCCACAGCGACCTGCCCGACTGGCCCGTCTTCCTCGACTACGCCGCCAAATATTTCCGGCCGCCGGCCAAGAAAAACTAAGCGGCATCATGCTGTCAGACGGAGCAGCTGGCGTGAGGAGGCTGGCTTGAGGTGATTCAACCAACCCGGCCTCGTTACCTTGTCCGCTCCATCAATCACGTGGTTCGACTCCTGCATGAGTCCGGCCGGTTTCACGGCTGAAGTATTTCCCTCTCAAAATGAACATCCCCAAGTCCCACTCCCCTCTCCCCCGTTTTCTGCTTATCGCTGTCGCCGCGCTCGCGTGGCCGGCCATGGCGTGGTCGCAACCCCCGGAAAAACCCGTGCCCGTGCTCCAGGAGCCCAATCACAAGGTCACGCTCGAAAACGCCTACCTGCGCCTGATCGATGTCCATTTTCCGTCCGGCCAGACCACGCTCTACCACATCCACACGGTTGCCTCGGTGGTGGTCGAACTGTCGGACTCGACCATCGTCTCGCAGGAATGGGGCGCCGCCCCGACCGCCGCCCGCCATGTTGCGCCGGGTGAAACGCGCTACGCGCCCTACGACGAAATGCCGCTGACGCATCGTGTGACCAACGCCGGTGCCTCGGTTTTTCACGTGCTCGACATCGAGCTGCTGCGTTCGTCCGTGGGCGTCGAGCCGGCCCAGCCCCCGCCTTCGCCGGAAATCAAACCCGAATGGGAGCAAAAGCTTGCGCGTCTCTACCAGCTCGCCCTCGCGCCCGGGAAGCAGACCGACGTGAAACCGGGCGGCTGCGCGCATCTCCTGGTCGGCGTCGCTGGCACCGTCCAAATTGCAGCCGAGACCGGTGGCACAAAGGTCAACCGGGCTTTGCCGGCGGGCGAGTACCAGTTCTTCGCCCCCGGCAGCCACATCCAAATCAACAACCGCGACCAGGCCGAGGCGAAGTGCGTGTTGCTGGAGTTGAAATAGCGAAGGCCGTCCAAGCATCGCGGCATAAAGCCACTCGCACAGTTCTTCGAAAGGCCGCCAATCACCAAATCCGGGTGTGGCTCGTACCCTGGTAGAAATCGGGGTTGGGGCCGAGTTTTTGGCGGAGGTCCTCGGTCGCCGTGTTGAGCCGACCCAGGGTGCGGTCGGCCAGCTCTATGCGCAGTGCGCGCGTGTTTTCCTCGAGCTGGGCGAGGTTGCGGCAGCCCGCGAGGACGCAATTGACCGCGGGATTGGCCAGCGCCCAGGCGAGGGCGAGATCGGACAAGGGCACGCTTTCCTCACGCGCGATGGCGCGGATCGCCTGCAGCGCTGCCATGGTTTCCACTTCGAAGCCGGTCTCGCCGTGGCGCGAGCCGGCGCGGCGTCTGGAGAAATGCCGCGTGCGCGTGCGGATCGGCGGGAGTTCGTCGAAGGAAGCAAAGTCGCCGGCCAGCACGCCCTGCATCAGCGTAATGTAGCCGATGATGCCGATGCCCTTCGCTCTACAGAACGGCAGGATCTCCGCCTCGATTGCGCGCATGAGCAGGTTGTAGGGGAGCTCGTTGACCGCGAGCGTCACGCCCAGCGCCAGTACTTCCTCCAGTTGCTTCACGCCAAAGTTGCTGACGCCGATATGCCGGATCTTCCCCTCGCGCTGCAGCGCGGCCAGCGTGAGGAACGCGTCGCGCGTGGTGGGCGGCTGCCGGATGACCGCCTCGTCCTTCGTGAAGTGCCGGATCGAATCCGCATGGATCGGCCAGTGCACCATGTAGAGATCGATGCGGTCCGTCTGCAGGCGGCGCAGGCTGGCCTCGCAATGCTCGCGCAGCACCGCCGGCGCCGTGTTGGCCGGGCTCACTTTGCTGCCAATGATCACGTGGTCGCGCCGGCCGCGCAGCGCGAGCCCAAGCGACGTCTCGCTCGCGCCGGCGTTGTACATCTCGGCCGTGTCGAAATAGGTGAGTCCCAGCTCAATCGCGCGGCCCACGACTTGGTCCACATCCGCTTGGCTCTGTGGACCCCAGTATTCGCCGCCCCCGAACGACCAGGTACCGAGGCCCATGGCGGGCAGTTTCAAGGGGCTTGGTTCGGACGCGTGCATGGGACTTTTCAAGCCGGTCACGGCAGCGAGGCAAGCTTTCGGGCTTTTATGGCAGCGTCCGAAATCGGTAGGGCGCGGACTTCCGCCTTCGCGCCGGGCATAAGGACAGAATTATTTCGGAGCCAAGTGGCTAGGGTTGGACTCCGAGGACATTCCCGGCGCGGAGCGGAGTCCACGCCCTACCACACCTGTAGCACCCAGCAGGCAGAATTAGAGCCCCACCAGCCGCGTATCAGCGTCGCCAAAATGATTCAGGCCCAGGCCCATCCGGTCCGTGATTCCGAGATACAGGCTGCACAACTTGCGCTTTTCGTCGCCGGCCTCGAGATAGTTGAGCGACCGGCCGGTCTTCAGCGTGCCGCCGAGGCCGCCGACGGTGAGCACCGGCACCTTCCGGTTGTCGTGCCCGGTTCCCGTCCACATGTTCGAGATGAACATCAGGCAGGTGTTGTCGAGGACGCTGCCCTCGCCCTCGGGCATTTCATCGAGCCGCTTCGCCAGGTAGGCGAGCTGGCTCACGTGAAAGCGGGAGATGCTCTCGTAGCCGTCGGACGTCGCGTTGTGCGAGAGGCCGTGATGCGCCTCCTTCAGGCCGAGGAAGGGATAGTAAAGCGCGGAGAGGTCGCGGGCGAGCAGCAGGGAGGCAACGCGGGTCTTGTCCGTCTGGAAACCCAGCGCGATGATGTCGCACATCAGGCGCGCATGGTCGCGCAGGTCCTCGGGCAGGCCGTTCTCCGGCCGCTTCATGGTGAACATCGGCTGACCCTTGTCGCGGGCGCGGGTCTCGGCCTTGTCCTTGTCGGCGCGCATCCGCTCAATGCTCTTTTCCACGTCGCGCACGCTTGAAAGGTACTCGTCCAGCTTGCCCTTGTCCGTGGCGCTGATTTTGCGCTCCAGCTTCGTCGCGTGATCCTTGACGCGGTCGAGCACGCTGAGGTTGCGCTGACTGCCGCCGTTCCCAAACAGGCTGTCGAAGGCCAGCGAGGGATACATTTCGTTGGGCACGGGCGAGTCCGCGTTTTCCCAGGAGATGTGCGAGCTGTAGGCGTTCGAGAAATTCGACTCGTGGTAGCCGGACATGGGCTGCTCGCACGCCAGCACCATGCTGGGTTGCAGCGTGTTCTGGCCGACATGCCGGGCAATCATCTGGTCCACGCTGATCCCGCTGTGGATGATCGCACCCTTCGAGATCTGCGCGCCGGACAACAGCTGGCCGGTCATCGCGGGATGGATGCCCTGGCCGGTGGCCGTCTTGTTGAAAAGTCCGTGGATGACGTTGAGCTTGCCCTTGAGCGGTTCCAGCGGCGACAGCGTCTTGCTCAGCTGCATTTCCGCCCCGTCGCCCTGGGCAGACCAGTTGTTCGGGCTGATGCCATTGCCCATGAAAAACACGCCGAAGCGCTGGGGAAACGCCGTGGCGCCCGGGCCGGTCTCGGCCGCGGCGGCCGCACTCACGCCCCAACCGGAAAGGGATTCGAGCCAGGGCAGCGCCATGGTGACACCGACACCGCGGAGAAAAGTCCGCCGCGAAAGGCGGTACCGGGATTCTTGGGGCGAGGCGGGGGGTTGGCTCATCGCATTCAATTCTGCGCAAGGTCTTCGCGACCCCGCTTGGTTAAAAATTGGCGGCTGGTGACAATGCTGTCGATGAGATTGTCGAACCGATAGCCATCCGCCGCCAGCTTGCGGCGCATTTCCTTGATCGTGAGGTCATCGGAGACCAGCAGGCTCCGGTTAAGCGCATAGGCCAGGAGCTTGCCGCTGAGATTGTCGACGAAGTCGTTCTGCCGCTTGTCGCGGATATATTTCCGCAGGCCCTCCAGGCCTTCCCCTTCGAAACCGCCGGGGAACGTGGCGCGGGCATCGACGATCCGGCCCGCCAGATCCTTTTCACGCCGGTCGCCGACGGGACCGAAGCCTTCGAACACCAGCCCGAGCGCATCGAAGCGTGCATGGCAGGCGGCGCAGCTCGGGTCCGCGCGGTGCTGGGCCAGCATGTCGCGCAGGGGCAGGTCCAGCTTGGCTTCATCCTTGGGCAGTTCCGGCACCGCCGGTGGTGGCGGCGGGATGCGCTCGCCGAGGACATTCTTCACGACCCAGTTGCCGCGCTTTACCGGACTCGTCCGCAGGCCCGGGGCGTTCTTGGTCAGGAACACCGCCATCGGCAGCAGGCCGCCGCGATTGTATGGGCTCGCGTCCGCCAGGTGCACCCACTCGTCGGGCCGCGTGGCCTTGATGGGCATGCCATAGTGCTTCGCGAGGACGGGATTCACGAAAGTGTCTCGGCCAAAGAGCAGGTCCAGGATCGGACGATTGTTCTGAAACACATCCTGCAGCAGCCGGACGGGTTCCTCGTACATCGCCTGACGCAACTCGGGGGTGAAGCCGGGATAGCGCTCCAGGTCGACGGTGCCGATGCCCTCGAAGCGGCGGAAATCGAGCCAGTTGCCGCCGAACTCCACCGCCAGCGCCCGGTTGCGCGGGTCGTGCAACATGCGCCGCGCCTGCGCGGTGATGACCTTCGGGTCGTGCAGATCGCCCTTCGCGGCATGGGCCAGCAGTTCCGCATCCGGGATGCTCGACCACAGGAAATAACTCAGCCGGCTCGCCAGGTCGTAATCCGACAGCGGCTGGACGCCACCCGCCGCGCCGATGAGATCGATCCGGTAGGTGAACTCCGGGGACATCAGGACCATCACGATCGTCTCGCGCAGAGCCGTCTCATGGTCCACGTGATCGCGCTCCCGGGTCGAGCGGTAGAATTCCAGGACATCCTCGCGCTCTTCCGCGGACAGCGGCCGCCGGTAGGCGCGCGTGGCAAAATCCACCAGCGCCTTCAAGTGGCTGGGCTCGGCCGCCAGCCGGGTCCGCTCCACCCAGCGGATGCCGTCGTCGGTGGCGCGGAAATAATCCTTGATCGCATTGATCGCCACCTCGTCGCCGTTCGTGATCCGGGCCAGGTAGTCGGCCTCGAGCTGCTTGATGACCGGGGTCGCGGCGATCTGCTCCTCGTTGAGATGCTTGTCGAGGGGGATGGCCGGCTCCTTGTCGCGGAAGCTTTCGCGCGCCCCGCGCGTTCCGCTGATGGCAAACTGGACGAAGCTGCGGACGTTCGCCGCCGCGATGAAATCGAGTTCACGCCACATCTGATCCAGCTTCGCCTGCTCCTTTTCATCCAACAGCAGCTCCGAGAAAGCCTGGTCGTCGCGGAAGTAGCCCATGACATTGTGGTAACCCGCGCTCAAGAGTCGCCCGTCGTCCCGGCCCGTGCGGAAGTAATCCCGGCCGCGTTGCTCGCGGTAGAACATGTCGGGGAAAACGCTGCAGAACCGGCCGAAGGCCGCCTCATAGCGGGCGCGCTCGCCGGCCGGGACGACCAGGTCGGGATCGCCCGGCGCATTTTCCACGAGGATGGTTTTTCCCGGGCCGAACTGGTTGCCACCTTCGATCCTGACCCGCTCCGGGGGCGCAGGCGGAGGCTCGTCCTTGACCTGCAGCTGCGCCGGATCGAACGACCGGCGGTGCTTCGCATACTGCTCGTTCTTCCAGACCAGAAAGGGCAGCCATTCGGTGCCGGAAACGCCCGCGTTGATGTTGAGGAAACGCATTTCCACCTTCTTGCGCACGTTGATGACGTAGTCGCGCATCTCCTCGCAGGCGGTCCGCGCCAGGTCGGCCTCGTTCTTCCGCGGCGCCGGCAGGGCCCGCCACATTGACTGCAGCTTGACCGATGGGCCGACCTGTTCCGCGGTCTCAAGGGTCGACCAGATCGTGGCGAGGTATTTCGGGCTGACGTGATTCTCCCGCGCAACATCGGCAAGCGTGGCGCCAGGCTGACCAAGGGCCGCGCGATGCCGGAACCGCCAGGCCGCCTGGAAATAATCGGCGTAGTCGGTGTCCTGCTGGTGATAGAAATCGATGATCTGCATCACGCAGAACTGGTCGCGGTCGGTCTCGACCACCATCGGCTTCGGCGCAAAGGCGAAGCCCTCCTCGCGGAGATACATATGGCTGGCCACGTCGCGCGCCGCCTGCAGGTACTTGTTCAGGAGTATGGGCGACATCGTCAGCGCCTCGCCCGAGTTATCAAACCCCGCCATGTTGGACGGATCGATGGGGAACTCGCGCGTCGGCCGGAGATCAATACCCGTGAGGTCGCGGATGGAGTAATCATACTCCACGTTGCTCAGCCGCCGGGCGAGCACCGGGCCGGGATCGCCGGCGTTGCGCTGGATTTCATTTTCACGCACCGCCTTGAACCAGTCGACCGCCACGCGGCGCGTCGCCGGGGAAGGATGCAGCTTCGCCTTTTCCGGCGGCATTTCCTCCGCCTCCAGGCGATCGAGCACCAGATCCCAGCGTCGGCCATCCTTCAACACCGCCGCCAGTGATGAGTAGGCCGTGAGATCCAGGTCCGCCTCGGTCTTGTCCTTGCCGTGGCAAGAGACGCAGTAGGTCTGCAGGAACGGATGAACCGTGCCCTTGAAGCGATCGTCCAGCCGCGTGAAAGCGGCATCAGCTCCTGCCGCCGGGCAGGCCAGCGCGGCGAGGGTTGGAAGGATTAAAAGGAATGCGCGGGGGATTCGCATTGGTCTCGGGGTATTGGGGGATCCATCCCAAAGGGGGGACGGACCGGAATTACCCGGAAACAAGACCCGGATTTTCTTCGGAGGCAAAAGATATATTGCCGCGCTGACAGTAACTTTCCTGAACCTCGTCCGTCGGAGGTGAGAAGATCATTCCGGTCCTTATTTATCCACGAAGGGACGAAGCCACGAAGAAGACCAATCCCGGTGAGTTGACCTTCGTGGCTTCGTCCCTTCGTGGTTAAAAATTGAATGTTTTTCGTTTCGCCACGATGCGGGAATGCTGAAAGGCAGATGGGCCCCTCCCCTGACTTTCCCCACCCTGTAACTGCCATCCATGCTGCGCTGGCGCATCGCCCTCCTTGTCAGCACTGCCATCGCGATCAGCTATCTTGACCGCCAGACCCTGCCGTGGGCGCTGAGTGCGATCCAGGCGGACATTCCGGTGTCCAACCAGGTCAAGGCGTTCCTCGATTCGGCCTTTCTCCTCACCTACGGCCTGATGTATCTCGGCGGCGGCCGGCTCCTCGACAAGCTCGGCACGCGGCGGGGCTTCACCTGCATCATGGTGTTCTGGTCGCTGGCCTGCGCGAGTCATGCCTTCGCGGGCAACCATGGGCTGTCCTCCGTCTTCGGCCTCACGTTCGGGGTTTTCATGCTGGCCACGAGCCGGCTCCTGCTCGGCATCGGCGAAGGCGGCGGTTTCCCCGCGGCCACGCGCGCCGTAACCGAGTGGTTCCCGGTGCACGAACGCTCCATCGCGATGGGGATCATCAACGCGGGCACCGCCGTCGGTGCGGTGGTGGCGCCACCGCTCATCGTTTATGTGCTAACCAACACGGGCTGGCTGGGCCTCGCGCCTTGGCGGTGGGTGTTCCTGCTCACCGGCGGCTTCGGCCTGTTGTGGACCGTCTGGTGGTGGCTCGACTACCAGCCCCCGGAGAAACATCCCGGCCTGGGCGCCGCCGAACGCGCGCAATTGCACTCCGTTATCGAGGCGCCCACGGCCACGGTTCCACCGGTGATCCCGCTCGCGGCCATCCTGCGCTTCCGCGAAACGTGGGCCGTGATCCTCGCCAAGTTCCTCAGCGACGGGGCGTGGTATTTTTATCTTTTCTGGCTGCCCAAGTTCTTGCTCGAGGCCTTCAACCTCGACCTCAAGACCGCCGGCCGCATCGGCTGGATTCCCTACGCCGCCTCCGGTGTCGGCTGCCTCTGCGGCGGCACGCTCTCGAGCTGGCTCCTGCGCCGTGGCGCGCCCGTCAACCGCGCGCGCAAGCTCGCCCTCGGCGCCAGCGCCGCCCTCATGCCGTGGGTCATGCTGGTGCCGCAGCTGCATTCCGTTGGCTGGGTGATTTTTATTTTCAGCCTGGCCTTCTTCGGGCAGCAGTCGTGGTCCACCCTCGTGATGATCCTGCCCACCGACATGATTCCCAAGCGCGCCGTCGGCACACTCGCCGGCCTCGTGGGCCTCGGCGGGGCGATGGGCGGCGTGGTCTTCGGCCAGCTCGTCGGCTGGCTCCGCGACCACGGCTACAGCTTCACCCCCGTGCTCATGATCGCCGGCTCGCTCCACCTCCTCGCCTTTGCGGTGATCTGCCTCGGCATCCCGCGCATTCAATCACTGCCTCTTTCAACCTCTCCTCATAACCCGGTCTGATTTGACCGCGGATTGCACGGATAAATCCCGGAAAATTTGGTTTTCATCCGTGCCCATCCGCATAATCCGCGGCTAAAAATTCCCCTCTTTCTCCTCCATGAAAATCACTGAAATCCGCACCCGCGTCGTCCAATGGAAAGGCAAGACCGTCCCGTTGCCGCCCCACTTCTGCACCAATCCGATGGATCTGGTTTCGCCGATGCTGACCAAGGCGACGATGAGCACGTTTACCTTCCACGGCTGGCTCGTGGTGGAAATATTCACCGACAACGGCCTCGTCGGCGTCGGCAACGCCGCGCTGTCGCCCCTCGTGACCAAGCAGCTCATCGACCTTTATCTGAAGCCGCTGCTGATCGGCGCCGACCCGTGGGACCTCGAGTTCCTCTGGCAGCACATGTATCGGAAGACGATGGCGTTCGGCCGCAAGGGCGTCGCGATGGTCGCAATTAGCGCGGTGGACATCGCGTTGTGGGACATCCTCGGGAAATCCGCGAAGCAGCCGGTCTACCGCCTGCTCGGCGGGCGCACCAAGCCGCGCATCCCCGTCTACGCGAGCCGTCTCTACAGCACGCCGCTCGACCAGCTCGCCGCCGAGTCCCGCAAATACAAGAACGAGGGCTACAAGGCCATGAAGCTCCGCTTTGGCTGGGGCCCCGTCGACGGCGCCGAGGGCATGCAGCGCAATGTCGCGCTCGTCCGCACCGTGCGCGAGACGGTCGGCGACGGCATCGACATCATGGCCGACGCCTACATGGGCTGGACCCTCGACTACGCGAAGCGGATGCTGCCGCTGCTCGAGCCGTTCCACCTGCGCTGGCTGGAAGAGGCCGTCATCCCCGACGACATCCACGGCTACGCCGAGCTGAAGCGCGCCAACCGTGTGCCGATCGCCGGCGGCGAGCACGAGCACACGATCTACGGTTTCCGCGAGCTGATCGAGGCGCGCGCGGTGGACTACATCCAGTTCGACACCAACCGCGTCGGCGGCCTCACCGCCGCGCGCAAGATCGCCGCGCTCGCCGAGGCGCATTCCATCCCGGTCATCCCGCACGCCGGCCAGATGCACAATTACCACATCGTCATGGCCAGCCTGAACTCGCCGATGGCGGAGTTCTTCCCGCCGGTCGACGTCGAGGTCGGCAACGAGCTCTTCTGGTATATCTTCAAGGGCGAGCCGATGGCCAAGGACGGCTTCATCGACCTCGACGAAAAGACCCCGGGCCTCGGCCTGACGGTCGATGAAAAGGCCCTGAAGAAATTCAAGGTCACCGAATAAAACCAACCCGATTTGGCCACGGAGACACAAAGTCGCGCAGAAATCCAAACCGGATCGCCCTTCGTGGGTTCGTGCCTTTGTGGCTAAAAAAATAATCCTCATGTCTAAACCACGCATCGCACTTCTCGGACTGGGCATCATGGGCGCCGGCATGGCGCGCCGCCTCCTCGGCGGCGGCTTTCCCCTCACGGTCTGGAATCGCAACCCGGCGAAGTCCGCAGTCCTCGCCGCCGAGGGCGCGCAGGCCGCGGCCACACCGCGCGAAGCCGCGGCCGGGGCCGAGATCATCATCAGCATGGTGGCCGATGATGCGGCCTCCCGCGGAGTCTGGCTCGGCGCCAATGGCGCCCTGGCCGGCGCGGCCAAGGGCGTGGTGCTGATCGAGTCCAGCACGCTGACGGTCTCGTGGATCATGGAACTGGCGCAGGCCGTCGCGGCGCACGGCAGTGAATTTCTCGACGCGCCCGTGACCGGCAGCCGCATCCATGCGGCCGGCGGCGAGCTCAATTTCCTGGTGGGCGGCCCGGCGGCGGCGCTGGAAAGAGCCCGGCCCGCGCTGGTGGTCATGAGCCGCAGCATCACGCACCTCGGCCCGGTCGGCAGCGGGGCGATGATCAAGCTCATCAATAATTTTGTCTGCGGCACGCAGATCGCCGCATTGGCCGAGGCCCTCGCCCTGATCGAGCGGAGTGGCCTCGACCGTGCCCAGGCACTCGCGGTGCTCACGGAGGGCGCGCCCGGCAGCCCTCTGGTCAAGACCATCGCGGCCCGGATGACGGCGCCGGACTACACGCCGAATTTTTTGCTGAGGCTCATGGCCAAGGATCTCGGCTACGCGATCCAGGAGGGCGGCCGGCGCCAGCTGCCGCTGCTCACTGCCACCGCCGCGCTCGGCCTCTTCCAGCAGGCCGTCGCCCTGGGCCACGGGGAAAAGGACATGTCCGCCGTCGTCGAACCCCTGCGTAAAAAATAGGCCGGTCAGGATTGCATGTTCAGACCAGCCGGTTCTGCCAGGATTCCGGCTACAGCGGGTATTCCGGACTGGCTGATGATTGGCATGGTTTCCTCTTCTGAAGCTCGGCCCCTATTTCTGAGAATCGAAATGCTTCTCACGGCACGATGAGTCTCAAAGCTTACCCTAGTTGAGAGATAGCACCGCGGAGCCGTACAACCCAACGGCAACCAATCATCAGGGCATGACGATCGCGGGCGTACCGGGTTTGTAGTACTGGTTCATGATGGAACTCATCTTGTTCGCATCCGCCAGATCGCTTTTGAGAACTTCAATTTGGGCCGGGGTGAGCATTTGGGCGGCAGTGTCAAGTACCCGGATGTTGTGGGGGGTCAGCCCGGTGTTCGGGTCGACATCGTTGTAGCCGGCTGGACGGGTCGACAAATCCTTGCCCGCATAATTGGCGTCGGCCAACGCCTGCACGAGAGCGTTGGACTGCTGGGGACTCATCGGGGCACCGGCATCTGCGAATTCGTGAACGTAGTTCGTGTCGACCTGGGTCTGAAAATTGGCCCTGGCCTGCAGCCGCGCAAGCGTGGCTTCAGCGTCGCTGCCAAAAATGGCGTTCATCTGCTGCTGCGTATCCTGCGCCGCCTGTTTCATCGCCTCCTGCCAGGCAGGGGAACTCGGCTCCAAACCGGCGGCGTTCGCTGCCGCGATGGCGTCGATGTTATTCATCTGACGCTCGGCCAACAGGTCCTTCAGCCGGGACATCTGGTCGGGAGGCAGATTGAGCGTGCTCAGTCCGTTACCATACATCCGGTTGATGTTTTGCCGAGTCTGCTTGGCGTAGAGGGCAATGTACTCGGGATGATCCCTGATAATGTCGCTGATGTGAATGATGGTCGGTGCGTTCTTCGGTGCCCCGCCTGAGGGGCGGGCTACCGCCGCCGCTGCTGAATCCGCCGTGAGCTTGGCGACTTGCTTCTCTGCGAGCGCCCGGGCCACTTTCGCCTCGGCCAATTGGTGTTCCATCTCGGAATTATGGGCGTGCGCCTCTTTGTAATCTCTTTCGGCCACATCCCGGCTCACCGTGATCTGGATGACGGCATTCCGCTCGCTGAATAAAAAATAGCCCGTCACCAGGCATCCGATAAATAAAATCACCGTAAACCACGGGAGTGTCTTCATGGGGGGATTCTTGCTTAGACATTTTTCGCTTTTTCGACCTCGCGCTTCAGCAACGGCCTGAAGAGCAAAAGCGCGATCAATGCAGAAAGACAACCTGCGACGACAAAATCTACCGTGAGGTGCAACCAGAACGGCCTCCCCTTTAAAACGAGTGCGTTAGCGACGCAACGGGATCCGAACATCACGAACACGAAAAACACAGAAAATATCGCATGCGGCTTTGGCCTGCGGAAGATTACCGCTTCTAGACGCTTCCTCTCCTCTTTGGGGATGTCTTGATAACTGATTCGTGCAGCCGTCATCGAGCGATGTCGTTTAACTACCAATAACTATATTAGGCTTGAGTTAGCCAGGCCACTCTAACGCTTCCTGTCACCTGAGGCCTTTGGTCCATTCCCAGTCCGCCGGTCACTTTTGCGTCCGGGCTTTCCTGGCGTCCTCCGCTTTCAATCCCGAAGTAATATAAGGCCGCCAGGAGTGATCGATCTTCCCCTGCTCGATTTTGTAGAGATAGGGGTCGTTCTCCTTGAGATACGACTCCGCCCGACCCAGCAACCCGTCATCCCGGGCGTAGAGCGCGGGACAGATCAAGGCAAAGGCCAGCATGGAATCAGGCTTCTCCTCGAATCGTTTCGTCAGGGCCCGGGTAAGGTTCGCGCGCATGGCAATATCATTCACCAAAAAGGACCGGTACGGCCATCCGCCGCCTTTTTCCGGCTCAAGGATCGAAATCTTGATTTCCGAGAGGTAAAGCGCGGCGAGGCCGTTCGAATAAATCTCGTTGGCCTTGGCATAGTCCGCCTTGAGGGCTTCGTCGCGCTTGGCGGCATCAACGGTCGTGCCGGCGCCGCTGCGCAGATCGGCAATCAGGTCATCGACTTGATCCGCGCGCGCTGCGCCGGGGCGGAGCAGGAGGCAGACCGCCGCCAACGGCAGGAACAGTGCATTCGTCTTCATGGGGTAAAGTGAAGGGACCGGGAATCCCCGTGATACTTCCAACAACGCCACCTCACGCAACTCCTTTCACCGCACGGCCTGGTGTCATGCGGGTCTGGAGTCATCGTTTCGGTCGAGTGATTTCTGGAGAGAACCGAGCCGACGGGGACGAGGCGATAAATGAAGAGCCCGCGACCGTCTGGACCTACGGGACTCTCACACTTGCGAGGTGGACGGAAGCCTGGTTGCCGTTTGGTTGTTACGTGCGCCCAGCCTAAGCGGCGGGGTGACCCAGGTGCCTCCACCCTTGGGTGATAAAAAAGATGGCGAGAAGCGCGAGCAAAGCTGCCGAGAAATAGGGGGCTCGGCGCGCGAACTTGCCGAAGTTTTTGATGCGCTTTTCGGCGTGTCGCAAACCCCACGCCGCCAATACGCCGGAGGCCACCATGGTGATCGCGAGCCCCAAGCTGAACCCCGCGACCAAGGCAAAGCCCAGCGTGAATCTTTTTAATTGCAGGCAAACCAAGAGAATCGTGAACGCCGCAGGACAGGGCATCAATCCGCCTGTAATCCCAAACCAGATGATTTGCGGGGTCGTTACGGTGCGATTGGTGAATCGCTTTGCGATGTCCGCGGCGTGTGCCTGTTCGTGCGCGTCGGCATATTCGCCAGCGGTCAGATTCGCAACATCGACGTGATCGTGATGGTGGTGGTGATGGTCCTCCTCACTGAATGCCACTTGATGGGTGTGGGTGTGGTCGCCATGCGCGAGAGTCACTTTCGCGTCAAATTCGTGCGGTTCTGGAATGTCCGTCGTTGATTCAAAAAAGGACTCAGTCTCGTCTTCCTTTCGGACAAACTCGAATACCTGCTCCACCCCGTCCGGCCGCACGGTCCCCACCATTACCTTCGGAGCCGTTTCAGTCAGATGCGCCGTTCCGGATGCATCGGCAAGGTAAAGCCGAAACCGTGGCGGCACCCCCGTTTCAAACACAGCCAGCTCAATCAAGCCATGGCCAGTATCGATCATTTTCCCGCCGTGCGGCCCCACATTTGCGTGATCGCGTTCATGGGCTGCGGCCAGATCCTGATCCCGGCGGGTCCGCCAGAACATCCATATCGCCAGTCCCGCGATCATAATTCCGGACACGATCTGGAAATAGGGTTCCGTTGTCTCAACCGACCATTGCGAACCGTAGCGGAGCGCCGCGGCCGCAAGAGCCCAAATGATAAGGGAATGGGATATGGCAGCGGAAAGACCCAGCATGACGGCTTGTCCCACTGTGCCGCGCACCGCGATGATGAAGGCGGCCATCATAGTTTTTGAGTGCCCCGGCTCCATGCCGTGCAACGCACCGAGCAGAATTGCCGTGGGCACAAACAGCCACGCGTGAGCCTCGCCTTGTTGGAGGAGTTGGGAAAAGTCCATAGATGCACCATGCCCCCTCCCCCCTTACGGACAAGCGAGAACTTTCATCTTTGTTTTTCGCGGTATTCCAGCGTAGCAAATGGCATGTCACACAGCCCAGCCGACCCCGATGCCGACCGCCGCGTCCTGCAAATCCGCCTCCGCAAGATCACGGGGCAGCTCAAGGGCGTCGAGGCAATGATTGAAGGCGACTACGATTGCGCCGAGATCCTCAATCAATTGGTCTCCGCACGCCAGGCCGTGAAGTCGCTCGCAGAGAAAATCATTTCCGATCATCTTGAGCACTGCCTCGCTGCCAATTCGACAGCCGATCAACGCCGAAAGCAGCTGAAGGAAGTAACGACCATGCTAAGGCGATACGTCGAATAGGCGTAGCTTCCGCCTTTCCGTCACCGCAGAGGCGTAAGATCTACCCTACAGGAGTCATGCCTATGACCCCAGGCAGTTGGCGGGCGGGTGCCCCAATGCTCCGATGGGGAACGGAGGCGCAAAACCCGTCCGAAACCGGGGTCGCCATGAATGTTGCAGCAGGGGCCGCCACCGTAATTCGCATCGTGTCCGCCGGCGAAAAATATTTGGTTCGACCGGGCAGTTTGCAGCACCGGCCTTTCCGTGCGAAAAAATCCGCGGGCTAATTAATCGCGCTTCCTTTTAATTGGATCCGGAGATTTCCAAGCGCGGTGTTGCCATGGCCGCGCAAACTCCCCTGCATCGCCAGACCCCATGAGTTCTACCCCGACAGGAAATGTTGCGGCGACACGGCGTGCGCCCAACGCCCAACCCACGCGGGCGCGGCATGTCATGCTCGCCTTCATCGTGGTGCTGGCGGTCATCACCTACGTCGACCGCGTCTGCATTTCGCAGGCGGCCTCCGCCATCCGGCACGACCTCAGCCTGGATGAGAAGCAGATGGGCTGGGTGTTCTTTGCGTTTTCGATGTCCTATGCGCTCTTCGAAATCCCGGCCGGCTGGATGGGCGACCGCTATGGGCCCCGCGGCGTGCTGATGAAGGTGGTCGTGATGTGGTCGGTGTTCACCGCCGCGACCGGCTGGGCCTGGAACTATATTTCCCTGCTCCTCTGCCGCATCATTTTCGGCGCGGGCGAGGCCGGATGCTTTCCCAACGCCACCAAGATCTTCACGATCTGGCTGCCCTCGAAGGAACGCGTGCGCGCCCAAGGCATCCTGTGGCTGAGCGCCCGCTGGGGCGGCGCCTTCACCCCCGTGCTCGTGGCCATGCTGATGGGCTATGTCAGCTGGCGGTGGGCGTTCACCATTTTCGGATTGCTGGGAGCGGTCTGGGCGGTGGCGTTTTATCGCTGGTTCCGGGACCGCCCCAGCGAACATCCTTCCGTCAACGCCGCCGAGCTCGCGCTGATGGACGGCGCGGAGACCAACGCCCCCAGCCATGCCGCCATCCCGTGGCGACGGTTGATGGCCAACCGCACGGTCTGGCTCCTCTGGCTCCAGTACTTCTGCATGTCGTATGGCTGGTATTTCTACGTCACCTGGCTGCCCACCTACCTGCGCGATGCCCGGCATGTGTCGCTCGGCCAGAGCGCTGTGCTCGCCGGCCTGCCGCTCTTCTTCGGCGGCATCGGCTCCATCGTCGGCGGCGTGGTGGCCCGGCGCCTCGCCGAAAAATGGCTCGATGTCCGGCGGGCCCGCCGCGTGACGTCCAGTGTCGGCCTCTTTTCCGCGGCCGTGATGCTGGGGTTGGCGGCCAAGATCGACAACCCCGTGCTCGCGATGCTGGCCATGGGGATGGCCAGTTTTTCCAACGATCTCGCGATGGCCCCGGGTTGGGGCGCGGTCATGGATGTCGGTGGCCGGCTGTCCGGTTCGCTCTCCGGCAGCTTCAACATGATGGGCAACTTCGGCGGCGCCCTCGGCCCGTGGGTCGTCAGCCGCATCCTGGGCCATTACAAGGCGACGCCCGACAGCCCGCCGAGCATGGAAGGCTGGACGCTGGCGATCCTGGTGGCCGCGGGCGTTTACGTCGTCGGGGCAGTGTCGTGGTTCTTCATCGACCCGGTCACGCCCCTCGAGACCGCCGAGGAAGCCTCCCGACCCCGTCACTGAGCCAACAGCGTCCCTGTGCTTTTGAATTTTGGGAGGGCGAACCCCTGGTCGCCTTCGGCGCCGCCAGAGGCGGGTAAACCTCCGGGTGAGCCGTTCGACAAGCTCACGATCCTAGACCGCGGCTCCACCTTCGCCAAGGCTTCGGCGGACAAGCCGGCAGGGACGCCTCGCCCTACCTCCAGACGGTTGAACTGCACAGCGTCCCGGCGCAGAACGACCTGTCCACCGTAGCCTTGGCGAAGGTGGAAGCCCGTGCCGTACCGGCTGCAGTGAATGGCTGCGGCAAGGGACGCTGATATCGCTGGGACGGCTTTCATTCTTCGCTTGCCGGAAGGTCGCCGCCGCTTCGTGATGCACGTTTTTCCCAGCTGTTACCGACCCTCCCGCGACCCTAGACGCACTGCCTGTTCCCCGCATGTCCGCCCCCTTGCTCGAACTCCACCGGATTACCAAATCCTACGCGGGTGTGCACGCGCTCCGCGGGGTTGATTTCGACCTGCAGGCCGGCGAGGTCCACGCCTTGCTCGGTGAAAACGGCGCGGGCAAGAGCACTCTCATCCGCGTGGTCACCGGTGCCCACCAGCCGGACCGCGGCAGCATCGCGATCGCGGGGCAGAAGGTCTCCCACCTCACGCCTTCCGCCGCACAGCGCCTGGGCGTGGCCTGTATCTACCAGCAGCCAGCCCTGTTTCCCGACCTCACCGTCGCCGAAAACATCGCGCTGCGGCTCGAGCCCTCGTCCGCCCTGCGCCTGGTGCACTGGCGCGCCCGGCGCGAGCGCGCCCGCGAATTGCTCGCCCGCATCGGCGCGGCCATCTCCCCCGAGGCCGAGGTGCGCGGCTTATCCATGCCCGAGCAGCAGCTCGTCGAGATCGCGTGTGCACTTGGCGCGGGCGCCCGCATCGTCATCATGGACGAGCCCACCGCCTCGCTCACGCAGAAGGAGCAGCACCTGCTCTTCGCCGTCGTGCGCGAGCTGCGCGCCAGCGGCGTCGGCGTCATCTATATTTCGCACCGGCTGGATGAGATCTTTGCGCTGGCCGACCGCGTCACGGTGCTGCGCGACGGCGAGAGCGTGGGTACGAGCGCGGTGGGCGACATCAACGAAGCCGGCCTCATCCACATGATGGTGGGCCGGGAGGTGACGCAGATTTATCCCCCCGCCGAGACCGACCCCGGCGAGGTGGTGCTTTCCCTGCGCGCCGTGGGCTGCACTGAATGCCCGGTGCACGATGTTACCTTCGACGTGCGCGCTGGAGAGGTGTTCGGACTCGCGGGGTTGGTCGGCGCGGGCCGGACGGAGCTCGCGCGGATTCTTTTCGGGCTGACCCCCGCCACCAACGGCGAGATTTTGCTCAACGGACGGCGCGTGATCCTGCATTCACCGCAGGAGGCCGTCGCCCATGGCATCGCCTACGTCCCCGAGGACCGGCGGCGCCACGGCGTGGTGCTCGAGATGCCCATCGCGCAGAACATGTCCATGGCCGTCCACCGGAGCATTTTCCCGGGCACGTGGCTGCGGTTTGGCACGGAGCGCCGTCACGCGCTTGATTTCATCCGCGATCTCGCGGTGAAAGCCTACGGCCCGGACGCACCCGGCGGCAGCCTCTCCGGCGGCAACCAGCAGAAGGTCTCGCTCGCCCGCTGGCTCGCCACCAAGCCAAAGCTGCTGATCCTCGACGAGCCCACCCAGGGCGTGGATGTCGGCGCCAAGAGCGAAATCCACAAGATCGTCCGCCGCCTCGCCAAGGAGGGCCTCGCCGTGCTGCTGATCTCCAGCGATCTCCCCGAGGTCCTCGGCATGAGCGATCGCATCGGCGTCATGCGCAACGGCACCATCGCGGCCGTCCTGCCCGGCAAATCCGAGGCGCAGAATGTGATGTCGGTCGCGCTGGGAACCGCCAAATGAAAATTTCAAACGCCAAGCGCCAAATTCCAATGAAGCTCCAAACATTGAAGCATCAAGCCATCGGCGGCCCGGCCTTTGACGATGGTGTCTTGGAGTTTCTCTGGAGTTTGGAGTTTGGGATTTGGAGTTTTTCCCGATGAACCGCTATTTCCGCGAACTCTCGGTAGCGGGTGCCCTCGGTCTCCTCCTGGCCATGCTGGCCATTGTCGCGCCCGCCTTTTACCAGCCGCAGCCCCTGCTCTCGCTCGCCACGCGCGAGGCGCCGACGCTCGTGGTCGCCTGCGGGATGACGCTCGTCATCATCTGCCGGCAGATCGACATCTCCGTCGGCTCGCAATTCTCCGTGTGCAGCGTGGGCGCGGGCCTCCTCGCGGCGCACGGCTGTCCCGCCGGGCTCGTGCTGCTCGCGTCCGTCTCCATCGGTGCGCTGCTCGGCGCCTTCAATGGCGTGCTGGTCGCCGGCCTGCGGTTGCCGTCCATCGTGGTCACCCTCGCCACCCTGGTCTCGCTGCGGCAGGGGCTCAATCTGCTGCGCCAGGGTGAGTTCGTGAACCTGCCCGACGGTCTGCAGTGGTTCGGGCTCAGCCAGACCGACGGCCAGTGGACCCTAGTTGCCGCCGCGCTCGTGCTGCTCGTGATCTTCGCCCTCGCGCTGCGCTACCTCGCCGCCGGCCGGTTTGTCTATGCGGTTGGCACCGACACCGAGGCCGCGCGGCTCGCCGGCATCAATCCGCAGCGCGTCACCTTTTCCGTCTTCGTGCTCATGGGCATGCTCACCGGGCTCGCCGCCATGATGAACATCATCCAGTCGCCCCAGGTGCAGCCGCTCTCGGGCAGCGGCCTGGAGTTGAAGGTCATCGCCGCCGTCGTCGTGGGCGGCGTCGCCATCTCGGGCGGGCGCGGCAGCGTCTGGGGCATGTTCGCCGGCCTGCTGCTCCTCGCGTGCGTGTCGCCGGCGCTGACGCACCTCCACATCGAGGCCTACTGGGAAAAGGCAATCCAGGGAGCCATCATCCTGCTGGCCGTCGTCGCCGACGGCCTGAGGAGCCGCAAGGGAAACCGCTAACCCGCCCCGCCATGCGCTCCCCCTCCTCCACTCCCGCCTGGAAGTCCGCGTTGTTCAGCCATGAGGGCATCCTGTTCCTCGTGCTCGTGGCCGAATGGGTTTTCTTCTACCAGTTCGGCACCACCACCAACCGCCGCGGCGTCATCGTTGGCTTCGGTACGATTGACCGGCAGTTCGACATCCTGCGGCACTCCTGCGAGATCGGCCTGCTCGCGCTCGCGCTGACGCCCATCATCCTGACGGCCGGCATCGATCTCTCGGTCGGCTCGCTGCTCGGATTGTGCGCGATCCTTTTCGGCATGTTCTGGCACGACTTCGGGATGTCCATTCCCATGGCGGCGGCCGGTGCGCTGGTTGTCGGTGCCCTGGGCGGCGGTCTCAACGCCACGCTCATCACCTGGCTGCGGTTGCCGCCGCTCATCGTCACGCTCGGCACCTATTCGCTTTATCGCGGACTGGCCGAGGCCATCACGCATGGCGCCGTGACGTACACGGACTTCCCCACTTCGTTCCTGTTTCTCGGCCAGGAACGCTGGCTCGGCCTGCCGACGCAGGCCTGGATCTTCCTGGCCGTCGCCGTGCTGATGGGCCTGCTCGTGCACCGCACGACGTTCGGCCGGTCGTTCCGCGCCATTGGATTTTCCCCCGAAGGTTCGCGCTATGCCGGTCTGCCCGTGGGGCGCCGGCTCGCGATGGTTTATGTCATGGCTGGCTTCGTGTCGGCCTTGGCGGGCCTCATTTATACCGCGCGCCTCGGCCAGGCCACGGCCGACGCCGGCACGGGCTATGAACTCTTCGCCATCACCGCCGTCGTGCTCGGCGGCACCAGCATTTTCGGCGGCGTCGGCAGCATCACCGGCACGCTGCTCGGAGTCGCGGCCATCGCGGTGCTGAAGAACGGTCTCGCCTGCCTGCCCGCGGTCATGCGCATGAACGGCGCCGAGGAACTCTCCGGCATGCTCACCGGTGTCCTGCTGCTCCTCGCCCTCGCCGGGAGCGTTCTGCCAAAATACTTGTCTAACTGGCGGGCCTCGCGCCACTCTGCCCGTCCCCAACCTCAAACCCCAACTGCTGCATGAAATCCCTCCCCCTCCGTCTGCTCCTCGCACTCGGCCTGTTACTGACCTCCTTGGCGCCCGTCGCCTCCGCCGCGGCCGCGAACCAGAAGCTCGTGGTCGCCATGTTGCCCAAGGCCAAGGGCAACGCTTACTTCATCTCCTGCAAGGCCGGCGCCGAAAAGGCCGCCAAGGAGCTCGGCGTCGAGCTGTTGTTCGACGGCCCGACCGACTCCAACGCCGCCAAGCAGAACGAAATCGTCGAGAACTGGATCACCCTCGGCGTCGACGTGATCGTCGCCGCCTGTGAAAACAAGGAGGGCATCTCCACCGCCCTCCGCAAGGCCCAGAAGCAGGGCATCAAGGTCGTCACCTACGACGCCGACGCGCTGCCTGATTCCCGCTCGTATTTCGTCAACCAGGCCACGCCCGAGGGCATTGGCTACTCGCTCATGGACGAGGCCGCCCGCCTGATGAACAACGAGGGTGAATTCGCCATCATCACGGCCAGCCTGACCGCCTCCAACCAACAGGAGTGGATGAAGCACATTCAGGCCCGCCTCGCCGCAAAGTATCCGAAAATGAAACTCGCGATCACCCGCCCGTGCGACGACATGAAGGACAAGGCCCAGTCCGAGGCCACGGCGATGATGAGCGCCAACCCGAACCTGAAGCTCATCATGGCCATCTGCTCGCCCGGCGTCCCCGGTGCGGCCGAGGCTGTGAAGCAGGCCGGCAAGACCGGCAAGGTGAAGGTCATCGGCCTGGGCCTGCCCAACGAGAACAAGCGCTACGTCCATGATGGCGTGACCGACAGCGTCATCCTCTGGAACACGATGGATCTCGGCTACCTCAGCATCTACGCCGGCGTCTCCGTCGCGAAGAACGAGCTCAAGCCCGGCGCCGCGAGCTTCAAGGCCGGCACGCTCGGCACCTTCGAAATCAAGGGTGACAACATCCTCCTCGGGAAGCCCTACATCTTCAACAAGGGCAACATCGACCAGTTCGACTTCTGAGGCGGACAAAACGTTTTCCCACCACGCGCGCTTTCCTCCGGGAAGCGCGCGTTTTTGTTTTGGTGGAACGCGTTGACCCCAACGCGTTGTTCGGCCCCGTCGACGCTCAAACGCGGATGACGGCTCACAGCGCGTTGGGGTCAACGCGCTCCACCCACTGAGCCGGAGCAATTCAGTCGGATTTTCCGCGAATTGCACGGATGAGCACGGATAAGGCAGTTAGGATTAAAATTCGACTACCCCGGGGGCACACGATCCGGTGAGTGATGGCAGCGGCATGATCAATCCATGATTTTGGCTCTGGTTTATCCGCGTCCATCCGCGGCATCCGCGGTTTCCTACTGCATGAGTCCGGCTGAGTTCTATTTCTTCACCGGCTCCACCACCGTCGGCGTGCCCACGTCGACCTTCCCCTGCCGCACCACCCGCTTGGTCAGGACCGTGGCCTCCTCCGTCTCACGGCCAAAATAGGGCCCGGCGGCCACGATCACCGCGGGCAACGTGTCGGTCATGGAGACTCCCTTGGTGTCCACCGTCATCTTCGTACGCCAGAGCAGGATTCGCCGGTTTTTTCCCATCGCCTGGTAATCATAGGCCGAAGCCACGACGAAATAGACGTCCTCGTTGGTCTGCTCCATGAGCTCGGCCATATTGGGGCTGCTGTCGTACAGCTGCTGCACCGGGTTCATTTTCTTGAAAAACGCCATGGCTTCGGGCGTGAGAATCGGGCTGCCGACCCGGCCGCTGTTCGCCAGGGCATCGTCGAGGTCGGCGGACTGCGTGATCGCCGTCATATTCGCCTCCACCAGTTTCTGGGCGTATTTTTCGCCGCCGATCAGGGCCGCCCGCTCATACAGGTTCTTGATCCCCGCATTGGCGTTGTAAGTGGACTCGCCATTCTCCTCGTCACCAAGCGGCTCAACCTTGCTGTGCAGGCCCCAGCTATAAATGACGACCAGGGTCGCCGCGTGCTCCGGCGGCGCCTCCACCTGGTAGCCTTCGCCGTCCAGGGTGGTGCGCAGCACCCGCTCGATGCTCTCCTGCGTCGGCGGCGTCAGTCTGGCGACCGGCGGCCCGAAGGCATGAAAGCCGGCCGACTGCGCAATGTAGTACGCCGGGCTGTCCGGCGTAGGCGGCGGAAGTTTTTTGCCCTCCTCGGTCATCTCGGTGAACACGCTCATATTCACAAACGGATTTTTCGAGAACGCCTTGGGTAGGAGCGAAAAAACGAAATCGCCGCCCTGCTTCACGGGCTTTTTCGGCGCCGCTGTCGAGACCGGCTGGTCCGCGGCAAAGACCACTGGAAGCAAGAGCAGGCCGGTGAGCCAGAAGCAGCGGGTTTTCATTGGGGCGGAAGCAGCCGGGGCTCTCGGATCATGATGAGGGGTCCCTCGCCAGTAACGACAAAAGAACCACCCACCCCTCCGGGGGTGTCAACTAATAGCTGACAATTTGCCCGATGGGTTGCGCCAATTTCAGGCGGCCCGGGACTATTTGTTCAATCCGTTCGCGGGGACTTTCAACTGCCAACCGAATGTACTCTTTTGAAACATGAAGACGGTCTCCTTGGTTTTGCCTTCTCCGTCCTTCATACGCACCTGCAAGGCCGTGGTGTCCGCATCGACCGGGGTCTGCGAAATCACTTCCACTTCCTTGATCGGCGCGGCACTCCTCGCGAGCAGCAAGGCCGCGAATTTTTCCGCCGTGCCATATTCCCGGCGCATGGCCTCGGGCAACTGTGCGAGCTGCGCCTCGGCTTTCGTCCGCGCCGCGGGATCGAGGACGATCCCTCCCGCCATGGTGTCAGTGTCGCCACCCGCCACGGCCCACAGCAGGGTTTCGACCGCCGCCACGGGTGTGGCCCGCCCGGCATTCTTCCAGGTGCCGAGCGTCAATAGCGCGACAGGTTGCGGCGAAACCACCATCGGGGTCATTTCCTCCACGCGGGCCTTGAACGCCTCAACCTCTCCCCGCAGTCGGACGGCCGCGGCATGATCGTCACGCAGGGCCTGCAATTCGCCGGTCGCCACCTCCGCCGCCGACAAACGCCGGTGTTCGTCCTCCAGTTGGCGAAGTCGGCGGTTCTGCCCGCGCAACAGCCCGATTTCATCGCGCAACTGGCACGCCGTTTGGTACTGCCACGCCAAGACCATGCCGCCGGCAATCACCAGCATCGTGATCACCATCGTCGGCAGGGTACTACGGCGCATGTCCATGCGGGTTTAGTGATCGCTCCGCTTCGCTTCGTTATTATCCACGGTAAACCTGATCGGTACTCGCATGCGGGTATGAACGGGCTGTCCGTCCTTTTCGCCCGGCTGGAATTTCCACTGGCTTACCGCCGTGACCGCCGACTCGGCAAAATCCGGCGGTTCGGCCTTGAGGACTTGGGCGTCCCGCACATCGCCATTGGCGTCGACGATGAACTCTACGAGGACATCACCCGCCACCCCCGCCTTTCTCAGCTCGACCGGATAGACCGGCCGGGCCTGCGACTTCACTGACGGAATGCGGTCGAGGTTGGAAATTTCGTAGATCGTGACGCCCGCAAGGCCGGCCTTGGTCTCGCCGCCGCTGGCCATCCTGGCCGCCTCCATCGCTCGCAACCGGCTTTGCAGAAGCGCCGTCTCGTCACGCAATCGGGCCACGTCACCCTCATCCTTGCGCAGCTCCGCGACCTCGGCGGCGGTCTTGGCCAGGCGGAGATTGTCCGCCTCCAGAGCCGGCATTTTTTGATTCTCATGGCGGAGCTCGGACACTTCACCCAGCAACGCGTTGTTCGTCTCTGCTTGCATCACAATGCCCGTTGCGCCCGCTAGGACGAGCGCGCTGGCGATCCCAACTTGTAGTTTGGTCATACTCATAAAAATCATCCCCAGGCCCCCGCCGGCTTTGGCCCCCGTCACGGCCGCTCCGGTCACCATGGCAGCAAGCCCGGCCGGGGCCGCCACACCCGCCTGATTCGCGAGTGCCGCAGCCAGCGCCGCGGTTGTCGAGGTCACCCCGCGGCGGCCGAGCAGTGTGCGCATTTTATCGAGGGTTCTTTCAACCCGCATCCTGGCGGCATCTTCGGTGATCTGAAGTTTCGCTCCCACCTCGGCAAACGGCCGGCCCTCGAAGAAACGGAGCATGACGGCGTCGCGGTCGCGGTCGTTCAGCTCGCCCATCACCTGGTCGAGCACGGGGCGGAGTTTTTCGCCGTCCATTGCGGGGCCGGAGCCGGTCGTGAGTTCATGCATGGTTTGGGCCTCCTGTTCGCGGGCTCGCCGCCGGCGCTCGGACCGCATCACGTCGATCGCGGTAAACTGTGTGCTGCGGTACAGCCAGCCGGTGAGTACCGGATGCCGCGAGAGCGGCGCGGCCTTGCGCGCAAGGTCACTGAAAACCTTCTGCGCTACATCCTCCGCCAGGTGCGCATCGCGCTCCACCTGCCGCAGCGCCACGGAATACACCAGGCCGAGATGCCGCTGGACCAATTCGGCAAACGCCGCCTCGGAGCGTTCGGCGGCATAACGGCGGAGCAGTTCGGCGTCCTCGATCATGGTCTTTCACCTTAATACCGGCACCGATCCCAAAACCGAACAAAGAAAATACGGCTTCACACATCCGCCGTCGCTGAAGCTATGGCGGACAAGGAGGCGCAGGGACGCAAAGGATCGGGGGGATTGCTTCGCGGCTCTGCGCCTCTGCGCGAATACCGCCTTATTTCTCGACCGGGTTCACTTCAGCCGCTTGCAGCTCCGCGAGGAGGGCACGGTTTCTCGGCTCGGCGAGGCAGTCACGGACGGAGAGGGCTGTCGCCGCGCCGAAGCCGGGGATCACGCTCTCGCCGCCGGCGACAAGGTTGCCGGGCTGGGCCGCGGCCAGCGCGGCGAGGCTGCCGAAGCGGCGGGCGAGTACCTTCGCCGACGCCTCGCCTACTCGCGGGATGCCGAGCCCGTTGATGAAACGCCACAGCTCGGCGCGCTTGCTGGCCGCGATCGCCTCCAGCAGGCGGTCCGTAGAGTTGCCAGCCGTCCGGCCCGACGAGACGAGATCATCCGCGTGCAAACGATAAATGTCCGCAATCGTCCTCACTCTCCCCTTGGTCACCAGCGCATCGATCAACGCCGGGCCAAACCCGGCGATATCCACGCATGATTTCGAGGCGAAATGCTCCAGGCGCCCGCGCACCTGGGCAGGGCACCCAGCATTCGGACAGTGATGCGCGATCACATCGCCATCCGGGACGATGGCCGTACCACAGACCGGACAGGCCGAAGGGAAAACGTACGGCTGAATGGCGGAGGTCCGTCGCGTGAGGTTCACGCCCACGATGGCCGGGATGATCTCCCCCGCCTTCTCGACATAGACATAATCACCCACGCGAAAATCGTGACGAGCGATGTCCGCCGCATTGTGCAGCGTGGCACGCGCGATGGTCGTGCCGGCCAGGGTCACGGGCGCGAGTTCCGCCACCGGCGTGAGCAGGCCGGTGCGGCCGACCTGCACGGTGATGGCCCGCAGCTGCGTCTCGGCACGGTCCGGCGCAAACTTATAGGCCACCGCCCAGCGCGGGGTCGTCTCACTGGCACCGAGTTCGCGCTGCAGCGCCACCGGGTCGAGCTTCACCACGGCACCGTCCGTCGGGAAGGCGAGGCGCGCCCGCTCGCGGCCGACCGCCTGCACCGCGGTCCACATTTCCGCTGCACTCCGGGCCGTCCAATATTTTTCAAAAACCGGCAGGCCCCACACACGCATCCTCTGGTGCAGCTCACGCTGCGTGGCCGGTGCGGCTGATGCCGGTTCACACGCCGCGGATCCATAGAAAATAACCTCAAGCCCCCGTTCGACGATCTCCGCCGGATTGGTCTGCCGGATCGTACCCGCCGCAAGGTTGCGGGGATTGGCGAAAGGAGTTTCACCGGCCGCCTCGCGCTCGTCATTTACCCGCCGGAATTCAGCGAGCGGCACGTAAATCTCCCCCCGCAGTTCAATCGAGTCAGGCGGCGGAAGGGACGGATCCGACTGCAACTGCTGCGGCAGATTGCGGAGCCGGAGGGCGTTGGTCGTGATGTCATCGCCTTCGAGTCCGTTGCCCCGGGTGACGGCGCGGACCAATTTCCCCTTTTCATAGGTGATACTGACCGCAAGCCCGTCCACCTTGGGCTCGACCACAAAAAGCAAATCGTCGCGGCCCAGCCGTTTGACGAGCCGGGCATGAAACGCGCGGACGTCGGCCTCGGCATAGGTTTTATCGAGACCCAGCATCCGCTCGCGGTGACGGTAGACAGGGAAAAGCCCCGTGCGGTCATCGCCCAGGCTGTCGGAGGTCGATGGTCCGCCTACAAGATCCGGAAACGCCTGCTCCAATGCTGCCAACTCGCGCTTGAGCTGATCATAGGCAAAATCACTGATTTCCGGGGCGGAGTTTTTGAAGTAGAGTGCGTCGTGGTGGGCGATCTCGGAGCGCAGCTTTTCGAGGCGCGATTGGGCCTCTGCGTGAGTGAGGTGGCTGACGTTGCCCGGTAAAGCCGGGGGCGTGGCCGTGGATTGCGCGGGTGCGTGGGAGGGAGCAGCCGCCAGAATCAGAACCGTCGCGAGCCTGCACGCCGTCCGGCGTAGCAGCTGACGTAAGGAGGCTGGGGCTGGGAGGACAGCCTCGTTACCTCGTTTGCTACGGGGATGCAGGAGGGGCTCAGCAACCGGGCATGGGTTGATTTGGAGTGACGTCATGGTGATCGCGGGCTCCCTGCCCTGCGCCATGCGTCGTGCATGGCTGGCATGGGAGCCAACGCATTAATAACGCTGGGATCCGCCCAGTTCTTTCAGAAAAATCGGCGCGTACGCATGCACCGAAGATACGGACAGGCGGCCGGGCCATCCATTCGGCTGTAGACCACCTCGTTGAGGTGGTCAGCCACCCCAGCGGGCTGGCCTGCAACGGACAAGCAGGGCCGCTCGTCCCTACCCTTCAAACCCGGCGGTCGTCCGCCGTCGCCAGGGCTATGGCGGACAGACAGACCGCCGCTACAGAAACGCCCGCGCTTACTTCGCCGGACCCCAGCGGCGGGTGAAAGGGTAATAGATGAAGAGCGGACGGCCGAGGACTTCCTTCTCGGGGACGAAACCCCAGTAGCGGCCGTCCTCGCTGATGAGGGAATTGTCACCCAGCGCGAGGAACGAACGGGGCGGGACGGTCAGGGTCGCCCCGGGGAGAAGATTCTGCGCGTTGCCTAATGGATTGTTGAAGTAGCCCCGGTATTTGCCCTCGCGGCGTGCATTGGCTTCAAAGGCCGCCGCCCCCTCGATGGGCTTTCCATTGCGGTAAATCGCCGGCTCCTTGATTTCGATCTTGTCGCCCGGCACGCCCGCCAGCCGCTTGATGAAATACTGGTCGCCAAAGCCCTCGAGCACGAGGTTGGGGATTTTCCCGGTCTCAAACACGAAGCCCGATCCGACCTTCGGGCGGACAAAATGCCAGCTGACACAGTCGACGACCAGCATGTCCCCCTTCATCAGGTCGAACCGCAGCAGCGGATCGCCCGCCTTGACGGTCCGTCCGAGCGGAATCCGGTAGGCGCGGTAAGCCTGCGAGCCGCTGCCCACGGTTACCTCCCTGATCAACCCCTGCGCCTGCGCCCGCTTGATCTGGGCGACCAGCGCGGCCGGGTCGGAGAAATAAGTCTCCATGAAAACCTCGTCGTAATCATGGAAGTCCTCGTTCAACCGGATTTTCACCGGTTCGTCGTCCACGAAAAAGGTGTACTCGTTCAGCTTCGCCGGAAACACCAGCCACGACGTCCCGTCGACCCGGGCCGCGAACGGATGCGGCTGGCCTCCCGGGCTCACCGTGAACAGGGCCGAGACCTCGCCGTCCTTCGGGGCGACGACCTCCTTGCGCACCGCCCCGAACCCGGCGAGGCGGAACAGGCGTTCACCCCAGCCCGGGGCCGCGGTGCCGGGCGGAAAGTTTTCCGCGGTCAGCCCGTAGTAGGTCGGCCACATCGAATTCGTCGGGATCACCATCGGCTTGAGGAAATAAGTCCGGACGCCGAGGATTACGATCGCCGCGACCAGGAAGAACTCGACGTTCTCCTTCAGCCCGCTCATCGGGTACAGCGCCCCGCCCGTCTTCCGCAGCACGCCTTCCAGGGACTCGATGGAAGACTTGAGTTCGCCCACGCCGGCCCGGTTCTTCACCAGCGCGGCGAGCTCCTCGCGGCGACGGTTGAGCTCCCGCTCCTGCTCCACCCCAAGGACATCACGGCGGAAATGCCAGACCTTCGCCGCCTGCTCGAGCCAGCGCGCGGCGTTCTCGCGCATCTTTTTCTCCGGTGATTCGAAAAATCCAAACATGGGATGGGGCAATCAGGCTCGGGAGATGGGACTTATCCGCAAGCCTTCTTGTCAGATGAAAACCGGGACGGTTTGTTTCATAAAATAGCCCTTTCAAACCGATTTCGCGCAGAGGCGCAGGGACGCGAAGGCGGATAATAACCGGTCACCTGGGGAAAGGCTTTCTTCGCGTCCCTGCACCTCTGCGCGAAATCCCTCTGGGATCAGCGCTCTCACCCGATCAGGCCCGGCAGGCGCACGGTGAACTCGGTCCGGTCGGACTCGGAGCGGGTGAGCTCGATCCGGCCTTCGTGGGCAGTAATGATTTCGCGGCAGAGGCTGAGGCCGAGTCCGCTGCCGGCGGTGTCAGGATTGCGTCCGGCATCGGCGCGGTAGAAGCGCTGGAAGAGCGTGCCCTGCCGCTCCGGTGGGATGCCGGGGCCGGTGTTGGCGACCGTCAGCACGGCCTCGCCGGCCTCCATCCGCAGCGCCAGGCCCAGCTCCCCGCCCTCGCGATTGAACTTCACGGCGTTGTCGATGAGGTTGAGCAGCACGCGACGCAGCATGACCGCGTCACCGCTGACTTGGATGCCGGGGGCAATCGCCCCGCCAATCACGAGGTGCCGTGACGCGGCGAGAAGCTCGGCATCCTCCCGGGCCTCGGTAAGCAGCGTGCTGAGATCAACGGCCACGCGTTCCACTTGGCTCCTGCCAGTGTCAAAGCGGGCGAGCAGGAGCAGATTGCCGGAGATTTTCTGCAGGCCCGTGTTTTCCTCGAGCAAGCCCACGAGGAGGCGCTGCTGTTCGGGAGTGAACTGGCCGGAGCGCAGCGCCTCCTCGATCTGGCCGCGCATGATGGTGAGCGGCGTGCGCAGTTCATGGGCGGCGTCGGCCGTGAAGCGCGTGGCCTGCTCGAAGCTGCGCTGAAGCCGGTCAAACATGCCATTGAGCACGTGGATGTGCCGGCCGATCTCATCGTCCGTGGCCGGAGCGGGCAGGCGCTCGCCCAGCCGGTCGGCCGTGATCGACGCCGCGGCCCGCGTGATGTCCGTGATCGGCACGAGGGCCCGCCGGGCGATCCACCAGCTGCCCCCGGCCACGACCAGCAGCACCGCGGGCAGGGCAATGAGGTATGCGCTCAGCAGGTCCCCCACGCTCTCCTCCGCCGGCTCGAGCGAGGCCGCCAGTACCAACACCGTGTCGCCCTCGGTGAATACTCCGCAGCGCACCCGCTGGCCCTCCAGCTCGCGCGTGAAGTGCCGCCGGCCCGGTGGCCAGCGCGGCACGAGCTGCTTCAACAGCGCCGGCTCGGTCCGGAGGGCGGCTTCATCCCCCTTTCGTCCCAGCATGAACCCCTGAAGCGCGACGTCGGCCTTGCGCAAGGCCAGCCAGTCAAAGCCGGCCGGTTCGGTCCCGGGATGTTCCGTCCGGGCGGCAAACGCAAAGCGGGCGTCGGTGGCCAGCTGCGTATCGACCACCTCCACCTGCTCCGCCCACAGCGTGTAGGCGACCACCAGCCCGAATGTCACCAGGGCCAGGGCGGTGATCACCACGGACCACAGCGTGATCTGCCAGCGGAGCGGCCAGGTTTTCATGCGCCGGCCTTCAGGGTGTAGCCGACGCCCCGCACGGTCTGGATGAGTTTCACCGGATGACCGTCATCGACCTTGCGGCGCAACCGCTGGACACACACGTCCACCACGTTGGTCCCCGGATCGAAATGATAATCCCACACCTGCTCGCACAGCTGCGTGCGCGTGAGCACCCGGCCGGGGGAGCGCATGAGATACTCGAGGAGGGCGTATTCGCGCGCGGTCAGCTCGATTTTCCGGCCGGCGCGGGTGATCTCGTGCGTGATCTGGTTGAGGGAAAGATCCTCGTACTGCTGCACGCTCAATCCCTCGCCGGTCAGGCGGCGGCGCACGGCGCGCAGGCGGGCGATCAGCTCCTCCATCGAGAACGGCTTGCTGAGGTAATCGTCGGCGCCGAGGTTCAGGCCCTCGACGCGCTCGGCGAGGCCGTCGCGCGCCGTGAGCAGGATCACCGGCACCGTGTTGCGCTGCTCGCGCAGCTGCCGGAGCACGCTGAGGCCATCGCGACCCGGCAGCATGACATCGAGGACGATCGCATCGAACCGCTCGCTGGAAGCCAGGTGCAAGGCATCGTCGCCGTTCGCACAGGCCAGCGGGTTGAACCCCGACTCCGCCAGCCCCTTGCGGATGAACGTGGCGATCTTGCGTTCGTCTTCTACGACCAGGATGCGCATGCGTCAGCGGAGGTTAGTTTCATGCCGGAGGGTGACGAGGGGAAAGGATGCGGCGCTTGGAATTTGGAATTGGCAATTTGGAATTGGTAATCCCTGAGCATCACCGCCAACTGGATCATTTCCTTCGAGGAGAACTTGCCCATGGCGCCCCGCACCTTGCTTTACTCCCACAATCGCTTCAACGGCGGTATTATTACCGAGTCGTAATCAGTGGCGAGAATGGCCTAGCTGTAGGGCAGGTCGCTGACCTGGCGCCGCTTCAGCGAGGTGGCCTACAAAAGAGAATCAAAAGGCGGGTCGGAGACCCGCTCCAATCTAACGCTCAGTGGTCCTGGCTCCAGATCCAGGCCGGGGGGAAATTCAACGCGACCAGCTTGGGATCGGTGCCGCAAAGGGTTTTCGCCCCCTCCCACGGCAAGACCGGCCAGTAGGTGTATTGCACGTACCGTCCGACGCCGCCGCGCTTTATGCCCGCGGTCAGGGAGGCGAAAAATGCCGCCCGGCTGTCGTCCTGCAGGGAAAACAAGGGAACGGAGGAAACCACGGTCGCCCGCTCCATGCCCGAGAACATCCTTTCCGGTGCGTCCTCGAACATTCCGGAGAAAACCTCGATCCCGGGCAGCCGGCGCCGCAGGCGGTCCGCCAGGTCCTTGTTGGCCTCGATGGCCCGGATCCTAATTTTTCCGTTGCTCAGGCGCCAGAGCGCCTCGGTCACCCTGCCGGTGCCGGCGCCGATCTCGATGATGCTGGATTCGCTCCGGCCGTGCATCGCGGTCTTGGCCATGGCCCGGGCCAGCGCCCGGGTCGCAGGCAGGATCGCCCCCATTTGCCGGGGGTTCCGCTGCAAGGCCAGAAGCCAGGGCAGGATGTCTTTCACTCCCACAGTCCTTTAACGGAGTGGGCGAATGTCAAAGCAACAACTGAGCTCAATTGTCGCCCGGAGCGTAACCGCCCGAGGGCATCGCTCTCGCTCACGGCTGGTTGTCGAATGGCAGGGTGTCGTCCTTGCCCTTTTTCTTCGCCTTCCCGAAATTGTAGATGACCCCGATGTAGGCAATCCGGGCGCTCCGCTGGCGCGTGATCTCGTCGTGGAGAATGGGGGTGTCGATGAGCGTTTTTTCCCGCATTGAGTCAAAGATGTCCGAGAGCGTGAAGATCAGGGATGTCTTCTTGTCCGCCAGGTCATGCTTCAGGCCGATGTTGGCCACAAAGGTCGGCAGCCGATAGCCCTGCGCGGTAAGCCGCTTGGCGGAGTAGTTTGTGTTGAACTGGACCAGCGTGGTTTTCGAGACGTGAAGGTTGGTGTTCAGCTTGGCATTCCAGGCCAGCGTCCGGCGATTGGCGCTGAAGCCCAGGTTGCTCGCGTCGATCACGTTGTAATAAACGTTGGAGCTGAAGTTGAGCGAGACCTTGCTGCCCACGTCGGTGGTCGCCGCGAGTTCCAGGCCGCCGGATGAACTCTTGGAAAGGTTTTCCTTCGTCGTCAGCAGTGTCGTGCTGTTGATGTAGCGGGTGACATCCGTGAGCCCGTGGTACTGGTAGCGGTAGTAGAGGGTCGCGAGGTAGCTGGCCGCATCCTTCTTGTACTGGTACCCGGCCTCGATCGAGTGAATCTCCTCGGGGAGGAGGTGCGGATTGCCGGCCCGCAGGTTGAAGGGATCTTGGTATTCGGGATACGGGTTCAGGTCGTCGCCCTCCGGCCGGTGGATGCGGTGACTGTAGTTCAACTGCAGTTGCTGGCTCTCCTTCAGGTTGTAGGACAGGTGCAGGCTGGGATACGCGCGGAGGTAGCTGTTGTGGTCCGTGAGCCGTGCCGTCACCTGGTTCGTGTCGATGATCGCCTCCTCCGTGCGCAGGCCGGCGAGGAACCCGAACTCGCCCACTGGCCGGCCGTAGGTGGCGTAAAACGCGTGGATCTTTGAATCGTAGACAAAGCGGTTGGTGACCACCGGGTCGGTCACGAAGAGGCCGCTCAGGGGATCGAGGGAACTGCCGAAGTGATCCGTGTCGATCCGGCTGGCCTCCAGCGCATAGCCGGTCTCCAGCTTGCCGTCGTTGGCAAAGGGGTGCGTGTAATCGGCGGACGCCTCCCGGTTGATCTCATGCGGCGCGATCCGCGTGTGGTCGAACGTGGTCGGGACCGCCGGCGTGCGGTACACATTCGCGTAGTGGTTGTCCTCCTGCTCCTTCGAGTCGCTGTTCTTCAACTCGATGCTGAGTTCGCGTCCCTCCTCTGCAAAGGAATGCTCGTAGCTCGCCTTGAATTCCAGGTCCGTCTGGTATTCCGGGTCGGTGCGCAACCGGTCGTAGTCGCTGGTCACGGCCCCCGTGGCATCGAGCGAGCGGTTCCGCTGGTCGGCGGTGCGGAAAAACGTGCGGCGGTTGTAGCTGACGGAGGCGCCGAGCTTGTTCTCCTCGTCGGGACTGTAGTCCACGCCCGCCTGGGCGATGCGGGAAAGCGGCCGGGCGTTCTCCGTGCTGCTCTGCTCCGTGCCGAGGAAGGTGTTGGTCGCGGTATCCAGGTGCCGGCGGTGCTCCTCGGACCGGCGCACGCGGTCGTCCTGCCGGACGTTGAAGCTGCCAAAAATATTGTACTTGCCGGGATTGTAGTTGGCGGAAACGCCCGTGTTGTAGCGCCGGTCATTGCCCACGCTGGCCCGGATCGAGGCCGAATAACCCGGATCGTGCTTTTTCTTCAGCGTGAGGTTGATGATCCCGGCGGTGCCGTCCGGCTTGTACTTGGCCGACGGGTTGGTGATCACCTCGATCTTCTCGATCGCGTCGGCCGGCATCTGCTCCAGCACCGCCGCGCGGTTCGCCCCCATCAAGGTGGAGGTCTTCCCGTTGATCAGGATCAGGACATTGGCGTCGCCCCGCAGGCTGACGTTGCCCTCGACGTCGACCTGCACCGAGGGCAGGTTCTGCAACAGGTCGCTGGCCGAGCCGGTCGCGCTCTGGATGTCCTTGCCCACGTTGTAGGTCTTGCGGTCGATCGAATTGTAGAAGGCCTCGGTGCGGGTGGTGACCTCGAATTTCTCCATTTTGACCACGGCCTCGGTGATGAGCAGGCGCCCCAGATCGGTCGCACGGTGCGTGGCATCGACGGTGAAGGGGGCCGACTCGTGGCTGTCGAAGCCGATGACCCCGTAGACCAGCTTGTAGTTGCCGAACGGAACGCTCTCCAAGGTGAACGCGCCCCGGCTGTCGGTCGCAGCCGTGCGCACCGTCTGGTCTCCCGGATTTTTCTTCAACGCGACCGCGACGTATTCGATCGGCTTGGCCGTCGCCTGGTCGAAAACGACGGCAGTCACCGTGCCTTCCTCGGCCTTCTGCGCGACCAGGCGGGGTGCCAGGATTAAAAACAGGGCCAGGAGGATGCGGGAGGGCTTCATGCGGTGGGTGGAGAAAATTAAAATCAGTCCTTCTTGTCTTCCTTTTCGCTCTCCTCGTCCTCGCTATCGAGCACCTTGCCGTTGCCGGCGTCGATCTCGACCTCGGTGATCTTCTTGTTCGTCCCGACGATTTCGAAGGAGTACATGAGGCAGCCGTCCTCCACCTCAAGCTCGGCCTTGATGACCGAGCCCGGCACGCTCGCCAGCGCGTTCACCGTGGCCTGCTGAAAGGAGATCCCGGCAAGAGCGTGCAGATCCGCTGGCTTCACTTTGCCCGCGGGATGGATGGAGCCCTTCGGCGCCGACTTGGTTTCCCGGGCGGCGGCCCAGAGAATGGGACCGGCGATGAACGCAGCGAGGCAGCTCAGGGCGAATAATCTGCGGATGGATTTTTTCATGGGAGGAATGCCTTTCAATGGAGCCAGTACTTCTTAGGATATATCAGACGATATCAGGTGGACATCCTATCGGCCAAAGATGGCGGCAAGGCATTGGCCATATGACAAAACCGTAATTTTACCGGCGTTGACGCAGGTTGACCCAGACAGAGAAATTTTGGACTCGTTTCTTCACCCACTACCCCGTTCGTCCGCCTGCAAAACCCACCCAGTATGAAAACCCGCCTCAGCCTCCTCGCCTCCCTCACCCTCGGTCTGCTTGGCCTCGGACTCACCTCCGTCTCTGCCGCGGACGGCCCCTATCACCTGATCAAGGAAATCTCCGTCGGCGGCGACGGCGGCTGGGATTACCTGACGATGGATTCCGCGTCACACCGCCTCTATCTCAGCCATGGCAATGTCGTGGTCGCGGTCGACACCACGACGGACACGGTGGTCGGCCAGGTTGAGGACACGCCGGGTGTCCACGGTTTTGCCGTCGCCCCCAAGCTGGGCCGCGGTTTCGCGAGCAATGGCCGGGGCAACACCGTGAGCATCGTGGACCTCGCGACCTTGAAGACCCTCTCGAAGGTCGAGACCGGCGGCAACCCCGACTGGATCATGTACGAGCCGACGCAGAACGAGGTCTACACCTTCAACGGGAATGGCAAATCCTCCACCGTGATCTCCGCCGCCTCCGGCAAGGTCGTCGCCACCATCGATCTCGGCGGCAAGCCGGAAACCGCCATGACCGACGCCTCGCTCAACCGCATCTTCGACAACATCGAGGACAAGAACGAGGTCGTCGCCATCGACATCAAGACCCACACCGTGGTGAACCACTGGCCGATCGCGCCCAATGCGGCGGCCTCGGGCATGGCGATCGACCTCGCGCACAAGCGGATTTTCCTCGGCTGCGGCGACAGCAACACGATGGCGATGATGGATTACACCACGGGCAAGATCGTCGCCACGGTGCCGATCGGCGCCGGCGTGGACGCCTGCTCCTTCGATCCCGCCACCCAGCTGGCGTTCAGTTCGTGCGGTGGCAGCGGTACCGTCACCATCGCCCACGAGGATTCGCCGGACAAGCTCACCGTCGTGCAGACCCTGACGACCGAGCCGCGCGCCCGCACCATGACGATTGATCCGGCCACACATAAGATCTACCTCGCCTCGGCCAAGTATCTCGCGGCCGTCGCCCCCGCCGCCGGCGGCGCGCGCGGGCGCGCCCAGATGGTGCCGAACAGCTTCAAGGTTCTCGTCTACGGGACGGGCAAGTAAGCCGCTCCCATTTCGCTCCTTCCACGAACGATTGCATTGCCAGCACCGGCGGGCGTGCAACGCTCGCCGGGGTTGCCCATCAGCTTTTCCCGAGCGGCCTGATGAAATTCTTCCCCTCCCTCCCCTCCAGCCGCCTGAAGGCGCCCCTCCTGCTGGCGCTGGGGGCCGGTTTGGGACTGCTGGCGGGTTGCGCGGTTTATCATCCCGATCCGCAGCCGCTTTCGCCGGAAGCCAGCGCGGCCGCGCTGACCGCACGCACGTTGCATGACGAGGGATTGCGGCGTTTCTTCGCACAAAATCTCGGCCGCGAGCCATCGCCCTGGCCGGTTGTTACATGGGATTTCGAGACTTTGTCGTGGGTCGCCTTTTATTATAATCCGTCGCTCGACGTCGCCCGCGCCCAGTGGGAGATCGCGCGTGCCGGAATGAAAACGGCCGCGGCCCGGCCGAACCCCAACCTCACGGTCACTCCCGGCTACAATACGAATCCGGATTCCGGTATCTCTCCGTGGTTTCCCGCCGTCAGTGCCGACCTGCTGCTCGAGACCGCCGGCAAACGCGCCCGGCGCAACGATGCCGCCCGGCTCGCGACCGAGTCTTCCCGCCAGGCCGTCCTCACGGCGGCGTGGCAGGTGCGAGGCGAATTGCGCCAGGCGCTGATCGACACCGCCTTTGCGGAAAAGAAACTGGCGCAACTGCGGGCACAAGCCGGCCTGCAGCAGGATATCCTCTCCCGGCTTGAGCAGCGGCTGCAGGCCGGCGCGATTTCCGCCGGTGACACCATGGGCCCGCGGATCGCGCTGCTTCGGGCCGAGACCGAGATGACCGCGGCGGAACGCCAGCTCCCGGTCGCGCGACAGCATGTCGCCCGCGTGCTCGGCGTGCCGGCGGAGGCCGTCAACAATGTGCTCTTCAGCGCCCCCGCCGTTCCCGTCCCGCTGTCCGCGAACCAGCTGGCCGCGGCGCGACGCGTGTCGCTGCAAAGCCGGCCCGACGTGCTCGGCGCCCTCGCGCGCTACGAGGCCAGCCAGGCCGCGCTCGCCATCGAGGTAGCCAAGCAATATCCCGACCTGCACTTCGGACCGGGCTACCAGTGGGACCAGGGAGCCGACAAGTGGTCCCTCGCACTCACGCTCGAACTGCCAGTCTTCAACCACAACGAGGGGCCGATCGCCGAGGCCGAAGCGCATCGCAAGGAGGCCGCGGCGCAGTTTCTCGCCATCCAGGCCCAGGTCATCGCCGAGATCGACGGCGCGGCGGCCGCCCAAGGCGCCGCCGCCCTCAGCGTCGAGCGACTGGCCCTTGTCCGCGCCGGATTGAAGAAACAGCAGGATTTGCTCGAGGCCCGGCTGTCCGCCGGAAATGCCGACCGCCTTGAGGTCCAGACCGCCCGGCTTGAACTCACCGCCGCCGAACTCGCCGGCCTCGACGCCGAGGCGCAGGCCGCCATCGCCGCCGGCCAGCTTGAGGACGCCCTGCAGGTACCTTTCACCCATCTCGACGCGATTGTCGCTCCCAGCCGCGCGCTCACTTCCCTGCCCTCCCCATGAAAAAAATCATCTTCAGCCTGCTGGCCGGTTTCGTTCTCGGGGCCGCGGTCATCTGGCTCGCGCTCTTCCACGGCCCCGCGGAAAAACCCGCGGAAAAAACTCCGGGGCCCGACATCTCCACCGGCAGTGCCGCCATCGCCAAGCAAATCGCCGACGCCGGCCTCAAGTTTGCCGCGCCCGAACCCACCGTGCTCGCCCGCGAGGTCAAGGGCTATGGTCGCGTGCTCGATGCCGCCCCGCTCGTGGCCGCCGCCGCCGAAATCCAGGTGGCTCAGGTAACCGCCGAGGCCTCGGAAAAGGAATCCACCCGCACCAAGTCGCTGCACGACGCCGGGGAAAACGCCTCGCTGCAGTCGGTCGAGACCGCCAACGCCGCCATGCTCCGCGACCGGGCACAACTGGATGCCGCCCGCGCCAGGCTGCTCAGCGCGTGGGGCCGCGCGCTGCTGGAGCGGACCGATCTGCCCGCGCTGGTCCGCCAGCTGGCGCTGGGCGAGATCGCGCTGGTGCGGATCGACCTGCCACCCGGCGAATCGCCGGCGCAGCCACTGGCGTCAGCCAGGGTTGGGGCCCTCACGGGCAGCGACACCCTGAGCGAAGTGGAGCTGCTCGGTTCCGCCCCCGCCGCCGATCCCCAGGCGCAGGGCACCGGTTATCTGGCGCTGTGGCGCACCGGCCCGCTGGCGCCCGGCACCGCGTTGCGGGCCGTGATGACGGCCCCCGGTGATCCGCAAAAGGTGCTGGTGCTGCCCCGCGGTGCCTTCGTCCGGCACGCGGGCGGAGTTTTCATCTATGTGCAGACCGCCGAGGGCGGCTTTGAGCGGCGGCTGGTCACACTCGGATCCCCCGTGGCCGCCGGCCTCGTCGTCACGGAGGGTGTGACGGAAAAGGACCAGGTCGTCGTGACCGGCGCGCAACAGTTGCTTGCCACTGAAGTGCTGGGCTCGGCCGGCGGCAGCGAGGACTGACGCATGCTCCAATCCATCGTCCAGTTCTCGCTGCGGTTCCGCGGCATCGTGGTGGCGCTGGCGGGCCTGCTGCTCGCCGACGGACTCTATGTCGCGTCCCACGCCAAGCTCGACGTCTTTCCCAACTTCGTGCCGCCGGAGGTCACGGTGCAGGCCGAGGCTCCCGGGCTGGCGCCCGAGCAGGTGGAGACGCTCGTCACGCGGCCCATCGAGAGCGCGATCAACGGCCTCGGCAGCCAGGAATCGCTGCGCTCCGAGTCCATCCAGGGTCTTTCGATCGTCACCATCGTCTTCAAGGAGGGCACCGACATCCTGCCCGCGCGGCAAATGCTCGCGGAGAAACTCGGTGAAATCGCCGGCAGCCTGCCCGTGGGCGTGCACGCGCCGAAGATGTCCTCGCTCACCTCGGCGACGATGGACCTGCTCAAGATCGGCCTCGTGAGCGACAAGCTCACGCCGATGGAGCTGCGGACCTTTGCCGACTGGACGCTCAAGCCGAGGATGCTCGCGGTGACCGGCGTGGCCCAGTGCAACGTTTTTGGTGGCGAGGTGCGGCAGTGGCAGATCCAGGTTCATCCCGATCTGCTCGTCGCGCACCATCTCGCCCTGACCGACGTGCTGACGGCCGCGCGCCTCGCCAGTGGCGTGCGCGGCGGCGGATTCATCGACACGCCCAACCAGCGCATCGTGCTCCAGACCGAGGGGCTCGCCCCCACCGTGGAGACCCTCGGCGACCTCGTGGTGGTCACCAGCGCGGGCGGCGTGCCGGTGCGCCTCCGCGACGTGGCCACCGTGGCCGAGGGCGCCGAGCCGAAATTTGGCGACGCGCTCGTCATGGGCCGGCCCGGCGTGCTGATGACCATGCTGAGCCAGTACGGCTCCAACACCATGGAGGTCACGACCCAGGTGGAGGCGGCACTCGCCGACCTCAAGCCCGTGCTCGAGCGGGAGGGGATCAAGCTTTACCCCGCCCTCCACCGGCCGGCGACCTTCATCGAGGCATCCCTGCGCAACATCGGTCACTCGCTGCTGCTCGGCGCGGTGCTTGTGGCGGCCGTGCTGTTCCTCTTTCTCGGCAATTTCCGCACGGCGCTCATTTCCCTCACCGCCATCCCGCTGTCGCTGTTCGCGGCCATCATCGTGCTCGACCGGCTCGGCGTGACGCTCAACACCATCACGCTCGGCGGCCTGGCCATCGCCCTCGGCGAGGTGGTGGACGACTCCATCATTGACGTGGAAAACATCCTGCGGCGGCTGCGCGAAAACCGCGCCAGCGCCCGGCCCCGGTCCGCGCTCGCGGTGATTCTCGCGGCGTCCCTCGAGGTGCGCAAGGCGGTCGTCTACGCCACCTTCATCGTGGCGCTGGTGTTCCTCCCTGTGCTCACCCTCACGGGCCTGCAGGGGAGCTTTTTCGCCCCGCTCGCCCAGAGCTACATCCTCGCGATCATGACCTCGCTCGCCGTGGCGCTCACGGTGACGCCGGCCCTGACCCTGGTCTTTTTTTCCCGCGGTGCGAGCGAGGCCGAGCTGCCGCGGCTGCAGCGGGCGTTGCGCGGCGGCTACGAACGGATCCTGCACGGGGTGGCGCGCCATCCCTGGTCGGTGTTTGCGGCTGTCACGCTGCTCTGCGGACTCTTTCTCTCCCGGCTCTTCTTCGGCGGGCCAAACGGGGATGGCCTCGGCGGCGAGCTGCTGCCGGAATTCCGGGAAGGCCATTTTGTGGTGGGCGTGTCCACGGTTCCCGGCTCCTCGCTGGCCGAGACGCTGCGGATTGGCGGCCGGATTTCCGCACAGCTGCTGAAAATCGATAACATCGCCACCATCGAACAGCAGGTCGGCCGCGCCGAGCGGGGCGAGGACCCATGGGGCCCGGAGCGCAGCGAAATTCACGTCGAGCTCAAGCCGGATCTCCCGGGCCGGACGCAGGCGGTGGTCGAGGACCAGATTCGCGAGGTGCTGAGGAACACGCCCGGCATCCAGTCCGAGGTGCTGACCTTCCTGGGGGACCGCATCGGCGAGACCATCACCGGAGAAAAGGCCCCGGTCGTGGTGAATTTGTTCGGTGAGAACCTCGACGCGCTCGATGCCAAGGCCGACGAGGTGAAGGATGCGCTGACCGGCCTCAACGCGGAGGACGTGCAGGTGAAGGCTCCCGCCGGCTCCCCGCGCATCGGCGTGCGGTTGCGCGCCGACCGCCTGACCGCCCTGGGCTTCCGCCCCGTCGAGGTGCTCGAGGCCGTCCAGACCGCCTATGAGGGCGAGGTCGTGGCGCAGGTTTATCGCGAAAGCCAGACGACCGACGTGGCTGTGATGCTCGACGCCGCCAGTCGTCGGGATCCCGAGGACGTCGGTGCCTTGCTGCTGACCAGCGCCACCGGCGTGCGGGCGCCGCTGCGCGAAATCGCCGAGGTTTACCTGACCAGCGGACGTACCTCCATCTTGCACGAGGGCGCGCGGCGGCGGCAGACCGTGACGTGCAGCCCGCCGTTGAAGCGCGACGTGCAGTCGTTCGTGGCCGAGGCCCGCGACGTGCTGGCCAAGAAAGTCAGCATGCCCCCCGGAATGTATTTTGAGTTTTCCGGCGCAGCCGAGGCGCAAACGGCCGCGACCCGCGAACTCCTGCTGCACGGCGGCATCGCCCTCGTCGGCATCCTGCTGCTGCTCTCGGTCGTGCTGGGGCACTGGCGCAATCTGCTGCTCGTGCTCATCAACCTGCCGCTCGCCCTTGCCGGCGGCGTGCTGGCGGTGTCCATCACCAGTTACCTTGGCACCGGCTCGCTTTCGATGGGCGCATTGGTGGGCTTCGTGACGCTCTTCGGCATCACCACGCGCAACGCCATCATGATGATCTCGCACTACGAACATCTCGTGACCGAGGAGGGTCGGCCTTGGAACCTGGAGACGGCGATCCACGGTGCATCGGAGCGGTTGATCCCCATCATGATGACGGCGCTGGTCACCGCGCTCGGCCTGCTGCCCCTCGCGCTCGGGAGTGGCGAGGCCGGACGCGAGATCGAGGGCCCGATGGCCCAGGTGATCCTCGGCGGCCTCGTGACGTCCGCCGTGCTCAATCTGCTGGTACTGCCGGCCCTCGCCTTGCGCCTGGGCCGCTTTGGGCTGACGCCCAAGGAGTGATCGCAGGCGCATCCCGGCCGGGACGTCAGCGATCATGGCTGCGGCTTGAGACCCGTTCCGGCGCCACGGAATCATAGCCTCGGCGGGTCCGGCACTGCCGCACCCGCCGATGTCGCGCACAAAATGTGCACATTTCCCGGCAGGAATTGCAGGGAACCCTGCGGCACCATGGGTTACACTGATGGCATCATGAAAACCATCCTTGCTCCCATCGATTTTTCACCGATCACCGACCGGGTTTGCTCGGCGGCGGCCAGCCTCGCCAAGGCCGTTGGCGGCCGCTTGATTCTGCTGCACAGCGTGGCGCCCCCGGTCGTCACGAGCGAATATGCCCCGATGGTCGAAAACATCGCGGAGATCTCCGCCGCCAGCGAGGAAGCCGCCGCGAAGCGGATGATGCGGCTGCAGAAGAAGCTGCAGGACCGGTTGGTGGTGGTCGAGTGCATGCAGTTCTACGGCGCACCCGTGCCGTACATTCTCGAGCAGGCCAAGGAACTCAGCGCGGACTATATCGTGATGGGTTCGCACGGCCACACTGCTCTGTACGACCTGCTGGCCGGCAGCACCGCCCATGGCGTGCTCCGCAAGGCCCCCTGCCCCGTCCTCATTGTCCCGGCGGTCATAAAGGCAGCCAAAAAAGTGGCCGCGCGCGGACGCGCAGGGTAGTTGGAAATCAGGAATTGGTCGTTGGGAAGCGAAGCCACCGGGCCAAATTGCCAATTCCCAATTACCCACTCCCAAATTCAATTTGGCATCCTGAGTGCTGAAATGCGGCATGGCCCTGACCCGCTTTTCCGTCCCGCCGCTGCACAAGCTCACCCGGACGCTCGCCGCCGTCGCCATGGGTCGCGAGGCGCCTGACCTTGTCATCACTGGCAGCCGCGTGCTGTCCACCTACACGGAGCGCCTGCATGACGCCCGCGAGATCTGGATCAAGTCGGGGCGCATCGCGGCGGTGAAACCCGCCGGCACGTTCCGCCCCGCGACCGGCTCCCGGACGGCGGTCTACGACGCCCGCGGCGGCATCCTCGCGCCGGGCCTCGTCGACCCGCACATCCACATCGAGAGCTCGATGATGACCGCCTGCGCCTACGCCGAGGGCGCGCTGCTCAATGGCACGACCACGATCTTCTGCGACAGCCACGAAATCGGCAACGTGTGCGACGTTGCCGGCATCGAGTGGATGCTCCGCGACGCCCGCCAGGCCCCGCTCAATATCTTTCTCACCGTGCCCAGCACCGTGCCGGCCACGTCGCCCAAGTTTGAGACCGCGGGCGGCGACCTCACGCCGGCGAAGATCGGCCGGCTCTTCGATCGCTGGCCCGAGGCCGTCGCCCTCGGCGAGAAGATGGACTTCGTGCAGGTGGCCATGGGCGACAAGCGCAGCCATGCCGTGCTCGCCGAGGCGCTCAAACGCGGCCGGCCCGTCAGCGGCCACATCTACGGCCGTGAATTCGTGACCGCCGGCGCCGCCAGCGGCATCACCGACACCCATGAATCTATCGACCGGGCCATCGCCGATGATTTTCTCGAGAACGGCCTGTGGATTTTCCTCCGCGGCGGTCCGCCTACGACGCCATGGCATTCCCTCCCACTCGCCATCAAGACCGTCACGGAACTCGGCGCCAATCCGAAGCGGGTCTGCGTGTGCACCGACGACCGCGACGCCGACGACCTCTTCCTCTTCGGGCTCGACTGGGTCGTGCGCGAGGCCGTGAAGCACGGGATGAGCACCTTGTCTGCCTGGAGCATGGGCTCGCTGCACCCGGCCACGCGCTATGCGCAGGATGGCGAAATAGGCGGCATCGCCCCGGCCCGCCGGGCTGACATCGTGCTGCTCAATGACGACCTCGTCCCGCAGAACACCTGGTATGGCGGCCAACTCGTGGTCGAGCACCGCAAGGTCATGCCGGTCCTAGACCGCGCGCTCTCGAAACGTTACCGCTATCCTCGTGCCGCCTATCAGACTGTGAAAGTCGCCCCGCGGTTGAAACTCACGCCCGAGCTGCCCGCCGGTCCGGTCACCGCCAACGTCATCCGCACCGCCCTGCCCGGCATCATCCTGTTCCATGACCGGGTCGCGCTCGACCCTGCGCCGGGCGGCACATGGCAGGATCTGTTCGTCAAACACCACCTGTGCTTTGTCACGGTAGTCGAGCGCCATGGCCGGAACGGCGCAGTCGCCCACGGTTTGCTCAAGGACTTCAATCTCCGTGAAGGTGCGGTCGGCAGCTCCGTCGGCCACGACGCGCACAACATCATCCTCGCCGGCACGAACGAGGCCGACCTGCAACTCGCGTTTCAAACGATCAAGGCCATGCGCGGCGGCGTCTGTGTGATCCGCGGCGGCAAGGTGGCGGCCAAAATCGCCCTGCCGATCGCCGGGCTGCTCTCCGACCAGCGCGCCCCGGCGGTCGCCGCCGCGTCCACGGCGCTCAAGACCGCCTGGACCGCTGCCGGCTGCACCCTACCCTACATGGGCTTCAACCTCATCCCCCTTTCCGTCATTCCCGAAATCCGCATCACCGACCGGGGCCTCGTGACTGTGCCCGGCATGAAAATCCTTCCACTCTTCGAGGCGGCCGTCACATGAAGTGCCCCGTCTTCCGGCCTTTCCGCAACGGCAATTTTGGCTCGAACCACGACGGGCGGCGGCTGACCAAGTTGTTACCTTCTTGTGGTTGATTTCGGCATGCTTCCGGCTAATTTTCGCCCGCCTCCCGTGAAATCCGCCTTCCAATTTCTCATTGGCAGTTCTGGATCAGCCGGGCGTTCGTTCACGCCCGCCGCGCTGGCCGCCATGGCCCTGCTGGGCTCCTCCTGTGCCAGCACCGGATACGACGTAAAGTTAAACGCGGCCGCCAAGCCCCAGGCCAAGGCAGCCATCTCCTATCGCATCGAGAGCAAGAGCCCCAACGTGGACACCAGCACCCTGCGCTACCAGGAGGCCGAAAATTTCGTGAAGACCGCCCTCTCGGGCAAGGGCATGTACGAGGCCCCGAAACCCGAGCTCGCCGACATGGTCGTCGACCTCGACTACGGCATCGGGCCGCCCCAGATCAGCCGGAAGGCCATGACCGAGCCGATCTATCAAAACATCCCCGGGAGCACCAAAACCGAGACCGTTCAGGTCGGCACCGACATCCGCGGAAACCCCATCTACTCGACCGTTTCGACCTCGGAACCCGCCCGCCAGGAGTACCTCGGCGACCGTGAATATTCGCTCGCCGTGACCGTCTACGAAAAACATCTCACCGTGACCGCGCACGAGAACAAGGAGGCCTCCGAGGGCAAGGGCCCCAAGACGGTCTGGGGCGTGCAGGTGACCAGCGAGGATGAGAGCAAGGACCTCCGGAAATACCTTCCCGTCCTGATCGCGGCCAGCATCGAGTACATCGGCAAGGACTCCGGTGGTGAAATCAAGACCATCAAGGTCGACGAAAAGGACCCGGCCATCGCCTTCGTGAAAAAGGGTCTCTGACGGCCCGCCGACCGCTCCACCGCCTGGCGCCACTCCCGATGCATCCCCTGAAGACTAGCGGCTCGTCCCACTCCGCGCCCGGGTCCACCGGCCGGTGGTCCGTCTTCCTTTTGTCGGCAACGGCTTCGCTGCTGCTGTCCGCCTGCGCCAACACCTACGAGATGAAGGTGGATGCCCTCACCCGGCCCAAGGTGGACAGCGCCGCGTCATACAAAATCGTTAATCATAATCCGACGATCGATCCCGACAGCCTCCGTTACAAGGAGGTCGAAAAAGCGGTCAAGACCGCCCTATCCGGCAAGGGCATGTACGAGGCGCCCAGTGCCGAGAAGGCCGACTTGATCGTGAATCTCGATTACGGGATCAATCCCCCGAAGGTCACGGAGGAACAGCGCAAGAATCCCATTTTCGTCTCCACGCCGGGGCAGATGCACTCCGAAGTCGTCATGACCGGCCGCGACCGCCAAGGTAACCCGATTTACACGGAAATCATGACGCAGGAGCCGCCACGGACCGAATATGTCGGCGATGAGTCCTATTTGGTCCCAATCGTCACCTACGAAAAATACCTGCGACTTTCCGCCCGCGAAAACAAACCCGCCGCGGAGGGCCGTCAGCCCCTCGAGGTCTGGTCCATCGACGTGACCAGCGAGGGTTCAAGCACCAATCTCCGGAAATACATCCCGCTCATGGCGGCGGCCACCATCGGCTACATCGGCAAGGATACCAGCGGCGAGAAAAAGGTTAAGCTCACGGACGCCAAGGACGGCGACATCGCCTTCGTCAAGAAGGGGCTGTGATCCCTGTCGGGAGGCTCCCAATCCCCAAGCTCCAGAAAAACTTCAATTTTCAAGCTTACTGGGATTGAAGATTCATTGGAGCCTGGTCGCTTCTGGCGCCGCTGAAGTCGGGTAAACTTGGAGGTGGGTATTTGGAGCTTCCAGACCCTGCCTGGTGAGTACCGGAACCATCGCTTCATATCAGAGGGAATAATTAGGCGCGGGACCTAGAAAACGGGTTGGACAAACCTCTCCGGCTGCTTCTCCCTTCGCGCCATGGCCCAGCCTGAAACCAAGCTCGTCACTCCCGTCTCCCTGATTGTCGACGCCGTGCTCGTCGTCCTCTTCTTCGCCTACCTTTACCACCTCGTCAGCTCGCACGTGCAGTCGCACAACCCGAAGTGGATCATGTTCTGGGGTGCACTCTGCGCCGCCTGCATGTCGGGCGTATTCTGGCTCTGCATCCAGATGTTCCGCGTGGTGCTCCGCGCCCAGCGCGCGGCGAAGAAATAAGCCCGGCGCCGCCGGTGGCTCTAGCGGCGCTCTATGAGCGCCGAATTGCTCAAGCCGGCGATCATCCGCCGTCGCTGAAGCAAGGGCGAGACAGGTAGACCGCCGCTACATTTTCCATGCTGCGCCCCGGCTTGACTCCCCGGTGGGCGCGCCGATTTTCTATCGCGTGGCCGCCCCAACGAAAATACCCCGCACGACCGCGGCGGCCGAGGACTACCTCGAGCGCATCAGCGAGCTGATCCGTCGCAAGGGCTACGCCCGGGTCGTCGACATCGCCGCGGAACTGAAAATCTCCCAGGCCAGTGTCACCGCCATGGTCCAGCGCCTCGATGCCGAGGGCCTGGTCAAATACGAGAAATACCGCGGCATGGTGCTCACCGGCGCGGGCGAGGAAGTGGCCCTCCGCATCGCCCACCGCCACGAGTTGCTCACGGTCTTTCTCGGTCAGCTCGGCCTGCCCGGCGACGTCATCGCCCGCGATGTCGAGGGTCTCGAGCATCACATCAGCCCGGAGACATTCCGCGCCATCGAGGGCCTCTCCCGCTGGCTCGGCCAGAACCCTGCCGTCGCCGCCAAGCTCAAGCGCTAGGACGAATTTTCGCGCAGAGCCGCAGGGGCGCGGAGCAAGCCGGATTCCGCAGGAGTGGAAGGGTCGCATGAACCTTTCCAACCCTTGCGGCTCAAGGATGGATTCAAACTTCCCCCTCCTCTGCCACCCTGTGCCTCTGCGCGAAACAAATCCGAGCTTCTACGCCGCTACTCAGCGATTCCGGAGCTCACGGCGCTTTTCGACCCGCGCCGAGATCAAGATCGAGATCTCGAACAGCACGTAGAGCGGAGCGGCCATCGCCAGCATGTTAAAAGGGTCGGGTGTCGGCGTCACGATTGCCGCGATGATGGCGATGACCACGATGGCGTGGCGGCGGTATTTCCGCAGGAACGCCGTGCTCATGACGCCGAGCCAGACCAGCAGAATAATGACGAGGGGAAATTCAAACGTCGCACCCACGCCGAGCATGAGCTTGGAGAGCATGCTGAAGTAGCTCTCCGCCGTGTAGTATGGGTCGATCTGGAACAGGGTGCTCAGTTCCAGGGAAATGCGCAGTGCACCCGGCATCAGGACGAAGAAACCGAACGACGCGCCGAATAGGAAAAGGAAAAACGCCGCGAGGCAGAGGGGCAGCACCACCTTGAGTTCCTTCTCGTTCAGTGCCGGCGAAACAAACCGGCCGATGAAAAACAGCATGAACGGCGCCGACAGGCCCAAGCCGCCGAGGAGGCACATGTTGATGACCACGTCGAACGGCCCCAGCACGCTGGTGGTAATGAGGTTCAGGTGGATCGCGGGGTTTTCGGCCTGGATCCGGTGCAATGGCCAGAGGAGCGCCGAGTTAAACTCCTGCAGATAAATGCCGATCAGGGTCGCGAAGATAAGGAAGACCACCAGGCACTTGATGAGCATCCAGCGCATCTCCTCGAGGTGGTCGAAAAAGCCCATGGCCTTCTCCCGTCCACGGTTCATCACCGTGGTCAGGGTTACCTCTTCCTTGGGTTTTTCGGACTCGTCGCTCATGGGCAATGCAAGGGGCGCATCGTGGGGGCTTTTTTCCAAAACGGAAGCGTGTTGTTGGGACCGCGATCAGATTCGCGGAGTAGTTAGGAATTGGTAGTTGGGAATTGGTCATTTGTGGGCTGGAGCGTGGCGGGGTTCCCTTGCGCCCGCATTGCCGCCGGTGGCCGGATGAGCCTTGTCCCCGGGCCCGGCGCGGAACGGAGTCCACGCCCTACCGGAAGGCCAGCCGGATTTCCCACCAATTACCAATTCCCAACTACCAACTACCCAGCGCGCCTCCGGCGCGCTGTTGACACCCCCCGCCGCCCAGCTATGCCGTAACCCTCTTTGCGCCCCGCGCCGGGACCCGCTTAATTTCCAAAATCACCACATCATGGCCGCCAAATCCAAAGTGAAGAAACCCGCCAAAAAAACCGCCTCCAAGAAGGCCCTCAAATGCGTCTACACGTGGGGCGCCGGCAAGGCCGACGGCCACGGCGGCATGAAGAACCTCCTCGGCGGCAAGGGCGCCAACCTCGCCGAGATGACCCGCATCGGGCTGCCCGTGCCCCCCGGCTTCACCATCACCACCGAGGTCTGCACCTATTTCTACGCCCACAAGCGCACCTACCCCGCCGCCCTCCAAGCCCAGATGGCCGCCGGCGTCGCCAACATGGAGAAGATCATGGGTTACAAGTTCGGCGATGCCACGGGCTTCCCCCTTCTCGTCGCCGTCCGTTCCGGCGCCCGCGACTCCATGCCGGGCATGATGGACACCATCCTCAACCTCGGCCTCAACGACCAGACCGTCCTCGCCCTCGCCGCCGCCACGAAAAACGAGCGCTTCGCCTGGGACTGCTACCGCCGCTTCATCCAGATGTATGGCGACGTCGTCATTGGCGTGCAGAAGCGCGAGGGCGAGGACCACGATCCCTTCGAGACGGTCATCCACGGCTTCAAGCATGAGAAATATCACGGTGACATCGAGGACTCCAAGCTCACCGCGGCCGACCAGCAGGAACTCGTCCGGCGTTTCAAGGCCCTCGTTCACGAGCGCACCGGGAAAAACTTCCCCAATGATCCCTGGGAGCAGCTCCGCGGCGCCGCCGGCGCCGTCTTCGGCTCGTGGATGAACGACCGCGCCATCGTCTACCGCCGCAAGTACAACATCCCCTCCGAGTGGGGCACCGCCGTCAATGTCCAGGCCATGGTCTACGGCAACACCGGCGAGACCTCCGGCTCCGGCGTCGCCTTTACCCGCAATCCCGCCAACGGCACCAACGAGTTCTACGGCGAGTTCCTCGTCAACGCCCAGGGTGAGGACGTCGTCGCCGGCGTCCGCACGCCCGAGCCCGTCCTCAAGCTCAAGGACGTCATGCCGAAAAGCTACGCCGAGTTGCTCAAAGTCCGCGCCACGCTCGAGAAGCATTTCAAGGACGTGCAGGACATCGAATTCACGATCCAGGAGGGCAAGCTGTTCATGCTCCAGACGCGCAACGGCAAGCGCACCGCCGCCGCCGCGCTCAAGTTCTCCATCGATATGGTGAAGGAGAAGCTCATCGACTGGCGCACCGCCATCCTGCGCAACCCGGCCGACCAGCTCGACCAGCTCCTCGCGCCGATCTTCAACCTCGCCGACGTCAAGAAGGCCACGGCCATCGCCACCGGCCTCCCCGCCGGCCCCGGCGCCGCCACCGGCAAGATCTACTTCAACGCCGACCGCGCCGTGCAGGCCGCCGAGCGGGGCGAAAAGGTCCTCCTCGTCCGCGTCGAGACCTCCCCCGAGGATCTCCGCGGCATGATCGCCGCCGAGGGCATCCTCACCGCCCGCGGCGGGGTTTCCTCCCACGCCGCCCTCGTCGCCCGCCAGATGGGCAAGGTCTGCGTGTGCGGCGCCGCCGCCCTCACGATCGACTACGACAAGAAGACCGCCAGCGTCGCCGGCCACACCTTCAACGAGGGCGACTTCCTCTCGATCGATGGCACCGCCGGCACCGTGTACGCCGGCCAGATCCCGACCGCGCCGTCCGAGATCATCGCCGGCCTCATCGGCGGCGACAAGGCCGCGCAGGCCACGGAGAAGTTCAAGAGCTTCACCCAGCTCATGAAGTGGTGCTCCCAGGCCACCAAGCTTTCGGTCCGCACCAACGCCGACACCCCCGAGCAGACGCGCAACGCCGTCGCGTTCGGCGCCGTCGGTATCGGACTCACCCGCACCGAGCACATGTTCTTCGAGGGCGACCGCATCGACGCCATGCGCGAGATGATCCTCGCCGACTCCCTCGCCGACCGCGAGACGGCGCTCGCCAAGCTCCTCCCCTACCAGCGCGAGGACTTCTTCGGCATCTTCAAGGCGCTGAATGGCTTTCCCGCCACCATCCGCTTCCTCGACCCACCGCTGCACGAGTTCCTCCCGAACTCAAAGGAGCAGCAGATGGACCTCGCCCGGAAGCTCAACATGCCGGTCGAGAAAATCATGCACCGCGTGCACGAGCTGCATGAGTTCAACCCCATGCTCGGCTTCCGCGGCTGCCGCCTCGGCATCAAGTATCCCGAGATCACCGCCATGCAGGCCCGCGCCGTCCTCGAGGCCGCCGCCGATGCGACGAAGCAGGGCTTCAAGGCGAAGCCCGAGATCATGATCCCGCTCGTCGGCTTCAAGAAGGAGCTCGATCTCCAGGTCGCCCTCGTCCACGAGGTCGCCGCCAAGGTCCAGGCCGAGAAGAAGGTGAAGATCACCTACAGCGTCGGCACCATGATCGAGATCCCGCGCGGCGCACTGACGGCCGACGAGATCGCGCACACCGCGGAGTTCTTCAGCTTTGGCACGAACGACCTCACGCAGACCTGCCTCGGCATGTCGCGCGATGACTCCGGCAGCTTCCTCGGCGCCTACCAGGAGTCCGAGATCATGAAGAAGAACCCCTTCGCGAGCATCGACCAGACCGGCGTCGGCCAGCTGATGGAGATCGCGATCAAGAAGGGCCGCGCGACCCGCCCGAACATCAAGCTCGGCATCTGCGGCGAACACGGCGGCGACCCCGACTCCGTGAAGTTCTGCCACAAGCTCGGCCTGACCTACGTGAGCTGCTCGCCCTTCCGCGTGCCCGTGGCCCGTCTGGCTGCGGCGCAGGCGGCTGTCGCCGACTTAAAGAAGTAACCATTGTGGGAGGGGCTTTCCTGTCCGCCATAGCCTGGCAACAGCGGAATGCCCCAAGTCCTTCAGCCCCGGCCGAATCGCCGGGGCTTTTTTCTTGCCCCCGCTGTGAGTGGAGCATCGTGACCGCGCTTCAAGGTCACAATAGGCGATCTTGAAGCGCGGCCGGAACATCAAGCGCCTCCCCTATACTTTCTCAGAGCATGGCACTATCAGCGCACGGAGGGACGGAAGAGCAACGGCGCGAATTGGATCAGGTTGTCGCGCCACACCGGCCAGTTGTGGATGCCGGGCATTTCAATCGCGACGGGCTGCAGGGCCTTGGTCTTGAGCCAGGCCATAAATTTGCGGTTGGGCGCGATCAGATCGTCCTCCGTGCCGCACGCGATCCAGAGCAGTTTCGGCGCGACCTTCGGGCCGAGGCCCGGGAATAATCCTTCAAACTCCCGGTACTCGACGGCCGAGCTGAAGCCGCCGACCCAGGCAAATGTCGCGGGGTGATTGAGCCCGATGACCAGGCTTTCCCCGCCGCCCATCGAGAGGCCGGCGATCGCGCGGTCCTCGCCCTTGGTCGATGCCCGGTACGCGGCTTCCACCCGGGGCATGATCTCCGTCATCAGCGCCTGGCTAAAAAGCCCGAGATTGTGCCCGATCCTTGACTCATCCTTCCACTCGTCGAATCCGCGCGTCACAAAGGTCAGGTCTCCATAGCTCAAGGGCATCACCACGATCATCGGCACCACCCGGCCCTGCGCGATCAGGTTGTCGAGGATCAGGTGGGCCTTCCCTTCATGGGTCCAGGAATCCGCCAGCGAACTCCAGCCATGCAGCAGGTACAGGGTCGGATAAAGCTTGGGCGCCGCCGCGTCGTACCCCGGTGGCGTGTAAACGTAGAAATCCTCGGCGCTGTCCGGCAGCCCCTCGATGATTGCGGTCCGGTAGGAATGGTGATGCACCACGCCATGCGGGACGTCGGTCATGTCCCAGAGCTGCGGCGCACCCGGTACCGTCACTTCGTTCGTCACGTACAAGAGATTCGGGGCCGTCAGCCGATTCAGTGGATCAAAGATCGGCGTACCGTCGACTTCCAGTTCGTACATGTGGAGGGCCGGTTGCAGGGGCGGTGTCGTGAACGTCCAGACTCCATCAGGCCCTTTCGTGAGTGGGCTCAGATGGCGATCGTAATCCAGGCTGAGCGCCACGGTCTTGGCCAGGGGAGCGTAATGGCGAAAGGTGATGGAACGGTCCGGATTGACCTCATGGGAGTTGAGCGCGGCCGGCTGCGCGCGGACCACGCCGGGCAGTACAACCAGCACGGCCAGCAACGCGGTGGGAATAAAGCGGGAAAGATAACCTGCCGGATAAATCATGGTGGGTCCCCGGCAGCCATATGCATGCCAGATTACAGCGCCATGCAAAACCCGGTCGTCAGTCCTCCGTTATCAGTCTTCGGTCCTCTGTCCTCCGCCATCAGAACTCCCAAATCCCCCACGCAAAGCGGGCCCGCCACGCCGTAGTCCCGCGGGCAGCGGGACGAAGGTGGGTAAGACCCCATTTTACCGCCGCCCGCCACCGGCTATCCTCACGCAAATCCGAAGGACAAATCAGTGAACCACCTTCCCTTGGCGCTGTCGGTCGCGCTTCCCCCCACCGATCATCATCATGCATACGACATCCCTTCCCCGGCTCGCGACCCGGCTCGTCCTCACCACGATGCTGGGAATCGCGCTCGCCTCCTCCCTCCGCGCCAGCAACGCCGTGTTTCAGCCGCTCAACAGCCCCGCCACCAAGGAACACCTTCCCGGCAAGTTCGTCTGGGCCGACCTGTTCACCACCGATCCCGTCGCCGCGACCAAGTTCTACAGCGGATTGTTCGGCTGGACCGCCAACAAGATCGAACAGAACGGCAAATCCTACACCGTGTTCAGCAATGGCAGCCGCCCCGTCGCGGGGCTCGCACCACGGCCGGCTTCGCTCATCAAGCGCAACTCCCGCTGGATCGGCTATGTCACGGTCACGAACATCGCATCCACCCTCGCGCTCGTGAAACAGTCCGGCGGCGAGGTCCGCGCCAAGGCCATCAATTTTCCTGACCGCGGCCTGCAGGCGATCATTGCCGACAACGAGGGCTGCACCGTCGGCGTGCTCCAGTCCTCCTCGGGCGACACGGCTGATGCCGAGCCGAAGGCCGGTGACTGGAGTTGGTTCGAACTTTACGTCAAGCATCCCAAGGCCGTCGCCGCCTTTTACGGGCAGGTCTTCAGCTACGACGTGAAGCCTGACACGCGCACCGAGCGAAAGGACGATTTCCTGCTCACGAGCCGGGATCGCGAGCGCGGCGGAGTCGCCCCGCTGCCCGACAGCGATGACGCCAAGGCCGACTGGCTGGGTATTGTCCGGGTGCAAAACATGAACGAGACCCTCGCCCGCCTCCCCGCGCTGGGCGGCGAAGTCTTGCTGGCCCCGCGCCCGGCCGCCTACGAAAGCCGTTTTGCCATCATCGCCGACTCCACCGGCGGCACCATCGGCCTGGTGGAATATGTGGACAACGCCAAGCCCGCCAACCCGACCGACCGCCCATGAAAACTTCCCGCCTTCTCCTCCCCGGTCTCCTCTTTCTCCTCCTCCTCCAATTCGGTCTCGGTGGCTGCGTCTCCGATGGCTACGTGAGCACGGGTGTTTACTACGGCCCGCGGTATCGTGATCCGTGGTTCCGGGACGACCCATGGATGGATGGCCGCCGCGGTTACTATGAGCGCGACCACTATCGTGGCGGCGGCGATGTCTACATCAGTCCGCCTCGGGGTCAGATTAATCTGCCGCCGCCTCCCCGGATCCGCCTGCCCTGATCTTCAGGAGGCCGCGGGCGAACTGTCCTCCGAGTCCAGCCAGCCATCCTGCTGGCCGAAAGCGTGATCCACGGCCTGCATCAGCTCCTTCTTGTTGAAGGGCTTGGGCAGTATCGCATGGGCGCCAAGGCTCGCCGCAAGATTCAGGCAATCGCCCTGTGAGAGATAGCGGGTGCCGCAGGACATGGCGAGCAGGTGTGCGGCGGGCTGACGCTTTTTGACTTCGGCCATCAGTTCCAGCCCGTCCATTTCCGGCATGATGATGTCGGTGATAACCAAGTCGAATTCCCGGTCGGCCAGGCAGTCGGCCGCCTTGCGGCCGTCATGGGCGCACGTAACCCTATGTCCGGCCCGGCCAAGGTTTTCCGCGAGCAGGGCGCAGATCTCCTCGTGGTCATCCACGGCCAGAATGGAAAGTGTTTTCATGTCCGAATTACCCCTTTCGCCAGCCATCCGGTTTGAAAGGGAGCACCAAGGTGCCCCGAACCGGCAGGAAAGCGAGCGAGGGCGCAGGTGGAAACTACGTAGCAGATGCCAAGCCGCGGAGTGGCATTTTTAGCCACTGCTTCCACAGATGGGCCCAGATTCGGAATCGGAGCTGCCTAGATCCCCATTTGTGTAATCTGTGCAATCTGTGGCTAAAAAACTTACGCCCTGATCGCACCGACGGCGCAGAAGCAAAGCAGACCTATGCTCCTTGTTATTTCACCTGCAGCGGAAATTCCTTTGCCAGATTGACCGGGCGCTTTTCCTTGATGGAACGCTTGAGCGCGGCCTCGACCTGCAGTTCGCGCAGGCCGTCCACCCCGGGCACCGGCGGCGGCGTGCCCGCGCGCAGCGATTGCAGGTAGGCGCCGAGCGCCTTGCGGAACGACTCGTCGTAATTGGCCCAGCGGGAGGCATCGCGCACAAAGGACACTGTCTCGTGCTGTTGGCGTGCCCCGTCGAGAATCTCCAGCGTGCCGTCGAGATCGCGCAGATGCAGGCGGCCGTTTTCAAAGGTGAGCACCAGCTCGTACAGCGGATGCTGCCACTTCATGCCGGCCGTGCCGATGATCGTGCCGGCCGCCCCGTCCTCGGTGAGAAACGCCGCTGTCACATCATGGGCGGAGCCGACGCGGTCCCCTTCCCGCGCCACCGGCCCGGAGAGCGCGGTGATTTCGCGGATGTCACCCGCAAAATGGTGGATCAGGTCGATGCAGTGGCTCCAGCACGCATAATGCACCTGCGCCGTGATGGCGATCACGCGGCCGAACTTCCGGCTCCGCACGATCTCCCGCGCCGCCAGGCTCTGCTCGAAGAAGCGGTAGTTGAAGACCATCGCCGTCTCACAGCCACGGCGGGCGGCGAGACCAAGCATCTCGCGGCCCTTGAAAAAATCCCCCTCCTCGACGCGCGCCTGGCCGTGGACGGCCACCAGGGGTTTCTCAAAGAAAATCCTGGGCACGCCGAGCTCGATCAGCTCTGTACCAACCTCGTATCGGCACGTCTCGGCCGTCAAAACCAACGCGGCTGTCGGCTGCCACGCCGCCAGTGCGGCCAGGGTCGGGAACGCCTCCCCGCCGAACTCATTTGCCGCCGCCTTCGCCTTGGCCGCTGTGCGGTTGTAACAGGCGATGACCACGTCCGGCTGCGCCTTCAGGAATGGCAGGTAGTTCCGCTGCGCCACGCCACCGGTGCCAACCACGGCGATCCTCAGCTGGGCCGAGGCTAATTTCTTTTTTCCAGACATGTTTTAAACACAGAGGGCGCAGAGGATGGGGAGAAGTTTTAAAACCCGTCTTAATCCGTCCTCTTCCGTCCTCCGTGTCCTCTGTGTTAAAAATTTCCGTTCAGTTGGTCGGAAACGGATTCCGCTCCGCAAACTGCGCCTGGTGCCAATACGGGTAGGTCTTCTCCTTCGCGCTGGCAGCATCGAGTTGCGCGATCTGCGCGGGCGTGAGTCTCCAGCCCGCGGCGCCGAGGTTCTGGCGCAGCTGGGCCTCGTCGCGCGCGCCGATGATGACGGTCGCCACGCTCGGGCGCTGGAGGACCCAGTTGATGGCGATCTGCGCCACGCTCTTCCCCGTCTCCTTGGCCACCGCGTCCAAGGCGTCCACGATGCGGTAAACCTGTTCGTCTGCCGCCGGCGGCGCCACTCGCGCCGTGGTGGCGTCCTTGAGCCGGCTGACTTCCGGCGCCGCCTGGCCACGCCGAAGCTTCCCGCCCAGCCGGCCCATGCCCAGCGGGCTCCAGACCACCGTGCCGACGCCCTCGGCCAGGGCGAGCGGCATCAGCTCCCATTCAAATTCGCGGCCAAGCAGCGAATAATACGCCTGGTGCGCCACGTAGCGTGCCCAGCCCTTGCGATCCGAAATCGCGAGCGACTTCATCAGGTGCCAGCCGGAGAAATTCGAGCAGCCGACATGGCGGATTTTGCCCGCGCGCACGAAGTCGTTGAGTGTCTCCACCGCCTCCTCAATGGGCGTCTTCGCATCGAAGCCGTGCAACTGGTAGAGGTCGATATAGTCCGTGCCCAGCCGCTTCAGGCTGTCCTCGATCGACTTGGTCAGGTGCTTGCGCCCCGAGCCGACGTCATCCGGCGCATCGCTGAATCGAAACGTGCCCTTGGTCGAGATGAGGACCTGGTCGCGCCGGCCCTTGATCGCCTGGCCGAGGATGCTCTCCGCCTGTCCCGCCGAGTAGATGTCCGCCGAGTCGAACATTGTGACGCCCGCCTCCAGGCAAAGGTCCACGAGGCGCGTGGCCTCCTTCACGCCATTCGCTCCCCACTCCTTGAACACCGGCGCGTCGCCAAACGTCGCCGTGCCGAAGCTGAGGACCGGTACTTTCAAATCCGATCCGCCAAGATTTCTGGTTTCCATGGTATGAAGTTTTCACTGCAGGGCCGGACCTTGGGTCCAGCCGGGCGTCCGCCCGGACGCCCTTTTCAGCCGCCGCTTTTGGAGTCAACCGCGCAGCAGCCGGGGCCGCCGAGGAAGATGGCTATGAAGCCGGCCAGATAGAGAAACGCGAATTCACCGCTCATGGCACCGCTGAGTGCCAGCTTGTGCACCAGCACGAAGGCCACCCCGAGATTGATGACCAGCCCGAGCGCCGCGAGGCGCGTGGCGAAGCCGATCACCACGAGGGCCGAGCAAACCACCTCGGCAAAAGTCGACAAACCCAGGCTCAGCCGGGAACCGATGTGGAGCGGATCAAAGAAACCGGAAGCCATCGCCGAAAAGCCCGTGAGCTTCGGCCAGCCATGGATGATCAACATGGTCAACCCGAGCCAGACGCGAAGCACACAGAGCCCAAGACTGGTGGACGATGGCAGGAAACTAAGCGTAAGGACCTTTTTCATGGACGAGAGGGGTTGAGGAACGACTGGAAAGCTAGGCAATGGAAGCGAACCGCCGCGCTCCCGGCAACGAGAATGAATTTCTGTTTTATATGTCCACCCTCCGATCCGGTTTCACGCGGAGGCACGGAGTTCGCAGAGGGTTCCAATCACTATCAAAGCTACTAAAACAGGGGGATCGGATCGAATCACGAATTCCTGTTCCGATCTCGGCGTTCTCTGCGCCTCTGCGTTAAAATCAGTTGCCGGCGTTCTTCGCCGCTTCCAGTTCCTCCCAGCGGGCAAACGCCCGGGCGTGCTCCTGTTCCAGCGCGTCGAGTCGCGCCTTCACGGTGGAAAAGGCCGCCGGCTCCCTTTTATAGAACGCCGGGTCGGCCAGCTTCGCGGTCAGCTCGGCCTGCTCGGTTTCCAACGTCTCGATCTGCTTCGGCAGCGCGTCGAGCTCGCGCTGCTCCTTGTTCGTGAGTTTTCGGGTCTGGGCGGCCCCGCCCTGACGGGGCTTCGGCGCAGCCGGCGCCTTGGCCGCGGTGGCGCGCGCGGCAACCACGGCCCGCTTCTCCTTTTCGCGCAGCCAGTCCGCGTAGCCGCCGACGTAGTCGCCGATGCGACCGTCACCCTCGAAGACCAGCGTGCTGGTCACGACGTTGTCGAGGAACTCGCGATCGTGGCTCACCAGCAGGAGCGTGCCCTGGTATTCGACGAGGAGGTCCTCGAGCAGCTCGAGCGTCTCGGCGTCGAGGTCGTTGGTCGGCTCGTCCATCACCAGCATGTTGGCGGGCTTGGTGAAGAGCCTCGCGAGCAACAGCCGGTTGCGCTCGCCGCCGGAGAGCACGCGGGCCGGCGTGCGGGCGCGGTCGGGCGTGAAGAGAAAATCCTGCAGGTAGCTGATCACATGGCGCGAGCGGCCGTCGATCGACACGGTCGAATTGCCGTTCGCGATGTTGTCGGCCACGGTCTTGTTGTCGTCGAGCTGGTCGCGCATCTGGTCGAAATAGACGACCTCGAGGTTGGTGCCGTGCTTGAGCGTGCCACCCGTGGGCGCGAGCTGGCCGAGCAGCAGCTTGATCAGGGTGGTCTTGCCCGCGCCATTGGGGCCGATGAGACCGATCTTGTCGCCGCGAATGATGGTGGTGGTGAAGTCGCGCACGAGCACGCGGCCGTCAGGATAAGCGAACGCCACGTTCTCGGCCTCGATGACCTTCACGCCGGAACGCTCGGCCTCGGCGAGCTTGAGGTTGACGTTGCCGGTGCGCTCGCGGCGGGCGCGGCGGTCGGCCCGCATCTGCATGAGCTGGTTGATGCGCGCCGTGGCGCGCGAGCGCTGGGCCTTCACCCCGCGGCGGATCCACTCCTCCTCCTGCGCCAGCTTCTTGTCGAAGAGCGCCTGCTGCCGCTCCTCGGCCTCGAGCACCTCCTGTTTGCGGACGAGATAGGTGTCGTAGTCGCACGCCCAGCTCGCGAGCCGGCCGCGGTCGAGCTCGACGATGCGCGTGGCGAGGCGCTTGAGGAAGGCGCGGTCGTGGGTGACGAAGAAGAGCGGGAGCTTTTCGCTCAGGAGGAATTCCTCGAGCCAGAGGATTGACTCGATGTCGAGGTGGTTGGTCGGTTCGTCGAGCAGCAGCAGGTCGGGCTGGCCGGCGAGGGCGCGCGCGAGGAGGACGCGGCGCTTGAGCCCGCCGGAGAGCGTGCCGAAGCCGGCCAGGGCGGGGAGCTGCAGGCGTTCGAGCAGGTTTTCCACCCGCACCTCACGCTCCCAGTCCTCCTCATGGTCGTGCGGCGCACGCAGGCCGCTGGCGACGATGTCATGGACGGAGCCCACGAGGCCGGCCGGCACCTCCTGGGTCAGACGGGTATAGACCGCGCCCGAGGGCCGGGAAATGTCGCCGGTATCGGGCTTCAGTTCGCCGGCGATGACACGCATCAACGTGGACTTGCCGGCGCCGTTGCGCCCGACCAGGCAGACCCGCTCACCCGGATCGACCTGGAAGTTGACCTTCGCCAGGATCGCGGGACCACCGAAGCTGAGACTGACATCGAGGAGGTTGAGCAAAGCCATATAAACGGTCCAACGTGAACCGCCGGCCGGCCGCATGCAATGGCGGAACCTCGCTGGCCCCCGCCCGCCAAATCGTTCTCGTTCTCCATTCCCCTCGTCATTCCGGACAGCAAGAACGAGGAACGGTAACGAGAACGATTGGAGATAGACTTCTCCTCCGCCATTTGGCTTGAGCGGGGCGGCGGCGCGTGCACGACTCGGCTGCCCCATGAGCACTCCGACCGCCGGCGCCCCCGAGGCCACTCACCTCCGCGAAATCACCCCGCAGCAATGGAGATCCGGCACCGCCGCCTGGCTGGGCTGGCTGTTCGATGGGCTCGAGCTGCACCTGTACACGCTCATCGCACTCCCGCTGGTCATCCAGCTCCTCCATGCCACGAGCGCGGCCGATCCCGCTGTGAAGGAAAAGTCCGCCTATATCCAAGCCTCGTTTCTCGTCGGCTGGGCGTTGGGCGGCGCGTTCTTCGGCCGGATCGGCGACCTGCTCGGCCGCAGCCGCGCGCTCGCGCTCACGGTACTCACCTATGCGCTCTGCACCGGGCTGTGTGCGTTCGCCCAGACGTGGTGGCAGCTGATGCTGTTCCGGTTCATCGCGGCCCTCGGCATCGGTGGCGAGTGGGCTGTGGGCGCCTCGCTGCTGTCGGAAACCTGGCCGCGCGCCTGGCGCCCGTGGATGGCCGCGGTGCTGCAAACCGGCGTGAACCTCGGCGTGCTCTCCGGCGCCGCCATCGTCTACCTCCTCACGCTCGTGTTGCCCCCGGGCGGGGAGCGCTGGGTGTTTCTCGTCGGCGTGCTGCCCGCGCTGCTCGTGTTCTGGATCCGCCGCAACGTGCCCGAGCCCGAGGCCTGGCAGCGCGCGGAAGCGGCCGTGGCCAAAAAACCCGGTGCCGCCGCGCTTTTCCACGGCGCCACGGCGTCGATCACCGTGCGCACCACCCTGGTCTGTGCCTTCGGCCTTTCCTCGTGGTGGCTGTTTCTTTTCTGGCAGTCCCAGCATCTGCGACAATTGCTCACTTCCGCCGGACTGCCGGCCGCGGACATCACCCGCTACGTGTCGGTCTCGTTCTTCGCCCTCAACGCCGTGGCCATCGCGGGCAACTTTGCCGGCGGCTGGCTCGTGCGCCGGCTCGGCAACCCCCGGGGCATCCTCATCATGTTCGCCGGGCTCGGCGGCAGCATCTTCGGGGCCTTCATCATCCCGCGCGGCTACCACGAACTCGCGTGGTTCTGGTTTCCGCTGGTGGGATTTTTCTCGGGGGTCTTCGCCCTGTTCACCATGTACCTCCCGCCGCTTTTCCCCACGCTGCTGCGCACCACCGGCTCCGGTTTCTGCTACAACATCGGCCGCCTCGCGGCCGCCTTCGCCTCCGTGGTCTTTGGCTGGCTCGCCCCCGTGAATGACTTTCGCCTCGCCCTCCTTGCGGCGAGCGCACTAGGTCTCATCGCCGCGGTAGGCTCATGGTGGTTGCCCGCGGATCCCGCGGAAACCGCGTAGCGTCCCGCCGTAATAATACTCAGACGCCTGCAGTTGAAACTCCCGGCCCATCCGCGAACATGACCGACACCGTGACTCTGCCCGACGACCTCGTCGCTTATCTTCGCAACGAAGCTTACGCCACGCTCTGCCGGCAGTCGCTGATTGGCGCGCTCGATGAGCTCGAGAAGCAGAAGCAGGATGTCATGGCCACCAAGCCGCCCTTCGGGATGCTCGCCTCGAAGACCGCCCGCGAGGCGTTCCAAACCTCGCTCCGGTCGGTGCTCGACACCGAGGAGGGCCTCCGTCGGCGGATCGCGCTGCTGGCACCGGTCGACGCCTGGCTGGAACCGATCATTCCGCGGGCCATGCATAAATTTCTCATCACCACCAACGCCGACTACCAGTACTACAACGGCATCTGCGAATCCGTGAAGCTCTGGGAGTACCAGATGAACGAGCTGCGTGAAAAGGGCACCGCCCTCGCCCGCGATGCCCGCGCGGTCGCCGATGCCATCGCCGGCCGGCCCGGGGTCGCCCGGGGCCCCCGCTTGAGCCGCCTCGAGGCCACGGCCGGCCTGCGCGCCACCGTCGTGGCCGCCGGCATCGAACTCGCCGACATCGCCCAGACCGCCAGCCGCGTCACGCAGCTCAGCGCGGACGAGCTGCCGGCCTCCGCCCGGCTGCCCAGCGGACCGCAGTTCCGCACCGTGGCCTGGATCGACCACTTGGCCACCCTCTCCGACGACGCTGCCCTGACCGAGCTGGAAAAGTGCGAGGAGGAGGCCCGCACCTTCACCCGCGACGGCATCAAGACCCTGCTCGACCAGGCCGCCACGACCCATGCCGCGTGCCTGCAGCTCCGCGAGGATTACCTGCAGGCCTGCTGGCAGGAGGCGCGCGATCATGCCCTCCGTCACTATGTGAAGGAGCGCGACCTCGACGAGGTGATCGCCGAGCTCAATGCGAACCACGTGGCCGACGTGCAGAAGCGCCAGACCGAGCTGATCCACAATTCCTTCGAGTTCGCAGGCGCCCGTTAAGGTGGTCCGGCTTGCCCGGCGCCCCCGCGCGCGCCAGCGTCCGGCATGTTGCCGCAACGACGCACGCCGACCGGCTTGTGTTCCGTGCCGTCCTGCCCTTTTGCTTTTCCCTGATGAGCCAGCCCTCCGTCCGCTCCGCGGATTCCCCCTCCCTCATTTTCATCGGCACCTACACGAAGTCCGGCAGCCGCGGCATCCATGCGCTGCGGCTGGATGGCCGCACCGGCGCACTCACCGCGCCGCAACTCGTGGCGGAGGCGGCCAATCCCACCTTTCTCACCCTGCATCCCAACGGACGCGTGCTCTACTCCGTTTGCGAGTCGGGCATGGTGGACGGCAAACCCGGTGGCGCCGTGCGCGCCTATGCCATCGACGCCGTCACGGGTGCCCTGTCGCTGCTGAATGAGCAGCGGAGCGGTGGCCTCGGCCTCGCCCATCTCGCCGTCGACGCCACCGGCCACACTCTTGCCGCCGTCAGCTATGGCGGCGGCTACGTGGTGGCTTTTCCGCTTGAGGCCGGCGGCCACGTTGGCCCCCGGAGCGTTCTCATCCCGCAGCAAGGTCCGCTCGGTCCCAACCGCGCCCGCCAGAACCAATCTCACGCCCACTGCGTCACGTTTTCCCCGGACAACCGCTTCGTGCTGGTCGCCGACCTCGGCTTCGACCGCGTGTTCTCCTACCGGCTCGATCCCGCCCGCGCGCTGCTCACGCCCAACGACCCGCCCTTCATCACGATCGAGCCCGGCACCGGGCCGCGCCACAGCAAGTTTTCCACGGACGGGCGGTTCTTCTACGTGCTCAACGAAATCGACGGCTCCGTGACCGCCTGCGCCTACGACGCCGCGCGCGGTACCGGAACCCCTTTCCAGCACATCTCCACCTTGCCGGCCGGTTTCCTCGTCACGGACCCCGACCGGGCCGCCGAAATCCACGTCCATCCGAACGGCCGGTTCCTCTACACGTCGAACCGCGGCCATGACAGCATCGCGATCTTCGCCATCGCGGCGGACACCGGCCGGCTCACGCTGGTGGAAATCGCCCCGGCCGGCGGCAAGGAGCCGCGCAATTTCGCGCTATCTCCCGATGGCGCGTGGCTCGTCTGTGCGCACCAGTACTCCGACACTCTCGCCGTTTTCCGCGTGGATCCGGCTAGCGGCCGCCTCACACTGACTGGCGGCACGGTCAGCGCGTCCACCCCGGTCTGCGTACTGTTCGCCCGATGAGTCCGTGACATTCCGGCCGCCGGCCGCCAGCTTTTATCCCCACCCCACCCACCATGCGCTCCCTGTCCTTCCTGCTCCTCCTCAGCCTGACCACCGCCCTCGCCTCCGCCCGCGAGGTGTTCGTATACGTCGGAACTTTCACCCACTTCAACGGCGTGGATACCGGCAGCAAGGGCATCTATCTGGGCCGGCTTGACCTCGACACAGGCAAACTCGGTGTCTTCGCCCTCACGGCGGAAGGAGCCAACCCCTCCTTCCTCGCATTTGCCCCCAACCACCGACACCTCTATGCGACATCGGAGGTCGCCGAGACGGAGGGAAAGCATGCGGGGGCGGTTTATGCCTTCGCGATCAACTCCACCAGCGGCGAGCTCACCCTGCTCAACCGCGCGTCGGCGGGTGGTCCCGGGCCGACGCACATCGCCGTCGATCCCTCGGGCCGGACCGCGGTGGTGGCCAACTACGACAACGGCAGCCTCGCGGCGCTGCCGATCCTGCCGGACGGCCACCTGGGCGAGCCCGCGACCTACATTGAGCACAAGGGCAAGAGCATCGATCCCAAGCGCCAGGATCACGCCTACGCCCACTCGGTGGATTTTTCCCGCGACGGCCGTTTCCTTTTTTCCGACGACCTTGGGACCGACAAGCTATATGGCTACGCGGTCGATGCCGCCCACAGCACCCTGGCACCGCTCGATCCCTCGTGGGTCGCCCTCAAGCCCGGTTCCGGCCCGCGCCACTTCGCGCTCCATCCGGATGGCCGGCATGCCTACGTGATCAGCGAGATGGCCAGCACCATCACAGTCTTCAATTACAATGCCGCGCAGGGCTCGTTTGATGAGACCGCGCTCCAGACCATCGGTACGTTGCCGCCCGGCTTCACCGGCACGAGCAGCGGCGCGGAGATTGCCGTGCATCCCTCCGGCCGTTTTGTCTATGCCTCGAACCGTGGGCTCGACAGCGTGGCGCTCTTCCGCGTCGACGCCACCTCCGGCCAGCTTTCCTTTGTCGAGGCCGTCTCCACGCTGGGCAAGACCCCGCGCCACTTTGCCCTCGAGCCATCCGGTCGCTGGCTGATCGCAGCCAATCAGAATTCCAATTCGCTGGTCGTGTTCCGCGTTGACCCGGATACCGGCCGGCTCACTCCGGCCGGCAGCACCGTCCAGATCCCCGCCCCGGTCTGCGTGCTGTTCGCGAACTAACCTTCGGCCCGCCCGTCCCTGGCCACCTTTGGGTCGGGTACCAGTCGGTCGATGGTCGATAGAAGCTGCTCGTTGGTGAAGGGTTTTTCCAGGATCGCGTGCGCCCCGAGTATCTTCGCGATCTTCAGGCACTCGGCGGACGACATGCGGCCTCCCCCCGACATGGCGATCAGGGGCAGGCCGGGTTGCTTCTTGCGCAGCTCGGCAATCACCTCGGTCCCGTCCATCTCCGGCATCAGCAGGTCGGTCAACACCAGATCAACCCGGACCTTTGCCAGGATCGCGCCAATTTTCTGGCCGTCACTGGCGGTCACCACCCGATGACCGGCGGCAGTTAAAACCTGCGCCAAGGTGTCGAGCAGACCCTGCTCATCGTCAACGACCAGAATTGAACAGGATGCCATTCACCCCAGATTGCGCGCTTCGCCCCCAACCACAAGCCCCTTGCAGGCGCTGGCCGGCGGTAGTTAACCCGCTGCTCCAGTTGACGCGTCCCTTTGACGGCCGCATAGTTTCCTTCACTTTTTGTGGCCGACTTCATCGCATCCCCCACCGCCAAGCCCGAACGCGCCTTTCTTATCGGCGTGCAAACGCAGAAAATGCCGCCCGGCGAGGGGGCGGAACTGCTCGCCGAGCTGCAGGAGCTGGTTGAGAACCTCCATCTCGCCATTGTCGGCTCCGCGCTGATCAACCTGCGCGTGCCCGTCTCGGCCACCCTGCTGGGCAGCGGGAAGACCGCCGAGCTGATCGAGCAGGCGAAGGCCGCCGGCGCCGACGTGATCGTCATCGACGAGGCGCTCACTCCCGGTCAGCAGCGCAACTGGGAGGAACTCTCCGGGCTCGCCGTCATCGATCGCCAGGAGGTCATCCTCGAGATCTTTGCCGACCGCGCCCGCACGCGGGAAGCCATTTTGCAGGTCGCCCTCGCCCGCATGCAGTATTCCCTGCCGCGCCTGACCCGCGCCTGGACCCACCTCTCGCGCCAGCGGGGTGCCGGCTCCATGGGCGGTGAGGGCGAAACCCAGCTCGAGCAGGACCGCCGCGTCGTCCGCGACCGCATCGCGCACCTCAAGGTCGAGCTCGCCAACGTCGTGCTGCAGCGCAGCGTCCAGCGCCGCAAGCGGCTCCGCGTGCCGCTGCCCACCGCCGCCATTGTCGGCTACACCAACGCCGGCAAGTCCTCCCTGCTCAACGCCCTCACCGGCGCGCACGTGCTGGCCGAGGACAAGCTCTTCGCCACCCTCGATCCAACCACCCGCCAGCTTGTCCTGCCCGGCAACGAAAAACTCCTCGTCACGGATACGGTCGGTTTCATCCGCCGCCTGCCCCACGGCCTGGTCGAGGCGTTCAAGGCCACCCTCGAGGAGGTCATCATCGCGGGCTTCCTCATCCACGTCCTCGACGTCACGAACCCCAATTTCGAGCAACACCACGTCACCACGCTCGCGGTCCTCGCCGAGCTCGGCGCGGCGGACCAGCCCATCCTCACCGTCTTCAACAAGGTCGACCTCGCCGACGAAGCCATGCGGCGGCGCGCGCTCCAGCTCGTGCCCGATGCGCTGTTCGTGAGCGCCCGGACCGGCGCCGGCCTCGACGTGCTCGCGGGCCGCTGTCGCGAACTCATCGCCGGCCAGTTCGAACCAACGACACTGTTGGTTCCACACGATCGCTACGACGTGATCGCCCGGCTTCATCAGCTCGGCCATATCCACGAGCAGGAACACGCCGAGGATGGCGTGCATATCCAGGGCCGGTTCCCCGCGTCCCAAGCGGGCTTCTTCGCGCCGTTCGTGGTGCCCGAGAAGCCAAAGAAGGCCGTGACCGCTCGGAAGCGCTGAGCTTCCGCTCCCGTCACCTGTCGCCGGTCAGCCCGTCTCCCCCCGATTCACTCCGCGTCGTAGATCTGCGCGCGCGTCCAGAAGGACTTGAACGTGTTCACAAACGCCACGTGCAGCGGGTCGACCTGGTAGGCATTCTGCGCCGCGATGTCCTGCATGACCGCCGTGATCGATACGGAGTAGGAATCATCAACCACCGGCCGCTTGGCGACGGCAGCGGGCGCACCGATGTAGAGTTTCTCGACCGCCTTGATGGCGGCGAGCGACTCGACGCCGCGGCGGAACTCGGCGCGCTGCGCCGGAGTGAGTTCGGGTTTCAGCCAGAAAAAAACGGTGTGGATGAGCATGACGGGAAAAACGCTGGCATAATTTCCAGACGGAACGAAGCGCAGAATCCGGGTGGCAGGTTTCAGCCTGAAACCGGTCCTCCAACCGAACTCCCAATTCCCAATTGCCAACTACCCGCGCGCCAACGCGCCCCTCACTTTTTCGCCGGCAACGCCCGGGTGTCGTTGACGGAGATGCCGCCATCGACGAGCAGGAGCTGGCCGGTGATGTAGGCGCTGGCATCGCTGGACAGAAACACGACGGTGCCATCCAGGTCATCCGCCCGCCCGGGGCGGCGGAGCGGAATTTTGTCGGACAGGTAGGAAACCCATTCAGCATTTTCGTACATCATCGCATTCTGCGAGGTCTTGAACCAGCCGGGCGCCAGGCAGTTGACCGTGATGCCGTGCGGCCCCCAGTCGGCCGCGAGGCTCATCGTGAGCTGGCGGATGCCTCCGCGGCTCGCGCCGTATGGGCTGAGTCCCGCGTAGCCAGCGACACTGGTGACCGAGCCGATGTTGACGATGCGGCCGTAGCGCCGGCCCACCATGTGGCGCGCCACGGCCTGCGCGACGAAGAACGGGCCCCGCAGGTTCGTGTCGAGGATCGTGTTCCAGTCCTCCCACGTGACGTCGAGCGCAGGCTTGCGGATGTTGCAGCCGGCATTGTTCACGAGGATGTCGATGCGTCCGAAGTGCGCGTGCACCGCCGCCACGGCCGCCTCGATGCTCTCATGGACGCGGACATCGAGCGGCGTGGCAAAGCAGCGCCGGCCCAGGGCCTCGACCTCGCGCTTCGTCCCATCGAGCGACGCGAGCGTGCGGCTGGTGATGGCGACGTCGGCCCCGGCCCGCGCCAGCGCGAGGGCGAAGGTCCGGCCCAGCCCGCGGCTCGCACCGGTGACGAAGGCAATCTTGCCCGTGAGATCAAAGAGAGGAGAGGTATTCATCGGAGAAAGTGTGGCTGGTATCGCACCAATTACTAATTACCAACTGCCAACTACGAACTGCTCAGCCTTAGTTGGCAGTTTGTAGTTGGTATTTGGCAGTTGGTGGGTTTGCCGAGGTTCACGGCTGCAAAATCACCTTCATGTATTTGCCGCCGTCCTTCGCGCTGAGGCGCTGGAACCAGTCGATGCCATCGGCCAGCGGCGCGACGGCGCTGATCATGGGCTCCACGCGGATCGTGCCGCGCGCAATGAGGTCCAGGCAAAGCGGGTATTCGCCCGCCGAGGAACAGGTCCCGTAGATCGTAAGCTCGCGCGTCACGACCGCCTGCATCGGGAAATCGGTCTTCGCCGAGAGGTTGCCCACCAGGACGGCGGAGCCGCCGCGTTTCAACGCCGCCAGCGCAAGGTTGAGCGTCGGCGAGATGCCCACGACCTCGAAGGCGAGGTCGGCGCCGCGGCCGCCCGTCAGGCGTTGGATCTCCGCGACGGGGTCGCCGGTGCCGGAATTGATGGTGTCGGTCGCCCCCAGCTCGCGGGCCAGCGCGAGGCGCTTGTCCTCGAGGTCGACGGCGATAACGCGCGCCGCGCCCGCCCAGCGGAGGGCCTGGATGACAAAGAGGCCGATCATGCCGCTGCCGACGACCACGACCGTGTCGGTGGGCGCGATCTTCACCCGCCCCACCGCATGGATGGCGATGGACACGGGCTCGATCATCGCCGCCTGCGCGTAGGTGAGCTGGTCGGGCAACGCATACAGGATGCGCGCGGGCAGGGCCACGAACTCGGCGAAGGCGCCGTGCTGGCGGTATTCGACGGGCGCCACGCCGACGACCCGGCGGTGATCGCAAAGGTTCACCTGGCCGGCGAGGCAGTAGTGGCACTGGCCGCAGGAAATCGTGGAGTCGAACGTCACCCGGTCACCCGCCTTCCAGCGAGTCACCTTCGGTCCGGCGGAGACAATTTCGCCCGAGGCCTCGTGGCCCATGATGAGCGGCGGGCGGCGGCGGCCGGTCGAGCCATCCCAGCCGTGGATGTCGCTGCCGCAGATGCCGCACGCGCGGACGCGCACCAGCACTTCGTCATCGGCGGGCGCGGGGTTGGGGAAATCAACCAGTTCAAGCTTGGTGGGGGCGGTGAGGAGCAGGGCCTTCATTTAATTTTCAACCCCAGACGCGTGCGCGGGATCGTGCCGATGGCAAGCGGCAAAACGCCCGTCCCCGGTCGCGTCGCGCAATTCCGGCCGGTGCCGGAGGCAGGGGGCGTAGCATTCCTTGCAGCGCGGATGGAACGCGCAGCCGGGCGGCAGCCGGCTCGGGTCGGCAATCTCGCCGGGCACGTCGAATTTCATTTTCACCTCCGGGTCGGGCCAGGGCACGGCGGCGAGCAGCGCCTTCGTGTAGGGATGGAGCGGCCGCTCGAACATCCGGGCGGTGGGCGCGAGCTCCACGATGCGGCCGGCGTACATCACGGCCACCCTATCGCAAAAATGGCGCACCACGTCGAGGTTGTGCGCCACGAAGAGGTACGTGAGCTGGAACTCGGCCTGGAGGTCCTTGAGGAGGTTCAGCACTTGCGCCTGGACGGAAACATCGAGCGCCGAGACCGCCTCGTCCGCCACAATGAGCGACGGACGCATGATCAGCGCGCGGGCGATGCCGATGCGCTGGCGCTGGCCGCCGGAGAACGCGTGCGGATAACTGGTGCGGTGCTCGGGCTTCAACCCGACCTTCCGCAGGATGTCATCGACGCGCGCGTCGAGCTCGTCGCCCTTTGCCAGGCCATGGATGACCAGCGGTTCGCCGACAATCTCGCCGACCGTCATGCGCGGGTTGAGCGAGGAGAACGGGTCCTGGAAGATCATCTGCATCCGCGGGCGCAGCGGCTTGAGCGCGGGCTCGGGTAGCCGCGCGAGATCAACCGCCGTCCCGTCGCGCGGATGGAAGATCACCTCGCCCGAGGTCGGCGTGATCGCCCGCATGATGCAGCGGGCGGTCGTGGTCTTGCCGGAGCCGGATTCGCCGACCAGGCCCAGCGTCTCGCCGGCATGCAGGTCGAAGCTCACGTCATCCACCGCGCGCACCGTGCCGATGACCTTGCGCCCAAACCCGCGGCCATGGATCGGAAAATGCCGGCAGAGGCCGCGGACGGACAGCAGCGGCGGGGCCGCTGCTGCAGTGGCAGGTGGCGGGGGCGAGTGGCTGGTGGAATCGGAGCGCATGCGGTTTTTCCACTGGTCACTTGCCACTTGCACTCGCCACTTCACCGGCAACACCGGCGATCTCTTCCGCCCTCAGGCAGGCCACGTCCCGGCCGGGCGCGATGGGCCGGAGCGGCGGGGCGCCGCCGTGGTCGCAGCGACCGGTCTGGGCGTGCGGGCAGCGAGGGTGGAACGGACAGCCGGGCGGGATCGCGGTGAGCGCCGGCACCATGCCCGGGATCGAGGCCAGGCGGGTGCCGCGGTTGAGCGCGGGAATCGATTGGAGCAGGCCCTGCGTGTAGGGGTGCCGCGGATTTTTTAGCAGTTCGCGGACCGGGCCGTGCTCCACGATGCGGCCGAGGTACATCACCGCGACTTCGTCAGCCGTCTGCGCCACCACGCCGAGGTCATGCGTGATCAGCAGCACCGAGCAGCCGATCTCGCGCTGCAGTGTCTTGATGAGGCTGAGGATCTGCGCCTGGATCGTCACGTCCAGCGCCGTCGTGGGCTCGTCGGCGATCAGCAGCTCGGGCCGGCACACCAGCGCCATCGCAATGACCACGCGCTGGCGCATGCCGCCGGAGATCTCATGGGGATACTGGCTGAATCGCTGCTCCGGCGCCGAAAGCCCGACCTTCCCGAGCATCTCGATGGCGAGCCGGCGCGCCTCGGCGACGGAGACCTTTTGATGGAGAAAAATCGCCTCCGTGACCTGGTCGCCAATGGTGTGCACCGGCGAAAGCGCCGTCATCGGCTCCTGAAAAATCATGCTGATGAGGCCGCCACGCACCTGGAAAAGCTGGCGGGAGTTCTCCTTCAACTGCGCAATGTCGATCTCCCCCGCGCGGGCGGAGTGCAGCAGGATCTTCCCGCCCACGATCCGGCCTGGCCGCTGGATCAGCCGTAGCAGTGAATGGCTCGTCACGGACTTGCCGCAGCCCGACTCACCCACGAGGGCCAGCGTTTGTCCGCGCTTGATCGAAAACGTGACCCCATCGACCGCCGGCAGCACGCCGTCGTCGGTGTCGAAGTACGTCCGCAGGTCGGTGACTTCCAGGACGAAGTCATCCTGGCGGGACGAGGGAGAGGGACGAGGGACGGATTCGGAGGCGGTCATCTCGAAGCGTAGGGGTCGGCGGCGTCACGCAGGCCATCGCCAAGAAAATTAAAACAGAGCACCGTCAAAACGATGAGCACAACCGGCATGAGCAGCCAAGGATAGCTGGCGACGTTCTGCAGGCTGAGGCAATCCTGCAGCATCACGCCCCAGCTCACGATCGGCGGGCGCAGGCCGAGCCCGAGGAACGAGAGCGAGGTTTCACCGAGGATCATCGCCGGGACACTCATCGTCAGGACCACAATGATATGGCTGGTGAAGCCGGGCAGCAGGTGGCGAAAGAGAATGCGGGTGTGCGAGGCGCCGAGCAATCGCGCGGCCACGGCGTAGTCCTCCTCGCGCAGCGACAGGATCTTGCCGCGCACGACGCGGGCGAGGCTCGTCCAGGCGAGCAGGCTCAGCACAAGGGTGATGGCGAAGTAGGCGGAGAGGGGCGACCAGTCCGCCGGCAATACCGCGCCGAAGGCCAGCCAGAGTGGGATTTGCGGAAAGGCGCTGACGATCTCGATCCCGCGCTGGATCACATTGTCCACCTGGCCGCCGGCGTAGCCCGAGATGCCGCCGATCGTGACGCCCAACAGGAAGGTGACGGCGATCGACACCAGGCCGACGGACAGGCTGATGCGCGAGCCGTAGACCATGCGGGAGAAGACGTCCTGGCCGTACTTGTCGGCGCCGAGGAAATAAAAGGTCGGCCTCGTCCCGTCCGGCCGGCGGGCCGCGGTTGCCTTCACGCCGAAGAAATGCCGGTCCCAGGTGAAAAGCCCCCAGAATTTGTAGGGTTCGCCCCGCACGAAGAAACCCAGCTCGACGAGGCGCGCCCGATCCTCGAGGTAGGTCGTCTTGAACGTGAGCGGATCGGAATACCGCTGCATGGCCGGCACATAAAAACCGTGGCCGAAGGAAAAGCGCGGTAGCTGCGGCGGGCAGTAGGCATGCGACAGGTCGCGCCACTGGCGCGTGGTGGGCGCCAGGAACTCCGCGAACACCGCCAGCACGTAGAGCACGGCCAGCAGGTAAAGTGACGCCACGGCGAACCGGTGGCGGGCGAAGCGCCGCCGGATGAGCGCCCATTGGGAAAGCGTTCCGGACGGGGCCTCAACGCGGCGTGCTGGGGTGGCAACGGCGGACATTCCGCCCGAGGAAACGCCGCTGCAGCGGCCGCGGCAAGTGGCAACTGGGATCAGTGATCGCTGTAGGCCAGGTCGCTGACCTGGCAGCCAGCCCAGCGGGCTGGCCTACAACTCGGTCACACCTGGATCTACCTTTCATCGCAGGCGCTTGCTTCCTCCCGCCAACCGCACACGCTGCCGGCATGAGCAACGGACCGCGGAACCGGGCATCATGATGGTGAGACTCCTCACGCGCAGGATCATTCCGGCCGCGTTCCTGGCGGTCCTCACCGCCGGCTCAAGTGTGGCGCAGTTTCCACGCCCTGGTCGTGGCGGATTCCCCGGCGGCTCCGGCGGCGGCGGCAGTTCCATCATCCGGCTCGAGGGCGGCGGCTGGGTGGACGAGGATACCGTGCAAACCGCCCGCGAGACCGCGTCCCACAGCACCGGCACGCCCGAATGGACGAATCCTCCGGGCTTCGAAAAGGATGTGTTCACCTTCGCCCGCATCGTCTTCAAGTCGCGCGCCAACCAGGCCGACTGGGGCCGGACCCTCGGCTGGTACGTCGACTATCCCGACGCCGACCTCAACCTCTCCTACCGCCTGCAGCAACTGACCACCATCCGGACCGATCCGGACGGCCGCGTGCTCCACCTGACCGACATGGCGCTGACCGACTATCCCTTCATCTATGCGGAGCATGTCGAGGGCATGGTCCTGAGCGCCAAGGAAGTGGAAGTGCTGCGCAAATACCTGCTCAACGGCGGCGCCCTCCTGATCAATGATTTCTGGAACATCCATGGCTGGACCAACTTTGCCGCCGAGATGCAGCGCGTGCTGCCCGGGCGCAACTGGGTCGACCTGCCCATGAACCATCCGATCTTCAACTGCGTGTACCATCTGCCCCGCCCCCTGCAAAGCCTGCGCATGCCCACGCTGCAGTTCTGGAACCGCGACTACGATCCCAAGGATCCCAACTCCCACCTCAGTCTGCGCGACCGCGGGCCGGAGTCCGAGGAAATGCACGTGCGGGCGCTGCTCGACGACCACCAGCGCATTATGGTCATCGCCATCCACAACTCCGACATCCCCGACGGTTGGGAGCGCGAAGGCGAGAACGTGGAATACTTCCAGCAGTTCTCGGAAAGGATCGCCTACCCCCTCGGCATCAACCTCGTGTTCTATCTGATGACGCATTGAGGCGGATAGTATTTGGGAGTTGGTAATTGGGAATTGGTGGGGGCGCTCCTTGCGGGCCTTTCCGAAGGCCGGCCATTTCCCCAAATTGATTCAACCCCGGCTTGAAACAGCGGAAAAAGCAATTGGCCGGTGACGTGCCAATCTACCGCCAGCAGAGCAGAGAGGGCGCAATTCCAGCGACCAGATCCCTTGCAGCGCCGGCAAGGAAAGGCGTCTCCATCCCCGGCATGGGGTGAAGACCTGACAGAGGTTGGCTGGCTTGGCCTCGCCCCACAGCCTTTCGCGGGAGACAGTAGATCAAGGCATTCAGCGCGGCTCCTTGATTGGAAACCGGTGGCGAGCCCTTCCCACATGACGAACGGACCCGAACCCGTGGTTGAATACCTGGCTCCGGCACAGCCGGCACCAGGCTCTACGATGGGTTTTGCCGCCCTCAGCCGCTTTGTCATTGCCAACGGGATGGCGGCCGAAGTGAAGGCGTCGTTTCGCCAGCGGCCACATCTGGTGGACAATGCCTCCGGCTATCGGCGCATGGAAGTGATCAGCCCCCTCGATCGTCCGGAGGAAATCTGGCTGCTGACCTTCTGGGCCGACGAGGCGAGTTTCCGCGCCTGGCATCACAGTCATACGTATCATGAATCGCACCGGGGAATTCCCAAGGGGCTGAAACTGCTGCCGGGAGAGACCAAGATCACCCGCTTTGAACACGTGGGCTCCTAGCATGGTCGCGCCCGCCACTCAGCCCTCCGCAAGCCAAGCCGTCCTGGGCCAGCGAACCGAAATCGCGGCGGCCCTGGTGGACCGCGAATTCGCGCGTCACCCTGAACTCCGGGAACGCTACGGAGAGATCGGCCGCGAAAAGTCGCTGCAGGACGCCGGCTACCATCTGTCGTTCCTCGCGCAAGCGCTCGCGTTGGACAACGAGGCCGTGTTTGTCGATTACATCGCCTGGGCGAAGGTGATGCTCGGCCAGAGAAAGGTGCTGGCGACCGACCTCGCCTTTCATCTGGAATGCCTCGCCGAGGTGCTGCGGGAGCGGCTCCCGGCGGAGTCCGGCACCCGGGCGGCCGGATTCGTCACTGCGGCCGTGCGGGCGATGCCCGCGATGCCGGAGGATTTGCCCACTTTCCTGCACGAGGGCGCGCCGTTGTCGCCGCTGGCCCATCAGTATTTTGAGGCGTTGCGCCGCGGCGAACGCCATCTGGCCAGCCGGCTGGTGCTGGAGGCGGTCGCGGCCGGCACGCCGGTGAAGGAGATTTACCTGAATGTCTTCCAGCCGGCGCAGTATGAAATCGGCCGCCTCTGGCAGACCAACCGCATCACCGTGGCCCAGGAACATTACTGCACCGCGGCCACCCAGCTCATCATGTCGCAGCTCTACCCGCAGGTTTTTGCGACGGTGAAAAACGGGCGCACCATGATCGCGACCTGCGTGGCGGGCGACCTCCACGAGATCGGCGTGAGGATGGTGGCCGATTTCTTCGAGATGGAGGGGTGGAACACTTTCTACCTCGGGGCGAGCACCCCCCACTCCAGTGTCATTGCGACCATCATCGAACGGTCGGCGGACGTGTTGGCCATCTCGGCCACGATCTCCTACCATGTGGAGGCCGTGCGGGATTTGATCCGTGCGGTCCGGCAGGATCCCGTCGCCCGCCGGGTCAGGATTCTGGTCGGAGGCTACCCGTTCAACCAGGATCCCGGTCTGTGGCGAAAAATCGGCGCCGATGGTTCCGCGCCGGACGCCCAGCAGGCGATTGTTCTGGCGGATCTAATGGTGCAGGAGGCCAAGGCATGATCCCGGACGGCGAAGGCCGGGGCATCGTCCTCGTCTGTGACCGGAACGGCACCGTCCAGCGGATTGTGCGCGATGATCTGGGCCTGTCGGCCCGCGTGCCGCCGGGCACGCCGGTCAACGACCTGGCCGATGCGGGCGTGCGGGAAAAGATCGGTGGTTTTCTAGCGGAGTTGCAGGCCCGGCAGGCGGCCTACGACTGGGAAATCACGGTTCCGGTCCAGGGGACGCTGCTGCCGCTCCATTTCGCCGGGGCCCGCCTGGAACCCGGCTACCTGGTGGTCGCCGCCTGCTCCCGCCACGGCCTGGCCCAGATCAACGACGACCTGATGCGGATCAACAACGAGCAGGCCAACCTGCTGCGAACCAGGGCGCAGGAACAAGCCCGCGCCGTGAACCGGCACCCCGGGCGGGAGGACTCCGTCTATGAGGAACTGAGCCGGTTAAACAACGACATGGCGAATCTGCAGCGCGAGATGGCAAAGAAGAACTCCGATCTCGAGCGGCTGAATGCGCAAAAGAACCGTTTGCTCGGCATGGCCGCGCATGATCTGCGCAACCCGCTTGGAATCATCCTCACCTACGCCGAGTTCCTGGAGACCGAGGCGGCCGACGCGCTCAATGAGGAGCAGCGCGAGTTTGTCACCACGATCAAGGAGACGAGCCAGTTCATGCTTCGCCTGGTCACCGACCTCCTGGACGTCTCGGCCATCGAGGCCGGCCAGTTGAAACTGGACCGCAAGCCCACGGACCTGGTCCGCCTCATCCGGCACAACGTGACGCTCAACCGCGTGCTCGCCGGCAAGAAGGACATCGCCGTTGAATTCGACGCCCCGGCGGCGTTTCCGCCCCTCTCCTTCGATGCCGGCAAGATCGAGCAGGTGCTGAACAATCTGATCGGCAACGCCGTCAAGTTCTCCCATCGCGGAACCCAGGTGCAGGTCCGGCTGACCGGTACTCCTGACTTGGTGACGGTGGCGGTCGAGGACCATGGCCAGGGCATCCCCGCGGCGGACTTGCCAAAGTTGTTCAAGCCTTTCGGCACGGCCAGCGTGCGCAGCACCGACGGGGAGCAAAGCACGGGACTCGGACTCGCCATCGTCCGCCGCATCGTCGAGGGCCATGGCGGCCGCATCTGGGTGGAGAGCGAGGTCGGCAAAGGCTCCACGTTTTCCTTCACGCTGCCCGCCACGCAATGAGGGCGGGATGAGGAATTGGGAGTTGGTAATTGGGAAATGGTAGGGGCGCTCCTTGCGGGCGCCCTCCGAAGCCCGTCGGTCTCTCCGAATTGATTTACTCTAGAAGGCATGATGAGACCAGGAATCCCCCATCGGATTGGGCTTCGTGTCTCCGTGCCTCCGTGGCTCATTCCGAGCTCAAAGTTTCCGGCCTTGACCGTCCGTTGAGGTGGCGCAACGTGCTCCTTCCTCAGCTCCCTGCCTGATGGTGTAATGGTAGCACAGGCGACTTTGACTCGCCTAGTCATGGTTCGAATCCATGTCGGGCAGCCATCGAAAAAATTCCGAGAACTTTTTTCGAGGTAAGACAAAAGAGGAGCTAAGTGCCGATAAATCCGCAACAACCGGAAATTCGGTTTTTGCCTCACTTTTCAAAAGTTCTTCGTTTGCTCCACGGCGGCCCCTATTTTCTCCCTTGCACGCCCTGTTTCCGCAAAGTGAGGCAAAATGAATTCGACCCAAAATCATGTCGATTCTTGCCGCAATTTGGCACCCAGAAAACTCGCACGCGTAAGACTCGCGACCGAGGAATTCAGCCTGCTGATGCTCGAAAAGACGGACCGCCGGATGGCATCGTAGACGCCGTAAGCGCGACAATGTTTTGCCGCGCACGGTTGGTTTGTTGTTGCTGCTCGTATTCAGCGCGCAATTTCGCGAACGCGGCGCGTTGCTGGTTGAAGGGCAACTCGGCTAATTTGCCAATCGGCTTGTAGGCGCACGCCTTGCCCAGCAGCGAGCGCGGCAGAGCTTGCGCCCGCAACCCAAGCACGACGCGGTGCAGCCAGTAAAGCGGCCGGGCAAAGTGCGCCTGGCGCAGAGCCGCCCGGTTTTCAGTCACACCCGCCTCGTCCCACTCCCGCTCCAGCTGATAGAGCCGGCCGATCAATCGGAGCACCAACTGACCGGCCTTCGGCCGCTCAGCGAGCGCCTCGACGAAGTAACGCCTGGCATGCGCCCAGCAGCCAACCCAGGTCACCTCCGCCCGCTCCCGGGCAAAACTCGGATAAGCCGCGTAACCGTCGGACTGCAAAATGCCCCGGTAGCCTTCGAGCAAGGAGGTCAGTTCGCCATGCCGCCGGGACAGTCGCCAGTCGAAGACCACGTCGCCGCCGGGTCGACTGATCACCCAGAGCCAACCTTGAGTAGTGCCACCGTGTTTTTCATCCGGGTCGTTACATCGGATGGGGGTTTCATCGGCCTGGACGTAGCCGCCGGCCAGCAGCTCCTGGTACATCTGCCGGTAAATAGGCTCCAGCCACTCGGCGGTGAGCCGGATCCAGTCGGCCATCGTCTGCCGCGTGATGGTGGCGCCCCAGCGCCGCGACATCTGCTCAAGACGATAAAGCGGGGCGTGATCGACGTATTTGCTGAGCGCCACCCAGGCGAGCAGGCCCGCCGAGGCGTAGCCCCCGGCCACCGGCCGGGCCGGCGCGGCCGCAACCAGCGGAGCGCGGGAACGGTCCAGCCGGTGCCGGTATTTCGGCCGCACGATCTCGCGCTTGAAGAGTTTCGGGGGCACCACGTCCACCTCGAAGCTCCGCTCCTCGCCGATCCGTTCGTAGAGTTCCGGCTCCGCCTGCACCGCCGGTGGCACGAGCTCCACGGTCTCCTTCACCGGCAGGTGCGCAAAGTTTTCTGCGGGGAGACTGCGCGGCGTCGCCGGGCCCTTCGCCCGCTCGTAGGTGATCGTCTCCACTGCGGGCAGTTCCGCCGCGAGCTTTTCGAGTTCGCCCAGCTGCAGGCGCAACTGCGCCCGGTCCAGCTTTTCACTTTTGCCCGGCCCGAAGAGCTGCTGCTTCAACCACGCGATCTGGGTCCGCAGATGCGCGATCTCCTCCCGCAGGAGTTGCACTTCGCTGGGACTGGTCGCCGCCACGCTCATCGCGCGCACTCTGTCAGCGCCAGCGAGACAGAGTTCCCAGCGCTCAGTAATTATTTTTTCAGCGTTCGTACCACGGCTTCAGCGAGCCGTGCTTCAACTCCACTCCGCCCACGAGCAAGGCGAGGGCCTCCGGCGCGAGCGAGAGTTTCGTGCGCTGCGTCCCCGCGGGCCAGGAGAAGCGGCCCTGCTCCAATCGCTTCGCCAGCACCCACACGCCCGTGCCGTCCCAATAGAGCAATTTCAGCCGCGTGCGCTCCTTGTTGATGAACACGAACACCGCGCCATTCTTCGGATCTTCGTGCAGATTTTCCTGTGCCGCCGCCCACAGCCCGTTAAACTGCTTGCGCATGTCCACCGGCTGCACCGCCACGTAGATCTTGATCGCCGCCGGGAAGGCCAGCATCGCCTACGCCCTCACGGCCCGCACCAGCGCGGCCAGCTCCGTGGCGTTGTTCCCACTCAAGACCGTGCCGTCGGCCAGGCGCACCTCCAGTCGCGCTACGCCGCGCTGACCTCCAGGCGCCGGCAGGGGCAGCCGCACCTCGGCAAACTGCACTGCACTCTTGCCCGGCTTCGGCTTGCGCTCTCCCAGCTGCGCCCAATGCGCGAAGGTCGTATACCGCAAGCCCTCCCGCCGGGCGAACTCCGCCTGCGTCAGCCCGCTCTGCCGCCACGCGGCCACCAGTTCCAACCGCCGTACCTTCGGGGTTACGATCCGGCCCAGCGTGTCCCGCCGCGCTCCCGTATCGATCAGCTCCGTCGTTGTCTCCGTTGGATTGGTGGCCATTCCAACAACCTATCATGTCCCGCCTCCGACGCCTACGAGGCACCCGGCCGGACGCTTACCCCCAACTCAGGCCCCGCCACGCGACAAAGACAAGCGCACCCCTGCCCGATCAAGCCTCGTTGATCGGTGGTGACCTGGCCGCAAACTGCCAGCCGGAGCCACCGCGATCGCGGGACTCCGGGCCGGCAGTGGGCGCTTAGAAGTGCAGGTTTAGCCCGCCGCGCAGGCTGTACCCGGTCTGCTTCTGGCTAAGCGCGGTGTTCTGGGCCGAAAGGTAGGCCTCGGCATTTTCGCCGAGCGTGAACGCGGCCAGCCCGCGGAGGCGCAGCAGGTCCGCGGCCGGACGCTGCGACCGCAGGGTAAAGATCGGCGAACCGCTTGCGGTCAGGTTGACGCGGCTCTCGGCGCCCGTGGTGTTGAGCTGGTGCTCGTAGCCGAGGTTGACCGAGAGCAGGAGCGGATGGCGGGCGCCCAGCAGCCGGCGGCTCAAATCGATCGCCAGGAGGGTGGCCGCGCGCTCGTCGCTGACCGAGTGCACGTGCAGGGAGAGCGGGTCGGCCCCGGTATCCGTAAACGCATGCGCCCAGGCCGTGCCGTAGGTCAGGCCAACGGAAGGCTGAATCAGGAAACCGGCCCGCTGGTAGTCGCGCGAAAGCGTGGCTGACAGCGAGGCGGTGTTGACGACCGGTTGGCCCAAGGCGCGCAGCGCCAGGCCGCCGAAAGCGATCGTGCGCGACACCTCGGCCGCGGTGCGGCTGGTTTCGCCGTCGAGATTGAATTGCCACGGACCCTGCGTGTAGCGCGCATACGCCAGCCCGCCCATCTCATCCAGCTTGGCATAGGCTCGGTCCGCTCCGTTGGACGACAGCCGGCCCGCTTGTTTTTGGATGGCGACCCCGGCTAGCCAGGGAGCGGTGCGCCAGAGGTCGAAGCCCACCATGGCCCCGAGGTTGGTTTGGCCGTAACCTCTCGACAGCCCATCGCCCGGGGCGAAGTCACGACCCGCCGTCGTATCAAACCAGACCGGATCGCGGTGCGGCTGGTGTCTCGCCACGGTGGCCATGAGCTCACTCCGGTCGGTCAGCGCACCTTCGAGCAGCTGGCCGTAGACGTTGGTGCCGATCTGGTCCAACGCGGTGGTCAGCCCAGCGGTATCCAAGCTAAAGAGCGCCGGGTAGACCGTGGCCACGTCGCTGGCCGGGCGCGCGCCCGCCGCCGGGCGCAGGGTCTGCAGTGCCGTGCCGGTGCGGGCCCGGTTCGGGGTGTAGCCGATGCCCACGGCGGTGATCTGGCCGTAGTCAGCCGGAGTAAGGATGAGGTCGACCGAACTCGTGCCGTAGACGAGGTCGAAGGTCAGCCCGGTCGGCAGGCCCGCCGTCGGTTGGGTGAGTCCGGCAAAGGCGCCGGTGATACCGCCGGCGCCCGCCATGACATTGAAGCGCTGGGCAAGCGAAGGCACGAAGGTGTTGCTGGCAGAGCCGCTCAGCCCACGCAGCACCGGAACCACCATACCGCCATTAAGGATGATGCTCGAAGAGGATACCAGGCGGCTGTAGTTGCCGGCGCCGCTGCCGGTGCCCGTGCCGTCGATTTCAAACGTCGCCGTGCTGCCCGCCGCGAAACTGACCGGACCGACAACGCTGAGGGTGCCCGGGGAGTTGCCCGGATTGAGCTGACCCTGAACCGACAGGGCTCCGGCCAGGAGACCGGTTCCGCGCAGCGTGGCGCCGGGACTGACCGTCAGCTGGGACGCGCCGAGCGCGGTATTCAGATAGAGGGTGCCTTGGGCGACCCGGAAACTGCCCGTATAAGCGGAGGCATTGCCGCCGAGGTTCCAGCTGCCGGTGCCGCCCTGGAGGGTCAGGTTGCCCGGACCGATGAGGATCCCGGTGGTGCTCAGCTGCGAGGCGCCGGTATTGATGGTTCCGCCCGACGAGCCGATGCCGATGGGGCGGGCCGTGCTGACGTTGCTCGTCAGCTGCAGGCTGCCACCTGAAATCGCGAGCAGGCCGTTGGCGGCGCCCAGATTGGCGTCGGCACCGATGGCGATCGCACCATTGTTGATGGCCGTGCCGCCCGCGTAGGTGTTGGTCCCGGTGAGGGTGAGCGTACCCGTGCCGGCCTGCGTCAGCGTGCCCGCGCCCGAGACGATGCCGCCGAAGGTCACTGCATCGGAACGATTGAAGGCCAGAGCGCCGTTGTCCGCCACGTTGCCGACGATGCTGCCGGTCGTGTCGCCGTTACCCAGCGCCAGCGTAGCGCCGGAGTTGATAGTCGTGCCGCCCGTGTAGGTGTTGGTCCCGGTGAAGGTCACCGCGCCGTTAGTGCCAGAATTCGCGATATTGAGATGGCCAACCACACTGGTGGCGTCGGAGAAGGCGCCGGAAAAAGTGGACGCCAGACCGCCCTGGTCG
>CAIUWA010000012.1 GCA_903902745.1 uncultured Opitutia bacterium | reverse complement strand
GTCTCAGAAGCCTGTGCCGTAAGGCATCGCGGTTCGAGTCCGCGCCCGGGCACCAGTCTTCGCCTATCGCGACAGCGATATAGAAGACTGCCGCGCCGACGCCCGCGTCGAGAGGGCGAAGGCGGGCGAAATCGCTCCAATAGGCTACGACCCGGCGGGCCATCCGCCTACGCTCTTGCGCCGCATGAGCTCCGGCGAGACGGGTTGTCCGTCTTGTCTCGCGGGAGCCCGGAGGGCGTGGGACGGATGCCTCGCCGGTGAGCATCATCATCCGGTTTATCGCAAATCCGGATGTTTAGCCTCCGTGAGGAAGGCAGTCATGGTTGGTTGGAAGGATGGGTAATGGGATGCACCTCTTCGCAAATTGTGCTCGTGATGGGTGCTCCCTCGCGCATCTTCCTCCAATCATGAACACCCCTGTCATCGCCCAGAAATCCCCGTACGGGGTCAATGTTGAGGCCGGCAAAACCTACGCCTGGTGCTCCTGTGGCGGCAGCAAGAGCCAGCCGTTCTGCGACGGTTCGCACAAGGGAACGGGATTTGCGCCCGTGATGTTCAAGGCGGAAAAATCCGAGACGGTTTACTTCTGCGGCTGCAAACACTCGAAGGCGGGCGTCACGTGCGACGGCTCGCATAAGACGCTGTAAAGCAGGGGAAGAAGCGCCGGCTTGGGCGGACTGCTGCCCGTCGCCAGAGGACGGATTTCGCGAAGGTCGGTTCCGCGGGAATTTCTTCGTCCCGGAGAGGTTTCGTATTTCAAACCGAATTTATGGCCCCGGCGATCTTCAGCGCGATGGCGTGGCGGCTCGGCGGTTCATCGGGAAGTTTCACCGCTAGGCCTTGCTCGGTTTGTGACCAGGTGAGCTTGCCGCCATGGCCGAGCAGCGTCACGTCGGTGACCTTGCGTCCGGCGAGCTGGGGTGAGCGGGTGGCAAGGCTCGCGAGCAGCGTGCGCGCGTCGGCCGGCCAGCCTTGCAGATAGGCGTAGAGGAAGCCGCCCTTGGTGGTGAAGCGCACATCCTGCGCCGTCAGCGGCTGGTTGCCGCTGTCGCGCCGGCCGGCGGAGCGCGTGGCGCCCGGAGAATTGTCCGGGAGGGGCGGCAGCAGCTTGAACACGCTGGTGTCCCGAATGGTGCCGGCCACGCTGGGGCCCTCGCCGCAAATCTGCCAGGGGCGGGAGCCGTAGATGCCTTCGCTGTTGACCGCCATCCACGCCGTGATCTCGGCGATGATGTTCATCTCGGTGGAGTCGAGCGTGCCGTCTGACTTCAGCGGGAAATTCAGTAACAGGGTGCCGTTGCGGCTGACGACGTCGACCAGCAGGTCGATGCATTGCTTCGGCGTCTTGTACTTGGCTTCCCGGTCGTAGTGCCAGTTCCCGACGCAGGTGTCGGTCTGGAACGGGTTGGGCCAGATGCCCTCCGCGATGCCGCGCTCGAAGTCGAGCACGGCGGTGCCGACCTGGCAGTCCTCCATGCCCTTGCTGTTGTAGACCGCCTCCACCTTGCCGCCGTGCCGCTGGGCGCTGCGATTGTACAGGTGCGCGACCAATTTCAGACCGTATTGCTCGAACCGGATGACGCCGTCGTGGTACAGGAGGTCGGGCTCGAGCTGGTCGATGAGATCCTGGAGGCGCAGGAGATATTGCTGCTTCCAGGCTTCCGGCACCCCGTTGACATCCCCCGGCTGGGCCGCAAGCACATGCTTGGGATGGTAGAGGTCGGCGAATTGCGGATCGTTCCCATCGTAGGGGACGCCGGCCAGCGGGCCGGTCTTGTCGCTGCCGAAGCAGGTCGACATCCATTCGTAGCTCGCGTGCAGGTGCTGGCTCACGCCAAAGCGCAGGCCCTGCTTTGTCGCCGCATCCTTGAACATCTGCGCGATGTTCTTCTTCGGTCCAATGGCCACGGCATTCCAGCGCGGCTGGTGCTTCGAGTTCCACAGGTCGAAGTTGTCATGGTGCACGCCCATGCTGACGAAAAATTTCGCGCCGGCCTTGCGATAGAGCCCCAGCAGGTAATCCGGATCGAAGTTCTCCGCCTTCCACGTCGGAATCAGATCCTTGTAGCCGAACTTCGAAGGGTGACCGTAGGTCTTGACGTGGTAGTCGTATTGCCGGTGTCCCTGCATGTACATCTGGCGGGCGTACCAATCACCCACCTCGGGCGCCGACCCCGGACCCCAATGGGCCCAGATGCCGAACTTGGCGTCGCGAAACCAGTCCGGGCACCGGTACTGCATGAGCGATTCCCTCGTCGCTTGGAACGGCCCGGGCGCGATGGGATAGGAGGAAGCAGCGTTCGCAGCAGCGGCGCCCTGGGCGAAGGCACGGGATTGCCAAAGGGGCGCGGACAGGCCGGCGCCAGTGGCGAGCGCGGAGGCCTTGAGGAAGTCGCGCCGGGAAAAGGGAGTCTTCATGGGCATGGACGGGGTTGCAGGTCGGCAATTTCCGACGGGGGGTGAAAAAATCCTGTCTAGGCGGGATCAAGATGCAACATCCGGATGGGGACGGTTTACCACGGCCACCTTTGCCAAGGCTGCGGCGTGCCAGGAAGGTACGAAGACACGAAGGTCGAGCCTTCTGGAGTTTTTCTTCGTAGCTTCGTGCCTTCGTGGTTAATCCATCCTTGTTCGTTAAGCCGGGTCGAGCGAACGCCAGAGATACCAGCCTTCGCTCTGGTGGAGCTACGCTTGGCAGGCCAGCTGCCGGCCCGTTTTGCAGGATCAAGGCGTGTCGAGCGAGCGCCACAGGTACCAGCTCGCGACGCTGCGGTAGGGCTGCCAGCGGCGCGCGTGCTTGAGCAGCACCTCGGGCTTGGGTTCGCGGCGTTTCCGGTAGAGGCGCCGGAACGCGAGGCGGATCGCGAAATCTCCCGTCGGCATCACGTCGGGCCGGCCGAGATAAAAGATCAGCAGCATATGCACGGTCCAGGGTCCGATGCCGCGCACCTCGGTCAGTCGCGTCACGAGCTCTTCATCACTTAGCCCGTGCGCCTCCTGCAGCGAAGGCACGACGCCTTGCTGGCACTTCGCCGCGAGGTCGCGCACGGCCGCGAGTTTTTGGCGTGAGAGTCCGGCTCCGCGCAGGGCCTTGTCCGATGCCTTGGTCAGGGCATCGGCGGTCGGGCCGCCGTGCTTGGCCAGCACTGCGAGCACGCGCCCGTGGATGGTAGCGGCCGCCTTGCCATTCAACTGCTGGTAAACGATCGAACGCAGCAGTGCAGAAAAAACACTGTCCACCGCCGTGGCCCTGAGGGTGCAGGTGCCGACCCGGTCGATCAGCACGGCCAGCGCCGGATCGCTGGCCCGCAGATGGGCGACGGCTTCGGCGGGTTTGAAGCGCAGCTTCGGTTTCATGCCGGCAACAATCCCGCGCCCAAGAGGGCAGGCAAGCTTCCGGAAGCATTTGACCACGGCCAACGTGCCCAGGCCTTGGATCATCGTGGTGGAAATCTGTTTTCCATCCTCCGCTTAATTCTTCCTTCTTCCCTCTTGCTTTCCGTAGGCTTCCTCACCCCTCCCCAAATGAAACTCCCCATCCTTGCCCCCTGCTTCCGATGCTTTGTTCTTGTCGCGGCCTGTGCCCTGCCGGGATCCCGTGCCGCGGCCGAGAACGCCGGCGATCCCGGGGCGCCCCGGAACCTCGCCTCGTATTCGCCTGCCACGCTGCCCGGCCGTGGGCTTGACCAGCATCCGTTTTTCTACACCGGGCAGTGGGACTTCCGGAATCCGGTGCAAAGGATGGTCATCGTCCGCGGAGGGAAAATAGTCTGGTCGTATGAAATTCCGACCAACGACGCCACCAAGACCCTGCAGGAACTCAGCGACGCCACGTTGCTCTCGAACGGCAATGTCGTCTTCGCGCGCAAGACCGGCGCGGGCGAGATCACCGCGGACAAGAAGCTCATCTGGAACTACGACGCGCCGAAGGGCTTCGAGGTGCACGTGGCGCAGCCCATCGGCCTGGACCGAGTGATGATCGTGCAAAACGGCGAGCCGGCGAAGCTGATGGTTATCAATACCGTCACCGGCAAGACCGAGAAGGAGTTCGTGCTGCCGACGGGCAATCCGCATCCCACGCACACCCAGTTCCGGCGGGTGCAGATGACCAAGGCCGGCACCTTTCTCGCCGCCCACCATGACGAGAACAAGGTCGTGGAATACGATGCGGACGGAAAGGCAATCTGGTCCGCCGCCGTGCCGAACCCTTGGGATGCGGTGCGGCTCACCAACGGCAACACGCTCGTCAGCAGCCACAATTCATTTGTGCGCGAGATTAATTCCAAGGGTGAGACCGTGTGGGAATTCGGCCAGCAAGATGTGCCGGACATCGCGCTGTTCAGCCTGCAGGAGGCCAACCGCCTCGCCAACGGCAACACCGTGATCAGCAACTGGGTCCCCAACGGCATCGTCGACGCGAAGGGCGTCAAGGATCCGGCGAAGTGGCCAACCTCGGTGCAGGTGCTCGAAGTGACGCCGGCCAAAAAAGTCGTCTGGGCGCTCCGCTCCTGGACCGCGCCAGCCGACCTCGGTCCGGCCACGGTCATCCAGCTGCTCGACGAACCGGGCATCCCGGAGAATCGAGAGCAGCAGCGGTAGGATCCTCAGGCCTTTCGGTTCGTGTGATCCAATTCCTCCAGGTAGTTTCTAATCTCAAGGGATTGTTCTTCTTCAACCGTAGCGGTCTTCGGTCCACGGGTCCGCGGTGTTCGAGTAACCGCGCACTTCCCAGAAGCCGGGCTTGTCCTCGGCGAGGAAGGTGAGGCCGCGGACAAACTTCGAGCCTTTCCAGGCGTAGAGTTTCGGCAGGATCGCGCGCGCCGGGCCGCCGTGGGCGCGCGACAAGGGCTGGCCGTCGAACGACGTCGCGATCAGCACGTCGTCATCGAGGCATTGCTCGAGCGCGACGTTGGTCGAGTAGCCGTCGTAGCCGGTGAAATAGACGAAGCGCGCCTCCGGCTTCGGCTGCACGAGCTCGTAAAGCGTGGTGAAGGCCACGCCACCCCAGCGGCAGTCGTATTTGCTCCAGGTGGTCACGCAGTGGAAGTCGCTGGTGTCCTCGACCTGCGGGAGCGCGTTAAACGCGGCCCAGTCCAGCACGGCCGGCTTCGTGACGAGGCCGCTGAGCGTGAGGGTCCACTGGGCCAGGGGAATTTCCGGCTGCACGCCGAGATCGAGAACCGGAAAGCCGGTCGTGAGCTTTTGTCCCGGTGGCAGCCGTTCGCGGGAGGCGGTGGCACGCGCGGTTACGCCGCGGGCCTTTTGTTTTTCAGCCCACCTTTGCTTGGCCTCGATGTAGCGTTCCTTGGACATGGGGGAATTGGGAGTTAGGAATTTGGAATTGGTAATTTGTCAGTTCCTGAGTCCGGGGGCGAGGTGCTTTAGCCCGCGTCCTTTCCGTCGGAGTGCGGGCTGAAGCACCGCACTACCCGTCTCCTCTGCACTGAACCAATTCCAAATTCCCAATTACAAATTCCCCTCCGCCTGCTCCCCTAGCGCCGCCGTCACCGCCGCCCGACGGCGATGATAGTAAAACGCCATCCCGCCCTGGTAGAGGAGCGTGAGCAGGGCGAAGATCTGGAAGGTGAAGCGGTAGATCATCAGCAGATACTCCCGGGCCGTGAGGCCGAATTGCTCCGCGTTGATGTCGATGGCCGAGGCGAGCTCCGGCGGGACGGGGGGAATTTCCACATGGGACAGGCGGAAGGCGCAGTAGCCGAGCACGCTGAGCAGCAGGTAAAGCTGGCTGCCGACAAGCCAGTTCACCCCTTGCGCCCGGCCAGCCTTGAGCAGCGAGGCGCCATGCAGCTCGAACACCCCGGCGCCGGAGATGATCACGCCGATCAGCGCGCCCAGATAGTCGCCCACGCCCGCCGAGAGAACCGCGAGGCCGCCGGCGATCGCCAGCACAAGCGTCCCTCCGCCCCGGGCAACGCGCAGGACGCGGCGCAGGACTTCGGACGGGAGGAGAGGGGGGGCTTTGGCCATGGCTGAGAGGCAACGCATACTTAAAAGCCGCGGCGGCGCAAACTTCACGTTTGGGCTGGTCTTGGCTTGGAACAAGGTGGAGCGAGTTGTCCCCAACGCGCTGAGAACCTTCGTCCGCATTTCACCGCAGACGGAGCCAGGCTACGTGTTGAGGACAACCCGTTACACCCGCACGCGAATGGAAATCGCCGCCAATCCGAAATAGTCGTTGTGCGGGAGCAACCCCAGGAGTATTCTCGGGTCAGTTCCCCCAACCCCTATGAATACTCCCGTGGCCACGTTGCTGGACCGCAAGGGTTCCGCTGTGCAGACCGTGCCGCCGTCAGTCACCGTGGCTGACGCCGTGCGCGTGATGAATGAAAAGAAAATCGGCTCCGTGCTCGTCGTCGAGGGCGGCCGCCTGGTCGGCATCTTCACCGAACGCGACGTGCTTTCGCGTGTGGTCGCCGCTGGTGTCAACCCGCGCACCGCCCTGGTGTCATCGGTCATGAGCACCCGGCTCGAGACCATTGCGCCAGACCTGACTATCGGTGATGTGATGGGCATCTTCACCAACAAGCGCTGCCGGCATCTCCCGGTGGTGGCCGACGGCGAGCTGCTCGGCCTCATCTCCATCGGCGACGTGTCGCGCTGGCTGGCGGACGTGCACCGCACCGAGGCCGAGCATCTGCGCCAGTACATCGCCGGCGGTTATCCGACCTGAAGTTTCGCGCAGAGGCGCGGAGGCGCCGAGCGAGCCCCCAAGGATTTGGAAGTCTGGAGGCATCCCGGCCTGAGGTTCCTCCTGAAGTTTAGTGCTCCCGCTCTGCGCCCCTGGGCCTCTGAGCGAAACCGGTTTGAATTGATCGATCGCAAACTGAGTGCTGATGACGGGCAATTGACGGCATCGCTGGGCCCTCCTATGAAGTTTCCCGCCATGAAAAAACTTGCCGTCATTTTCTCTCTTCTTGCCGCTACAACAGGCACGCACGCCAAGATCGTCACCAAGGCCGTCGCCTATGAGCAGGCGGGCGTGAAGCTCGAAGGCTGGCTGGCCTATGACGACACGGTGACGGCGAAGGGCCGGGCGCCCGGCGTGCTGGTCATTCCCGAATGGTGGGGCCTCACGGAATATCCCAAGGGCCGCGCCGAGCAGCTCGCGAAGCTGGGCTACGTGGCGTTCGCGGCCGACATGTACGGCGTAGGTGTCGTCACGACCGATGCGAAAAAGGCGACCGAACTATCCACCCCCTTCTACGGCCAGCCCCTCATGGCGGACCGCGCGCGGGCCGGGCTCGACCAACTCTTGAAAACGGGCCTCGTGGATGCGGCGCGGGTCGCCGCCATCGGCTACTGCTTCGGCGGCTCGACCGTGCAGGCGCTCGCTTTCAGCGGCGCTCCGCTTGCGGGCATCGTCAGTTTTCATGGCGGCCTTATTCCGGTTCCGGCGGACGCTGCCGCGAAAAACCACGCGCGGATCCTCATCTGCCACGGCGCGGTCGATGGCTTCGTGTCAAAGGAGTCGCGCGAGGCCTTCGTCAAGGCGATGGATGACGGGAAGTTTGACTACCAGTTCGTCAGCTATGCCGGCGCCGTCCATGCCTTCACCAACCCGGAGGCGGACAAGCTCGCCGCGGCCAACGGCCTGACCGGCAGCATCGCCTACAACGCCGCGGCCGACCGGCGGTCCTGGGCTCATATGCAGGTATTCCTGACCGAGGTCTTCGCGCCCAAGAAGTGAAGCGCGCGTTTCCGGCCCCCTGCGTGATGGTTCGATCCGCCTTGCTGGCGGGGCTGGGTAGCCTGGCGGGCGGTTGCATCGTGGTCCATGCAGTCACGGCGCCGGTGAGCCTGGCCGCGACGACGGTGGTGGTGGCCGGCAAGACGGCCGGCGCGGTCGTGTCCACCACCGGCAAGGTCGCGGCGGCGGCGGTGAACGCCGGCGGCTCGGTGGCGGCGGACAGCTTTGAGGGCACGGCCAAGCTCGCGCACGCGGGCATGGTGACATTTGTCGATGCCTCGAGCGGCACGGTCGTGCGCGTGCCCTGGCAGCAAGGCATGACCCTGGCGGGCGCGAGCGACCTCGCGAAGGTGCGGGCAATGGAGCAGTCGGTGGCCATCGTGCGCTCCGGGCTGGTGGTGTATGCCGCGACCCAAAAGCCCGATGCCGCGATGCCGGTGTCCGCGGGCGACGTGGTCCGTCTGGCCAAATAAGGGCACCGGCCACTTCAAACCAGTTTCGCGCAGAGGCGCAGGGGCGCAGAGCAGGGAAAATATTCAGGGGATTCGGCAGTCAGAGGGCTGTCATTACTATTTCACAATTTTTGCTCTGCGCCTCCGCGCCTCTGCGCGAGACCATTCTGTTGCCTTGGACAGTCCGGCTTGCCACTGGCGGCCGATTCGCCTTTCTCGCCGCATGGATCTCGCCACCGCCCGCCAGCATATCCAAGGCAGCCTGGACCGCATGAATGCGCTCTACGGCAAACCGATCTTTGACGAGTGGGCGGTGCTGTCGACGGCCGCGAAGCACGGCGGGGTGCTGGCCTACGCCGGGCCGCGGATGGAGAATTTCCGGCAAAACGTGCTGACCGATGCCGCGCCACTCCGCGCGTTGACCGAGGGGCGGCCCTTCGCCGAGGGCGACTTCGAATTCGCACCCGAGGCTGGTGGCACGCACTACGACGCGCTGCTCAAGCTGGGTGCGGCCAGCTTCCTCGTGTGCAACCACACCGCCAAGACCATGGCCGAAATCCGCTCCGACCCGCGCTGGCTGAAGGCCCAGAAGGTCTTTTTCGAGCTGAGCGAAAAATTTCGCGCCGACCCGCTCGGGGTGTAACCGCGCCGGTCGCGAGACGGGCCCGTGACCTCGCCAGAAAAGATGAGAATCTCTTCCGCCCCTTTCCCTTTAACCACCCTGTGAAAATCCCTGTGTCCACCGGTCTCCGGCTCCTGCTGTTCGTGTTACTGGCCGGGGCGGGTGGTTGCGTGAAAAAGCCCGCCGCCTCCACGACGGACGTGGCTCCCGTCCGACACGAGCACCGGCCGCCACACGGCGGCACGCCTGTCGTGCTGGGCGCCGAAGTTTATCACGTCGAACTCGTACGCGACGCTGACACCGGCCGGCTGCAGGCTTTTGTCTTCGACGGTGAACTGGAGAATTTCATCCGTTCGACGTCGCCGTCGCTCGAGATTTCCGCCGTGGTCAACGGGACGACTAGGACCCTCGTCCTCAAGGCTATCGCAAACCCCGCCACGGGCGAGACAGTGGGTGACACGGCGCAGTTTGAAACCCAGGCCGACTGGATGAAAGCCACGGGGGAGTTCGACGGCATCTTGCAGGGCATCACGATCCGCGGAACGACCTTCACCGCCGTAAAATTCAATTTCCCGAAGGGCAACGACAGGGACTGACGGGGCGCAGGCAAGGGACAGGTCAATATCACGGCCCCGGCAAAGACAGAGGCCGCGACCAAGGTCGGGCCCTACAAGGAAGAGGGTCGTCGATGTCGGACCCGAGCTTGCTCAGGCTTGGTCGATGCCATGGTCGAGCGCAGACGAAGAGCTTCAGCGCGTTCGGGGCAACGTATTAACCTAGCAGCCCCGCGCCGGCGAACCAGGCCCAGGCGGCGAGGAGAGGCCAGCCCATCCAGCGCGGGAGTGAACCGCCGGCCACGCACACCACGTGCACCAGGGCGGCGCCCAGCAGGATGGCGAAGCTGAGGTTGAAGAACGCCGGCACCGGCAGGGGCTGGAGCACGGCACTAAGCCCGAGGCAGAGCGGGATGCAGATGTGGCCGTCGCCCACCTGCGAGGCATAGACGATGTCGGCGCGGCCCTTGGCCGCGTAGTAGAAGGCCAGCAGCGCATTCGGCAGCACCATCAGCCCGCCGCTCAGCCAGCCGAGGTGCTGCGCGCTGATGATACCGGCCGGTCGCGCGGAAAGCCACGCGACGAGCCAGTCGATGCTCACGTAGAGCCCGTAGGCGCCGGCGAGCACGATCAGGATGTCGAAGTAGAACATCAGTCCGAATGAACGCCGCTCGCGGACATTGTGCTTGAGCACGTCGAACACCTGGAAGCACTGCCAGAAGACGAACAGCGCGATGAGTACCAGTCCGTCGTTGCGGTCGAGCCGGCCATCGCGACCGAGCACCCAGGTCACGCCGCTAAAGAAAATTACCGCGGTGAGCGTCAGGAGCAGCGACAGGCGGTTGAGCCGGTGGCTCGTCTCGGCGGCGGCCGCCTTTTTTCCGGCTCCGGCCTTGCCGCCCTTCTTCCCCTTGGCCGCGGGCCGCAGGCTGAGTCCCCAGACGAGTGCGGGCAGGCCGAGGATGAGCGTCAGGTTGGTGACATTGTTGACGAGGCAGTTGGTCAGCACCTCCTGGGCAGGGCCGTGGCGCACGGCGATGATGATGACAAACAGCAGGTTCCCGAGCCCGGAGCAGTAGGGCATCACGAGCGTGCCGAGCGCCGTGCCCTCGAGGCCGTGGTCGAGCAGCGCCTCGAGCCTCCAGATCATCAGGAGCGACGCCGCAAGAAAAAGCGCGAGGTAGGTCCAGACGCCCGTGATCCCCAGCGCGTCGATGAAATCGGCCAGCGGGTTCACGAACGGGCGGGACGGGCCGCGCCAAACTCCAGCCGGAGCCGGCCGCGGACGCGGCTGAGCCGGAGGCGGGCGCCGAAGGTGGCCGAGAGATTACCGGCGGTCAGCACGCGGCGGCGCGGGCCCGCGGCTACGACGCGTCCGGCGCGCAGCAGCAGGACATGGGAGAAACGCGGCATGATTTCCTCGACGTGGTGGGTGACGAGCACCAAGGCGGGGGCCGAGCGCTGGCGGGACAGGCGGTTTAGAAACTGCAGGAATTTTTCGCGCGCGACCGGATCAAGGCCGGCGCAGGGCTCGTCGAGGATGAGCAGCTGCGGGCGGGCCATGAGGGCGCGGGCGATCAGGATGCGCTGGCGTTCGCCTTGGGAGAGGTGGGCCCATTCGCGGTCGGCGATGCGCGCGAGGCCGACGAAGCGGAGGAGCTTTTTCGCGGCGACCCGGTCGGCGCGGGTGCCAGCGTGCCAGAGGTCGAGCTGCGCGTATTTGCCGCTGACGACGGTGTCGAGCGCGACTTCCGCCGGTGGGACTGCGGCGGTGAACGATGTCGTGACCACGCCGATTTTCAGCCGCAGGGCGCGCCAGTCGTTCGCGCCGTAGGTTTCTCCCAGCAGCGAAATTTCGCCGGAAGTGGGGGAAAGGAAGCCCGTGAGGGACTTGAGCAGGGAGGTTTTGCCGGAGCCATTGGCGCCCAGAATGACCCAGTGCTCGCCGGGCTTCACCTGCCAGTCCACGCCGCGCAGGATCGTCGTGTGTCCACGCACCACGCGCAATCGTGAGACCTCAAGGATCGGAGTCATTGGCCGGCGAGCATGCGGGGAAGAGAGGCCGCGGGTCAACGGGGAGATGGCTGGAGACGGGAGAAGGAGGACGGGAGACGGGGGACGGAAGACAGGTTGTTCCGTGACCATCTGCATAGGCAGTGGCTATGGCTCCGGAATCTGGGCCGCGCTTGCTTCGTGGGGTCGGAGCCGCGAGGTTGGGGAGTGCTCAAAGTGTATACCTACGCCAATTGCGATACCTGCCGCCGCGCCGTGAAATGGCTGCGGGCGCAGGGGCTGACCTTCAGCGAGCATCCGATCCGCGAGACGCCGCCGACGGCGGCCGAGCTGCGCACGATGCTGGCGGAGCAGGGCGGTGAAATCCGCCGGCTCTTCAACACCTCGGGCCGGGACTACCGCGAGCAGAACCTCGGCGAGAAGCTGGCCGGGATGACCCCGACTGGGGCCATTGAACTGCTGGCCCACAACGGCAACCTGGTGAAGCGGCCATTCCTGCTCGGCCCGCAGGCCGGCTTGGTGGGCTTCAACGAAGCCGCGTGGTCCGCCGCGCTAATGAAAACATGAAACCGCATCCTTCCAGCGCCCGGATCGAGCTGAAGCTGCGGGAGCTTCCGCAGCTCTTCAACTCGATGGATCCCTCGCCGTTCCTCGACCGTGACCTCGACGCGGATGCCGAGGAGTTCATCGTGAGCTGGGCGCGCGAGCATCCGAAAGACCATGAGCTGGAGCTGTCGATCCAGCTCGCCACCCAGCCGCCGCCTGACCGCGTGGCGGGGGTCGAGGAGGCGGTGCATCATTATTTTTCCGTCCGCGCCGAGATGAAGCGGCACGAGTTCCGGCAACTGATGCGCCGGGGTCGGCTGAACCTGGTCATCGGGCTGGGATTCCTCGCGGGCTGCCTGTTCCTGAGCGGATTTGCCGTCCGGCTTGGAGCCGGCACCGCAGCGGACATCGTGCGCGAGGGATTGATGATCATCGGCTGGGTGGCGATGTGGCGCCCGCTGGAAATCTATCTTTACGACTGGTGGCCGTTGCGCGATGAGTTGCGGCTCCTCGAACGACTCGCGCGCATGCCGGTGCGTCTCGTACTGCCCGCCCCATGAATCCTTCCTCCTCCCCCGATCCCCTGCGCGACACTGTGCGCTGGCTGGCGGCGCACACGCGTTTTCCGGCAAGCCGGCTGGAGGCGCGGGCGGAGACCATGCTGTGCATGGCGGCCCTGGCCAACGGGGAGAATGAAATCGTCGGCCGGCGGTTCCTGGTCAAAAGCCGCGACATCGCGAAGGACGCTGCCTTACGGGCGCATGAACAGCGGCGTTCACACGCCCACCACAAGAGCGACAACAGCGCGAAGGTTTGACCGCGCCGCGGCCAGGCCGCAACCGAAGCTGCCATCGTCAAAAGGCTGACATTGGGATGGGCCGCGGGAATCGCTGGCGCGGAAACTTCAAATTCCAAGCGCCAAACGCCAATGAAGCCTCAAATCCGAAATTCCAATTTCCGGAGGCTGGGGAATTGAAGTTTCATTGGAACATGGAGGTTGGTGCCTGGAGCTTTTATTTCGTCGGCCGGTAACTACTTAGCCGCCGTGCGTAGTTGTTCACGCCGGCGTCCCTTGCGGGACGGAGGAAGCGATGCGAATTTCCCGCATGGGATTTCGTGGCTTCACTTTTGCTTTCCTCCTGCTCCTGGCGGCTTCAGCCGGCCTGGCGCGGGAGCGGATGGAGGAGCGGGCGTTTTCGGCCCAAGGCCGGCCCACGTTGAAGATCGCGACTTATCGCGGCACCATCACGGTCGAGTCTTCCGAGGAAAGCGTGGTGCGGGTGAAGATCACCGCGACCAGCGGACTCGAGGACAATGAGGCCGCGGCCCGCGCGCTGGCCCGCCTTCAACTCGACTGGCGGCAGGAGGGGGACACCCTCACCCTGCGCGCCTCGAATCCCGCTGAAACCCGCGTGCGTTTTGTCTGGCAGGACGAGGGTCGGCTGGAGGTCGGCATCACCCTCATGGTACCGCGCACCTGTATTCTCGATCTGGCTTCAGGCGATGGCGGGATCCGGGTCGGCGACATCACGGGCAAGGTCGCGGTGAAAACCGGGTTGGGGACGATCTTTTGCCGGCATGTCGACGGCCCACTGACGGCGCAGAACGACGAGGGGGACATCATCGTCTCGGCCTGCACCGGCGACGTAGAGCTGAAGACGAGGCGGGGCATCATTCGCACGGGACCCATCGGGGGACGGGCCACGGTGACCGCGGTCAATGGCGACATTGACCTGCTCTCCGTGGCCGGCGGGCTGGACGCGCGGGCGGATGGCGGGGACATCACGGCCGGCATCCCACGAAAATTTTCCGGCAAGGCATCGCTGCAGGCGAGTGGCGGCGACATCAATTTGAAGATCGATCCCTCCGCGAACGTCGACCTCACGGTATCCTCCCTCTGGGGTCAGGTCCGCATGATTCCCGTAGGAAAGCTGAACCTCCCGCTGGTGACCGAGTCGGGTGGGTTGGGTCGCCGGAGCCTGGTCGCGCGGGTTAATGCCGGCGGCACAGTGATCAGCGCGCATGCCAGCGGCGGCCATGTGAATCTCACTGGCGAGGTCCCGCCCTTCAGCTGAGTGCGGGCCCAGATGGTCAGAGGATCGGATGGTCTGATGATCTGAAGACAGTCTGCGATTCAGACCTCCCGATCCTGGGGCTTCTGACCATCCGATCATCGGATCATCCGACCATCTGGTCTGCCGACCGCGGCGCTTGCGCATCGCCGGTGCTTCCCGTTTCTTCCCGGCATGAGTTCCCCGGCCTACGCCGAACTGGTTGCCCGGCTCCAGCGCACCCACCTGCTCGCCACGGTGTCCGATCTGCTCGGCTGGGATGAGCAGGTTAACCTCCCGCCGGCGAGCGCCGAGCACCGCGCCCGCCAGCTGACCCTGCTCGCCGAACTCGGGCATGCCGCCGGCAGTGAGGCCCGCCTGGGTGAACTGCTGGGTGAATTGGAGGCCGGCGCCTCCGGCCAGACGCCCGACGAACGGGCGGTGGTGCGCCAGGCACGGCGCGACTATGACCGCGTGACGAAACTTCCCGCCGATTTTGTGCGCGAAAAGGCGGCGCTCACCAGCCACGCCTACCATGCGTGGGCGGCGGCCCGGGCGAAGAGCGACTTTGCGAGCTACGTCCCCTTCCTGGAAAAGCACCTCGTGCTCGCGAAGCGCGAGGCCGCCTACCTCGGGCGGAGCGCGGCGCCCTATGATTATTACATCGACCAGAACGACCCGGGCCTGACTGCCGGGGTGATCGGCGGGTTGTTTGACGAATTGAAGCGCGGCCTCGTGCCGTTCGTGCGCGCGATCCTCGCCTCGCCGGTGAAACCGCCCGCCGGCGTGCTCCGCGGTTTTCCGGTCGAGGGCCAGCGGGTGTTCCTGCGTGAGGTGACGGAGCGGCTGGGCTTCGACTACCAGCGCGGCCGGCTCGATGTGGCGCTGCATCCCTTCTGCTCGGGCACGGCCGCCGACACGCGCATGACCACGCGCTTCAATGTGGACGAGCCGCTCGACGCGCTCTTCAGCTCGATCCACGAGACCGGCCACGGACTTTACGAGCAGGGCCTGTCCCCGGCGCTGGGCGGGACCGCCCTCGGCATGCATGCCGGCATGGCCGTGCACGAATCGCAGAGCCGCCTCTGGGAAAACCAGGTGGCGCGCGGGCGGGCGTTCTGGCGGAACTTTGAGCCGCGCTTCCGGGAAATTTTTCCCACGCAGACCGCCGGGGTGACGGCGGACCAGCTCTATCTCGCGATCAATGCCGTGGTGCCGACGCTCATCCGGGTCGATGCCGACGAGGTGACTTACAACCTCCATATCATCCTCCGGTTCGAGCTGGAGAAGAAACTTTTTGCGGGCGAGCTGGCGGTGCGCGACCTGCCGGAGGCCTGGCGCGCGGCCTCATGCGAGCTGCTCGGGCTGGAACCGGCAAATGACGCCGAGGGCGTGCTACAGGATGTGCACTGGTCGGGCGGGGCGTTCGGCTACTTCCCGAGCTACTGCCTCGGCAACATGATGGCCGCCCAACTCTGGTACGCCGCCCTGGCCGCGCTCCCCGGGCTGGAGGATGATTTTGCCCGGGGAGATTTTTCACGGTTGCTGGGCTGGTTGCGCACCCATGTCCACGCCGAGGGCCGGCGTCACGATCTCCTTGCCCTGGTGCGCAAGGTCACGGGCGAACCGCTTTCCCCCCATGCGCTCATGCGCTATCTGCGCGAGCGTTACGGTACGCTTTATCGGGTATAAAAAAAGGCGGACCGCTGGAAGCGATCCGCCCACTGTGAAATCGTTTAGGGGGAGATTATTTTCCCGCGATCGGATAGCCCTGCCAGATCCATTGCAGGGCGGTCGGGTACAGCTGCGAGATGGTCGGCCGGTCGGTGTGGCCGGCGTTGCGGGCGAAGACGAACTTGTAGTGATAGCCTTTCGCGGCGAGCACCTTGGCCATGTTCTCGTTGGCCACGACCCAGTCGCGCATGTCACCGCCGAAGTTGTCGCGGTCGCCACACTCAATGTAAATGCGGAGCGGTTTGACGGGGCTGTTGGGAATCAGTGTTTCGTGGAGTCCCCAGGCGCCATGCGGATACTCCTCATTGGCCGGCCACTGGTTGTTGGTGAAAGTGCCGGAGAACGTAAGCACGCGATGATAGCGCTCCGGGTGCAGCCACGCCATGGTCATGCTCGCCGCGGCGCCGGAGCTGGTGCCCATCACGGCACGTCCGTCCGGATCCTTGGTGAGTTTCACATTGGCGACTTTCTCGGCCATGGGCAGGACTTCGGTTTCGACAAAGTCACTGTATTTCCCGGACACGGTGTCGTACTCCAGATTGCGCTGGCCGCCTCGGCCATCGGGGCCGCCGGGAGGAATTGAGACCACAATCATCACGGGCAATTTTTTCTGCGGAATGAGATGATCGAGCACATTGTGCGCCCGGCCATCGCCGTCGGTGGTGATCAAGACCGGCGCCACCGTCCCGGGCACATACTGCGCGGGCACGTAAACGGAAACTTTGCGCGTATAAGGCTTGGGGTGGTTGCTCCCCGTGCCGTTCGGCCCGGCCGGTGTGGCTCCCGCGGCGGGCTCATCACGCTCGACGCCCGGGTAGAATTTGCTGTCCGCCGAGTCGAGGGTGAAGGTGTAGACCTTGCCCTTGGGCTGGCCTTCCGCGACGGGGCTCATTTCGGGCGCCGCGGGGTGGGTCGGCCCGATGATGAAATTGCCATCGGCTTCCATGGGTGGAACCTGGCCGTCGGGCAGTTCGGTGGCCTTGACGTACCCGGCGGTGAGCGGATCGCGCTGCGGAGCGGGCGGGCGGGCGTTGCCGCCGGCGCGGCCGGCGGGAGCGGCGGCAGGCGCAGTGGCCGGAGCGGGGGCGGTCTGGGCCGAGGCGAGGCTCGCGCCCAGCAGCATCGTTGCGAAGCAAAGGAGTGGGGATTTCATGAAGGAGGATATCTGGGGTTGGACGGTCTGGGGTGGGGTGACCTGCGCCTGACGGATGGAAGGGAGGTTGGAGACAATAGCATCGGCTGGGCGGGGAATTTCAAGACGCTTTCAAATCTCCTCCGGCCACCTGGGAAGTGAACTGGGCGCGCACGAGACACGCCCCTACAAGGAACTGGGCAGCGACGTGGCTCGTCCACGCCCGAAACGGCATTGCTGCCGGAACCACGAAGTTGGAGGCTCTGGCCATGTCCCTCATCGACACGCACACCCACCTAGACTCGTACGCCCGCGACGGGACGCTGCCGGCGGTGCTGGAGCGCGCGCGCGCGGCGGGGCTGGAGGCGATGGTGACGATCGGCACGGCGCTGGATGACTGGTCGCTTTACAGCGACCTCGCGCGCGAGCACGCCGGCTTCATCCATTATTCCGTCGGGCTGCACCCGTGCTCGGTCGATGCGGGGTGGGAGGACGCGCTGGCGCAGGTGGAGGGATACTGGTCAAACACGCCCCGCCCGGTCGCGCTGGGCGAGATCGGGCTCGACCGGTTTCACCTGCCGAAGGAGACGGAGGAGGCGGAAAGAATCTTCGGCTGGCAGCGCGCGGCCTTCACGCAAGGTCTGGCCATCGCCCAGCGCCTCGGCTGCCCGGTCGTGATTCATTCCCGCGGGGCTTTCCAGGAGTGCGTGGACATGATTGATGCCAGCGGCGTCGACTGGACGCGTGTCGTTTTTCACTGTTTCGTCGAGGGCGAGGCGGAGATGGCGGAGCTGACGCGCCGCGGGGCCTGGGGCTCGTTCACGGGAATTCTGACTTACAAGAGCGCCGCCAACGTCCGCGCGGCGGCGAAAGCCCAGGGCCTGGCCCGGCTGATGATCGAGACGGACGCTCCGTGGCTCACGCCGATGCCGCACCGGGGCAAGCCCAACGAACCGGCGTTCCTGCGGCACACCGCGGAGTTCGCGGCGAAAGAGGTGTTTGGCGTGCCGTGCGACGAACTGGCGGCAGTCACGACCGCGAACGCGCGGAAGTTTTTCGGCATTTAATCGCAGAAGCGCGGAAACGCGAAAGCAGGGTAGTCCAGAACAGGGGAATATGACTCCCGGTCTTTCCGCCCTTTCGCGTTTCCGCGATGGGGCTTTAAGCCTCGTCGAACTTGCGGGCGAAGAGTGCCTCGAGCTCCGTCAGCATCGCGGTGGCATCATCGCCGGTGGCGAGAAACTTCACCTTCGAGCCCTTGCCCGCTGCCAGCATCATCAGGCCCATGATGCTCTTGCCGTTGACCTGCTCCTCGTCCTTTTCGACGAACACCTCGGCTTTGAACTTGTTCGTGATGCGCACGATCATGGCCGCAGGACGGGCGTGAATGCCCATCTTGTTCTGTACCACCAGCTCGCGGGTGAGCTGTTGGCTGGCAGGTGTGGCTTCGGTTTTATCCATGACGGCTGAAAAGACAGGCCGGGCAAAATCCGGGCCTCGTGACCGGCTTGCAACCCAAAAACCAGCCGCCAGCATGCCAACCGATGTCCAAACTTGCGATCATCGTCCCCTGCCGCCTCGAGTCCACCCGCTTCCCGCGCAAGCTGTTGCACGTTATAAAGGGCAAACCGCTGGTCATTTGGGTGGCGGAACGCATCGCGAGCCAGACCCCGGAAATCCCGCTTTGGTTCGCCGTCGACCATGAATTATTGCGCGGACCCCTGGTGGCGGCCGGATTCCAGGTCATCATGACGGACCCGGGGCATGCCAGTGGCACGGACCGGCTGGCAGAGGCCAACCGCACGGTGCGCGCCGACCAGGTGATCAACATCCAGGCGGACGAGCCGCTGGTCACGGCCGCGCAGATCCGGTCACTGGCGAAGCTGATCGACGGCCCGGTGCCGATGGCGACGCTGGCCACGCCGTTCCAGCGCATCGTTGATTTCTACAATCCGAATCAGGTGAAGGTCGTGATGCGCACGGACGGGCGGGCGCTGTATTTTTCCCGTTCACGCCTGCCGTTCTCGCGGGACCTCGGCCTCACGATCGACGACGCCTGGCTGGCGGCGAACCCCTGCCACAAGCACCTCGGGCTTTACGCCTACCACGCCGGCCTGCTGGAGAAATTCTCCAAGCTGCCACCCGGCCGTTACGAGCAGATTGAAAAACTCGAGCAGCTCCGCGTCCTGGAGAACGGTCTCGACATCGTCGTTGGCGTGACTGCCGACCCGACCATCGGCGTGGACACGCCGGAGGATGCGAAGAAATTCGAGCAGTGGCTGGGGTGACGGCTCGCGGAACCTGCGGCAGAATCCGGGCCCTCCACGGTTCTAGATTTTTCCGGCCTTGCGCTGCTCGACCAGACGGTAGAAGTCGACGAAGAGCGGGTCGGCGTCATTGGGGCCCGGGGCGGCCTCGGGATGGTACTGCACGCTGAAAACGGGGAGCCGGGTATGACGCAGGCCCTCGACGGTCTGGTCGTTGAGGTTGATCTCAGTGACCGTCGCGCCGCGGGCCTCGATGGATTTCGGGTCGGTGGCGAAGCCGTGGTTCTGCGCCGTGATCGAAACCTTGCCGGTCTCAAGGTTCTTGACCGGCTGGTTGCCGCCGCGATGGCCGAACTTGAGCTTGAAGGTCGTGCCGCCTAGCGCGTGGGTGATCATCTGGTGGCCGAGGCAGATGCCGAAGACCGGGAAGTCGGGCAGTAGGGCGGTGACGGTTTTATGAATGTAGGGCAGCGCGGCGGGATCGCCGGGGCCGTTGGACAGGAACACGCCGTCGGGCCGGTGCTCGCGCACCTGCTCGTGCGTCGCGTTCGCGGGAAAGACCTGCACCTCGAAACCATGGTTCACGAGCTTGCGGTAGATGCTGCGCTTCGCGCCGTAGTCAAAGGCGGCCACGCGGAATTTTTTCGCCGGCACGGCCGGGGCGTTCATGGTCGTGCCGACGGGGAGGTAAGGCGCGTTGTGGTTCGCCGGGTCGTCCGCGGACCAGAGATAAGGCGCGGTGCAGGTGACATCCCTCACGTAGTCCGCGCCGGCCATGTTGCGCCAGCCGCGGGCGCGGCGGACGGCCTCGGTTTCGTCGAGAGGCAGCGTGCTGAGGCAGCATTTCATCGCGCCGGCGACCCGCAACTTCTTGGTGAGCGCGCGGGTGTCGACCTCGCTGATGCCCGGGATGCCGTATTTTTTCAGATAGTCGCCGAGCGACATCTGGCTGCGCCAGTTGCTGACCACGGGCGAGAGTTCGCGCACGACAAAGCCGGAGCATTTCGGCGCGTCGGCCTCCGCGTCGGTGTCGTTCACGCCATAGTTGCCGATCTGCACGGCGGTCATCGTGACGATCTGGCCGAAATAGGAGGGATCTGTCAGAATCTCCTGGTAGCCGGTCATCGACGTGTTGAACACGCATTCGCCCGCGATCGTGGCGTCGGCGCCAAAGGCGCGGCCGCGGAAAACAGAACCGTCTTCGAGGGCGAGGACTGCGGGCTTGGGCGTGGGCATCAAAGCCCGACGAAAAGGTGTCGGACGGCGCGTGCCAAGGGCAAACGCGCGCGAAAGATCACGACTGCGACCGGCTCTCCGACATCGCGGCGAACTTGGGTCCGACCGGAGGCAGCGTTTCTTCCGCGGGAACGGCTGAAACCTCGGAGGCGCGCCGCTGGCGGCGGCGCTTCACGGACTCGTCCGCCTTGCGATCCAGCCAGCGAATGAAGGCGAAACGGGGCCGGGGGCTGACAAATTGCTTGGGGTCGACCGGCTTGCCGTGGGTATACAGGGTCTCGGGGTCGATATAGGTGCCGAGGAGGAAGTCGGGGAGAGGCAGGGCAAAAAAGCCCGAGATCGCCTCATTGCAGCGGATGTCCGCATGGTGCCGTAGGTGGAACGCATAGGCCTTCCGCCAGAAGCGGCCGAGCGTCGGGTGCTCGATCAGGCGGTCCCAGGTGGATTGCGGCCAGTGTTCAATCGCATGGATGATTTCGTAAAGTGAGATGGCCCAGGCGATGCCCAGGAAACCGCCGAGAAACACCGGCACATTCGGCAGGAGCCACTGCACCGGGGCCAGGACAACGGTCGCCAGGAGGGAGAACACCGCCATCGTATACCACGGGAAATAGGAGGCCTCGTATTGGGGCTCCTCGACGATTGGGTAGCGGTTCACCGCCACGCTCTCGACCAGGCGCGGGATGGCTTCCTTGCCGTCGCGCGATTTTTGATAGCCGATGCGCGTGAGGGCGTGGTGTAAAGTGTGCTGCTTGTAGAAATAACTCAGGAAAGGCACCAGCGGCGCATGTAGGACGTAGCGATGAAAGCCAAACTCGACGAACGCCGCCAGGAGGTGGACGACCAGAAAGACGGCCACGAGCGATCCCCACCCGGCGGCGAGTTGCGCCTGCCAGACGCCCGGCACGGCCAGGGCGAGCAATCCGAAGAGGCCCGCGAGCGTGACAAGAATGGTGGTGACAAAGAGCGTGACCGAGAATTTCGGTTCAATTTTACCCCCGTGGGAATGGGACGACATGAGTTTTTGGCGAAGATTGATTGGGGTGGTGGAGCGGGAGTCCGGAGGGACCGGTCCCAAACGGAATGAGTAGTAGCACTTCACCCCATTGCAGGCGAGCAAGGTTTTCGGATCGGCGATTTTTTTTGGGCGGATTTTTTTGAACGGCGAAGCCCTTTTGCACCGCGGCCATTTCACCGGTCCGGTGGCGATCGGCGAATCGCGGGTGATGGGTCAGTCTGCGGTGGTGAGTCTTAGGGAGGTGGAATCTCATCGGCGCAACTGGCGGGCGCGTCCTCCGCGGGGAATTTAACGGGCGATGAATTCACCGGCGCCCCAAGGGCGACGAGGAAAGACGGGGTGATTTTCCAAACCGACTCCCGCCCGGCGCGGCGCCGCGGTAGCGGCGGTCGCTTGGGCGCCATCGCTAACCGCCGGCGAATGACCGGCGGCTCGCCCTGATCGCGCACGGAGGACCACACCGCCCAAACGCCGCCCTCATTTGACACGGGGTCGTTCGGCACCTAACTGTCGCCGGAATCTCCGCCATGCCCTATACTGAAGATCGCTCCGCCTGGTTCGAGGGCCAGGGACTGTGGCAGCACATTCCGGCCTCCGACTGGCAGGACTGGGCCTGGCAATTGAAGAACCGCCTCACGACGGTTGAGCAGCTTGAGCAGTTCATGACGCTGACCGCCACGGAAAAGGCCGGCTGCGCCTTTGCCAAGCAGAAGCTGGCACTCGCGATCACGCCGTATTTTTTCAACCTCATCGACCGCCACGACCCGGAGTGCCCGATCCGCAAGCAGGTCATCCCGCGGGCGGACGAGATGATCGTGTCGGAGGAGGAGCAGCTCGATTCACTCCACGAGGACGAGCACTCGCCCGTGCCCGGCCTGGTGCACCGCTACCCGGACCGCGTGCTGTTCCTCGTGACCGACCGCTGCGCGGCCTACTGCCGGTATTGCACCCGGAGCCGGCTCGTCTCCAACGCGCAGGACTACAACTTCCACCCGGAGCACGAGCAGGCCCTGCGCTACATCGAGGCGCACCCGGAGATCCGCGACGTGCTGCTCTCGGGTGGTGATCCACTGCTGCTTTCCGACAAAAAGCTGGAGCACCTGCTCAGCCGGCTGCGCGCGATCAAGCACGTGGAGTTCATCCGCATCGGCTCGCGCATCCCCGTGTTCCTGCCGCAGCGCATCACGCCGGCGCTCTGCGAAATTTTCAAAAAATACGGTCCCATCTGGATGAGCATCCACGTGAACCATCCGAAGGAATGCACCGCGGAGCTGAAGGACGCGTGCGAGCGCCTGTCGTTTGCCGGCGTGCCGCTCGGCAACCAGAGCGTCCTGCTCAAGGGCGTAAACGACGATGCCGACGTCATGAAGGCCCTCGTGCACCGCCTGCTGCGCATGCGCGTGCGGCCCTACTATCTCTATCAGATGGATCTCATTACCGGCGGCGCGCACTTCAAGGTCGATGTGCGCAAGGGCCTTGAGATCATCCAGGCGCTCCGTGGCCACACCACCGGGTATGCCGTGCCGCAGTACACGATCGATGCCCCCGGCGGTGGCGGGAAGGTGCCGGTCAATCCCGACTACGTCGAAAAAATCACCGACGACGAGGTCGTGTTCCGCAATTACGAGGGCAAGGTCTTCCGCTATCCGCTCAAGAGCACGCCGCGCAAAACCGCCGACGGCGCACCCCTGCCGTTGCAGGGCATTGAGTCCATCACGCTCCGCTAGCCGGTAGTTGGGCGCAGGGCGCTTGGTCCGCTGCGGTGCGGCGAATATGTAAGAAAATTTTGAAATTTTCTGCGGGCCGGCAGAAGGGGAAAGAAAAAGACAAAGAAACGATGGCTAATGATTGATTGTCATGATCTTGCGGCCAGCCGATCGGTTTTGGAAATCTTCCGGCTATTTTTGAGCGTTTTACTGATCACCGCGTCTTTCCCTGTGTAGTCAGTATCGTTCGCAAGAACGGTAAGTTTGTAGTTCTTACGGTTTGCTTGGTGTTAGGTCACACGGGCCGTCTCTTTCATCGGGGACGGCTCTTGTGTTTTCCGGGTCTGACATCGCGACGCAGGTCGGAACGTATCCCGGACCTGATCATGGGGCACAATCCCGGCTGTGGCCGGCGCCTCACCGCCGCCGGATTTTCTACTTCGTGGTTTTTGCGTCCTCTTTTGACCCGGCGGGGAGAAAGGATGCGTCCATCACCATTTCCGCTTTCAGCGCGCCGGCTGGCAGGATGCCGAGTTCCTCGAGCTGGGAGATTTGTTTCTGGTAGCGCTCGGACGTGATCGTGAGGTAGTCCACATCATCCCGGTGGGCGAGTTGCGCCCCGATGATCTGCTGGCGCGACCAGTCCAGGTAGCCGGCCGAGGCCTTGGGGTTAATCTTGAGCATGATGGCGTGGGCGGGCGCCCCGTCTTTCTCAATGTAGGATTGATATCCGCGGTGCAGGGCGCGGAGAAAGGCGCGGAGCTGGTCTCCGTGCTCGCGGGCGAAGGTGCGGTTGGTGAAGATCGTGGTGTAGGCGTCGAAGCCGGTGTCCCAGCAGGTGAGATATTTCAGCTTCACCCCCTTGGTGACGAGCTGGTACGGCTCCGCGATGTAGAAACCCTGCTGGACAAAGGTCGGATCGACGGCGAGGCGGCCGAGGTCGAAATTCTGCGGGACGACGTTGAAGCCAATGCCATATTTTTTCCGCAGGTAGGGCAGGAAGGCCCATTCGGGGCGGGCCATGATCGTGCGGCCGTTGAGATCGGGCCAGTCCTTCACGGTATTGGCCTCCTGCATCATCAGCACGCTGGGGTCATGCTGGAAGATGGCCGCGATGTTGAGCAGGGGAGCACCGGACTGGATGGCCAGGAGGACATTGGTGGAGTCGGACTGGCCGAGCTGGGCCTGGTTGGTGGCGACCTTGTTCAGCGAGTAGGCATTGGGGCCGCCCTGGAGCAGCGTGACATCGAGGTTCTCGTCGCGGAAATAGCCCAGGGCCTCGGCGGTGTAAAACGAGCCGTGCTCGGGCTCTGCGACCCAATCGAGCTGGACGGTAAGCTTGAAGGGTGGCGCCTTCGCCCCGGCGCCTGCCGGTTCGGATTTTTTGGCGCAACCGCCCGCGATCAACGCCAAGGCCGCCAGTAAAATGCCGGAGGCCGGATTTCGGGGAGATTTCATAAGGTTTGGGTCATATAGGCATTTTTCGTGCTAGATGGGAATACCGCTCAAAGTTATTTGCGCGGGACCGTCGGGGACCTTGCGCGGGTTGCTCCGGCGAGAAGTGGCCTCCCGCGTTGTTTCAGTCGCAACCGAACCATGAAGAAATTGATCCTCTCGCGATGCTTCCGCCAGCTGCTAGTGGCGGCTGTCATCCTTTTGCTCACAGCCCTGCCGGGGCGCGCCCTCGAGCTCCACAAGGAGCGCGGCTCAAAATTCGATCTCGAACTGACCGGCCGCCTGGTGGGGGTGCCGGCGGGGCAGAGTCGCTATGTGACCTGGGCTGACTTGCGCGCACTGCCGGTCACGAAGCTGAAGGTGGATGGCGAATTCGTGCCGGGCGAGCAGGAGGTCACGGTGGTTTTCCTGGAGGACCTGTGGAAACAGCTGCCACGCGACAATGGAGCCGATGTCTTGCTGGCGACGTGCAGCGATGGCTACGCGTCGGTGTTCCGCGCTGACTTCATCACGAGTCACCGGCCGTTTGTCGTCCTCGAGATCAACGGCCAGGGCCCGGAGAACTGGCCGCCCCCTGGGCTGAAGTTCAATCCCGGCCCCTATGTCATGTCCGTCTCCCCCGTGGCGGCGCCCGCGGTGGCGCAGATGTTGGATGCGCCCCACAAAAAACCGTGGGGCGTGACGGTGGTGGAGGTGGCGAACTATGCCGAGAAATTTGCCGGCGCCTATACCGGCCCGTGGTCGTCGCTCTCGCCGCGGGCGGTGCAGGGACGGGAGATCTGGGTCAATTCCTGTACCTGCTGTCACGAAGGCCCGGGAAAGATGTTCGCCGGGACCAAATGCGCCCAGCCGTTCCCGGTGGTCCAGGCCATTGCCGGCTACAATGCGGATTTTTTCAAAAAATACGTTCACAACCCGCAGGCGATGATGGACGGGGCCTTGATGGAGGCACATCCGCATTACACCGATCCCGAGATCGCGCAGCTGATCGCCTTCATCACGGCGGAGGGGAAGAAGTAGGTCCGGGCGGGAGGAAATTTTCCACGGGTTCCGCCTTCGCCAAAAAACCCATCTCGACGCAGGCGGCCTGCATCTGCCGCCATTTTTCCGGGCGCATCGGAGCGAGGGGCGGGCCGCCGCCGCTGACATAGGGAGCCAGCGCGGCGAGGGATGCGCGCAAATAGGGCTCGTCGAAGTCCGTCCCGAGGCGCGCCCGCAGGGCGGCCAGCGCATCATCCGGATGCGCCAGGGCGTGGATCCATCCGCGCTGCGTGGCGGCGAGGAAGGCCTGAAGCGCCGCGTGGTGTTGCGCGTGCTGGGGCGCCGTCGTGTAGAGGATCTCGGAATAGGCATCGAAACCGAGTTCGCGGAACGACAGGAAGCGCGCCTGACCGCCGGTCATTTGTTGCAGGCGCACGAACTCCTCGATGGCGTAGCCTTGCATAGCCTGGACCTCGCCGCGGGTGAGCAGCCCGAGGTCGTTGCCGACCGGCACCAGCGTGGCGGCGGTTTCGCTCATGCCGGCGCGGTGCAGGAACCAGTGATAAAGCGGGTCGGCAAATTTGTGCACGCCAATGCGCTTGCCCGAAAAATCACGCACGGAGGCGATGCCGGTCGCGGTGAGCGACATGAAGCCCGCCGGGCTTTCCTGCAGCACCGCCGCGAGCGCGCGGAGATCCGGCCCGGCCGCGCGTTGCTGGAGAAAAATGTAACCCTCGATGCTGCCCAGCGCGCAGACCGAAGATGCGGCGATCGCCTCGTTCGTCTTGGCCCCGAACTTGAAGGGCACGAATGCCACCTCCAGACCGGCCTCTCGGAAAAACCCGCGATCAGCCGCCACATAAAACCCGGCGAACTGTGGTCCGGGAAACCAGTCCGGATAGAAAGTGACCGGCTCGGCGGCACTTCCGGCCACGGCCAGAGCGAAGAACAAGAGCAGACATCCCAACCGGGATGGTTCGCTGCCGCCGAGGTCGAACCGACACACCCCGGCGCTTTGTGCCACCCCTCTTTTTAGAGGGGAGAAGATTGGGTTCCCTCTATCAAGAGGGGTGCCCGAAAGGGCGGGGTGTGTTGGCTGTGGGAGTGACGATTTCATCGGTGCAAGCTCCCGCCGTAAACTCCCGGGCCATGAACGCCGGCGTTCCGGATTAGGAATCATAGCCAGCCGGCGGCAGTCGGAAGTCCGTGTGCGCCGGCCGGCCGGGCAGATTGAGTTCGGCGCGCGCCGCGGGGGCACGGCTGATGATCCGGCCGCGCCGCACGACGGCGAGGCGCGCCGCCCGCAGGCGGATCGCCTCGATCGGGTCGCTGGCGTCCAGCAGCACGAAGTCACCATGACAGCCGGGCGCGAGACCGTAGCCGTCCAGACCCAGCAGGCGCGCCGGCGTTTCTGTGATGGCCTGGAAGGCCGCGCGCATGGCCTCGACGCCTGTCATCTGGGCGATGTGCAGGCCCATGTGGGCGACATCGAGCATGTCGCCGGAACCCAGGCTGTACCAGGGATCCATCGTGCAATCCTGACCGAACGCCACGTCGATGCCTGCCGCCAGCAGCTCGGGCACCCGCGTCAGGCCGCGGCGCTTGGGGTAGGTGTCATGGCGGCCCTGGATGACGATGTTGACGAGTGGATTGGCCACGACCGCGACCCCGGACTCTTTCATCAGCGGAATGAGTTTGCTGACGTAGTAATTGTCCATCGAGTGCATCGAGGTGAGATGCGAGCCGACAACGCGGCCATGCAGGCCCAGCCGGTGGGTCTGGGCGGCAAGCGTTTCGATGTGCCGGGAAAGGGGATCGTCCGTCTCGTCGCAGTGGAGATCGACGCGCAATCCGCGCGCGGCGGCGAATTCGCACAGCAGGCGCACGGACTCGGCGCCCTCGGCCATCGTGCGCTCGAAGTGCGGGATGCCGCCGACGACCTCGACGCCCAGCGCGATGGCGCGCTGGAGATTCTCGAAGGCCCGCGGACTCCGTAGCAGGCCGTCCTGCGGGAACGCGACCAGCTGAAGATCAAGGTAGGGGGCGACGCGCTTCCTGACCTCGAGCAGGGCCTCGACGGCCAGCAGGCGGTCGTCACACACATCGACATGCGAGCGGATGGCGAGCAGCCCGCGTCCGACGGCCCAGTCACAATACTTGAGTGCCCGCTCGATCACTGCCTCGTGGGTCAGCAGCGGCTTCAGCTCGCCCCAGAGGGCGATGCCTTCCAGCAGCGTGCCCGAGCGGTTGATGCGCGGCAGGCCGTAGGACAGTGTGGCATCGAGGTGAAAGTGGGCGTCGACGAAGGGCGGCGTGACGAGCCGGCCGGCGGCGTCGATTTCCTCGCGGCCCCGCGCGGCGATCCGCGGCTCGACGGCGGCAATGCGGCCGGCCTGCACCGCGAGGTCCAGTCCGCGGCGGCCATCCGGCAGCGTGGCGTTGCGCACGATGAGGTCCATCAGCGTTCGCCCTTGCGATAGGGTTTCATCAGCGCCTGCGGGTAGGCCGCGCGGCGGGCGACCATGACAAGGGCGAGGATGGAGAGCACATAGGGCAGCATGAGGAAAACCTGGTAGGGCACAACGCCGCCGCTCGATTGCTGCAACCGCAGTTGCAGGGCATCAAAGGCCGCGAAGAGCAGTGCCCCCAACAGCGCCTTGCCCGGCCGCCACGAGGCGAAGACCACCAGCGCCACGCAGATCCAGCCGCGTCCATTGACCATGTTGAAAAAAAGGCGTTGAACTCGGAGAGCGTCAAGTAGGCGCCCGCCACGCCCATCAGGGCGCTCCCGGCGGCGAGGGCGAGGGTGCGAACGGCATAGACGCTCAGGCCCTGGGCCTCGACCACGGCGGGATTCTCCCCGGCCATCCGCAATGCAAGGCCCGCGGGTGTGCGATAGAGCCCGTAGCCGACCAGCGGCACGAGCACGAGCGCCAGCAGGGTGAGCGGAGTCTGCGCACTCAACACCGGAATGTGCAGCCAATGCATCTCGGCGAAGGGCTGGATGGTGGGCGGGGTCGTCACGCGGGGGAAATGCAGGCGGTAGGAAAACGAGGCCAGGCTCGTCGCCAGCAGGGTGATGCCGAGGCCGACGACGTGCTGCGCCAGGGCCAGCCCCACGGTGAGCAGGGCATGCAGCAACCCGAACGCCGCGCCGGTGGCGGCGCCGACGAGCACGCCAACCCAGAGATTTGCCCCATGGTAGACGGCCAGCCAGCCGGTGTAAGCGCCCGCCACCATGATGCCCTCGATGCCGAGGTTGAGCACGCCGCAGCGCTCGCACAGCAGCACGCCCAGGGTGCCGAGGATGAGCGGTGTGCCGATGCGAAGGACCGCGATCCAGAAACTTTGCGCCGCGAAAATGGTGAACAGGTCGTGGATCATGGATCACCGCCAGCGAATCCGATAGCGCGCCAGCATGGTCGACGTGAGCATCGCCAGCAGGGCGATCGCCACCATCACGTCGGCCAGGTAGGTCGGCACACCGAGCGTGCGGCTCATGCCATCGGCACCGATCAGGATGCCGGCGATGAAGATAGCGACGGCCACCACGCCGAGCGGATGCAGCCCGGCCAGCACGGCGATGACGATGCCCGTGTAGCCATAGCCGGGGGACATATCGAGGGTGACGTAAGTGGTGCGCCCGGCGACCTCGACCGCGCCGGCGAGGCCGGCGATGGCGCCGGACAACAGCGCGGTCTTGAGCACGACGCGGCCCACCGGCATGCCGGCGAAACGCGCGGCCACGGCGTTGGCGCCCACCGCGCGCATTTCAAAGCCGAGGACGGTGTGCTGGTTCAGGACGTACACCACCAGCGCGACCGCGACCGCGACGAGCAGCCCGCTGCTCACGCGCAGCTTGGCGAGCAGGGGCGCCATTTCCAGGGCGGGATTGAGCGCCACCGATTGCGGCCAGCCCATGGCGCCGGGATCCTTGAGCGGGCCGTCGAGCAGCAGTGACACCAGCAGGAGGGCGATGAAGTTCAGCAGCAGCGTGGTCACGACCTCGTCCACGCCGAACCGGGTCTTGAGCAGCGCGGGCACCAGCAGCAGCAAGGCGCCGGCAAGCGCGGCTGCGGCCAACATCGCCGGAAACAGAATCACAACGGGCAGGTTCCAGCCCGTGCCACCATGCAGGCCGCCCACGGCGACGGCCGCGAGCGCCCCGGCATAGAGCTGGCCCTCGGCCCCGATGTTGAAGAGCCGGGCCCGGAAGGCCACCGCGACGGCCAGTCCGGTCAGGATCAGCGGGGTCGCGCGTGTAAGTGTTTCCGACCAGGCGAAGCGGCTGCCAAACGCCCCCTGGAGCAACAGCGCGTACGCGCGGCCCACGGGCGCGTGGGCCCAGGCAATGAGCAAGGCCGACAGGACGAGAGTGGCCGCGAGCGCCCAGACAGGAGCCAGGACGAGCCGCCAGCGCGAGGAATCGGCATAGGGCACGAGTTGCATCGTTCAAACCGTGGCTTCGACCGCGGCGCCCGCCATTGCCAGTCCGATGGACGCGATGGTCCAGGTCGAGGTGGGCCGCGCTTCCGTGACCTCGCCCTCGTGCATCACGCCGATCCGGTCGGCCAGGGCGAAAATTTCATCAAGGTCCTCGGAAATCAAAAGCACCCCGGCGCCACGGGCCCGGGCCGCGAGCAGCCGCTCGTGGATGTAGGCGACCGCGCCGATGTCCAGACCCCAGGTCGGCTGGCTGACGATGACGAGCTGCGGGGTCTCGAGCAGCACGCGGCCGAGGATCAATTTTTGCATGTTGCCGCCGGAGAGCGTGCGCGTGACCGCGTGGATGCTCGTGAGCCGCACATCGTACTCGGCGACGATTTTTTCCGCGTGCCGGATCGCGGCCGGCTTGTTGCGGAAACCGCGGCCCGCGAACCGGTCGCCCCGGTAGGTCTCAAGCACGGCGTTTTCCCAGACGGGCAGGTCGCCGATCGTGCCGGCGTGGTGGCGATCCTCCGGCACGCGGCCGCAGCCGGCCTGCACCAGCGCGCGCGGACTGGCGGGCCAGGGCCCGCCCTTGAACTCGATGCGGCCGGATTGCAGCGCCAGCAAACCGCTAAGCAAGTCGGCAAGCACATCCTGCCCGTTGCCCGCCACGCCGGCGATGGCGACGATTTCGCCGGCGGCCACGTGCAGGGAAAAATCCCTGAGTCCGCGTCCACCCGATTCCGGCGCGGCGGTGACCCGATCGAGCTTCAGCAACGGAGGTTCATCGACCTCGGCCGCATGGCCGGCGTGGTCGGTCCGCGCCGGCAAAGTGACCTTTCGCCCGACCATGATTTCCGCGAGCTGGGCCTTGCTGGCCCGGGCCGCCGGCATCTCGGCCACGAGCTCGCCTTTGCGGAGCACGACGATGCGGTCGCTGATCGCGAGGACCTCGTCGAGCTTATGGCTGATGAAGATGAGGGAGAGTCCTTCGGCCAGCATACTGCGCAGCGTGGCGAACAGGGCTGTGCTCTCCTGCGGCGTGAGCACGGCGGTGGGCTCATCGAGGATGAGAATTTTTGCTCCCCGGTAGAGCGCCTTCAGGATTTCGACCCGCTGGCGCTCGCCCACTGACAAGTCGGCCACGCGGGCATCGGGCTCGACCATCAGGCCGAAGCGCGTGGCGAGTTCCCGGATCCGGGCGGCAGCCGGGCCGCGATGCGAGACCGGGGCGAGCAGGGACTCGGTGCCGAGGAGGATGTTGTCCAGGGCGGTCAGGTTGTCCGCCAGGGCGAAATGCTGGTGCACCATGCCGATCCCGGCGGCGAGCGCGGCGCGCGGCTGGCCGGGCGGCAGCGGCCGGCCAAAGACCTCGATGCTTCCCTCATCGGCGACGTAGTGGCCGAAGAGAATCGACATCAGGGTGCTCTTGCCGGCGCCATTTTCGCCGAGCAAGGCGAGAACTTCGCCACGCTGCAGTTGCAGGGAGATGGACTGGTTCGCGGTGAGCGGGCCGAAGCGCTTGGTTATCCCGGTGAGCTTCAGGACGGTCTCCGGGGTCATGAACGGATGGGCGGAGGGCTACTTCGTCGATTTCGGCTCGGTCTCGATCACGGGCACGGAGAACTTGGAGGAAGCAATCGCGGCCTGCTTGTCCTTGACCAGCGCCAGCACCGCCGCGGGGATCTTGCCCTCGAAGGTCCCGAGCGGGGCCAGCGTGTTGCCGTTATATTTCATCGTGGAGAACGGCCCGTAGTCCTCGGCCTTGAAGTTGCCCGCTTTGACGGCCGCGATCGCGTGATCAACCGTCGGCTCCATGAACCACAGGGCGGACGCCACCACGGTGTCGGGATACTGCGGCTGGGTGTCGATCACATTGCCGATCGCGAGCTTGCCGCGTTCCTTCGCCGCATCGGACACGCCGAAACGCTCGGCGTAAAGGACGTCGGCGCCCTTGTCGATCTGCGCGAACGCCGCCTCTTTGGCCTTGGGTGGGTCAAACCAGGAGCCAATAAAGGTCACCATGAACGTGACCTTCGGGTTGGCGTCCTTGGCCCCGAGCATGAAGGCGTGCATCAGCCGGTTGACCTCGGGAATCGCGAAGCCGCCGACCATGCCGATGGTGTTGGTCTTGGTCAGGCCGCCGGCGATCAGGCCGCTGAGATAGGAGGATTCCTGGATATAGTTGTCGAACACGGAGAAATTGGGCGCGACGGGTTTGCCGGAGGAACCCAGGAGAAAGGCGACATCCGGGTAGTCCTTGGCCACCTTGCGGGCCGCGGCCTCGACGGCGAACGCCTCGCCGATGATCAGCTTGTTGCCGGCCTCGGCATATTGCCGCATGACCCGCTCGTAGTCGGCATTGGCGACGTTCTCGGAAAAGGCATACTCGATTTCGCCCCGGTCCTTAGCGAGCCCGAGCGCATGATGGATGCGGCCGACCCATTGCTGCTCGACCGGCACGGTATAAATGGCGGCCACCTTCAATTTGCCGTCGGCGGCCAGCAGCGGCTGGGAGGGGAAAAATGAAAGCAGGGCGGCGATGACGAGGGGGACGAAAAAAGTCCGGCGGAGGAGTAGCGTTTTCATATTGATGGAAGGAATGGGGCGGAGCTGGAAATCGAGCGGAGGGACGGTTGATCGGTTGGTCGGAAAGGTAGGTCTGAGCTGTGGGCTCAGACAACGGCATGGAGCCGGAATAATGATCGCATCTTATGGTGCCTTGAAATTTGGGCCGATGAGTTCGCGGAGAAATGGTTCTGTCGCCCAAGGCGCGTGGCCGGCATAAGCCTTGAGGAATTCCGGGCCGGCGCCGATTTTCACGCGATCCTTGGTCCATTGCGGAGTCAGGACGTTGGCCATGAGCGCGTAGCCGGCGGTAGGATGCAACCGCAGCGCCTTCCAGCAGCCCGCCGGAATGCTCACGACCAGCACCTGCGCCGCGGCGAGGTCGCGGCCCAGGGTCTTCTTTTCCACCTGCCCGTCAGGATGGAAGATGAAATAGTCCACCGGCCCGCCCTCCAGGATGATATGGACGTCATCGCACTCCAGCCAGTGCAGGTAATTGACCGGTGCCTCCCGGGTCAGCAGGTAATAAATCGAGTCGTGGGCCTGCAGCTTGCGTCCCCCGACCTCGACCACCTGCTTGGAGATACTGATGGCATTCAGGTACCCCGACTCGCCCTCGAGATAGTGCAGGGCGAGCGACTGCATCAATTCCAAGGCGCGCGGATCGGAGGGGGTCGGTGGGTCCGCCCAAGCCGCGCCGGCCGCCAGGACGAGGGCGAGCCCGGCGCGGGTGATTCGACGGACATGCCCAGGGCCATTCCACTTTGGAGGCAGCGCGGGTCGGGACGACTTTCCGCCGGGGAGCATGAGCTTATAAAAAAGGCGCCACCGGCAAGAGTGGCGCCTGATGGAGTCAGGAAGGGCTCAGAGATGGAAGCGGATCGTCAACGAGGCCGAGATCGGCTTGCGGACGAAGACGACGTCATTGCCGGCGAAGCTCACATCGATCGGATCCAGGAGGCGATCGTTCGTGATGTTGGTCACGTTGAAGCGGGCATCCCAGGTTTTCTGGCGATAGAAGAGATAACCATCGACCTGGTATTCGCTCGCAATGTGCAGGGTGCCCTGGTCGTTGGCGAGCTGGCGGCCGGTGTATTGCGGGCCGATGCCGATGCCAAACCCGGACGGCCACTTGTATTCGACGAAGAAATTAGCGAGGACCTGGGGCACGCCGGGGGCGCGCATCCGGCCGGTGGGCGGCGCATAGGTGGTATAGTTGACCGCGCCGATGCCGGTGCCCTTCTGACCGTCGACCGTCATGGTGGTCGCATAGGCATCAAGATAGTTGCCCGACTCCTGGAAAAATCCCGTGCCGAAGGCGGTGGCGTCCTGGTAGGTCAGGTTGGCATTGAAGGAAAGGGCGCGATTCGGCTGGTAAACCGTCTCGAGCTCCAAGCCGTTGTCCTTGACCATGAAGCTCGCGGCGCCCTTGAGCTGCGGCTGGGTCTTTACCTGCTGGAAGAGGATGGCGCTGAAGTAGAGCTTGTTCTTCAGGAAACTACCCTTGTAACCGGCTTCATACAGGGTGCTGAGGTTGGCCAGGTTGTTTTTGGTCGAGGCCGGGGTGGGATTGCCAAAGGTGCCACCGCTGCCGACGCCGCCAAAATTGGAAGCGCCCTGCACGGCATTGATCCGGTCATAGGTAATGTAGAACGACTGGGAGTCGTTGGCCTTGTAGACCAGGCTGCCGAAGAACGAGGGATCAGTCTTGGAGGTGCTGACGTTGTACTGGGATCCCTTGGGATAAAATATGGCCGGTGAAATCGGCAGATATTGGAAGTCGACGGCTGGCCCGACCAAGCCGACCTGGGTCATGGGCGGATTGGCGGTTGTGACACTGATGTGATCGGCCCGGGCGCCCAAGACGGCCGAAAATTTCTTGGTGAATTGAATGCTGTCCTGAATGAAGAGTGCGGAGTCCTTGATCTGCGTGTCTTGATTCTCGTCGCTGCTGTAGCCAGGCTTGCCCGGCACCTGCAGGCCGCTGCCCCAAGTCTGGCCCTGAAGATTGTACACCGGATAATACACACTCGAGAGCGGCTGATAGATGTCGTAGATGGTGAACGGCTCGGTCTGGAAATCCTGATAGGCCCTCAGGTCCGTGTAGCGGAAATCAATCCCGGTGATGAGATTGTGGCTCACCGTGCCCGTGGTCAGGGTCGTATGATAGGAGAGGCGGTCCTGAATGGTCATGTTCTTGGGCACGAATTCGTCGTAGCCGTAGGTCTCGTACTTGTTCGACACGCCATTGGCGAAGAAGGCCAGGTTGACCAGGCTCGCATCTCCAGAAAGCCCGATGGTGGTTTTGAGCTGGGACATGACCACCTTGGACCGGGCGGTGTCACTGGGCCCGACGAGGGCGTCATAGGCCGGGAGCTTCACCTTGTAGGCCGTGGCGGGATTGACGATTTGAAAGGAACCGTCTGCTACGCTGCCAAAGGTGCCGACAGGCGCATTCACGGTTGTGACGGTGGTAAACCCGAAAAAGGCGGTCGGACCCGAGGTGACCGGGACGGTCGGCCCACCGATATAGGTGCCATGGTCAATGAATGCCTGGGTCACGCGGTTCGCGCCGGTGATCTCGTTGGTGCGGTCGGCATAAACCTGACCCCACCATTCGAACTTCACCGTCTTGCTCGCCAGATAAGTCAGGGCCGCATAAACGTCCTGCGTCTCATCCTTGGCATTCAGGTAGTATTGGTTGCCCCACCGGCCGAGGTAGCTGACGCGATAAGCCAGCTTGTCGCTGATCGGGCCGCCGAAATCGATGGTGGTCTCGGGATTCGAGTAAGAGTGACCGCTGGTCCAGTAGCCGAGTGTCGTGCTGGTATCGACATGCTGCCGGTCGAAATACGGGCTCTTGGGCACAAAGTTGACATAGCCGCCCGGGCCCTGGCCCTGCGGTCCGTAGACAGCCGACCCCGGACCCTTGACGATGTCCATCGCCTCGACGCCGTTGAAGCTGAGCGGCGTGCTGTTGCGGGAAAAGGGGATGATCTGCCCGTTGACGTAGACTTGGGCGAGGTCACCGCGCATTTGCGGCACGCCGGGGATGCCATACTGCGCCGCCGAATAAACGCCGGCCGAGAACTGGCTGAAGTCCATCGCGTTCTTGATCTGGCGGTCGTCCATCCAGGCCTTGTTGACGCTCGTGACCGAGCGCGGGGTGTCGACAATGCTGCGGTCGTCGCCGAAGACGCTGCCGATGGGCCGGATGGTCGGCAGGATCTGCCGTTCAATCGGAACCTCGCTGACGGTGAACTTGGCCAGCTCCGTGATGGGCTCGCTGGAAGTTGTGGAATCAGTCTTGGTGGAATCCGCCGGTTTTGCATCCGCAGCCCAGAGCGCGCCGGTCAGGCCGCTGCAGATGAAAAATACGCCGAGACGTATGAGAGTTCTTTTTTGGTGGTTCATGCGTGTTTTTGTTAAGCCGAGTTAAGTGGGAGCAGTTCAGCACCACGTATGCCATTGATGACTTTTAGGTGACGGCGCAGGGCATGATCATACGAAAAAAATTCATGCATGGCCGACCGGCCACAAATCGCGTGACAGGATCACGAGTGGGGCGGACTCGTCGCACTGGTCCGTGTCCGTGCTACTTGCCGGGAGCCGCCGGCTGGGCCTCGGGGGGCAGAAAGCGCCCGTCGAAAACCTCGTCCACGGTCACGGGGCGTTCAAACTGGCCGATCCCGGCCATCTGCTTGAGCTCGTGCTCAATGCGTTCCCGTCGAATCTGCCCGACCGACTCACCGAGGGCGGGGTCACCCGTCACGAGCTTGAAGTCCTGCATGGCCTTCACGCTGTAGGCCATGAATTCCGCGTCCATCTTGGGGTTGAGCGATGAGATCCGGGCGTTCGCCTCCGCCGTGTCACCCGCCACGTATTCCCGCCAGCCGCGGATCGACGCGGCGGTGAACGCCCGCACGACCTCCGGGTGCTCGGCGATATAACTCCGCTTCGCATACCACACGCGATAGGGTGAAAAGCCCGAGTCGGAGAGCAGCAGCGTTTCGACCTTGGCGCCCTCCTTGCGCACGTAGAAGGGCTCGTTGGTGATGAAGCATTGCTGCACAAAATTCTTGTCGGCCATGAACCGGCTCAGGCCGAAGTCGAGCGGGGTGACCGCGACCTTGATGTGGTAGGTCTGCTCCATGATGGGGAGAAACGTGGAGCCCGGCACCGCCATGATGTTGCGCCCGTCGAGGTCCTTGAACGTGTGAATGCCGCTCTCGCGATGAAACATGATCGCCTGCGGATCGCGCTGCATCAGCGCGCCGACCATCACGATGGGAATGCCGCGGCTGTTGGCGATCGCCACGTCGTCGCTGCGGCCGAGGGCGAAGGTGGCGGCGCCGGTGGCGACCTTTTGCGGGGGCATCGAATTGGGTCCGCCCTGGCTGATTTCCACGTCGAGTCCCGCTTCGCGGTAATAACCCTTGACCAAGGCCAGGTAAAAGCCGCCGTGCTCCGGCTCGGCATACCAGTCGGTCTGGAGAATGACCTTCGTGAGCGTCGGTGCGCCGCCGGGAGCGGGCTTCGGGGCTGCATCACGGCTGCAGCCCGCGAGCCCGAGGGCGCTGAGCAGGATGAAAACCGTGGCTGAGGGGGAAAGGCGTCGGAAAATGGTCATGACCCCGGTCACCTAGCTTGCTGTGTGCCGCTTTCACGCGCGGGCGCCGGTTTCACTCCTTCCGTACCAGGGAGTCGTGCCATTGGTGCAGCAGGAACCAGTGCAGGAAATTGACGCCAAAGACGAAAAGGAAGCCCAGCAGGCAGGCGATCATGCCGGTGGCAAAGAGGGCGGGTGTTTTCAGCTGGGAAAAGTACGTGATGGTCATGAACCCGATGCCGCCGACACCGTTCTGGGCGCTGCCGGCGAGAAAGTCGCCCGTGATCGCGCCAATCGGCGCCAGGGTCCCGGCGATTTTCACGCCGGTGAGGAAGTACGGCATCGCCCCCGGCACGCGCAGGTAGCGGATTTCCTGGCTGCGGGTGGCATTGCACATGACGAAAAGCTCCTGGAGGTTCCGGTCGACCGAGATGAAGCCCATCGTTGTGTTCGCGACGACGGGAAAGAAGCAGATCATGAAAGTGATCGCGACGATGCTCGGCAAACCCTGGCCCAGCCACAGCACGAAGATCGGTGCGAGGATGATGACCGGCGTCATCTGCAGGATCAGGATGTAGGGATAGAAGGACTGCTTGATGCGGATCGAGAAGGCCAGGAACATGGACAGCCCGAAGCCGACGCCGACCGCCGCGAGAAACCCCAGCACCGCGCCCTGGGCCGTCAGCCCCACCGCGCTGATGAGCGCCCGCCGCTCCCGCCATGCCGCCGTCAGGATCTCGTCGGGCGCGGGCAGCACGAATGACTCGACATGGAACAGTCGTTTCAAGCCGTACCAGGCTGCGATCAGCAGCGCGCCGGTGGCGACGGGCAGCAACCAGGGAAGATGGCGTTTCATGGGGGAGCTCAATGCCGCACGGCGCGCAATTCGCGGGAAGTTTCTGCCAGCAGCTGGAGGAACTCGGGCGTCTCGCGCAGTTCCGGCGGGCGCGGGTAGGGGAACGGCACCGTGATCACGCGGTGCACCCGCCCCGGGTTGGCTGAGAGCACGACGACGCGGGTCGAGAGGAACACCGCCTCGGCCACCGAATGCGTGACGAAAAACGCCGTGAACGGATCCCGGGCGCGAATGCCCAGGAGATCCTCGTTCAAGTGGTCCCGCGTCATTTCGTCGAGTGCCCCGAACGGCTCGTCGAGGAGCAGGATGTGCGGCGCCACGCTGAGAGCCCGCGCGATGGACACGCGCATCTTCATGCCGCCGGAGAGCTGCCACGGATATTTTTCCGCGGCGTCCCCCAGGCCCACGAGCTCGAGCATCGCCTTCACCCGTTCGCGTCGCTTGAGGGTGAGATCCCGGCGCAGCATCAGCGGGAGCTCGACATTGGCGGCCACCCGCCGCCATGGCAGCAGGTTCGAATCCTGGAAGACGAAGAACACCTCCTCGCGCGCGTTCGCCGGCGTCATGCCATCGACGATGATCTCCCCCGCGGTGGGCGGAGTGAGCCCGGCGATGAGGCGGAGCAGGGTGGATTTGCCGCAGCCGCTGGGCCCGATGAGGCTGATGAACTCACCACGTTCGACCTCCAGGTTGATCGCTTCCAGCACGGGAGGACCGGCACCGAAGCGCTTGCCGGTGGCTTTGAGCTGGACGATGGGCGGGGCAGTCATGGCAGCACGCGCTGTTTGGGCACCGGAGGCCGGGCCGGACCGTCGAAACCCAGCGAGGTGGCCGGCCGCACCGTGACAACCGGCGGGAACAGCCTGCCATCGGCCGGATCCGGCGAGAGGGTTGCGTTGTTCGCCATGCCGGGCCGGTGCGCCGCTCAGGCCTTCACCTCGGCGGGGGCGAAGGGGTTGTGCTCGTAGGTTTTCATCTTGCCGGGATTAAGCAGGCCGCGCGGATCAACCTCGGATTTGAAGGTGCGCTTGTCGGCAATGTTGGGATGCCGCCCTCCCTCCTCCAGATAAAAAGTGTGCGGGTTGGCGATGAAAACGCCGAGCTCGTCGCAGGCCCGGAGGATTTCGTTGAGCCTCGCCTCGGACTTGAAATACACGAGGGGAATGCCTCCGACCACGACGGAGTCCGGGTTTTGCGCGACGGCGTTGCCGCGCATCATCTTGGCGTTGCCGGCGGTCCACTCGAGGTGGAACAGGATTTCCCCGGGAAACCGCCGCCGCAGCTCGGCGAACTGCTCGCGGAAATTCCGCCCGAAGCCGGACTGCAGGTAGGTGTAGGCCGGGTCGGCGTTCATGGCCCAGAGGGTGGTGTGGTTCCAGGTGTAGTCGGTGATGAACGGCGGCTTGGGCGGATCGGAGAGCGGCTGCCGGAAGACGCAGGCCAGGCCCGTGGCCTCGGCGAGGCGCACCACCTCGTCCGTCCGCGCGCGGTCGAGGAGCAGGAAGCTCACGTGCTCGCCGTTGCGGAAATATTTTTTCAACGGCTTGAAAAACGAGGGGGTCGGCCACTCGAACTGCGTGACGAGCCGCTTGCGCCAGTCCCCGCGCCGCGCCGTGGCATCGGTCCAGTCCAGCAGCCGGTCCCAGTCGGGCGTGCTGAAAATGAGCTGGTCGTAGTCCACCTTGGGCGCGAGCCGCATCTCGATCTCGACCATGAAGCCGGTCGTGCCGTAGGTGTGCAGCGCCTTGAGCGCCTCGGCTTCCTCCAGCCTGATCAGGCGCGGTTCGGCCTCGCAGGTGAGGATCGTGACCGACTTGACGTTGCCGGGGGCGTTGATGCCGCCCCAGGTGATCGAGCCGATACCGCCCGAGCCACCGCAGAAAAATCCACCGATGGTGCACTTGACCCAGGTCGACGGCATGCAGCGCAGCTCCCATCCGAGGGCGCGGGCGGCGGCCTCGATGGTGCCCATCCGCGCCCCGGCCTCCACGCGGGCCACCCCGTCGTCGAGTGAGAGGATGCGGTCGAGCCGCGACAGGTCCACGACCACGCCGCCGTAGAGGGGCACGCACTGGCCGTAATTGCCGGTGCCCGCACCGCGCGGCACGACGGGCACCCCGGCCGCATGGCACGCGGCCAAGACGGCCCGCAAGGCCGACAGGTCGGCGGGGCGCGCGATCAGCTCGGCGCGCTTGTCATCGAGCTGACGCTTCAGCACGGGCGAATACCAGTAGAAGTCCTTCGAGAGCGTCTCGAGCGTATCTCCGCCTTCGACAAGGTTTTCCTGTCCGAGCAGGTCGCGCAACTGCGACCGGAGCTCAGCCGTCACGGTGGTCATGACTTCAGCTCAGCAGGAAACTTGCCACGGGCTTCCCGGCTCCCCGCGGTCCGCGATCCCGCGCAACTGGCTTCGTTTCTGCTAACTTCGGCTGGTGCCTCCAGCCCCTTCGAGTCTTTCCCTGGTGTCCCGCGCATGAAAAAAACTCTCGTCCATCCCCCGGGTTTCGCCGCGCCGCGTGGCACCTACAGCCCCGGCGTCCTGCTGGATCTGGGTGGCAGCCAGCTGCTGTTCGCCACCGGCCAGCTGGCGGTGGATCCCGCCGGCCAGGTCGTCGCCCCGGGCGACGCCACGGTGCAGACGGAATATGTGTTCAAGCTGACGGGGGAAATCCTCGCGGCGGCCGGCATGACCTTTGACCACGTCGTGCGGGCGCAGACTTATCTCACCAACATGGATGATTTCCCGAAGTTTTCCGCGGTGCGCAACCGCTACCTCGGCACCGCGCTGGCCGCGAGCACGCTCATCGAGGTGAAGGGCCTGGCCCGCACGGGCTGTTGCGTGGAGATCGAGGTCACCGCCGTCAAATGAGCCCGCCCGCCCTCACTCCGCTCTGCGTCGCCGACGACGCCACGTTCTGGCCGTGGCACCGCTGGCCGGAATTTTCCAGCTGGCCCGATCCCGCCGGTACCGTCGTCGTCCTGCCCCTCGCCGGCACGGCGGACTGGGGCCTGGGCCATGCGCTGGATGCCGAGGAGACCGTGCTGATGCATGTGCTTCGCGCGGCCTCGCAGCAGCGTCCCGCGGGTCTGCCTCTGCTGGTGGTGCCGCCGCTGCGCTTTGTTCTTGGGCCCGATCCGGGCTGCGCATTTGCGGTGGATCCCCCCGTCGCCCATGCGCTGATTGCGGAGGTGGCCGCCTCCATTGCCGCTGTCGGCTTTCGCAAGCTGGTGTTCTATAATGCGAGCCCGTGGAACGAGGAACTGATCGGCGCCGCGGCTCGCGACTTGCGCATTGCCCACGGCCTGCAGATTTTCCGCGTCAGTCTCAGCGGCCTCGGACTGGATCTTCATCCCGTCCGGAGCAAGGACCGCCGGAAGGTCCAGACCTTGATCACCGCACTGACGGGACGCGTCCCCGATCCATCCCCTGCCGCCGTCCCTCCGCCAGTTGCCGGCCCGGGCGATGAGACGGTCCGGCCGCTCATGGAGCCGGCGCTGTCGCTCGAGGCCGCCGCCGTCGCCGGCGCGGCCACCTTGGCGTCAGTCGCGAAGCACCTCGGCTCGCTCCTGGCTGAGATCCACGCCCGCCCGCCGCTGGCCCACGGCGGGAAAATCCCCATCGCCCAGCCATGAGTGCCTCTCCTCCCGGGATCTTCCCCGCTTACCGCGACCGCTATCTGCCGGCGATGACGCCGCGGCAGATCGCGGCGCTGCCCGACAAGGCGTGGGCGCCGGTCATCATCACCACCGGGGCCATCGAGCAGCACGGCCCGCACCTGCCCGTGGCCGTGGATGCGTTCATGGGCCAGGTCTGGCTCTCACGGACACTGCCGCTGCTGCCGCCGGCCGCCTCGTGCTATGTCGCCCCGCCGATCACCATCGGCAAGAGCAACGAGCACACGGGGTTTCCCGGCACGCTGTTCATTTCCAAGGACACGCTGCGGGCGCTGCTGCTCACGATCGCGCGCCAGGTGCACGCCTGGGGCTTCCGCCAGATCGCCGTGCTCAACACCCACGGTGGCAACACGGCGGTGATCGGCTACACCCTGCGGGAAATCCGGGCGCAGTTCGGCCTGCGCTGCAGCCAGCTCGCGCCTATGTTCGAGCTGGGCCTTTCGGACCAGGAGAAGGCCTTTGGCTTCCACGCCAACACCGCCGAGACCGCGTGGCTGCTGGCCGCGGCGCCGCAATATGTGAAAATGGCCGATGCCGTCTGCGAATATTGCGGCCGGGTGGGGGATCCCGGTGAGTTGAGGCCCGAGCGGGCGCCGGTGACCATGGCTTGGGTGACGGCCGATCTCTCGAAATCCGGCGTCATGGGCGATGCCCTCGCGGCCACACCCGAACTGGGTGCCCAATGGCTCGATCACGGTGCCGGCCTCTACGCGGCTGCCATCGCCGAGCTCGCGCGCGAGGGCCGGCATGCGGCTGGATTGGAGTAAGGGGTCAGAGAATCCCAGCACCCGAAATCGTTCTCCTTCTCGTTCTCGCCCCGGTCTTTCATCCTGGCCAAAACCGAGAACGAGGAACGTTTACTAGAATGAGAAAGATCAATCCGGCTGAGGGCTCTGCCCCAGTCCGGCGGTCGCTGGCACTGACCCTGCTCCCGCGCCTGCATGATTCGCATCAAGGAAGCCGGCGGTTGGAGGCTGGTGGAGCATCCGGACCACGCCCGGCTGGCCGGGGAATTCGCCCGGCACTGGGGCAACGCCGACTTCGCGCCGCCCGAGCCGCGGGGCGACATTCTCGTGGCGGTGACCCGGCACGACGACGCCTGGGCAGAGCGCGACGCCCGGCCGTGCCTGACGCGCGCGGGGCTGCCGAGCGCGTTTTCGCATGAACTGGTCGGGACCTACAGTGCCTTTGAGGAGATTGACCTCGCCGATTATCTCGCGGTGCGCGGCCGGGCGACCGAGGCGGTGGCGGCGGACAATCCCTACGCCGCCATCCTCATCTCTATGCACACGGTTAACCTGCTGACCGAGCAGGCCAACCTGGCCGGGGTGAGCCAGCCCGATCTCGTCCGGTTGCGCGAATTTCTCCTCGGCCAGCGGCGCCGGCAGGCCGCGCTGGCCATGCAGGTTCGCGCCACGGGCCGCGCGGCCGACGTGGAGGCGGCGGGCTTGGAGCGCGCCTTCGAGTTTCTCCAGGTTTGCGACAATCTTTCGCTCATCGCCTGCGTGCGCTATCCGCAGCCCCGGCCCCTGCGCCACCGGCACCCGCTTCGCGACGGCACGCTCACGACCCTGCAGTGCACCCCGCTCGGCGGCGACACCTACCGGATCTCGCCCTATCCGTTTGATGCCGACGAATTGCGGCTGACGGTGCCCTGCCGCTGTGTGCGCGGCGGGATCTTCGCCAGCGAGGAGCAATTCCGCGCGGCCTATGCCGCGGTGGCTCCTGAAAGTCTGGCCTTGTGCCTGGTGCGATGAAGCCGTTCCTCCGGCCTCGCATCATGGGGCGAAACCTTACATCCTGAACTTCCATGCTTCTCCTCCGCCGTGCCCGCGTGCCGGTTGCGCTGCTGCCGCCCGCATTGGCCGCCACCTCGTTCGATCCGCTGGACCCGGCGCTACTTTGCGACCTCGCCATCGAGGGCAATCGCCTGGTCGCCGTCACCCTGTCGCCTGACTCCCGTCCCCCGGCCGCGTCCGCGACCGGCCGTGTCTTGGATCTCGGGGGCGCGCTGGTGTTTCCCGCCTTCGTCGATGCGCACACCCATCTCGACAAGGCGCACACCTGGACCCGCGCACCCAACCGCTCCGGCACCTTTCAGGATGCGCTGGAAACGCTCGGCCGTGACAAGGTCAACTGGACGGCGGACGACCTCCGCCGGCGCGCCGGCTTTGCGCTCCGCTGTGCGTGGGCCCATGGCACGCGGATCGTGCGCACCCATGTCGACACCTGGCTGCCGCACGGCGAGACGAGCCATGCCGTGATGGCGGAGCTGCGCGCGGAATGGCGCGGCCGCATCGAGCTCCAGACCGTGCCGCTCTGCGGCGGCGACAGCTACACGGGTGCCGGCGGGGAGAAAATCGCCGACCTCGCCCTGGGTTATGGCGCGAGCGCCCTGGGGGGATTCTTGCAGATGTCGCCGGAGCTGCCCCGGCAGATCGACCGCTTGTTGGCGATCGCGCGCGATCGCGGCACGGGCATCGACCTGCACGTGGACGAGAACGGCAACCCAGCCGCCGAGGTCCTGCGCGCCGTCGCGGAAGGCGTGCTGCGGAACGCCTTTCCGTTTCCCGTCGTCTGCGGCCACTGCTGCAGCCTGACCGTGCAGGCCCCCGAGCGGCAGCGCTCGACCATCGCCCTCGTCAAGGAGGCGCGCATCGGCGTGATCTCGCTGCCGCTGTGCAACCTCTATCTCCAGGGCCGGCGCGGCGCGGAATTTCCGCGCACGCCCTTCTGGCGCGGGCTCACGCTGATCCAGGATCTCCTCGACGCGGGCGTGCCCGTGGCCTGCGCGAGTGACAACGTGCGCGATGCGTTCTGCGCCTACGGAGATCTCGATATGATCGAGGTCTACAACCAAAGCCTGCGTCTGGCCCATCTCGACTCGCGACTGGCGGAGTCGGTGAGCGTTGTCACGCGCATGGCGGCGGAACTGGTCGGCCGTCCGGAATCGGGCCGGGTCGCGCCCGGCGCGCCGGCTCACCTCGTCGTGTTTGCTGCCCAATCGTTCAGCGAACTGCTGAGCCGTTCGCTGGCCTCGCGCCGCTGCGTCGACGACGAGGAGCTGCACGCACCGCCGGTGCCGGATTACGCCGAGCTGGGCTAATTGGTAGGGCGCGGACTCCGCTCCGCGCCGGGAATGTCTCCGGAGTCAAAACGGAGCCATTCGCTATCGAATAGGCTCTGTCCTTGAGCCCGGCGCGGAACGGAGTCCGCGCCCTACCATATTTGGAACCTGGCGCGCTGATCTCCTTCTCTTTTCTGGCGCCGTTCCTGCTATTTCAGCGGCCATGGCTGTCCGTCTCTGCAAAATCGCCCTCGTGGCCGCAGTGGGTTTTTTCCTGCTGATCGTCGTCCTTAACAACGCGGTCTTCGACTATCCTTCCAACTACGGCTTCGTCCAGCATGTCCTCGGCATGGACACGCTCTTCTCCGGCGAGGCGCAGGCCTGGCGCGCGTTCCGCGATCCCGTGGCGGGCAGCCACAGCTACTGGCTGCACCATGCCTTCTACTGGTCGATCATCGCCTGGGAGGCCGCCGCGGGTGCCCTTTGTTTTGTCGGTGCGGGGAAGCTCTGGGCGGCGCGCCAAGCCGACGCCGCGGCCTTCAACCGCGCCAAGGCGTTCGCCACCGCCGGTCTCACCGTCAGCCTGCTCCAGTGGTTCACCGCCTTCATCACCGTCGGCGGCGAATGGTTCCTCATGTGGCAGTCGAAATCGTGGAACGGCCAGGACGCCGCCTTCCGCATGTTCGCCTGCCTCGGCCTGATCCTCGTCTTCCTGCACCAGCGGGACGACGAGCTGTCCGCGTAACCCGCCATGAGCGCCGGCGAACTTCGCGACTGCATTGTCCTCATCGGGCCCGCGCTCGAGCCCTGGCGCTGCGCGCGGTTCGCGTGGTCCCACGACACGATCACCGCGCTCGACCGCGTCGAACCGGCGCGCGAGCTGGCGCAGGGCGCGTTCGTCATCATTCCCGGCCTCTACAACAGCCACACGCACATGGGCGACTCGTGCCTGCCCGACGGGGCCACGGGACTCACGCTGGAGCAGGGCTTTTTCCGCCCGCACGGCTTCAAATACCGCGAGCTGGCCAAGCTCTCGCGCGGGCAGCACCTGCCGCACGTCATTGCGCACCTGCGCTACATGGCGCGCTCCGGCACCGTCTGCCACCTCGATTTCCGCGAGCAGGGCCCTGCGGGCGCCGAGCTGCTGCGCGCCGCGGCGCGCGAGACCGGGGTCGACTCGGTCATCCTCGGCCAGTTTGACGGCGTGCCGTTCGACGCCCAGGCACTCGCCGCCAACAACACCTTCCTGCCCCAGGCCGCCCGCGCCGAGCTGGAGGCGATCTTGAAGGTGGCCGACGGCTTCAGCGAGAGCACGATGAACGACCTCACGGACTTCGCGTGGCGCGAGATCCGCGAGATCACCACGCTTCGCAAAAAACTGCGGGCCATCCATTGCCTCGAGAACGCCGCCTATCGCGACGTGAGTCTGGCGCGCACCGGTCGGGGCGACCTCATCCGTGCGCTGGAGCTCTACGACCCGCATCTCATTGTCCACCTCACCGTCGCGAATGCCGCCGAGATCGCGCTGCTCGCCAAGTCCGGCAAGACCGCCGCCCTCAACCCGCGGGCCAACGCCAACCTTGGCCTCCCGCTGCCGCCCGTGAGCGCGCTGCTCGACGCCGGGGTGAACCTGCTGCTGGGCAGCGACAACGGCCTGCTCAACAGCCCGAACCTCTTCGCCGAGCTCGATTTCACCTACAAGCTGGCGAAGAGTCAGTTTGGCGACGCCCTGCGGCCCGACCCACTCACGATCCTGCGCATGGCTACGAGCAACATCCGTCCTGTCCTCGGCGGCGACCACCACGGAAACCTCGAGCGCGGCCTGCCCGCCACGTTTGTGGTGCTCGACTTTCACCAGCCGCACCTGCGCGCGACGCGCCATATCCCCGCGTCGATCCTCACGCGCGTGACCCCCGGGGATGTGCTCGCCACCTATCGGCTCGGTCGCGAACTCTGGCGCGCACCGGGGTTCAGTCCGGGCAGTTCGTTCTAACGAACCATGGCCCACCACACCGTTGATCGCACGCATACGTGCAACCGCTGGAACCGCGATTATCCGCCCGTGCTCACGATTGCCCCGGGCGACACCGTCTCGCTCGTGATGAAGGATTCCAGCGACGGCCAGGTGCATCCGGGCATGACGATCCCGGCATTCGCCGCCTTCGACAAGTTGCGCGTGCATGCACTGACCGGGCCGGTCGCGGTCGACGGCGCCGAGCCGGGTGACGCGCTCGACATCGAGATCCTCGACTACCGCCACGAGGGCTGGGCGTGGACGAGCATCATCCCGGGCCTCGGCCTGCTGGGCGACGAGTTCACCGCGCCCGACCTGCACATCTGGAAACTCGACGCCACGCAGACGCGCAGCATGCCGGGCGTCACGCTCGATCTCCATCCGTTCTGCGGGATCATCGGCGTGCAGCGCGCCGAGTCCGGAGAGTTTCGCACGCGCGCGCCCGGGCCGTTCGGCGGCAACATGGATGTCCGCCACCTTGGCGCGGGGGCGCGATTGATGCTGCCGGTGTTCACGCCGGGCGCGGGCCTGTGTGCGGGCGACGCCCACGCCGCGCAGGGCGATGGCGAGGTCTGCATCAACGGCATGGAGGCGCCGATGACCGCCACTTTCCGCGTCCACCTGCGCAAGAAACATCCGCTCGCGGCGCCCTACGTGCTCGCGCTGCCCACGCTGTTGCCGCCGCGGTATCTCACGAAGCCGTTCCACGTCTTCATCGAGTCGCACGAGGACCTGCGCGAGGCCAGCCGCGCTGCGGTGCGCCGGGCGATGGCGTACCTCCAGCAGCGCCTCGGCCTGACGCGCGAACGCGCGCTCATCCTCTGCAGCGTCGTGCTCGACCTGAAGATCAGTCAGCTGGTCAACGCCCCCGTCTCGACCATCTCCGCCTACCTGCCCGAGGCGATCTTCGACGCGCCGGCCCGCTGAACATGGATGCCATCGAGGAAAAACTCTCCGCGCTCGGGCTCACGCTGCCGGCAGCCCCGGCGCCGGGCGGCAGCTACGTGCCGCACCGCATCAACGGCAACACGCTCATCCTTGCGGGCGTGATCAGCGCGCGCGACGGGATCGTCACCCACGCCGGCCAGGTGGGCCGCGACCAAACGGTCGCCACCGCCGCGGTCGCGGCCCAAGTCTGTGCCCTCAACACGCTCGCCGCGATCAAGGGCGCGCTTGGCTCGCTCGCGCGCGTGCAGGAGTTTCTCTATGTCGGCGGGTACGTGAACGCCGTGGCGGGTTTCGCGGAGAGCCCGCAGGTGATCAACGGCGCGAGCGACCTTTTCGTTCAGCTCTACGGCGAGGCCGGCAAACACGCCCGCGCCGCCATCGCCGTCGCCGGCCTCCCGCGCAACGCCACCGTCGAGATCCAGGTCACGGTGCGGTTCGCGTGACCAGCCCAGGTTTACAGCAGTCGAGCTCCGGAATTTTTGGCCACAAAAGGGCACAAAATGACGCGATAAAAATCGATCGGAACGGATTGAGGATCGGCCTCAATTCGTCTGGATATTTTTTGTGTCATTTTGTGCCCTTTTGTGGCCAAAAATTCCGAAGCTCGGCGGCCGGGTGATTTGACCGCAAAGGAGCACGGGCTGGCACCATGAACGCACGGACGGCGGAAGGCTTGTCTGTCCCGCCGCCAAACTTTCACTTGCGTTGGCGGGGCGCCGGTCTTTTGTCCGCGTTGCCTGTAGGGGTGTCTTCCGCGGAAGGCTGAGATTGCGGCGCGATCGGCTGCTCGACCCTTTGAACCTGAAACGGATCATGCCGACGAAGGAAACAGCAGGCGCTGCGAGCGCCGTGGGGCGCGCGGCGCCGCTTTCGCCGGCAGTCCGCTTTGGGTCAGGTCTCAAACCTCCCATGAAGCTCCCACTCCGCATTCCTTTCGCCCTGGCGCTGGTGTTCAACCATGCTGCGGCGCAGACTGTTCCCGGCGTCACTACGCTCCCGGATTTCACCGTCACCGGCGTGCCCGTCGAGGAGTCGGTCAATCCGCTCACGCGCGAGACCGCCGCCGTGACCGGGGACGCCCGCGGCCCGCTCGATACCCCGCGCGGCGTGAGCACCATCACCAGCGGCCTGTTCAACGAGCGCCAAATCCACGGCGTGCAGGAAATCCTGCTCTATTCCCCCGGCGCCTATGTCGGCGCGGCCTACGGCAACATCACGACGCCGAACATCCGCGGTGACATCGCCGAAACCTATCTCAACGGCCAGCGGCTCAGCTACAATTACTACGGCACCTTTCCGTCGTTCAACGGCGTCGAGGCCGTCGATCTCGTGCGCGGGCCGGGTTCGGCCGTCTTTGGCGCGGGCTATTTCACTGGTGGCTATGTCAACTACGTCACCAAGCAGCCGAAGTTCTCCGGCCCCGAGACCATCGTCACCTCGCGGTTCGGCACGTGGGCGCCGGGCAATGTCTCTTTCACCAACGGGTCGGTGCAGATCGACACGACCGCGCCGGTCAACGACCGCCTCGCGTGGCGCGTGAGCTACGAGGCGAAGGGCGGGGACACGTTCTTCCGCAAGAACGGGGCGCGCGACGACCGGCAGGATCTCTTCGGGGCGGTCACCTGGCGCCCGTCGGCCGGCACCACGGTGGAGTTCAACGCGCAGGTTTTCTGGCAGAACGCGCCCGAGACACTCGGCGTCAACCGCGTCAACCAGGACCTCGTGGATCACGCGCTCTATTATACCGGGATCTCCGCGGACAATCCGGGCTTTCCCGGCCCGGTGCCCGCGACGGGCGTGGTCAAACTGCCGTGGGAGGCGACGCTGTTTTCGCGCGGAGACTTCTCCAACGCCAATGTCGCGCGCGCGCAGGCCGTCCTGACCCATGTCATCTCGCCTGCGGTGAGCCTGACGAACCGCACGCTCTTTGAGTATGTGAACCGCCGGCGCTTCCAGCAGTTCGAGTACGCGGAGTATGTCACGCAGCACACGTTCGAGAACCGCACCGAGCTGCACCTCGACTGGAGCGGCGCCGCGCTGCCGTCGACCGCGGTGGCCGGAGTGACCGTGCGCTACGCGCACGTGCTCGGCTACGAAAACTACTTCAACGAATACATCTACAACTTCGACGTCACCGATCCCTCGCGCGTGTTCAACGAAGCGGCGCAGTTTCCCAGTTCCTACTATCCCGGTGCGCCCGGGCCCGGTGGCCGGCCCTTCTTCCCCGCGGCCTTTGGCAGTCCCGAGACCGCCGACAGCAAGCTCTGGAACCCGGCGGCGTTCTGGCAGCAGGACATTAAGCTGACGCCGAAGCTTTCGCTGCTCGCGGGCCTGCGCGGCGACCTGTTCATCGGCGACGCCCGCGATGCACTGCCGCAGGCGGGCAATGTGCCGTGGCACGACCGGGTAAGAGTCGGGTCCTTTTCCCCCTCGGTGAGCCTGCTCTACCGACCGGCGCCGCAAACCTCGTTCTACGCCACGTACCAGCGCATTCGCTCGGTCCGCGGCAGCCTCGCGGGCGGCGGCCTGATCCTGAACGACCGGGGCGACGGCACCGGCGCGCTGAGCAAGGATGACTTCCGCAACCGCAGCGACCTCGCCGAGGCCGGGGCCAAGTTTTCCCTGCTGGACCACAAGCTCTATGCCGCGGCCACGGTCTTCGACCAGCGGCGCACCAAGGTTTCGCTCGGTGGCGGCCACGACGACATCCTTGTCCGCGGCTTGGAGCTTGAGACGGTCTATCAACCGAACTCACGCCTGAGCGCCACGGCCAACGCCACGCTGCAGAATGGCAACTACGTGAACGCGTCGCCGTTCCAACTTGGCGGCCGCGACATTTACGCCGGCTATGCACTCGGCCGCGGCCCCGGCGGCCACGGCACGGGCGGAGTGGCCTACAATCCCTACGACAACCAGGTGCCCGCGGGCGACTGGCCGCTGGTCGGCTTCTCGCACACGTTGCTGAACGGCAGCGTGCGCTACCGCTGGGAAAGCGGATTTGGCGCCGGCGCCAACGTCCAGTGGCAGAGCCGCCAGAAGGGCAACCTCGACGACCAGTGGCACCTCCCCGCGCAAGTCCTGTACAACGCGAACCTGTTCTACGAAACCAAGCGCTGGTCCGCGAACCTCGACTTCCTGAACCTCACGAACGAGCGCAACTGGATCCACAACGGCGACGCCTACACCGCCAGCGAGCTGATCTTCCCGGAATTGCCGTTCCGGATGGAAGGGTATGTGAAGCTCCGGTTTTAGCGGGTGACAGCGTGGGTGCAGGGCGGGTCATGTCTTCATTTCCCACCTGCTTGGCCTCGGAAGGCGGACTAAAAACCAGCCCTACTTCCGAGCGAAGCCGCCACTTCTTTTGGGAGCTGCCCAGTAAACAGAAAATCCTCTAGTCGCCGGTGATGAGCCGGCCCAGTTGCGTCCAGCCATCCGCCTGCGGGAGCTTGCTCAGGGTGGCGCGAACCGCGGCGAAAGCCTCAACGGGATCCCGGCCCAGCGGCACGATCTTGCCGGCGGCGTCCACTTTGACGCCAGCGGCCGCTTCGGCGAGATCCGGAATCCAGGCCGGCACCGGCACGGGTGCGACGGATTGCACAGCCCACTTGAAGACACCGTTGCGGGCGCGGGTCAGGAGCGACCGACTGTCGGAGGTAAATTGCAGTTGTCCGACCGGTCCGGGGTGATGCAGGGACTCGGTCAACGCCCGGCCGGTCGCCGCATCCCAGAGACGAACGGCACCATTTTCCCAGGCGACGGCGACGTAGCGCCCGTCCGGGCTGAAATTCGCGTCGGTCACGGGCGCGTTTTCTACCATCGCATGGCCGATGGCCGACGCGCTGGGTACATCCCAGATCTGGACCATGCCATTGGCCGACCAGAGCAGAAGCCGGGAGCCGTCGGCGGAGAGGATGCCGTCCTTGGGCACGTTCGGCAGTTTGATGGCCGGGGCCACGGGCTTCCGGTTGCCATCGAGGACGTAAACCTGGTTGTCCACTCGCGCGGAGATCTGAAACCGCCGGTCGGCCGACCAGCGTCCCCAGGTTTCGCCGAAATCCATGTAGGCCACCGCCCGATCACTCGTGCCCTCTCCGCCGCCAAAATGCACCCCGGTCTCCGCGCTCCAGAGATCGCTGCGCCGGTCCGTGTCGGTTTCGATGAGGTTGCCGGGAGGCGGATCCTCGAAGTTGCTGCGATCGGTGACGAAACGCACCCGCTGTACGGCGCCACCCTGGGCCGGCAGGGAAACCAGTTTTACCCCGGTGGCGGGATTCCAGACCTGCACGGTGCCATCGGCGCAGCCGGCAGCCAGTTGCAGGCCGTCGGGGCTGACGGCGAAGGATCGCACTTCGGACGCATGCATCATCTCCACCGGCTTCACCCAGCGCGGCGCCACGTCCCAAAGGTGGATCTCGTGGGAGTTCGCCAGCGTGAGGATTTTTTGGCCGGAGCCCGAACGGTCGGACCAGTCGGCCGCCTGTAGATCGGTCTCGCTTCGGAGCGGGGTGAACAGGATTTCGCCGGTCACCGAGCTGAGGACCGTGACACCGGCCCCCCGGGCCCGAATCAGCAGGCCGGGAAAATTGAAGGCGGCGGTGCTCCAATTGCCACCGAGGGATTTCGGTCCTGCCAGCCGCTCGCCCGTGCGGGTGTCCCAGAGCTGGACGAGATCGTCCCGCGTGACAGTGACGAGTCGGGGGCTGCCCGGATCGAGTTGGACGAATGCCACCGGACCCGGATGCCGCAGGGGTGGCGTCAGGGCTTCGCCGGTGCTGGCGTCCCAGACTCGCGCGATGCCGTCCTCCGAGCCGGTGGCCACCTGCTTCGTTCCGGCGCCGTAGGAAATCGCGCGCACTTCCGCTAGGTGCGGCAGCGTGCCGGTGATTTCCCCGGTGGAAAGGTCGATGATCCTGGCCACGTTGTCGGCGCAGGCTTCGAACACGCGCCGGCCCTCCTCGGCCATCGTGGCGGCGCGGACGATTTCCTTTCTTTCGGACCCGTACTTGAGCTTGCCAGTGGCGGCGTCCCAGGCCTGCACCCGGTAACCGCTCACGGTGAGGAAGGTGGAGTCCGCCCCTTCGCCCGTCACCTCCTGGCAATCCGTGCGCTCCAGAGCCTTCACATAAACTCCCGAATGCGGATCGAGGATGGCGAGCCAGAGAAAACCGCTGGCGATGGGGCCGCCGTGGTCCTCCTCGCAGATGATGGCCAGCCGCGAACTGTCCCCGCTGAAGGCGAAGGAGCGCACGGGTCCGGGCAGCACCAACCGCGCAAACCACGGCTGGCCCGAGGGCAGGGCGAAACATTGCACGCCGTGGGCATCGTCGGTGACGGCGAACCCGGACCCGTCCGGTGCTGCCATGATTTCGACTCCATTCCGGTCGGGCAGGCGGAAACGGGCGAGGGGCACGGGATGGTTCAGATCCCGCAGCAATGTCGCCAAGCGCTGCGCCGCCCAGGGATTGGCCGGATCCTCCCGCAGCGCCTGCGCAAACCACGCGAGCGCCTCGTTCGGATTGCCTTCCCGGTCGCTGCGGTCGCCTTGCTCCGCGTCCGCTTGGGCGGCCACGACCCGGGCCTTTTGCTCGTTTTCCCGGGCCAGGGCCATCCGCTGCCCGTCCTTGTAGTGCGAGAAGGAAAAAATTCCGCCGGCGCAGGCCGCCAGCAGCGTGACGAGCTGCAACCGCCGCATACGCTGGCGCCGCCGTTCGCGTTGAAACAGCAGGTCGAAATCGACGCCGATGATACCGGCAATCACCTTGAGCAACGCCTTGTGCCGGCCGTCGCCGGATTTCCGTGCGTCAGCGGCGATCGGCTCGACCCGCTGGTCCGTGAGGCTGCCATCCGGGCCGGCCTGAAAGCGCAACGCGGCCGGAAAGCACTCGGCCGCGGCCCGGGCTTCGCTGGCGTTGGGTTCGCCGTCGATGATCAGGGCCAGCACGCGGTTTTCCCGTCCGAGGGCCTTGAATTCGAGCACCTCCTTTTCGACCCAGCGGCTCTGCGCGCTGCGAGGCGAGCAGATGACCACCAGATAGCGGCTTTGCTCGAGCGCCGCGTTAATCACGCCTCCAAGATCCGCGCTGGTCGGCAATTCCTCGCGATCGCGAAAAACCGGGAAAGCCCGGGCCGGCACCGGCTCCCCTCGCGAAGTGGGCCGGCCCCTCAGCGCCACCGGCACCCGGTAGGTTTCGATCGACCGGCTCAGCCACTCCGCCCACGCCCGGTCCTTGCTGCTGTAGCTGATGAAGGCCCAGTATTTGTAAGGCGTGCTCATTGGGGCGGGAGCTCAGGGTGCCGAGCGGGAGAGTTCCGCGTCGGCCGCGGTGATCCAAGCGACTTGCTCCTGGTACCAGTTGGGGTAGGCGGCGGCCGTGAAGATTTCCATGGCGGCGCGCTCGGCCGCGATGGCGGCGCGCAGGAGGCGGGCGTGCTCGGGGCCGGTGGTGTCGGCGGCCTGGGTGCGGAGCGCGCCGGCCAGATTGTGCTGGGAGGAAGCCCAGTCCCGCGGGAAGGCTTCGCGGGTGCGGACCTCCAGGGAGGCCCGATTGGCCGCGACCCGCTCGGCGAGGAGCTGGGTGCGCTCGGGTCCCGTGGCGGCGGCGGCCTGATCGCGGAGGACGAAGTCCAGATTGTATTGGATCGTGGCCCAGTATTGGGGCAGGGCTGCGCGGGTGTAGACGCTGAGGGCGGAGCGATAGGCGGCGCCGGCCTCGGTGAGCAGCTGAGCACGCTCGGGGCCGCTGCTGTCGGTGGCTTGAGTGCGGAGGGACGCTCCCAGGTTGACCTGAACCATGGCCCAGTCCTGGGGAAATTGGTCGCGGGTGTAGACTTCGAGGGCGGCGCGCTCAGCCGCGATGGACTCGGCGAGGAGCCGGGCGCGCTCCGGTCCGGTGGAATCATCCGCCAGGTCGCTGAGCGCGGCGCCCAAGTTGAGCTGGGACATGGCCCAGTCCTCGGGCAGTTCGGTGCGGGTGCGGACCTCGAGCGAGGCCCGGTGGGAGGCGATGGCCTCGGTGAGCAACCGGAGGCGTTCGGGCTGGGGCCGGCCGGCCGCCTGAGTCCGCAGCGCTTCGGCCAGGTTGCTTTGGGTCAGGGCCCAGTCCTTGGGCAGGGTGTCTCGCGTACGGACTTCGAGGGCGGCGCGGAACGCGGCGATGGCCTCGGCCATGAGCCGGTCGCGCTCGGCTCCCGTGCTGGCCGCGGCCTGGTCGTTGAGCACGCCGCCGAGGTTGTTCTGGGTGGCGGCCCAGTTTTGCGGCAAGTCCTGGCGTGTCAGGACCGCGAGGGTGGAGCGATGGGCGGCGGCGGACTCGGCGAGCAGCCGGGCATGCTCGGGCCCGGAGGTGGCACTGGCCTGGTCATGGAGTGTGTTGGCGAGGTTGTCCTCGGTCTTGGCCCAGTCCTGGGGGAAGGCCTCGCGGGTATAAACTTCGAGGGCGGCGCGGTAGGCGACGACGGCTTTGGCGTTGCGCTCCGCGATGGCGACGCCCGTGGAGACGGCGGCCCAATCGTTCGCGGCCAGCCCGATCCGGGTCTGAAGATACGCCCATTCACGGTCGTGGGTGGCACGCGGGGTGGCCTCGAGCCCGGCTTCGAAGGCGGTGACCGCCTCGGGAAACTTCCGACCGGCAAAGTAGGCCTGGCCCTGGAGGCTGAAGGCGCTGCGGGCGCGGGTGCGCGCTTCGTCCGCCTTCTCCGCGGCTTGCGCGGCCAGTTTGTCAGCCGCGAGATACTGGTCGCGCGCGGCCGTGGCGGCCTGGCCCGCGCTGGTGGCGGCGGCCGTGAAGTTCTTCTGCGCAAACTCGGCCAGCGCGCGGTCATAGAAGTCCGCCTTCGGGTCGCCGCGCACCGCGACGACGAAGAGGTTGATGCCGCTGCGTAGGTCCGCCTCGGGGATCTTTTCCTTCGACGCAACGGCGGCAAGGGCGCGGTCGAACTTCTGCTCGTCGGTGAGCTTCAGCTTCTCCAGCTCGGACTGCTGCTGGGTGTAGGCGTCGGCGACGGACTTGATGTAGCGGCGCTGCTGGTCGAGCGCGGTTTCCAATTGGGCGACCTTGCCCTCGGTTTTGCCGGTGCGCTGGTTCAACCACCAGAGTCCGCCGCCGAGCAGGGCAAGGGCGAGCAGGCCGATCGCGACGCCGCGGCCAAGCCAGGAGCGGGTTTTCTTCAGTTCGCCGCTGAGGGACTCGACCCGCGTCTGCAGGGCGTGGATGCGCAGCGCGAGTTCATCGCGGGAGCTGACCGGCGTGTAGTGATGATCGCTTTGCTGGAGGTGGGCCCGGTGTTCCTGCTGGAGGGATTGCTTCTCCGCGTCTTCCGGAGCGTGCTCATCGTAGGGGAAGCCCGCGCCGCAGACGAAAACGTAGACCGGCTTGCCGAGCTCCTTCGCGAGGTCGTATTCGAGCTGGGTGTAGCTGCGCCGGGAGTCCGCGGGATCGCGGTCACGCGGCTCCGCGCCGTAGACCTCGCCGGCGACGTGGACCACGGCGTCGCACGCGGTGATCTTCGCGCGAAGCATCTCGCGCACGGTGCGCGCCTCGGGCGGGAAATTGGTCTGCTCGACGGGCGTGCAGCCCAGCGTGAGCAGCGCCTCCTTGATGAGCTGCCGGCAGGTCCGCAGGTCCTGGCTGGTGGCGCTGACGAAGATTTCAGGGCGGCGGGGAGTCATGGCGAAGCTGGAAGGTTCGGGCCATATGACGTGATGGTTGGCAGAATCGTTTCCCGATTGGAAAGATCGCGCGAAACTCCAATCGAAGGGGCGGGAGAGTTCAAGTGCGGCTCCGGATATTTTGTCACAAAGAGATTCGACATCCTGAGCCCCGGAATTTGATCGCGGAAACGCTAAAGGACCGAAACGCGAAATCGGGATAAGTTTTCAGCGATTCCGATCTTTCGCGGTTTCGCGATCAAGTCCCGCACAGAAAAATTCCACGGCTTGCGCGGCTGCATCCGCCCCGTTCAACTCCCGATATGATTTCGCTGCACGAAGGCAAGGGTTCGAAGGTGAAGAAGCCGCCGGAGCGCGTTTTTTCGCTGAGGCTGACTGTCACGGGCTGCCAGCCACGCATCTGGCGCCGGCTGCTGGTGCGCGAGTCGATGTGGTTGGCGCGCCTGCACGACAGCATCCAGGTGTTGTTCGACTGGTTCGACTACCAGACGCATGCCTTCAGCCTCGACGACCTCCGCTTGGGGAACCCGGTCAAGCGCGAGGACCTCATCGTCGAGGACGACCGCGACATGGCGCTCGCTGACCTCGATCTCGAAACGCGGTCGCATTTCACCTACGTTTACCACTTTGGCGAAGGCTGGCAGGTGGACCTGAAGGTGGAGAAGAGCGGGGTGGTCGAGAAAGGCCTGCGCTATCCGCTGTGTCTCGCCGGCGAACGCGCCGGGCCACCGGAGGATTGCGGCGGGCTCGAGGCCTTTCATGACATGCTGGCGTGCCTCAAGGCACCGTCGAGCGACCTCGGCCGCGAGTGGCGCGAATGGCTCGGGCCCGACTACGACCCGGCGGCCTGCGACCTGGAAAAAATCAACCTGGCGCTGAAAAAACTCGGGAAGTGATTCAGTTTCCAGCGGGCTTCTTGGCCGCCTGACGGAAGACCATGGGCCGGTCGCTACGCGGCAGGATGGCCGTGCCCCACGGATGGGTGAGGGCCTGCGTGACGAACGTTTCCCGTCCGGGCGCCTGGACCTCATAGACGACAACCAGGGTTTCCTTTTCCACAAAGCTGTCGGTGATCTTCACGATGAAGCCGCCGGTCGGGCGCTCGCCGGCGAACACCACCACCGCCATCTCGGTGGCTTCGTCGAGCTTGTGGGGTACCGCCTTGTCGACGCGCTGCCAGAAGGTTTCCCACTGCTTCGCGCTGCGGATCACCTCGGTCCCGAAATCGGGATCGCCGCCATTCGGCCCATGCCACTGGGGGAGCTCCTTGGGCGCCGAAACCGCTACGGCTGCTGCGACCGCCGGCTGCCGGACGACCGCTTGGGCAGGCTGCGCCGGAGTTGCGGGCGTGGGCGCGGGGATCGGGTTCAGGGAAGGCGTGAGCTGAGCCAGAACAGTGGAAGCGAGAGACAGGGCGGTGGCGATGACCGCGAGGAAACGGGGAATTGTTTTCATGGCGATGAGGAGTGGTGGCTGGAGCCGGGAGGAAGCGCGCGGCGGTCTCCGCCCAGGAATAAAGGGGTGGAGGCGTGGCGTCCCGCTACTGCGACAGCTCGAGCACCTGGCGCTGGAATTTCGTGATGTCCACGGTCACCTGCGAGGAGAGGTCGATGAGCAGGCGGAACACGTCACGGTTCCAGCGGTTGTCGAGGGAGGTGGGCTCGCCGGCGTGGTCGGTAATCTGGTAGGTGTTGCCGAAATATTTCAGCTCGGCGACCGGTTTGAGCAGTGAAGCCTTTTGGCCGGACCAGTCGGTGCGCAGCACGGGCCGCTGCTGGCGCTCGGGAATCTGCGGGAGAAACGAGGGATCCTTTTTCGCGAGCTCGTCGAACGCGCGCTGCTCCTGCGCGACGGCGTCGAGCACGTTGCGGAACGACCGCAGCACGAGCACCGAATGCGGCCCGCGTCGTCCGCCGGACTCAAGCTCGCCGGCCTGGTCGACAGTGGCGCCCGAGCCGACGGTGAGGCTCGAGCGGAAGACCTCGCGGAAATTTTCCACCGTGCTGCCCCCCGCGTATTTTTCATCCCGGGCGAAGCCGGCGAGCACCTCCTCGAGAATCTGCGGATTGGCGCGGAAGTGGTAAACCGGGTGCGAGGCCTCCGCGGCCCGGGAATCCCGGGTGGACTGGCTGCCGCCGCCGACCGCCGGCCGGTTCGCGGCGGCCGATCCCGCTCCCGGGCGGCCGCTACCCCTGGCACCACCGGCCGGCGCATCCGCCGCCGGACCTCCGCCACGCGTGGCGGGTCCGCCCGGGCCGGCGGGTTCGGCCGTGGACGGGGAGGGAACTTCATCACTCACGAGTTGCAGCCCGCCGCGTTTTTGCAGTTCGCGCACGACTTCACAGGCGCGCAGAAAACGCGCGAAGGAGGCGGGGTTGGCGGCGCGGGTGGGCGAATTGTGCAGCACGAGGCGCACGCCATCGGTCCGCTCCAGCTCAATCCGCTCGACCAGCACGCGCAGGAGCTGGTCCACGGGCCAGCCCTGCTGGTAGAGCGTGTTGAACACCTCGATCGAAATCGGCTGGAGCAGCTGCTGCGCGGTGTCCTCGCTGTTGAGAGGGATGATGCTGTAGGTGGGGACCGCGTTGTTCGAGACGTTGGGCGTGAGCGTGCCGGCGAGGACGTTCGTGACGGTGCGTGAGATGGAACTGGTCACGGTCTGCGCCTCGGTATGGCTGGAGGTGCCGCTGCCCTGCAGGCTCGCCGCCTGGGTGCGGGACAGGCGGATTTCGCCGATCGCCATGAAGTAGGCGGGATGTCCCTGGTCGAGTCGCGCGAGGTTGAGGAGCATCTGCCAGTTCAGGTCGTGCGCGTAGGCCTCGGAGTAGGTCGCGAAGTCCGGCACCAGCTGCTTGGTGACGCACCCGGCGAGGCCCAGGCCCGCGAGGGCCAAGGCGGCAAACTGCCAGCGGGGTCGAAAACTGGAAGAAGCGGAAGGGGCGGTGGACACAGGGGGAAGCCGGTGGCGTCCGCATTACGCCGGAGGCCGAAAAATATTCAACCCTTACCTGATTGGTTCGGCCTCACCACCGGCAACTCACGGGACCAGGTGCGCGGGCTCAACGTGCTTCGCGGCGTAGGCGCGGCCGAGCGCACGCAGGGGCTCGATCAGGCCGAGGTTGTCTAGGCCGAACTTGAGCTGGGTGTCCTGCTCAATTTTTTCAATTTCCGCCACGGTGAAGGCCTGGTCGTAGCGGAGGTACGTGAATTTTTTTTCCGCCGGAGCGAGCAGGCCCGACGGCATGAGGGACTTCAGCTCCCGATCGATTTCGCCGCCGGCCAGGCACTCGCCCAGCACGCGGCAGAGCAGGTCCTGCTCGAGGTTGGTGGAGGCCATGAGCGCGGGGGTCGCATACTTCGCGTGGTCGAGCAGGTGGAATTCGCGGGCCTCCTTGTCGGGCAGCCGCTGGCGCACCTGGCCCGTGCCGACGGAGACGAGTTGGATCCGGTCGCGCCCCGCGGGCCACTCGAGCTTGTAGCCGGGCAGCGTGGCCATGAGGAACGCGATGAGGGCGGGGTTGTTGTAGGGCGTGATGCCGCCATCGATGAAGATCTGCGGGTCGCATCCCGGGAACGTGATCTCCTCGGGCGGAAAAAACGTGGGCGCGGCCGTGCTGGCCCGCAGCAGCTGCCAGAGGGGCAGGCGCAGGTTGCAGTTCGGGCGCGACTCCCGGTTATACTCGGCGGCCGGATTGTTGCTGACCGGCCAGGCCGAGCCGGTGGTGGCGTTGCGCATGACGAGCACGAGGTACTTCGGAACGCCACCGGCCCAGAGCTTGCGCGTGCCGAGGAGGGCGGGCGTGCCATCGTCCTCGCTGAAGCGTTCCTTGAAAAATTGTGCGATGGTCTCGGGATTGTATTTGTTCTTCCAGAGCCGGTCGAGCCAGCCGGCCTGCGTGAACATCGCGGCGCCAAACCGGGTGTAGAGGTCGTCGATCTCCGCCACCGGCAGGCCCCAGGCGAGAAAGGTGGCGATGATCCCACCCGTGCTGGTGCCGGCGATGAGGTCAAACTCATCCCGCAGCACGAGCCCGGGCCGGCCGCGTTTCTCCCGGAAGACCTGCTCGATGCGCGCGAGGATCTGCAGGCTGAACATCCCGCGGATGCCGCCGCCATCGAGCGAGAGGATGCGCTTCATGTCCGTCAGTGTGCGCTGGCGGTGAAGTGGGTGATCGAGTGCCACTCCAGCACCTCCAGCAGCAGCGTGGTCTCGACTTCGGCCACCCGGCGTTCCAGCCCGCTCCAGGTCGTGGCCCGCCGGATCCGCTCCCGCGCGGCTTGCAGGTAGGCGAGGATCTCGCGGTTGCGCTCGACGCGGCGCTGGCAGTCGCTGGCCATGAGCCAGGTGAAAACCGCGGCACTGAGGAGCGGCAGCACCAGGGAGGAGAACTCGAGGCACTGCTCCAGCGTGACGGGCCCGAATTGCAGGCGCTCGAATTCGTGGACGAGGTGACCTTCGGGCCAGAGCACGGACAGGCCCTTCATGAGCAGCACCACCGCTGCACACACGATGGCGATCGTGGTGCTGCGGCGGGCAACTTTCTGCCGGGAGAAAAGTTTTATCTCCGCGCGCTTCAGTTGCCGTTCGAAATAAGGGATCTGGCCGGTCTTCTCGTTGTCGAGCCGGACTTCCATGTAGGCATCGCGTTGGGCGGCTAATCCCCTGGTTTCCGGCGGAGCGATCACCCGCCAGAGGGCGAGCGTGCGCTGCCATTCCCGGAAGCCGGGCACCATCACGGCTTGGTTGACCTTGTCCGAGTAAGGCAGGTACCAGGTGCCCTCCGCGGATCGGCAAAGCTCGGCGATGATGCGCGCGCGGAGCCATTCGCCCTTGGCATGATGCTGCCGGTGGCTGAAGGCCTGGGCCCCAATCAGCGTGGTCACCTTGAACATCACGGCGAACACCGCGATCCAGGCCGGAATCAGGAACACCGGCTCGACCACGCCGACCGCCGTGGCGGCCAGGTGCAGGAAAATGACCACCGTCACGAGCTGGCGGGCGTGCGGGCTGTGCTGCATCGCCAGTTTGTCATGGTGATTCATGGTGGCCTGCAGGACCTGCAGGCCGCCCTCCACGGGATTCCGCGCCAGGCCCGCAGCGGTCGGAACCGGGTCGGTCGACGGCGCGGGAAAATTCTCCTCCTGAATTTCGCCGGTGACCGCGTGGATCCACACCAGGGGTTTCTTCTGCTCGCGCGCATACGCGACGGTGCCGCCGGTGCCGCCGGGCTTGCCGGGCTGTCCGTCCCAGACCGCGATCAAATAGTCGCCGGTGTCCACGGTGCGCGCGCTGCAATCCGCAAACGCGTTCACGCGCTGATCCTTCAGGGGCAGGCCGGTCGCGGGGGAAGCCTCGATGTGCGTGCGGACCGCCTTCGGCACCAGCGGCTCGATGCGGCGCAAATCCTCCGGGGAAAAATCCTCGGCGTTGAAAAATTCCTCGGCCGCGAACGGCAGCAGCAGCACCCAGGGAATTTCCCGCCGCAGGATCGTCTCGACAAACAGCGTATCCGCACCCTTGGCCGCGGAGGACACGGCGGCGAGCGGCGCCCGGGTGTGGGCCGCGATGCGGCGCAAGGCCTCATCGATCCGGGGACCGATCAGTTCGGGCTTTTCCAGCATCCGGTTTCCCGTGAATCCTACGAATACCCAGGGGCGCAGCATCGGATGCGGAAGCAAGCAAGGGGCCCGGCCGTTGGCGACGCGAAACTTTGGCGCTCTGCACCCGCCGGTTGATCGGATGTTCAGATGATCGGATGGTCTGAAGCGGAAAGATCAGGCCCTCAGACCATCTGATCATCCGGGCGAGGCCCGCAGCACCAGCGCGGTCACTTCACGACTTCGTACCGGGCGGTCATGCCCGCCATCATGTGATCCTCGACGTGGCAGTGATACATCCAGATGCCGGGGCTGTCGGGCACCATGTCGGCCACTTTCATGCTGGCGGGTAGCAACTCAAGGACATCGGTGCGGTGCCCCTCCGTCAGGACCACGTTGCCATGCCAGTGCGGCGTATGCAGGTCGGATTCACCGCCCAGCGCGACCACGTACCAGCGCACGCGTTCCCCCACCTTCATGTGCAGCAGCGGCAGGTTGCCGAGGATGTAGCCGTTGATGGAAAAAAACATGTCGGCCTCGGGCCGGCCGGCAAACATCGAGGCCCCGGGCATCAGCATGGGCATCACCATTTTTTCATCCTTGTCACCCATGTTCGCCGCCGTGCCCGGCGCAAACAGCTTGGTGTTCACCACCGAGTAGTGGCTCATGGTTTCGTTGATGATCGAGAAGTAAGTCACAAATTCGCGATCGACGTCGGCGGGCGAACCGTCGGGCCGGGCGGCGCCGCGGCGGGTGACGATGATGACGCCGACGAGGCCGGCATTGGTCTCCCGCAAGCTGTCCACATGCGAGTGGTAAAGCCACACCGTGGAGCTGGGGTCGCCGGGCCCGGGGCCGGCGCGTTCGGGCACGTCCCAGTGATAGGTATAGGACTGGCCGGGAGCGACGGCATCATCGGCGCGGTCCGCCCCGCTGGTGCCGTCGGGGTAATGGGCGCCTTCCGCCGCCTTGTCGTAGAGCACGCCGTGCGGATGCAGGCTGACGGGGAAAAGGGTGTTGTTCTTCAGCGTCACCTCGATGCGGTCACCGACCTCCGCGCGGATAGCCGGGCCCAGCAAACCGAGATGGACCCATTCGGGCGCGCGCGGCTTCGGCGTCTTGAAGGTGCCGTCCGTGTATTCGCGGAAAACCGCCTTGCGAAAAACCGGCGGGTCGCCGTTCAGGCCGCGTTTCAGCCAGACATTGGCGTCCGCTTCGCCGCCCGGCATGCTGCCGGCCAGGACGTTGCCGGCCGGCGCGTAGTTCCAGTTGGTGTCGTCCGCGGCAATGAAGTAAATCCGGGTCCGGCCCGCGCCGGGCGTGGCCGGGGCGTCCGCCGCCCGCACGGGGAGGACCGGGGCGAAGGCACCGAGCAGCAGTCCGAGGGTGAACCAGGTTTTCATGCGCAGGCGGGGAGGGTGGAAAGAAAAGTCAATCGACCGGTCGAAAGCGCAAGTTTGTTCGGTGCGAGACAGCGGGCAAAGAATGTAGCGGCGGTCTATGACCGCCGGTTCGTCGTAGAGGCGTTGCTTCCCATTCGACTAGGGCGTGTTTGCAAACTTGCGTGAGGAATATCCGATCGAGCACCAGCGAATGGTGGTGGCCGCCGACCTCAGGGGGCGGCCACCCCCCAGCGGATTTGAAAACACGCCCTAGCTCAGGGTCCCGAGCCTGCCGAAGGAACGACGCCCGGGCTTGCCCGCCTCCGGCGGGCGCCGTCAAGGCGGCCCTACGGATCGGCGCTCATAGAGCGCCGCTACAACAAGCTGACTCCGGATTGGACAAACGGCCCTCACTGGGTTTGATGAGCAGAGTATGAATGCGGCGCTCCCCCTCGGCTGGTTTCGCAGCTGGCGCATCGGAATGATCCTCACGGCCCTGCTGCCCTTGACGGGTTTGGCCCAGGGAGGTCGCCAGGGTGGCGGCGGGCAGAACAGCTACCTCGATGACTTGTCGAACCAGGAAATGCAGTGGCCGGTGAATCCCGCGTTCAAGGAGGATTTGTTCACCTTCGCGCGGCTGAAGCATCAGGGCGTGGGTGGCTTCGGCTTTGGCCGCCGCATGTCATGGCAGGAGGATTACCCGCTGGCGGACGTGATGATCTCGTATCGGGTGCACCAGATCACCTCGATGATGGTGCGCCCGGGGCCGAACCCGATCGACATCACCAAGGCGGACCTGGTGAAGTTTCCATTCGTGTACCTGTCGGGGGTGGAAAACCTGTCCTTCCGCGAGCAGGAAATGGTGGCCCTGCGCGAGTACCTGCTCAACGGGGGGTTCATGATGGTCGACAATTTCTGGGGCGACGCCGCGTGGAATAATTTCCTGGCCGAGATGAAGCGGCTTTTTCCCAATCGCGAGGCGACCGACCTCGCCATCGACCACCCGATCTTTCACACGGTGTACAATTTCAAGACCAAGCCGCAGATGCCGACCTCGGGGGTCTACCAGCGGTTCGGCATCTTCTACGATCCGAACCGCGACTACGATGTCCTGACCCATGATCCGCACTACTTCGCGATGTATGACGACAAGGGGCGCATGATGATGATCATCTGCCACAACAACCATTTTGGCGACGGCTGGGAGCACGAGGGTGATGACCCCGCCTATTTCCACGTGATTTCCGAGGGCATGGCGTACCCGATGTTCATCAACATCGTGGTGTACGCGATGACGCACTAGCGCGGCGAACCCGCGGGACAAACCGGATGATCGGATGTTCAGATGATCGGATGGTCTGATCCTCCGAATTTCCGACCCTCCGACCATCTGATCATCCGGCCCAACCGTCACTTCGCCTCGGGCAGCGAACCGGCCATGACGGTGATCATCTTGTCCGGGGTGAGGTATTTTTTCACCGCCGCATTCACCTGCTCGAGGGTGAGCGCGTCCACCTGCTTCGGATAGGTGTCGATGAAATCCAGCGGCAGGCCGCGCTGCACGTTCGTGAGGAGCTGGCTGGCGACCCCGCGACTGGTGGCGAGTGCGAGCTTGTAGCTCCCGGTGATCGCGCCCTTGAAATCGCGGAGTTCCTCCGCCGTCACGCCTTCGCGGGCGAAGCGCTGCAGCTCGCGCTGGGTGGAGGCCAGGCCCTTGTCGAGCAGCTTGGGCGCGAACGTGGCCTGGATGGCCCACTGCCCGTCGGTGTAGGTGTCGTTGCGTAGGGAGGCGTAGATGCCGTAGGTCAGCCCCTCCTTGCCGCGAACGGTGGCGAGCAGGCGCGAGGAAAAATAGCCGCCGCCGAACACCTCGGTGGCCGCCGCCAGCGCGATCCGGTCTGGGTCGCTGTACTTCAAGCCGTCGGGCAGGCCGATGAACACGGAGACGCTCGCCTTGCCGGGCATCGGGATTTTCTCCGTGCGCGCGGCGGCCGGCAGGGCGGCCCGCGGTGCGGCCGGCAGTGGCGATCCACCGGTCCAGCCGGCGAACGCGGTGCTGAGAGCGGCATCGATGGCCGCGTCATCCACGTCGCCCACGGCCACGAACAGCATGGCGGCCGGGCCATAGTGCGCGGCGTGGAAGGCCTTGATGTCGTCGATGCTCACCGCCGCGAGATCGGCGAGATAGCTTTCCGCCTCCGCCGGGTGATTGGGATGGCCCGCGGGAAAGAGGGCGCGACTCAGCGCCTGGCTCGCCCGGAAATTGGTGTCGTCGAGCCGCTCCTGGTATTCGCCGGCGGACTGCTTCTTCAATTTTTCCAGCTCCTCGGCGGAGAACGCGGGCGTGCGCAACTGCTCCGCGAGCAGGCTGAGCACGAGCGGCACGTCCTTCTTCAGGCACTTCGCGGTGAACACGAGGTTCTGCGAGCTGCTGTCGAATCCGATCTCCGCCCCCATGTCTTCCAGCTGCCCGGCCAGGGCGAACTTGTCGTGCGTCACCGTGCCCTTGTCGAGCAGGCCGGCCGTAAGGTCGGCGAGGGCAGGATGGTTCTGAGGATTGAACACATCGCCGGCCGGCAGGCTGCCGCGGATGGTCACGACGTCCTGCAGGGAAGTTTTCAAGGTGATGCGGTCAATGCCCGCTACCTTGCGTCGGACGACCTGCGGCGCGATCAGGGCGCCGGAAGTCACTCCGCTACCGCCTCCTGCGGCAACGGCCTCACTGGCATTCAGTCCTCTGGCGTCCGGCGTCCGGCGTCCGGCATCCGCTTCCCCTTCCGGATCCCGGTAGAAATTCGGCTGGCCGAAGCCATGGCGCTTGGAGGGCTCCTGTTTTGGGCCAGCCGCGGAATCGGCGGCACCGCCCTCTCTTACCGGGATGAACCAGCCCGAAGTGCTCTGGTCCTCGAGCAGATAGGTCTTGGCGACGCGGTTCACCTCAGCGGCGGTGACGGCCTTGATCTTCTCCGGGATCGTGAGGTAGGCCGTCCAGTCGCCCGCGGCGATGTCCTCGTTGATCTGGCTCGCGATCGCGAATCCGCCGTCACGGCCGTAGGCGGTGCTCGCGGATTCCTTGCTGATGGCGCGCGCGACCTCGTCGGGCGTCACGCCGCCCGCCTTCAGCTTCTCCACCTCGGCGAGGATGATCTTCTCGGCCTGCTCGTGCGTCGTGCCGGGCGCGAGGCGCACGTAAATGTTCAGCAGCGAGTCATCGCGGGTGAAGTTGACGTACGCATCCGCGCTCACGGCGAGGTTCTGGTCGATGAGCGCGCGATAGAGCCGGCTGTTTTTCCCGTCGGCGAGAATGTCGCCGAGGATCGCGAGGGCGGGGTGGTCGGCGTGCAGGCCGGCGGGAATCTTGTAGGCGACGCCGACGACGCCGAGTTCGCCGGCGCGCTTGACCGTGACGCGGCGCGGGCCCTGTTGCGCGGGCTCCTCGGTGTAAATCTCCGGCAGCGCGTGGGGCGCGGCGGGAATCGGGCCGTAGTATTGCTTGAGCAGGCCGAGCGCGTTCGCCGGCTTGAAATCCCCGATGATCGTGACGGTCGCGTTGTCCGGCCAGTAGAACGTGTCGTAGAACGCGCGCAGCTTCTCAATCGAGACCTTCTCGATGTCGGAGCGCCAGCCGATGGTCGGGTGGTGGTAGGGATGAGCGATGTAGGCGGCGGCGGAGATCTCCTTGTCGAGGGCGGAGACGGGGTCGTTTTCGCCGCGTTCGAATTCGTTGCGCACGACCGTCATCTCGGGGGCGCGGTCGGATTCGCGCAGCAGCAGGCCGCGCATGCGGTCGGACTCGAGCTGGACAGCCAGCTCGAGGCGGTCGCTCGGCAGGTTCTCATAGTAGTTGGTGCGGTCGAGACTGGTGGTCGCGTTGTTGTTCGCGCCGAACTTGTCGAGCACCGTGTCGAAGCCGTTGCCGAGGTCGGCGTTGAAATGCGCACTGCCCTTGAACATGAGGTGCTCGAGCAGATGGGTGGCACCCGTGGAGCCGGTGACCTCGTTGCGGGAGCCGACGCGGTAGGTGACCATGAAGGTCAGGACGGGCGCGGAGTGGTCCTCCAGCAGGAGCACGGAGAGCTTGTTGGCGTCGAGCGTGTACTCGGAAATGCCGCCGGCGGTCTTGACGAACGTTACGCCCTGGCCCGGCTCGGGCCGCGAGCCGTTCATCCGGACAACGGCAGGGGGCTCGGCGGCAAAAAGGGCGGCGGCCGGCGCGAAGGCGAAGAGCCAGGGAAGGAGCAGGGAACGGAAGGCGGGGAGTTTCATGCGGGATGGGGACTTGCGACCGGCACCGTAGCCAAGAGTGCCGCGAGGCCAAGCCGTTTGCGGATGCGGCGGATGCCCATCGATCAGGTTTCACACAGAGGCACGGAGATCACGGAGAACTTCCGGTCACCCAATCATCGTTGGGTTGGGGCTTCCCAACTCTGTGTCCTCCGTGCCTCTGTGTGAAACCAGGTTTGGAATGCAGCAGATTGGCATCAGCGCGTGCTGGCAGGGGTTTGGGCTGGCAAGGTGTAAGCCGCGGTGGCATTCGTCACTTAACAATGTCGGCCGATTCCAGCACGCCTGCATCCGCCCCCCGCGCCGTGTTTCTTAGTTACGCGCGCGAGGACACCGCCGCGGCCCGGCGCATTGCCGATGCGCTGCGGAGCCAGGACGTGGAAGTGTGGTTCGATCACAATGAACTGCGCGGCGGCGATGCATGGGATGCGAAGATCCGACACCAGATCCAGAAGTGCGCGCTCTTCCTGCCCGTGATTTCCGCCACGACTCAGGAACGCCAGGAGGGCAATTTCCGGCACGAGTGGAAGGTGGCCGTCAGTCGGACACCCGACATGGCGGCGGGGGTCGCGTTTTTTGTTCCAGTCGTGATCGACGACACCCCGGAACAAGGCGCGGCGGTACCCGAGGAATTCATGCAAGTGCCGTGGACGCGCCTGCCGGGCGCCCTGCCGACGCCGCAGTTTGTGGATCAGGTAAAGCGCCTGCTGGTGGGACGTCCCCGCACCGGGCAACGCAAGGGGGACCCCGTGCCTTCCGCTCCGGCCGAGAACGTAACCGCGGCTTCTGCAGAGACTCAGCAACCGGCCCCGTTACACCGGATCGGGTTCGGACGCCGCCAGGGAGATTTTCCCCGGTGGGCCTGGGCCGTCCTTGCCGGAATTTTGATCGTCGGAGCAGTGGCAGTCTGGTGGTGGCGGCATCTCGCTTCCGGCCCTGCCCGGGATACAAAAATGGGAGCCGTTTCAGTGGGAGTGGCTGCACTCTCGCCGCAGGAAAAAGCCCGGATCGACCGCGCCCCCAGGGTCAACCTGGCGGCTTACGGCCCCTGTCTGAAGGCACGGGACATTTGGAATCGTTCACCGTTTGCCGTGGTGGAAAACCGCGGCCAACCGGACGCTCAGATGGTGAAGCGGGCATGAACGAGGGATCGAACAAAGTGGTATTTCTGTCGTATGCCTCGCAGGACGCGGAGGCGGCGCGGCACATCTGCGAGGCGCTTCCTCCTTCGCTCGTTGAGCTCCGGAGGACAAGGCGCGCAATGTCTCAACGATCAGCGACGAGCACAAAGCGGTCTTCCTGAGTTATGCCTCCCAAGATGCCGAGGCCGCGAAGCGTATCTGTGACACGTTGAGACAGGCGGGCGTGGAGGTGTGGTTCGATGCGGACGGCGGGCTGGAGCACGGCGACGAGTGGGACCGGAAGATCCGCGGGCAGATCAAGGAGTGCGTGCTGTTCCTCCCGGTCATCTCGGCGAACACGGAGGCGCGGCATGAGGGCTATTTCCGCATCGAGTGGGATCTCGCGGCGGAGCGGGCGCGCGGCATCGCGGCGGGTGTGCCGTTCATCCTGCCCGTCGTGATCGACGACACGCGCGAACCCGACGCGCTTGTGCCGGATCGTTTTCGCACCGTGCAGTGGACGCGGCTCCGCGGCGGAGAGGTGCCACCCGACGTGAAGGCGCGCTTCCTGAAACTCTGGTCGCACCGCACCGGCGTGCTGAAGCAGGAGGCGGCGCAGGTGAGTTCATCGGCGCGCGCTGAGGGTATCGCGCCCCGAAATCTGCCGGAGGCGGGCCGGTCGCTCCGCGGGCGGCTGGCCTGGGTCATCGCGGCAGTCGTGGCCGTTGCCGTCGTCGTTTTCATCTCCCGGCGCCACGGCGAAACAAACCCGGCGTCGAATGCGGGCGCCGGGCCGGCTACGACCGCGCCTGCGCCCAGCGAGGCCGACCAAGACGTCCAGAAGGCGCGCGAGCTCATCTACGACCCTGATTCCGGTCGCACCGAATTCTTCCTCGCGGAGAAACTCCTGAAGCGCGCCACCGAGCTGGCGCCCTTGTCCGGGTCGGCGTGGGGCGCATCGGCTCTGCTCAACCAGTATCTTTTTGCCCGGGCCTATGATTTGAACCGGGAGCGCCTGGTCCGCTCCCAGGCGGACGGCGAAAACGCGCTGAGGCTGGATCCGCGTTCCGTCGACGCCCTGCTGGCGCTGGGCCTGCGTCGCCTCGCGGTCGGCGAAAACGCCCAGGCCAAGGACTACCTCGACCGCGCGCAGGCCGCCGATCCGCAAAACGTCCGGGTCATCATCGCGCAAGCGTGGCAGCTGCCGGATCAGGCGGCACGCGGACAGATGCTGCTGGACATGGCCGCCCGGGTGCCACGACCGGCGGAATTGTTTTACTACGCCGGGGACCAGTTTGCATTTTCCGGGAGATTCGACGATGCCGCCGCGGCGCTGGAACACGCGATCGCGGCGCAGCCATTTTGGCGAACCTTCGTCTATCGGGCCGGAGTCGAGAGCCTGCGGACGGCCGATCCCGTGAAAATGATCGGCTGGTTGGACCGGGTGCCGGAGATCCGCCGGGACGAACCGCGGGTGGCGGTTGTGCGTTACTATGCCGCCATGCTGCAGCGCGACGCCGCCACGGCCGTGCGGGTGATATCGGACCTCGCGGTCGACTACCTGGAGGACAACTTCTTTGTTGGCCCGAAGGCGTTCCTGATTGCGCAGGCGCAGGAGCTGGCCGGGCACCCCGAACTCGCCACGGAACAATGGCAGACTGCAGAACGAATCGTGCGCGAGAAAATGGCCGCCGATCCCGCGGAGATCCAATGGCGCTCGATGCTCGCGGTCATTCTCGCCGGGGAACACCGCACGGCGGAGGCCCGGACGGTCGCCGACGCGTGCGCCGCGGATGCCCGGCTGCGCCAGGTCTCGAACCACCTGACCGGCAAGGGCGGCAACACGGGGACGGCGGAGTATGTCGCCGACGCTTACGCCCGGTTGGGCGCCCCGGTCCGCGCCATCGAGGTGCTGCGCCACTCTTCCTACCGGAGCGAGTGGGGCGGGGTTTCCGCCGCGCTGCTCGCGGTCGAGCTGCGCTGGGCGCCGCTGCACGACCAGCCGGGCTATGCCGAGCTGGTCGAGGAAATGAAAAGCGCGGAAAACCGAAAGCCCGGGGCGCCGTCGCCGGCGGAATCTCCGACAAAGGTAGATCAAAAGTCCGTCGCCGTGCTGGCATTCGCGAATTTGAGCGGCGACACGGAGAACGAGTATTTCTCCGACGGCATCAGCGAGGAACTGCTGAATGTGCTGGCGAAGATCCCGGGCCTGAAGGTGGCGGCGCGGACGTCGGCGTTTTATTTCAAGGGCAAGCAGGTGCCGATGGCGGACATCGCCAAGCAACTCGGCGTGGCCTACGTCGTCGAGGGCAGCGTGCGGAAGGCGGGGACGCAGGTGCGGATCACGGCGCAGCTCATCAGCGCGGCGGACGGGTTCCATGTCTGGTCGGACACCTTCACGCGCGAGCTGAAGGACATCTTCGCCGTGCAGGACGAGATCGCGGGGCTGATCGCGAAGAACCTGCAGCTCAAGATGGGCGACACGCCGCGGGTGGTGCGGACGGTCGATCCGGAGGCGCACCGGCTGGTGCTGGAGGGACGTTATTTCTGGAACCTCCGCAATGACGAGGGATTCGCGCGGGCGGAGACCGCGTTCGTGAAGGCGATCGAAATCGACCCCAAATACGCCGAGGCCCATTCGGGACTGGCGGGCGTCTGCGTGATCCGGGACCAATACCGGTTGCTCGATGGCTACGACGCCAATCCCGCGGACGCGGGCAGAGGGCGAGCGGAAGCGCAGCGGGCCATCGATCTCGATCCCACGCTGGCCGAGCCGCATGCGGTGCTGGGCTTCGGTTTGTCGGTCGGGAACCGGCTGGCCGAATCGGAGCAGGAGTTTCAGCGGGCCCTGGCATTGAACCCCAACGATCCCGTCGTGCGGTGCTGGCATGGTAATATCCTGACCGCGTTGGGGCGAATCGACGAATCCCTGCTGGAATACGAAAAAGCAGCCGAACTCGATCCGCTTTGGTTCATCAACTACCAGGTTTACCTCAAGGGACTGGTGTCGGCGCAGCGTTACGGGGACGCGCTCAAGACCGCCACGCGGGCGGCGGCCCTGCGGGCGGAGACGGACATCTTCATCCCCAGCCTCGGATACGTCGCCGAGGCTTTACTGGCCCTGGGGCGGAAGGACGAGGCGGTGGAGACGGCACGCCGGGCTCGCCGGAACGGCGAGCTGCGTCCGCGCTGGGACGCGGATCCCAACGCGATTTTTGTGCTGCGCCAGGCGGGCTTCGAGCGCGAGGCGGAGGATTACGCCAAGGAGGTCTTCGCGCGCCTGCCGAGTGGCAGCTATATGCGGGGCTGGGTTTTGGTGGCGTTGGGCCGTTTCGACGAAGCGCTCCCGTTCCTAGGGCAAACGCAGCCGGTTCTGCAGCTTGGAATTTACTGGGGGACGATGTGGGATCCGTGGCGCGAGGATCCGCGCTTTGCTCAAATACTGGCGAAAAATGGCCGCACCGAAGAATACAAGGCCGCGCGCGCGACACTGGCGCAGTTGCTGAAGGAGCAGGCGGCGCGGAAGTGAACGCTCAACGTTTAACTTTTAACGCTGAACGCTCAATTGACTGCCCTTTCCCCGTAGGGCCCGACCTTGGTCGGGCCGGCTTGGCGATGACGTTGCAGCGTGCAAAGCGGAGAGGCCCGAGCAAGATCGGGCCCTACAAAGGCGAAGCTCTTGGCCCAACGCGGCACTTGCGGGCGGCGGGCGGGCGTGAAATAAGCTTTGTGCCATTGCCATGAATCCCGCCGGTCACCCGCAAGCCGTCTTTCTGAGCTATTCGCGCCTGGACATGGCGGCGGCGCGACGGATTGCGGACGCGCTGGCGGCGTTCGACGTGGAGGTGTGGTTCGACCAGGACGGGTTGGAAGGCGGCGATGCCTGGGACCAGAAAATCCGTCGGCAGATCAAGGAGTGCGCGCTGTTCATTCCCGTGATCTCGGCGAACACCCAGGCGCAGCGGGAGGGCTATTTCCGGCTGGAATGGAAATTGGCGGAGGAGCGCACGCACCTCATGGCCGATGGCACGTCATTCCTGCTTCCCGTCGCGATCGATGAGACACCCGCGACCGGGGCGCTGGTGCCAGAGTCATTTCTGAAAACACAGTGGACGCGCCTGCCCCGCGGCGTGCCGGGCACCGCGTTCGTCGAGCGCGTGCGTGCCCTGCTGGAGAAACCGCAGCATGCGGCTTTGCCGGCCGCGGGGCGTCCCGAACTGAAAATTGCGGGCCAACCCGAAAAAAGGGTCGTCGGGATCGCGATGGCCGTCGCCCTGCTGATCGCTGCGGGCGGATGGTTCTGGCTGCAGCGCCCCGGCGCCAAGCCGTCCGTGCCGGACGCAGCCGCAAATCCCGCCCTCTCCGCCAAGTCAATCGCGGTCCTGCCGTTCACCAACATGAGCGAGGACAAGGAAAACGGATACTTTGCCGATGGCGTGCAGGAAGACATCCTGACGAGCCTGCAGAATATCGGCGATCTCCAGGTCATCTCGCGCACCTCGGTGGGGCAGTATCGCGACACGAAAAAGACCATCCGCCAGATTGGCGTGGAACTCGGGGTGGCGTATGTCCTCGAAGGCAGCGTCCAGCGTGCAGGCGACACGGTGCGCGTGACGGGTCAGTTGATCGATGCCCGCACCGAGGGGCATGTGTGGGCGCAACATTATGACCGGGCGGTGGCGCTGAAGGACATCTTTGCGGTCCAGACCGCCCTCGCGGAGGAGATAGCGAGCGCCCTCAAGGCGAAGCTTTCACCCGGTGAAAAGAGCCGGCTGGAACGCGCGCCGACCACGAATACGGCTGCCTATGATAATTATCTCCGGGCCCGGGAAATACTTAATAACGAGGGTCGGAACCTCGACACGCTGACCCGGGCGGAACCCCTGTTCCAAAGTGCGGTGGACCTGGATCCGAATTTTGCGGCGGCCTGGGGGGAGCTGGCCGTCATCCAAACTCCGCTCTATCGCCGGGCTGGCGACAAGACCCGCCCGGAAAAGGCCCGGCGGGCCATCGAAACCATGGAGCGCCTCGCGCCAGATGACCCGGAGACCTGGCTCAAGCTGGCGACCTATTATCTGGCCCCCTACGCCATGGACTACGCGCGATCGGACGGCTACCTGGAGCGGGCGGCCCGGGCGCTGCCCAACAACGGCCTGGTGGCGCTGCTGCAGGCCGAGGCGGACCGGCGCAACGGCCGGGCGGTGGATGTGCTGGTCCACTATCGAAAGGCCTACGAACTTGACCGCCGGAACTCCCTCATGCGCACGGTCCTGTTCGGATGGCTCCTGGATATTCGCCGCTACGACGAGGTCGTGCGGTTGGAACGCGAGGATCCCGGCTCCGACGGCTATTACCTCGCGTTGCTGCCGTTTTACGAGCGGGGTTCGACCCGGGAGATGGATGCCTGGTTCGCGACGCATCCCGAGGCGAATTCCGATGCGCTTTCTACCTGGCGGTTTTTCACCGGGAATGCGGCGGAATATATCAAGCTGCTGGATGAGGCCCGGCAGCGGAGTGCGACCGGCATGCTCAGGCCGGGTGATCAAATCATGTATGCCAACGCGCTGACGGCGCTGGGTGAGACGGTTCGGGCCCAGGAGCTGGCCAGAGCCATCGAAGCCCGACGCAAGGCAGAGCCGGACAATCTGGCGCCGGATCCCGGACTGTTGATCCTGCTGGGGGAAAAGCAGGCGGCCATTGACACGGCGGAGGCGGCGCGTGCCGCGGAACAGAAGGCGGGCATAAACCGGAACCTCGTGCGGGGAGGGTGGGATATCGCATTCATCCTGGCCCAGACGGGGGAGAAGGACCGGGCCGTGGCCGAATTTGCGCGCCTGCTGAAGATTCCCAGCGGGCTTAACGTCTATATCATCCGCAACAGCTGGGCGCTCAAAGCAATGCAGGGCTATCCGCCGTTTGAGGCGCTGCTCAACGACCCGAAGAACAACGCGCCGCTGCTCTGAGGGGGAAAGAAAGGGAGGTTTGAGCGACCGGGGCTGTGCCCCGTGCCAGCATCTTTTTTTGTAGGGCCGACCTTGGTCGCGGCCGGTTTGAGGCGATGACGTTGCTGCACGAAAAGCGGAGAGGCGGTGAGGCACCGAGCATGCTCGGTGCCCTACAAGGGCAATGGGTCGTTATCGTGTCATTTCGTGCCTCTACCTGGCTAAAAATTCCGGCTCCGAGTGGCTCGTCCGCAGAATTGGTTCGCGGTCGCGGGCGTCCTTCGAAAAGTGATGCGGCGACCAGTGGCCCCATGCCGGTCGCATTCCCTTTACCCCATGGCGTCGTTTGTTTCTCCGATCTTCGCGGTCATTTCGGCCCGTACGCTGACGTGGCCCGACTACCTCGCGCTCACCGCGTATTTCTCCCTGAGCCTGGCGATCGGCTGGTGGTGCTCGCGCAAGAAAAAGGCCACGAGCGGCGGATTCTTCCTCGGCAACGGCCGCATCCCGTGGTGGGCGGCGGCGATCAGCTTCATGGCCACGGCCACGAGCAGCATCAGCTTCATGGCGCTGCCGGCGCGGACGTTTGGCGCGGACTGGCTTTCCTTCGGCTCGGCGCCGGCGCAGGTGCTCGCCGGGATTTTCGTCGGCGTGTTTTTCGTCGCCGTGCTGCGGCGACTCGAGCTGACGACCATCTTCGGCTACCTTGAGCAGCGCTTCGACCGCCGCGTGCAGCTCCTCGGCGCGGGCCTCGGCATCCTGCTGAAGGTCGGCGGGCGGATGAGCGTGGTCATGCTGCTGCCGTCGCTCGCGCTCTCGACCGTCACGGGTCTCAACGTCTACGCGAGCATCCTGCTGATGGGACTGGTCACGACCCTCTATGCGATGGAAGGTGGCTTCGAGGCGGTGATCTGGACCGACGTGATGCAGGTGGGTGTGACGGTCGGCGGCGTGCTGGTGGCGCTGGCCTACATGGCGCGTGGCGTCGATGGTGGGCTGGCGGGCATCGTGCACGGTGGCGTGACGGCGGGAAAATTCCGGATGGTCTCGACGGACTGGGACCTGACGCAGCCGACGCTCTGGGTGTTTATCGGCATGTTCCTCGGCCACATCTTCACGGTGCTGGGCGACCAGCCGATGATGCAGCGCATGCTGGCGACGGCGGACGTCCGCATGGCGCGGCGCTCGATCGTGATGGGCAACGTGGTGGGCTTCGCAGGCTCGGTGATGTTCTTCTTCGTGGGCACGGCGCTGTGGGCGTTTTACGGCGCGCATCCGGAGCGCGCGCCGGCGGGCCCGGCGGGCGATGCGATCTTCCCGTACTTCATCGCCAACGAGCTGCCGCCCGGCGTGGTCGGGCTGATCGTCGCGGGCCTGTTCGCGGCCGGAATGGGCGCGTTGAGCAGTGCGATGAACGCGACGGCGGCGATCGTGGTGAGCGATTTCCAGGGGACGATCCGGCCCGGGGCCACGGACCGCCAGCGCGTGCTGCTCGCGCGGCTCGCGACGCTGGCGGCGGGTGGCATTGCGACCGGCATGGCGGTCTGGCTTGCATGGCGCGGAACGACCTCGCTTTGGGACCAGTACCTGAAACTCGTTGCGCTGATTGGCGGCGGCTTTCCCGGCGTGTTCGCGCTCGGGCTCCTCACGCGCCGGGCGAACGCCCCGGGGGTGATCATTGGCGCGCTGACGAGTGTCGTGGTGACCTGGCTGGTGCAGACCTTCACCGCGACCAACCCGTTTCTCCACGGGTTCGTGGCGGTGGGCTCCTGCGTCGTCGTGGGCTACGCGGCGAGTCTGGCCTTTGCGAAGGGCAGCAAAAATCTGGCGGGATTGACCGTGTGGGATCGGCGGAGTGCGGCCGCGGGCAAGTAACGGAGCTTTAGCCGCAAAAAGGCGCAGAAGGCGCAAAAACGATCCTGCAGGAACTCCGATTCTCCGCCAACCGGGTTTCCTTTTGCGACTTCTGCGCCCTTTTGCGGCCAAAAATCCGACCGATTGAAAACGCCTTACGGCAGGACCTTGATCCGGATGCGGCGGTAATCGATCGCGCCCTTGTCGGCTTCGAAGCCGAGCTGTCCGGGTTCGGTGATTTTCAGCGTGGCGGTGAGCAGCTCGCCGTTGCAGGTGGCGCGGGCGACCCCGTCCTGCACCGTGACCTCGATGGCGTTCCAGTCGAGCGGGCGGTAGGCTTTGCAGTTCTTGTAGGCGTAGCTGCTGTAGTCACCGCACTGAAGCTGGGTCTTGTTGAAGAACAGGCCGCCATCGGTGCCCGCGGCGGAGCGGAAATCGAAGCGCAACACGAAATTTCCGGTGAAGGCCTTCGTGGTCCACAGCAGCACGCGGCCGCTTTCGGCTTTCTTGTCATTACCCGAAAGGGCTTCGTCCTTGATCGTCCAGCGGCCGTCACCGCCTTCGGTCTTGCCGTCGAGGGCCGGGCCGTCCACGCCCGCGGCGTCCTTGTGGTGCCAGCCGGTGAGGTCGCGGCCGTTGGTGAGGGCGGTGAAGCCGGGCTCGGGCGTGAATTCCGCGGCCCGCAGCGGGGCGGCGAGGACGCAGGCGAGGAGCACGAGACGGGCGAGGGAGGGGTATTTCATCCGCGGCAGCGTGACGGAAACCTTCCGGGGATAAATCCAAAAGCACGCGCCGCTGAGACTGTCCAACCCTCAATTGGCGGTGGGTAGGGCGAGGCGTCCCGTCGAGCCGTGGTTTGGATCGTTAGTTTGACGAACGGCTCACCCGGAGGGTTCGCCCTACCAACGACCGATGGGCATCGGAAGCCGCCCTACTTGGCGAGTTCGGAGGTGACCCAGCGTTTCAGCACGCGGGCCAGCTCGGCCTTGTTCACGGGTTTGGCGACGAAGTCGCACATGCCGGCGGCAAAGCATTTCTGGCGGTCCGTTTCGGAAATATTCGCGGTCAGGGCGACAATCGGCGGGGCCTTGTCCCCGGTGGCCGCCCGGATTTTTTCGGTCGCGGCGAAACCGTCCATCTCCGGCATCTGGCAGTCCATGAAGATCAGCTCGAAGCGGGTGCGCTGCGCCAGCTCGATGGCCTCGGCCCCGCTCTGGGCCGTGTCCACGGCGCAGCCGAGGCGGCCGAGGCGCTGGGCGCTGACCGAGCGGCTGATGGCATCGTCGTCGACGACCAGCACGTGCGGTCCCCGGTGGAACATCGGCTTGGTCTCGCCCAGGGCGTCGGGCGGCATCGGCGCCACGGAGGCCCGGCTCGCGGCCTTGGCGGGAGTGGCCTGCAGGGCCTCGAGCAGGAGTTCGGCCCGCAGCACCGGTTTGCGCAGGATGGCGGCCACGGGCAGCCCGAGGCCGGTCGCGACGGGCTCGTCGGGGTTCCGGGACATCAGCACGAGGCGCGTCGCACGCACCGCGGAATCCGGTGCGAGCAGGCGCGTTAGCTCCCCGCGGCTTTCCGTCACGACGGATTCGTCCAGCAGGAGCACCAGTTCCCGCGCGCCCGCCTGGAGGGCGTCGCTCAGCTGCATCGCGGCCTTGGCCGCGTTGTCGGTCGCATCCTGGTCGATGCCCAGCCGGGCGAGCATGGCGGATACGGCGACGCGGGAAACCGCCCGGCTGTCCAGCAGCACCACGTGCAGGCCGTTCGCGGCGGAGACGACGGCCGGTTCCGGGATCTTCTCGGCCGGGAAGGCGAGGGTGACCCAGAATTCCGATCCGCCCTCCGGCAGGCTGCGTGCCCCGATCTGACCGCCCATCAACTCCACGAGCCGCTTGCTGATGGCGAGTTCGAGCCCGGAGCCGCCGGACTTGCGGTTGGAGCGGGAGCCGGACTGGCCCGTCCGGTCAAAAATCTTGTCCTGCATTTCCTCGGGGATGCCCGCGCCCGTGTCGGTGACGCTGAAATGCAGCCAGGTCCCGCCCTGCTTGGAAACACCGGACGAACCCTCGGCGAGCCCCACGCGCAGCACGACGCGGCCACTGGGCGTGGACTTGACGGCGTTCGACATCAGGTTGTGCAGGATCTGCCGCAGCCGGGCGGCATCGCCCACCACGGACAGCAGCACATCGGGTGAGACGATCAGCACGAGCTCCAGTCCCTTCAGCAGGGCGAGGGGCGACAGGGCCTCCACGACCTGAATGAGCGGCTCGCGGAGGTCGAAGGGGGCGTGGCCGAACTGGATCTGGCCGGTTTCGATCGTGGAGTAATCCAGCACGTCGTTGAGCGACTGGTGGAGGGACTCGGCGGATCCCCGCAGCGTGACGAGATGCTCGCGCTGCGCGGGGCTGAGGGGATTGTCCAGCATCAGGTCCGCGGAGCCGATGATGCCGTTGAGGTGGGCGCGGATTTCCCGGCTCAGGGTGGCGAGCATTTCGCTCTTGGCCTGACTTTCCCGGCTCACCGCCTCCATGGCCGACCAAGCCTGACTGCTCTTGTCATGCTCGTCAGCCACTTGGCGCGACTGCTCCGCCAGATCCAGCGCGTAATGGCGCTGCACCCGCCAGAGCTGCCACGTCAGCAGCCCGATGGCCACGAGTCCGATGATCGGCGTCATCGGTGCCAGCCAGCCGTCCTCCCCCAAGGCAGCAGCCAGGACGGGAAGAAGCGGGACCGAGACGAACATGAGCGATTTTCGACCGGTCCGGCCCATTACCTCAAACCCATAATTGCCCTAGATTGCATGGGGTTGGAAGGGAGGGAAACCGAGGTCGGGCGGGAAATTCACGGAATTTCAGCCACCGAAGGCACGTGGCAAGGGGAGCCGGAGGACGGAGGACAGATGACGGAAGACAGAGGACTGGCAGTCATCCTGTCACCCGACGCCTGTCGCCTGTCGCCCGGGATGGGATTTTCGAGCTCGAGCGATTTTTTGTCCGGTTTTTCCGGCGGTGCCGCTTATAGAGTGAAAGCCACATGATCGACGACACCACATTGCTCAAAAGCTACGCCCGGGACCGTGCGGAGGAGGCGTTCGGCGAAATCGTCCGGCGACATCTGCCGCTGGTCTACTCGGCGGCCGTGCGGCGGACCGATGGCGACGCCCACCGCGCCAAGGACGTGGCCCAGATCGTTTTCTCCGCGCTGGCGCGCGACGCGGCGGCGCTCAGCCGGCATCCGGCTTTGACGGGTTGGCTCTACACCGCCACGCGCAACGCCGCCATCGACCTGATGCGCGCCGAGCGCCGCCGGCAGAAACGCGAAGAGGAGGCACTTACCATGGAGCAAATGGCATCATCGTCTGAAACCCCGGCCGACTGGGAGCAACTCCGGCCCGTGCTGGACGACGTGATGGACGAGCTCGACGGTCCGGACCGCGAGGCGGTGCTCCTGCGTTTTTTCGAGGGCCGGCCCTTGGCGGCGGTCGCCGCGGCACTGCGGGTCAGCGAGGATGCGGCGCGGAAGCGCGTGGATCGCGCGCTCGACAAGCTCGGCGCGCAACTCGCCCGCCGCGGCATCACCTCGACCGGCGGCGCACTGGCCGTGCTGCTGGCCAACCAAGTCGCGGTCGCCGCGCCGGCGGGCGTGGCGGCGTCGATCACCACGGCGGCCCTGGCGGGTGCGGCGGCGGGCGCCGGCGGCGCGGGTGCCGCGGGAATTTTTATCATGAGCATATCCAAAGCAGTTATGGGAATCACGGCGGTCGTTGCGCTGGTCGCAATCGGCACGGCCGTTTATCAAGCCGGTGTTGCGCGCGATGCGCTCGCGACGGTTGCAGCGACCAGCGCCGAACGCGACACGCTGCGCACGCAGCTGGGAACGCGGGACCAGGGCGTCCGGCTCGCCGCCGCCCAGCTCGCCGCGACGCAAAAGGAACTGAGCGACGCCCGGGCCCGCGCGCCCGAACCGGCCCCCGCGGCGCGGCCGGCCGTGACCCAGGGTGCGGCGATGGACTATGTGTTGGAGCATCCCGAGACCCACGCGGCCTATGTCCAGCAACAGGGGTTGAGGCTGAAGACGCGCTATGATCGGTTTTTCAAGACGGCCGGGCTTTCGGCGGAGCAGCAGGACGGTCTTTTGAAGGCGCTGGAGGGAAGAGCGGGGGATCAACTGGATCTCATGGCAGCGCTGCATGCCCAAGGCTTTGGCGTGGGGAATGTCCCGCAGGATCCGGAAGGGCAGAGGCAATTCCAACAGATCCTGAGCTCCGACCGGCAGCATGCCCAGGCGGTTCAGTCGGAAATGCGGGCGTTGCTGGGTGACGACGGCTTCAGGCAGTTCGCGCAATATTCGGCCACCATTGCCGAACGCAACGTGGCGGACCAGCTGGCCTCGCGGCTTTATTACACGGCGGAGCCGCTCTCGGCGGGGCAGGCGGAACAACTGGCACAGGTGCTGGCGAAGAACCGGCTCAGCCCGCAGCCGACTCCCTCGCCGGCCACGAACATGAACGGCACCCTTATCGACCAGCCCACGCTGAACAACGGCGTCGCCCAGGCGATGCAGCAGGGCGGCATGAATCTGCTCGACTGGCAGGCGCCGGTGTCGGACGCCGCGCTGGCGCAGGCCCAAGCCGTACTCACCCCGGCGCAATTCGCGGTCCTCAAGCAAGTGCAGGCCCAGCAGGTCGCGCAGTTGCAGCTCGCGCCGCCTCCGCCGGGACAGAAAAACGCCGCGGCCGCCAGTTCGCCCGCGGGCAAGTGAGGCGACCACCGCAGAATCCTTTCCTCAATAAACCATACCCATGACCAAATACGAGCACACCACCGTTGTCCTGAAGTTTGAAAAGAAGGCCTTTGCCGCCAGCCGGAGCGACGTGCTGCAGGGGCTCGCCGCCAAAAGTCTGGAGGATCTCGCCGCGCTGGGTGAGGCCGGGTGGGAGCTGGTCTCCGTGCTGCCCTATGTCGAGGGCGGCGCGCTCCGGTTGCCCGGGGCCAATGCGGCCCTGGGCTTTTTCAAGCGCGTGAAAGGCTAGGGCGGAGTGGGGTGTCCGGATTGGTTTCGCGCAGAGGCGCCGGGACGCAAAGGTCGATCCGGCAAATAAATTCTGGTTTGGATTTCCTCTGCGTCCCTGCGCCTCTGCGCGAAATCTTCCGATCGGCCTCAGGTTTTCCCGGCGAGGATCTTTTCGCGCAGGTGGGTCAGCCGGAGCTTGGACTCGCTGTTGCGGACGGCCATCGCGTAGGCGGCGGGCTCGCCGACGAGGAAGACCTTTTTCCGGCCGCGCGTGATCGCGGTATAGAGCAGGTTGCGCTGCAGCATCATGAAGTGCGCCTTGAGCAGCGGGATGATCACGACGGGGTATTCGCTGCCCTGCGACTTGTGGATGCTGATGCAGTAGGCGAGCGCGAGATTGCCGAGGGCGCCGCGGTCGAACGTGTGCCGTTCGTCATCGAATTCCGCTTCCAGCGTGCCGCCCGCCGCGTGCACGGCGGTCACGGTGCCGATGTCGCCATTAAAGAGGTTTTTGTCGTAGTCGTTGCGCAGCTGGATGACCTTGTCGCCGGCGCGAAACTCACCGGCCATGGTCTTCAGGGCGGACGCCGTCCGCCCTTTTTCCCAGGGCTTCGCCGGTGCGGTCGCGGACGGATTCAGCGCGGCCTGGAGCTGCGTGTTGAAATTGCCGACGCCGGCCAAACCCTTGTGCATCGGCGCAAGCACTTGGACGTCGTTGATAGGATCCGGCCACTTCAGTTTTTGCGGCACGAACTCGGTGACGAGCTGGATGACCTTGCGGAGGCAGTCCTCGGCGTCGGCGGCGATGATGAAATTCAAGTCGGACCACACCTGCGCCTGCGCGACCTCGGGCACGGCGGGCGGCAGCGAGGGATCGCCGGCATTGATGGCGTGCGCGGTGGTGACAATGGCGCTCTGGTCCTTCTGCCGGTAGATGACGGAGAGACGGGTGACGGGGAGGGTGAGGCGTGAGGTCTGAGGCGTGAGGTCTGAGGCGGAGGCCGCGGAGGCGGCGATGAGGTCCTTGAGGACGTTGCCGGCCCCGACGCTGGGGAGCTGGTCGGTGTCGCCGACGAGGAGGAGGTGGGCCTTGGACGGCACGGCCTGCAGGAGCGCCGCGGCAAGGCGGGTATCGAGCATCGAGGCCTCGTCGAGCACGAGGAAGTCGGTGGCGAGCGGCGAGGACTCATTGGCGACGAAGCCGCCGCCGGCCGGGTCATATTTGAGGAGCCGGTGAATCGTGGAGGCAAAGCCGCCGGTGGTCTCCGTGAGGCGCTGGGCGGCGCGGCCGGTGGGCGCGGCGAGGTGCACGCGGACCTTCTTGGCCTTCAGGATGTCGACGAGGGCGCGCAAAATTGTCGTCTTACCCGTGCCGGGTCCGCCGGTCAGAATCGTTAACTTGGAAGTGAGCGCGTGGCGGACGGCGGCGCGCTGCAGCTCGTGGAACGCGAAGCCGGCCTTTTTCTCCGCCCACTCGACGGCGGCGTCGGCCTTGATCGGCGGCAGGCCGCTGGCGACGCGGTTGAGCCGCTGGACGGCGGCGGCGATTTTCTGCTCGGCGCGGTCGTTGTGCGGTAACTGGATCAGCGCGGAGCCGGGCAGGGGATTGGCGACACCGGCGGGCGGGTGCCGCACGACGGCCTTGGATTCGACCAAGGCGTCAATGCGCGCGGCGACAAGCTTAGAGTCGGTTTCGAGCTGGGCGGCGGAATGCTCGATGAGCTCGGCCTCGCGAAAGGCCGTGTGGCCCTCCTCCTGCAGCGTCTCGAGCGCGTAGATGATCCCGGCGTCGAGCCGCGGCGGGGCGTCGTTGGCGAAGCCGAGGTTGATGGCGATGCGGTCGGCGGTCTTGAAGCCGATGCCCTCGATCTCGCGGGCGACCTTGTAGGGCTGCTCGAGCAGGATCGCCTTGGACTGCGCGCCGTAGTGCTGGACGATCTTCACGCACTGGCTGGGCGTCACGCCGTAGGTCTGGAGAAAGATGTAGAGCTCGCGCTCGGTACGCTTTTCATCCCAGGCCTGCTTGATGGCGGTCGCGCGCTTCTTGCCGATGCCCGGCACGGCGCGGAGCTTGCCCGACTCCTCGCTCAGCACGCGGAACGTGTCGGTGCCGAAGGCGTCGACGATCTTGTTGGCGTAGACCTTGCCGATGCCCGGCACGAGGCCGCTGCCGAGATATTTGCGGATGCCGTAAACGCTGGAGGGCAGCTCGCTCTTGAACGCCGCGACCTTGAACTGGTCACCATGCTGCGCATGCCGCGTCCACTCGCCGGTGAGGTGGAGCGTCTCCCCACATTCCACGCCGGGTAGGGCGCCGGTGATGGTGACGATGCCGGGTTTTTCCTTCAGGACATTTTTGCCCGCCGCCGGTTTCGCGGCCACGGCAGGACGAGTGGCGGCGGGCGGGACAGCCTCGCCCGCCGTAGCCTTGGCGGAGGCTGGGTCCGGCCGGAACTCCGCGATGGTATAGTGGTTCTCCTCGTTCAGGAAGATGATGCGCTCGACGACGCCGGTGAGGCTGCCGGCGGGTTGGGAGGGATTAGCCACGGATAACACGGATTATCACAGATGCAGGAAATGAGAAACCGGAGTTTTTTGCCATAGAGCGAGGAGGGATGACACGAAAAAGAACCGGCGTGGTTCTCAAAAAGTATTTCTACGATCCGGTTTCGCGCAGAGGCGCAGGGGCGCCGAGGAATCAAAACAATGGATCCCGCTCTGCGCCCCTGCGTCTCTGCGCGAAATCCTGCCGGGAACGGACTTCACTTGAGAGCCAATGCCGCGGCAATTTCATCAAGGCTGTCGTACACCGCCTCCGCCCCGGCGGTGCGGAGTTCGTCGGCGGTGTGGGTGCCGGTGGCGACGCACCAGGAGGGGAGGCCGGCGTTGTGCGCGGTCTGGATGTCGTAGGGCGAGTCGCCGATGAAGAGGGTGGTTCTCGCGTCCGCCTTGAGCTCGGCGAGCACATGGTCGGTGAACCGGCGGTCGGGCTTGAGCCAGGGGGTGTCGATGGCGCCGAACACGCCGTCAACCAGGCGGTCAATGCCCAGATGCGCACAAATCAGACGGGCGGAGGGGCCGTGCTTGTTCGTGAAGATCGCGGACTGGAGGCCGCGTTGTTTCAGGGCCGAAAGCAATTCGCTGGCGCCGGGGAGCAGGACCACGTCCTCAAGCATGGTGCGGTCCCAGTACTCCCGGTAGATCGGCAGCGCCCGGGCGACCAGGGCGGGACCGGCGAGGCGGCTGATGGCATTTTCCAGACCGCCGCCGACCACCGCGCGCACCTGCGCCAGCGTCGGCGCGGGCAGCCCGAGCTGCGTCATTGCATGGCTGTGGCTGCGGTGGATGGCGGCGAAGTGGTCGACCAGCGTGCCGTCGAGGTCAAAGAGGAAGGTGTGGAAGGCGGGCATGGGCGCGGGGGCGTGGAGATTTGGTTTGGCGGCGGGCACTGTCACGAGTGAAGTGAAGGCCATGTCCGCCCCTCCCGAGACCCGGAATGCGCGCGCGTCGGCCAAGGTCGACGGCGACACGCTCGAGGTGTCGCTGGCGGGGAGCTGGCAGATCACCGAGCCGCGGCCGTCCTGGCCGGAGCTGCTCGGCCCGCAAAATCCCGCGCGCGTGCGGCTGCGCACGGACGAGGTCGGGGTGTGGGACACCTCCCTGCTGCTGTTCCTCTCGGCCGCGCAGGAGTGGTGCCGCGGGACGGGCGCCTATTGCGACGTGACGGCGCTGCCGGAAAAAATCCGCACCCTGCTGGCGCAGCTGACGGCGGCGCACGAGACCGCGGTGCCGTTCGACCGGTCGGAGAATTTCCTCACGACCGTGGGGCTGGCGACGCAGGACACGCTGCAGAAAGGGCGGGAAATCTCCCACTTCGTGGGCGAGTGCGTGCTCAGCACGGTGCGACTGGTGCGGAGCCCGCGCAAATTCCGCTGGCGCGACTGCCTCGACGAGATGCAGCAGTGCGGGGCGATGGCGTTGCCGATCGTGAGCCTCGTCAGCCTGCTGGTCGGCGTGACGCTGGCATACACGGGGGCGATCGTGCTGCGGCAGTATGGCGGCGACATCTACATCGCGGACCTGATCGGACTTTCAATGGTGCGCGAGATGGGCGCGGTGATGACGGCAGTCGTGCTGGCGGGGCGGACGGGCGCGGCGTTTGCGGCGACGCTGGCCAACATGAAGGCCAACGAGGAGATCGACGCCCTGGAGGTCCTCGGCATCCCGGCGGTGCAATTCCTCGTGCTGCCCCGCCTGCTGGCACTCGCGGTGATGATGCCGCTGCTGGCGCTCTATGCGAACGCGCTCGGCATCTTTGGCGGCCTGGCCGTGGCTTACGGGCTCCTCTCGATCCCCGGGACGGCCTTCTGGGCGGAGATGCTGACGATCGTGGACCTGTCGGACATAGCGACCGGGGTGATCAAGGCGCTGGCGTTCGGGCTGATCGTGGGGCTGTCCGGCTGCCTGCGCGGCCTGCAGGCCGAACGCAGCGCGGCGGGCGTGGGCCGCGCGGCGACCTCGGCGGTCGTGACGGCGCTCCTCTTCATCATTGTCGCCGACGCGATCTTTGCGGTGCTGTTCAACGCGCTGGGAATCTGACGCCATGACCGACACCCTGACATCAAACCCAGCACCCGCCATCGAGGTGGCCGGCCTCGAGTGCGGTTACGGCGGCAAGCCCGTGCTGAAGAACATCTCGTTCACGGTCGGACGCGGGGAGATATTCTTTATCATCGGCGGCTCGGGTTGTGGCAAGAGCACCCTGCTGCGGCACATGGTCGGATTGCACACCCCGACGGCGGGGACAGTGAAGTTCCTCGGGCAGTCGTTCACCCTCGCGGACACGGCGGCGCGGCGCGGGATGCTCAAGACCTTCGGCATGCTGTTCCAGAGTGGCGCGCTGTGGAGCTCCCTCACGCTGCGGAGAAACGTGGGACTGCCCCTCGAGGAATACACCACGCTCTCCCGCCGGGAAATCGACGAGATCGCGGGGCTGAAGCTCGGACAGGTGGGGCTGGGCGGGTTCGAGGATTATTACCCGGCCGAGATCAGCGGCGGCATGAAGAAGCGGGCGGGCCTGGCGCGCGCGCTGGCGCTGGATCCCGCCATCGTGTTTTTCGACGAACCCTCGGCGGGGCTCGATCCGGTGACCTCGCGGAAGCTCGACGAGCTCATCCGGCAGATCCGCGAGACGTTTGGCACGACGATCGTGGTGGTCTCGCACGAGCTCGCGTCGATCTTCGACCTCGCCGACCGTGTGATCATGCTCGACCGCGCGGAGCAGGGAATCATCGCCGAGGGCCGGCCGCGCGACTTGCTGGCGAACAGCCGCGACCCGCGCGTGTCAGAGTTCCTGCGCCGCGGCGACAAACCGCTTTGACAGCATGACTGAAACTTACCGAATGAGAGCGGCGGCGGTAGGGCGGGTCTTCGACCCGCTCTTGGCTCCAAGGCAGAGCAGGTCAAAGACCTGCCCTACTTTCGGCCTGTCCATCGGGCCGAATCCCTCTAAAAACCAACTCTCGTGAAAACCAAGGTCAGCCCAGCCATCGTCGGCCTGTTTGTGATCGGGGCGTTCGCGCTGGGCGTCATCGCCCTGCTCACGTTCGGCGGGGTGAACTTTTTTGCGAAACCGCAGCGGTTCGTGGTGTATTTTGACGAGTCGGTCCACGGCCTCACCCTCGGCTCGCCGGTCAAGCTCAGTGGCGTGCCGGTCGGCCGCGTGGTCGACCTCAGCATCCGCTACGAGGAGAAATCCAACCACTCGGCGGTGGCGGTCGTGTGCGAGTTCAGCAAGGACAAGGTCACCGACGCGAAGGGCGCCGCGATCAATGTCTCCGACCGGGCCGAGCTGCAGACGCTGATCGACCGCGGACTGCGCGCCCAACTCGGGGTGCAGGGCCTCGCGACGGGCCTCCTGTTCGTGGAGCTCGATTTCAAGAATCCGAAGGACTATCCGGCGGACAAGCCCATGGCCGAGTCGAAATACCTCATCGTGCCCTCGGTGCAGTCGGCGATCGCCGAGTTCCAGAACAACCTGACCGAGATCCTGAACGACATCAAAAAAATCGATTTTGCCGGCATTGGCCGCGGGGTGGACCAGTTGCTGGCCGACACGCACCGGCAGCTCGACGGCCTCGACCTCAAGGGCCTCGTGGCGCAATGGCAGAAGACCGGCGCCTCGGTCGACTCCCTCGTCAATTCGCCGGAGATCAAGGCGACCTTTGTCCATCTCGACGACGCGGTCGTCGACCTGCGCGTCACCCTCTCGAAGCTGGACACCCAAGTGGACACGGGCGGGGCACGCCTCCAGGCCACGCTGAAGGAGGCGCAGGACGCGCTGAAGAAATTCAATGACGCCTCGACCGCCGCCCAGCAGTTCATCCAGGCGCAGCGCGGGCTGGGTGATGAGGTGACGGGAGCGCTGCGGCAGGTGGCCGCCGCCGCCGCGGCGGTGCAGCAATTGACGGATTTCATCGAGCGCAACCCCAATGCCCTGCTGGTCGGGAAGAGGAAGGCGCCATGATGTCTGCAGCCAAAAACGGCGGAGGAATGACGATGAATGCAAAATACCACCGGACGCGACGCACCCTGATCGGCTTGGGTGCGATGCTTGGGTTCCTCACTGCTGGATGCTCGCTCCTACCGATCCAGCCGGCCCAGGTGGATACCATCCGCTATTACACGCTCTCCACCGCGCCGGCATCCGTGACTACTCCGGCTTCACCCGCGCCGCGGTTGATGATACTCCGGGTCGAAGTGCCGGCCTATTTGCAGCACAAGCCCCTTGTGACACGCCTTGGTCCGAATGAAGTGAAGATGATGGATGATGCCCGCTGGGCCGAGCCGCTCGACCTGGGGATTGCGCGGGTGTTGAACGTGCGGCTCGCGGCGCTGACCGGGGTGCATGGGATGGAGTCCCGCGAGATGGCCCATGATTATGACGTCGTGGTGCGGGTGCGACACTGCGAGGGCGAGGCGGCGGAAGGCAAGGGAACGGCCCGCTTCACCGCCGAGATTGAGTTGCTGAAACCGGGCGCCAGCCAGGAAGTGGCGGCGCACCGGAGCTTCACGGCAAAGGAGGCGGCGTGGGACGGGAAGGATTACGCCGCCCTCACGCAACTTTTGAGCCGCGCCGTGTCCGATCTGGGCGAAGCCATCGTGGCGGCGGTGCCGGAAAGGAAATAGCGGCGGGCTCTGCCCGAAAGGTGGAGCGCGTTGACCCCAACGCGCTGGGCGCTCAGTCCGCGTCAAAGGCCGGCAGAACCAACCAACGCGTTGGGGTCTGTATGGACTGGAGACATGGGTAACACTGTTCGGAGACATAGGTAACACTTGGGGGATGCCCTGGATCACCCATACCCCGATGTCCCAACGCCACGAGTTCGTCCTTCTCGCCAGCCAAGCTGGCGTCAACTTCCAGCTG